>CANIUQ010000007.1:0-67500 GCA_947470855.1 Opitutia bacterium | reverse complement strand
ATTCTTAAGGCCGTCTTAATGCCTGAGTATAAAGTGCTCCTCGACAAAGCTGCTCAAGACAACCGCAGCAAAGGTGTCCAAGCAGCCGTCGATGCTCTACTGATTTCTTTCGGCACCGAAATTCTCAAAATTGTCCCTGGTCGTGTTTCAACCGAAGTCGATGCCCGTCTCTCCTTCGATAAAACAGCCACGATTGCCAAAGCCAAAGAGCTGATTGCTCTCTACAAGGCTGCTGGTATTCCGAAAGAACGTATTCTCATTAAAATTGCTTCCACTTGGGAAGGAATTCAAGCCGCTGCCGAACTCGAAAAAGAAGGCATTCGTTGTAACTTAACTTTACTCTTCTCATTTGCTCAAGCGGTTGCCTGTGCCGACGCTAAAGTTCAATTGATCTCTCCTTTCGTCGGTCGAATCTACGACTGGCATAAAAAATCCCAAGGCGCTAATTGGAATGAAGATGCTTCCTCCGGATCCAATGACCCTGGTGTGCAATCTGTGCGTCGTATCTTTGCCTACTACAAACGCAATGGCATCAAAACGGAAGTCATGGGTGCCTCGTTCCGCAATACGGGCCAAATCAAAGCTCTCTGCGGTTGTGATTTATTAACCATTGCCCCTGATCTACTCGACAAACTCTCCAAAGACGAAGCCAGCGTACCCAAAGTTCTCGACGAGCAAAAAGCTAAAACCGAAGGGGATCCAGCCAAGGCTTGGGGAGAAAAAGAATTCCGCTGGTTCCACAATGAAGACGCGATGGCGACGGAAAAAACCGCCGAAGGTATTCGTGCTTTTGCTGTCGATGGCAAAAAACTCGACGACCTCGTTGCCAAAGCCATTGGGTAAAAAAACCTCTTCTCACTCAAATCAAAGGGTCGGCTCATCCGACCCTTTTTTATGAGGATCGACGCTGACGCACGGCTTCAAAGAGAACAATCGCGGCCGCATTTGAAACATTAAGAGAGTCGGAAAGGCCTGCCTGGGGAATCGATATTTTCTCCTCGGCCTGCTTTAACCATAAATCGGAAAGTCCGTCTTTTTCTGAACCTAAAAGAATCGCAACACGACCGCGATAATCACTATCCCAAAACACCTTAGTGGCAGCTGGGGTGGTAGCAAAAGAACGAATCTGGTTGGCCTTCATCCATGCCTGAGCTTCGGCTGAAGAACAAACAGCACAGGGCATAGAAAAAACAGCACCTTGTGAAGCTCGTACGACGTTAGGATTAAAAAGATCGGTGGTCGGCTCACAAACGAGCAAGGCATGACATCCAGCCGAGTCGGCCGTCCGAAGCAAGGCACCTAAATTACCTGGTTTTTCGATGGATTCTACCACCAAAAGCAAAGGATTAACGGGCAAAGCCAATTGGCTCAGCGAACAATCCCATATTTTTGCCACCCCAATCAGTCCATCGGGTCCTTCGCGACCACTGATTTTCTCAAAGGCAGATTGGCCAACTTCACAGCAAAGAACACGGGCAGCCCGACAGTGTGTAACTAATTCAGCCGCCTCGGCACTTCGAAATAACGCAGGACAAAAATAAACTTCCTCAATTTTAATTTTACGCTCCAACGCTCGACTGAGTTCTCGCAACCCTTCAACGAGAAATAATCCGCGCGACTCTCTTTCCGCACGGTCTCGCAAACGTGCGACCGCTTGAATACGTGGGTTTTGTCGACTTTGAATGACTTCTTCGGACACCCAATTAAGAAGAGTCATTTAAGCAGAAAGGGCAAGGTTAGGGTTCAGCCCACGGGTTAAGGCTCGACCTTCTACGGTAGCATCCAAACTTCAAGACATGTCCGAACCAGCCAAACCCAATAAATTTAGAGAAGGCCCTTTTAGTTACCACCAAGAGGTCGAAGTGGAAATTGCCACCCTGACCAACCTTGGTGATGGACTAGGCCGGGTAGACGGTTGGGTGGTTTTTGTGGCTGGAGCTCTCCCGGGAGAAAAAGTTGTGGTAAAGATTTGGCATAATGCAGCCAACTATTCGCGTGGCGACCTTGTTCGCGTACTCGTTCCTTCACCACATCGCGTGCAACCACGCTGCGAACTTTTTGGTGAATGCGGTGGCTGCCAATATCAAAACATGGCTTACCCAGAACAACTGGAATGGAAAAGAAAACAGGTCGCAGAAGTTTATGAGCGTATTGGGGGATTAAAAATTACCATCGAGGCATGCTACCCTTCGCCTAAACAATACGGCTACCGATCCAAAATAACGCCCCATTTCCTCGCCCCGAAACGGGCCGATTTTCCCATCGGTTTTTTAGCAACAGGCACATCGCGACGAATTGTCGATGTCACTAAATGCCCCATCGCCACGGATGCGATTAATGCGGCCTATGCTCGCGCGCGCAAAGATATCCGCAGTCGACCTGGGCAGTTTGAACGCGGTGCCACCCTGCTTTTTCGTGAATGCGAAGAAGGAGTGGTCTCCGACTCGCGCCAAGCCGTCACCGAGAAAGTCGGAAAAATTAAATTAAAATTTCTCGCTGGAGAATTTTTCCAAAATAACCCCTCCGTACTCGAGCATTTTGTCAGCCATGCCATAACTTTAGCCAAAAGTTCTGGAGCAAAACACCTCGTGGACACCTACTGTGGCTCAGGTTTATTTGCCATTTCGGGAGCCCGAGATTTTGAATCAGTGAATGGCATCGAAGTGAGTGCTGAAGCAGCTCGTAAAGCTGCGGAAAACGCCACGCTTAATGGCTTAACGAATTGCCGTTTTATTGCTGGTTCAGCTGAATCGATTTTTAAGAATATCGCTATCCGCGGACCCGAAGCAGCGGTCATTGTCGACCCACCTCGTCGGGGTTGCGATGAGTCATTTCTCGCCCAATTAAATCAGTTTAATCCTCGGCGCATCATTTACATTAGCTGTGCACCAGACACGCAAGCTCGCGACTTAAAGTTCCTTACGCAACTGGGCTGGAAAGTCATTTCCGCCAAACCTTTCGACCTGTTTCCCCAAACACGTCACATTGAATGCATCGCCGCCTTAGAAAAGGCTTAAACAAAAAGGGGCGCTCATCGCGCCCCTTTTTTCACCCGATGTAATTTAAGCAGGCGGTGCTTTATCTTCCTCTTCTTCCGCACGCTCCACTTTGGAAATACCTAGGAGTGTTTCACCTTCCTTTAGCCTCATTACTATGACCCCCTTAGTGTTGCGACCTGTGGTACAACGAATACCCGAGACCTTAGTTCGAATCGATTGGCCTCCCTTCGTTAAGAGCATGACTTCATCGTTGTCTTGCACGCTCAATGCACCCGCCACACCGACATCCGTATTTATGGCAATCACCCCTTTACCGCCACGCGATTGCTTACGGTAGATAGGCTCTTTGGTTTCAGGATCATCAAATGCCGTGCGCTTACCCACACCATCAATACCCACCACTAAAAGCGTACAGGATGGGTCCACAATCTCCATCGCTTTGACGAGGTCACCCTTTTCCAAATTCATCCCAATAACCCCCGTCGTATCTCGACCCATCGAACGAACATCAGACTCGTGGAAACGAATCGACATGCCCGACTGAGAAATCAACACGACTTCGTTATCACCGTTGGTTAACTTAACTGCGATGAGCTTATCCCCGTGTTCGATGTTAATCCCAATAATGCCACCTTTACGGTAGTTTTCATATTTAGAGATTTCGGTTTTCTTAATCGTGCCATTGGCGGTACACATGATCAAGAATTTACCTTCCTGGAAATCCTGCACACAAACCATCGCTGCTAATTTCTCGTCTTCTTTTAAATCCAGAAGACGGGCAATCGATTTGCCACGAGTAGCGCGAGCCGCTTCTTCGATTTCATAAACTTTTTCGACATAAACACGGCCGTTGTTCATAAAGAACATCACGTGGTCGTGGGTATTCGCAGTAAATAAATGCTCAATGAAATCTGAATCTTCATCGGTTGCTGCCTTGGAAAGCTCTGCGCCTTTCGTCCCCTTGCCACCTTTTTTCTGCAGACGATACTGATCCACGGGGGTCCGCTTAATGAAGCCCGCATGGGAAACGGTAACCACACAACCTTCATTCGCAATAACGTCCTCCATCGCCAAATCACCTTCTTGGTTAATAACCTTAGTCTTACGCGGCGAAAGGTGGTTCTTAGCCGCTTCACGTAATTCTTTTTTAATTAGAGAAAGCAATTTCGCCTCGCTACTTAAAATGGAACGGAGTTCTTCGACCAAGGCCATGAGCTCGCGGTATTCCTCTTCAATCTTATCGCGCTCCAAGCCAGTGAGTTGGTAGAGACGCAAATCAAGAATCGCCACGGCTTGTCTTTCACTGAGGCCATACTTGGCCATCAGCTTAACTCGAGCTTCATCACGATTCGCAGCCGCACGAATAATTTTTACAAAATCATCCAGATTACGCAGCGCGATTTTGAAACCTTCTAGAATGTGTGCGCGATCCTCGGCTTTCCGTAAGCGGAAACGGGTGCGTCGTGTGACGACATCGCGTCGATGCTCAACAAAACACTCGAGCATCTCCCGGATGTTCATCTGCTTGGGGCGACGTTTATCCAGCGCTAATAAAATGACGCCGAAAGAACTTTCAAATGCTGTATTTTTATAAAGCTTATTAACAACAACCTTGGCTGATTCATTGCGTTTTAACTCAATGACGATTCGGGTATTTTCATCCGACTCATCGCGTAAATCTGAAACTTCATCCAAGACTTTCTCGCCCACCAAATCTGCGATATGTTTGACCAATGATGAACGGTTAACGTTATAAGGAAGTTCAGTTAGAATCACTTGCTCCTTACCGTTTTTCAGCTCTTCTGTATGAGCAACACCCCGAACTCGGACAATACCACGTCCCGTTTTCAGGTATTGCTTAATCCCTTCTTTGCCATTGATGACGCCACCGGTTGGAAAATCAGGTCCGGTGATAATTTTTTCTAAATCCTCAACCGTCGTACTTGGCTTATCGATAATCAAGCAAGTCGCCTCAACCAGTTCATTTAAATTATGCGGAGGGATATTGGTGGTCATACCAACCGCAATACCGGTCGATCCATTCATCAGGAGGTGTGGCAATGCGCAAGGCAACACCGTTGGCTCCGTGGTCGACTCTTTGTAGTTCGGAATGAAGTCTACAGTATCTTCATCGATATCGCCCAGTAACTCTGCTGAAACTTCGGATAATCGACACTCTGTATAGCGGTAAGCGGCGGGCGGATCACCGTCGACCGAACCGAAGTTGCCCTGTGGTTCTATCAATGGATAACGCATCACCCAATTTTGGGCCAATCGGACTAAAGTATCATAGACTGAACTATCACCGTGTGGGTGGTAGTTCTTTAAAACTTCACCGACCACACCTGCGCACTTATCGAAGGGACGGTTATATACCAACCCTTCGCGTAACATCGCATAAAGAATGCGTCGCTGCACGGGCTTCAACCCGTCGCGAGCATCGGGTAAGGCACGCGAAACAATCACTGACATCGAGTAATCGATGTAAGCGGTTTGCATAATTTCCGAGATATTCGCGGAAGTTAATTTTTCTTTTTCAGAATACATTGATTGATAAATTTAGAAGTGAGTAAGGAATTAGACGTCGAGGTTAGAAGTGTTGAGCGCATTATCCTCAATGAAGGCACGACGCGAGGGCACGTCTTCACCCATGAGCATAGCAAAAACTCGGTTAGCCTCTGCAGCGTCACGAATATCGACCTTTAAGAAGCGGCGCTTAGCTGGATCCATTGTCGTTTCGAACAACTGTTTGGGATTCATTTCCCCCAAGCCTTTGTATCGCTGAATGGTCAGCCCTTTACGGCCAAACTGACGAATCTGCCCAATCAATTCGAGAATAGATAAAAGCGGCACTGGCTCTGATTTTTTCGCGATTTTTTTCGCAGGTTTTTCGTCCGCCTTTTCGTCGGCATCACCTTTGACCTCGGCGGCAGGCTCTTCTTCGGCAACAGAACCATCGATGAGGTGATAGCGTGCCTCTTCACCCGTGGAGAATTTCTGCACATCCATTCCTTGGGTTTCGAGGTCTTTTAAGACCTTACTGATGGATTCGTTTTCGAAGATTTCGATGAGGTTAATACGCTGTTGTACAACTGTACCATCTTTCAATTTCTTCTCCCGATTGATTATTTCGGAGAGGAAATCCTCCACACCGAGGGTCTTCAAGTAGTCCTGCTTCGCTTCGGCATCCTGCAAGAATTCATAGGTCTCCTCGTTACCCGTACGTGTGCGCACAATAAAGCGAGAAAGCGCGTGCGACTTGTGGTTTTGTTGATCGAGATAAAGTCCCAAGGAACATCCTGTGCGAGTGACTGCAACACCGAGTGCTTCTAAGCGCGCCAAGGACTCAACAATCTTGTCGAGCTTCTGACCGGGGAACACGTGCTTATCACGCAAGCGAAGTAAGTTCACTTCTTCAGAACCTAATTCTAAGAGAATACGATTTAAGTCGGCATCGTGATCCACATACTGCTCACGCTTTTTGCGCTTAATACGATAAAGCGGAGGTTGGGCGATGTAGACATAACCCGCTTCAATAAGGCCTGGCATCTGCCGGAAGAGGAAGGTTAATAAAAGCGTACGGATGTGAGAGCCGTCCACATCGGCATCCGTCATGATAACAATTTTATGGTAGCGACACTTGGTGACATCAAAAGCTCCGTCTCCTTCATGCTTACCGATTCCCGTACCGCAGGCCGTGATGATGGTACGGATTTCTTCGTTCGATAAAATTTTATCAATGCGGGCTTTTTCCACATTTAGAATTTTGCCTTTAATCGGCAAAATCGCCTGGAAGCGACGGTCACGTCCCTGTTTTGCAGAACCACCCGCCGAGTCACCTTCGACAATGTAAAGTTCGCAGATGGATGGATCGCTCTCCGAGCAGTCTGCCAACTTACCAGGCAATCCACCAGAGGACATGGCTGACTTGCGCACTGTTTCGCGGGCTTTGCGAGCGGCCTCACGAGCTCGGGCAGCATTGAGACACTTATCCACGATGCGCTTTCCAGTCTTGGGGTCACGCTCGAGATAGTACTTCAGTTGCTCGCTCACGACCGAGGTAACAATACCTTCCACCTCAGGATTGGTTAAACGAGTTTTATTCTGCGATTGGAACTTGGGATCAGGGTGCTTAACCGAGATAACGGCGACTAGCCCTTCGCGCATATCGTCACCATTAAGCTTGGCGTCCTTTTCTTTAATCAAATTATTCGACTTAGCATAGTGGTTAATGACCCGCGTCAGAGCTGAACGAAAACCAGATAGGTGCGTTCCACCCTCAGGTTGATTAATTAAATTGGTGTAAGAAAAGACCATTTCGTCATAACGATCGTTATACTGCAGAGCGACATCGACCGTCATGCGGCGCTGATTGGGCTTAGGCTTTTCGCCTTCGCTCATCACCCGAGGATTTTCCAAATCGGTGAAATCCACTTCTGCGGAAATCAAAATAGGATCCTTAAACAAAGGCTCTTCATTAACATTTAAGAAAGCCACATACTCCGCGATACCGTCTTTAAACTCAAATTTATCAGCACGATTAGAGCGATGATCCTTCATCTCCACCGTGATTCCCGGAACCAAGAAAGCCAATTCGCGCATGCGTCGAACCAGCGTGTCGTACTTAAACTCTTGCGTAGCGACGAAGATTTCGGGGTCGGGGTGGAAAGTGATTTTGGTTCCCGTGCGCTTGGTCTTACCAATAACCTTGATGGGTTGAGTGACTTCGCCACGGCAGAATTTCATTTGGTGAACCTCCCCCTCGCGGCTGACTTCAGCGACAAAACTATCCGACAAGGCATTAACGCACTTCGCTCCGACACCATTTAATCCGCCGGAGACCTGGTAAGCCCCTTTATCAAACTTACCACCAGCATGAAGATTGGTCAGAACCAATTCGAGAGTAGGAATTTTTTCTTCAGGGTGAATCGAAACAGGAATACCCCTACCATCATCTTCCACGGAAAGAGATCCATCCGTATGGATCTCAACTTTAATGTGATGACAGAATCCCGCCAGCGCTTCGTCGATAGAATTGTCCACGATTTCGTAAACGCAGTGGTGCAGACCTGTTTCATTGGTATCACCGATATACATGCCAGGTCGCTCCCGAACAGCCTTCAAGCCCTTCAGGCGCTTGATGTCGGTTGCCTCGTAAGAGGCCTTACCTGCATGCTTACCAGAACCAGTTTTTTCTGAATTTTCGCTCATTTTTAGATAAATAAATAGTGGGGCAATCCGTGTTTAAACGGAAGAAAAACACTGTAAAACGGAAGGGGGTTTTCGCAATAGGAAAACAGCAAAAAAAGCTTCTTTTTTTGCTATCATAAATACTTAATGATAAGTAATTTATGAATCGATTTCTGCAGCAAAAAAAACAGCCTATTACCAAGTAATTCACAGACTTTTTAACAAAAAATTTAACAGGCCTAAAAACCCCTTATTTTTGCAGGAAAAAATCGGCGGCTTGGGCAATTTCTGATTCGGAGATATCTTCCAGGACATAATGGCCAGCTTGAGGAAAAACAATCTTCTGAGCGGTCGGAAATCTTTGGGCAAATTCAGCAAAAAAGGTTTCATCGAAACAAAAATCTTTCATACCCCAAAGGAGCATTACCTTTTTATTCCGAAGCTGGCCTAATTGATTTTCAACCTCAGCTAAGACACTTCGAGTGGGATGATTCTCTTCCATTGGAATATCCAAAACGAAATCAGCAATCGCACGACGCAATGGAGCTGAAGAATACGGAAAAAGAAACCCCTTTTTTACCGCAGAACTTAAGGGCTTTTCTACGGCCATCCACGTGGCTGGCCAAGCGAATCCGTCGCCATACTGCGTGATTAATCGTCCTAGCACTGGAAGACGACAAAGAGCGATACGGCGCGGTATATTGTCCGAAAGAAAAGCACCCGTATTCGTAATCAGAATGTGGTTAACTCGCTGGGGCATTCGTGTGGCTAAACCTAAGCCAATCGCACCGCCCCAGTCGTGAACTCCGAGATGAAACGAGGATAAAGACAAGGCATCGACTAATTCTTTAATCGATTGAATACGATCCTCCAATCGCAGCATCGTCTGTGGCCGAGCAGACAAGCCCATCCCTAGGTGATCTGGAGCAATGACCCGAAAGCCGCGTTCAGCCAAAGGGCCGATAAACTTCCTCCAAAGAAAAGACCAGGAAGGATTCCCATGCAAAAGAAGCACTGGCGCACCCCCGGCCGGCCCATGATCGACATAGCGCATGACACCCAATGAAGTGGGATGCTCTTTAACCTGAAAGGGATAAAGCGCTTTCACCTCTGGGGGAATGGTATGGAGATTAGGAATTAACATTCGACAGCGAGCATCAGGCTCGCCAAGCCACTGCCAATGCCCAGTAAAGCGGTTTTGTCGCCCGATTGAATTCTACCTTCGGCACGAGCGAGAGCCAGAGTAGCTGGTAAAGAAACCGACCCAACATTTCCTAGTCTTTCAAAAGAAGGACAATCTTTTTGAGGATTAAGCCCTAAACGTTCAAAAAGCAACGAGGAGTGACGACGGCCAACCTGGTGAGTTACGATTTTTTGCGGGATATTTTCATCCCATCCACTTTCGTTTTTAAATTTTTGCCAACAAGACTGCGCCAAACGTACTCCTGCGACCAGTAAAGCTTCCGAGTCGGTACGCATATCTAATTCGTTTGCCGTAGTATCCCCTTCGCACAAGGCATTCGCTGAAGAATCTGTTTCCCAAGCACCTGCACATAGACGAATCGCTCCTGCGCTCGCCAAATCATCGCGACAAACCAGAGCGGCCGCAGCCCCAGCCCCAATGGTGAGATTCGCAAAAAAAGGCTTAATCGTTTCCCGAGTTAACGAGAGATCTTCGTTTAATTGACGAATGGTATGTTCGACCAAGGGACGACCATCCTCACCAGCACACACTAATGCTCTTTTGATTTGTCCCGATTCAACCAATCCAGCGGCTAAAACCACGGCATTAAGAAAGCCTAAACAAGCATTCGAAACATCGAGAATCTGTGCCTGGGAACCTAAACCCAAGAGACCATGAACATAGGCCGCTGTTGATGGCTCAAGACGATCACGACAAACCGAGGCATGTATTAGTAAATCAATATCTTTTTGCCCTACGCCCGCCGAGGCCATGGCCTTACGACCTGCCATAGCAGAGGCTTGTGATGGACGAATTGCCTGAGGCCAAAAGCGTCGCTCTTTAATGCCCGTCATTAATTCCAAACGTCCCTCAGGAAGTTTTAAACGAGAATACAAGGGGGCTAATCGTTGCTCGATCTCGGCCGAGGTCCAAACCTCAGGAGGCAATTCACAAACTAAATCTGTTAAAACTGTGCGATGGAACTGCACGATTAAGAAATACGCGATGAGGCTTTGACCAACTCTTCATCAAAGAAATTTAACCCCATTCCGGCATCAACAATAATACCCTGACCATTCACTCCACTGGAACGTGAAGACAGAAGCCAGACCGCCGCATCAGCAACTTCTTGAGTTTTCAGCGCTGCCTTACGTAACGTCATCTTCTCCGCGTGGAGATAGTTATCGAGATAACCAGGAATCCCTGCGCTCGCACTGGTCTTCAAGGGACCTGCATTGACGGTATTAAATCGAATGCGAGTATCGGCCGAAAATGATTTGGCCAAAAAACGTGTAGCCGATTCCAGAGCGGCTTTAATCGGAGACATATAGCCGTAATTAGCAGCCGTAACCTGAGAAGAGATTCCAATCGCTACCACCGATGCCTCTTGGCTAAGATAAGGCTTAAAATAACGTGCCAACTCGACTAAAGAGAAACAGGAAATGGCGGTTGCTTGAAGAAAATCCGCCCTCACCGTTTCATGAAACGACTGAATACCTCGAGAAAAATTGGCAAAAGCGACACTGTGGAGAATTCCGTCAATTGGACCATGTTCCCGACCAACCTGTTCCGCCAACTTCTGCGTCTGATCCTCGAATTCCAAATCACAGACATAAACTGGCTTATGCGCCAAAAGAGAGGCTAGTGATTCTTTGCGAGCAGGCGATCGAACGGAATAGATAACTTTAGCTCCTTCCTCCTCCAGCGTCTTGGCTACGTGCCAAGCAACCGATTTTTTATTGGCTACACCTAATACTAAAAAAGTTTTACCAGAAAGTCCGAGGAACGACATGGGGAAATTCAATTGGGTTGATCGATGAGAGCGAGTGCGAATCGCAAAGACAAAACAACTTTGCCTTCTCGTTTTACACTACCCGAGAGGAAATGAAACTGCTGCAAAGTTTCAGTATGCTTAACTTCAATTGTCACCGTATCACCTGGCTTCACCATACCTTTAAATTTAGCCTCCTCAATCCGACATAAAACAGGCGTTTTATGATCTGACTGTTGACCAGCTTTTTGAAGTTTTTGCGTGAGATAAACAGCTCCCGTTTGAAAAACTGACTCGCAGAGCAACACCCCTGGGGTGATGGGATTTCCAGGGTAGTGACCAGAATAAAAAGGCTCATCGGCTCGAAAAGTTCGGGCACAAATTGCTCCATCGTCACGAATCTCTTTGATTTCATCGATAAAGAGAAAGGGCGGTCGATGGGGGATAATCGCGAGAATTTCCTGCAACATACCTCATTTTTGTGCAGAGAATGCCGAACAAGCGATAGGAAAAGAGGGGGGCGAATTGCTTTTCCAAACAGGCCTCGCATCCTTCTCATTATGGCCAAAACTTTTCTCATCATGCTTTTCTCTACCCTCCCTTTTTTTGGCAATGCAGCAGAACGTTTAGCCGTTGGCGACCCCCTGCCCAAGGTGACCTGCATTAACCAAGATAGTACCCCCATCTCTGTCAAAGAATACGGCTCTCAAGGCTATCTCTTGGTCTATTTCTACCCCAAAGCCAGCACCCCTGGTTGCACTAAACAAGGATGCTCTTTGCGGGATAGCTGGGAGGACTTAACCAAAATGGGAGTTAAGGTCTTGGGAGTAAGCACTGACGGTGTCGCTGCCCAAAAAACCTTTCACACTGAGCAAAAATTCCCCTTCCCTCTTTTAGCTGATAGTGAGAAAAAAGTCGTTACCGCTTTTAAAGTTAAAACGAATTTCGGTTTTGCTAGTCGATCAGCCTACCTCTTCCGTGACGGCATTTGCATCATGGCCGACTACGAAGGCCACACCGGTGATCAAGCCGCTGAGGTCATCAAGTTTCTTCAGCAAAAGAAATAACGTTTGATACCACGCCTCAAGGAGGCGTTGGCTCAGTGTCCTTTAATCGGAAAAAGGTCCGTCACGCTGTTATTGCCGTGAATCCGTCGAATCGCATCGGCCAGTAAAGGAGCAATGGATAAAACCGTGATTGGCAAACCACGTGTGTCTACAGGCACCGAATTGGTTGTGATAACTTCATCAATAAAACCCTTACGTAAACGTTCGTAAGCAATTTCTTGAATCATGCAGTGCGAGACCATTGCCCGAACTGTGCGTGCTCCGTTTTTCTTCAATAATTCAGCAGCCGCCACCAGCGTTCCAGCAGTTTCAGTCATATCATCAACCAAAATGACGTCTCGGTCTTCCACTTCACCAACCAAACTTGTTGCTTGCACGGTCGTAGCACTGGTTCGGCGCTTAGCCACAAAACCATAAGGCAAGTTCAACATATCAGCCACAGCCGAAGCGTACTTTAATCCACCCACGTCGGGCGAGAAGACCGTGGCGTCTTTCAGCCAGGGTTTACTCTTGATGTGAGCGTAGAACACGGGCGAGGCATAGAGATGGTCGACGGGGATATCGAAAAATCCCTGAATCTGCTGAGCATGCAAATCAACCGTCAAAACGCGGTTAGCACCAGCTGCGGTTAGAAGATTAGCCACTAATTTAGCCGTGATGGGCACGCGTGGACGATCTTTGCGATCCTGTCGTGCATACCCGAAAAAAGGAATAACCGCGGTGATGCGTGCGGCCGAGGCTCGGCGAAGCGCATCAATCATGATGAGCAATTCCATGATACGATCATTCGCGGGAGCACAGGTTGGCTGAATCACGAAGACATCGCAGCCTCGAATATTCTCGTTAATCTGAACAAAGGTCTCGCCGTCAGGAAAACAATTTACTGTGGCTGAACCTAATGGTTCGCCGAGATGCGTACAAATCTCGCGAGCCAGTTCGGGGTTTGCGTTACCTGAGAAAATTTTGATGGCTGGCAGGTTCATGATTTCGAACGAGTAACAGCGTCCAAGGATGCGGCCAGCGAATCAACCTTTTTGAATAAATCTGGCAACTTTCTGGAAAGAACCACGAGTCGCCGCTCTAATCCAATCGGGACTGCAGGAGTTCCGTTATAGAAACTATCCTTAGGAATATCCTCAAATAGACCCGCTTGGGCGCCGAGATGAACGCGGTCTCCCAAATGAAGGTGGCCAGCCACCCCGGCTTGACCGCCTAGGACACAGTAATCGCCCAAGGTCGTGCTACCCGCAATCCCCACTTGGGCAGTGATAAGGCACTGACGACCAATCCGAACATTATGAGCAATTTGAACAAGATTATCGATTTTAGTTCCTCGACCGATGACAGTTTGGCTAAAGCGAGCTCGATCGATGGTGGTATTGGCTCCCACATCAACATCGTCCTCCAACACAACATTACCAATTTGAGGAATGCGATGTATTTCTTTTTCGATGGGCTCGTAGCCAAATCCATCCGACCCAATCACGACTCCGGATTGCAAACGGCAACGTGCTCCAACAACGCAGTAATCAGCAACGGTTACTCCCGACTTTATCCAAGAACCCTCGCCAACCACCGATTGAGTGCCAATCACACAATGTGATTCGATGACAACCCTAGGACCGATGACGGCTCCTGCGCCGATGACAGAAAGCGGACCAATCGAAACTGAACGGTCTATTTGCGCCGTGGCATCAACCACGGCTGTGGGATGAATGCCTGGTTTGGGCTTAGGCCAAAGTTGCGCCTCAATCGCTGCACAAACAAGAGCGAGGGCAAAAGAAGGCTTCTCCACCCTGAGGAAAACCTGATTCTGAGCAGGCTTTCCGACATAATCGCGTGGAACAAGAATAACTCCCGCTTTCGAACGAGCCACTTCAGCGGTATACTTAGCATTACCTAAAAAAGAGAGATCATCGGGACCCGCTTCACTCAAAGCGGCAATCGCTTTAATCACTCCTTCACGCTCTCCCTCAATTGCCACAGCACCGGCTATCGAGGCTAATTGAGGGGTTGAAAGTGAAAGCATGATGACCGTAAAGAAAAAGCCCCTGGATAACAGGGGCGATGTTGGTTTTATTTCTTCTCGGCGGGCTGATCACCCGAACCAGCAGGGTTGGTCGATTTGTAACTAGCGTTTAAATTCGAGATAATTGCGTCTGTGATATCCAGCGAAGAATCGGAGACAAAGGTCATCGACTTAGGCAGAACGACTTGGATGTTTTTTTCTTTAGAAATTTTTTCTGCTTCTAGGCGAATATCAGCAATAACGTTTTGCTCTAATTCGGTAGCTCGCTGCTGAATTTGTCCCTGAGCGTTTTTAACGAATTGCTCAAAGTCGTTCACACGCTGTTGAAAATTTTGTGCCTTCGTCTGTGCTTCAGCTTGTGCACTCTTCTTGCCCGACTCATTTAAGAGAGGATCTTGGGTGCGCTTAATGGAAGAGTCTAAATCGGTTTTAAGTTGGTCTAACTCAGTTCGACGATCGTTGATTGCCGCACGGCTAACTTCGACTGATTTATCGATGCTGGCCTTAATCTCGATGGCCTTATTGTATTTGTTCATTACCTGTGCCACATCCACAATCCCTACGCTAGTGGGGGCAGCCAGAAGAGGAGCACAAACTAAGAGAAAAAGAGCGCCGAGAGATTTCATAGTACCCTCATAAAGGCCTAGCCAACAGGCCTTGGCAATCAAAAGACAGTGCCGAAACTGAAGTTAAACTTCATACCGCCATCGTTGAGTTTTTCCCCTGTGACGGGATTTTTTGTCGTTTTCAAAGGGAAACCAAAATCGAGACGCATCACAGCACCACCCAATAAAATTCGTGCACCGACCCCCCAGTCGGAATTGGCTTCGCCAAGATTAAACTTGGCGGCTCCGCGATTCACGAATCCATGATCATAGAAAAGCGCAAAGCGTAGATTCTCCGCCGCTCGAATGGTGTATTCGCCAGATAGATAGCCATAGGTTTGTCCACCCATCGGCTGATTGCCACTTGTGGTATCCCAAGTATCGTAAGCACCGACATCGTTATATCCGAAGCCGCGCATATCATAGGCACCACCTAAATAAAATCGCTCATAAAAGGGAAGCGTCGAACCCGCTCCCGTAATCATTCCCACGCGAGCAAGGAGAGCTAAAGTTTGCTCAGAGGTTGGTGACACTAAGATCCACTTGCCCGCACGAAACTCGGAGCGCAAATAATTCACATCACCCCCGAGACCAGCCAGTTCTTCGGTTAGAGAAAGACGGACGCCTTTTGTGGGGAAATTGTATTCGTCTCGCGTATCCTTGGTTAGCGAAGCAGAAATCGCCGAGATCACTTTCGGATTACCATCTTCAATTTTAACATCACTGGGAGCAGCCGCTTGAACATTTTTAACACTAACTCGGCGAATATCATAAGCCAAACGACCTTCTACAGCACCCCATAAACGACGGCGTGCATAAACGCCAAAGGCCTCATTAATGACGTTATAATTAGATGAAAGATAACCAGTAAATCGGCGTTCAATTTTATAGCCGACGGCTAAATCACGCTCCCACAAGGAAGGTTCTTCGAAGGAGTGCTCGATGGAGTTTGTCGAACTTCCCAAGGAAGCACGAACGCGGAATTTCTGACCACCACCGCGGTACCATCCTTCGGGATTACTCGCATCAAAATTGCCCTCTGAATACTCAACAAAGCCAACTAATTTTTCGACCGTGCTGTAACCCGCTCCAAAACTCACACTACCTGTATTACCTTCTTTAACGTTCACGCGTAAATCACTTTGACCCGGTATGGGTGTAGGCACAGGAGTCACCTGAACTTCCTCAAAGAACTGCGTGTTGCGCAAACGAGCCTCGGAAACTCGCGCACGAGCAAGGTCAAAAACCTCACCTGGCGATAAAGCTAATTCGCGAGCAATAACCGTAGAGCGCGTCTTCGTGTTACCTTGAATATCGATTGCACGTACCGTGTGACGAACTCCCTCCCGAACGGTAAAAAGCACATCGATAGTGCCATTCTGTAAATTAGGTTTTCGTAAAATCTCTAATTGGGTGTTCAAGTAACCCATTTGGCCGTAATACTCTCTCAACTTCTCAGCGGCGACATCCAGCGCTGCGGTGGAAAAAGGCTCACCTTTGACAAAACGATCAACCTCAGGCTTATGAGCCCCACGACGCAACGATGGTTCGTTTACCACTTTGAGAAGGGATTCATTGCTGAAGGTAGGACTAGTGGATGCCAAACGATTACCAGCAACCGATAGATTACCAATGAAGTAACGACGGCCTTCCTTGAGCGAGTAAACCAAATCAATCCAACCACTCGCTTCAGGTGTGTTAGGCTTCGTTAAATCTTTAACCACACAGATTTTTTCTGGATCAAACTCAAGAATTTCTGCATCTAAAAATCCCTGCGAGCGATAGTATTCCAAAATCGAATTACAGTCTTTTTTATATTCTTCGTGATTCAAACGACCGCTACTTCTTAACCAAGAAAACTGCCACCAGCGCCAATTCGTGGCTTTTAAATCAGCTCCCTCAATCACTTCGTCGGCTGATAACTGTTCAGCGCCTTTGATAATAATATTATCCACCCGCAAGTTAGCACCTTCGCGAATTATGTAGGAGACAACAACACCACCTGGAGCCGTGTAAGTTTGGGCACTGACCGAAGTGAATGGATGCTCCTTACGAATGTCGTCCTGCAATTTTACTTCCGCACGACGCAATGCCGCCATGTCGAGTGGCTCGCCTACCCGCAATCCATCGGCAAAACGATCCTCGCTTTCTTTGTCAAAAAGCCCTTCGCCGCCGATATATTCAAATTTAGTAATAATAGGACGAGGCTCGACTAAGATAACCAAATCAACCTCTCCCGTTTTAGCATCAAGTTGAGGTATAACACTGGCCTGATTGAAACGTCCGGTAGCATAAAGCGCCCTCACCGTGCTAGTACTTTTTTCCTGGGTAAATGGCTCTCCCGCACGCAAGGAAACGTAACCTAAGACAAATTGCTCAGAGGCCAAACCACCCTCGGACTTTACTTTGACCGAGCGAACGATGGGAACTTTTTCCTGCGAACTCGCCTCTTGGGCAAAACTCGCCAAAGGATTCAAAGCGAGGGCAAAAGCAGCCATTTGCAAAAGGCTACGGCGAAGTTTAAGTTGACTCATGGCGATTATCTTTGGCGGGAGTTTCGAAGCGTGTAAGCCCTGGATTCCAGAGCACATCCAACTCCCTTGTAGGGCCGTTTCGGTTTTTAGCGACAATTAATTGACGAGAATAAAACCCATCTTGCCCTGCTAATTCAGCCTCAGCCTCGGCTGCTTTACTCTGGCTAGCCGAAGGTCGCGAAATCAAGAGTACGATGTCGGCATCTTGTTCGATGGAGCCCGACTCACGCAAATCCGACATCCTTGGCTGGCGACCTTCATCCTCGGATTTTCGATTCAACTGGGCCAAGGCAACGATTGGAACCTTAAACTCCTTAGCCATGGCTTTGATACTTCGTGAAACCTCGGCAATTTGCTGTTCTCGGGGCAGACTAGAATCCAAACCATTAATCAACTGAATATAATCGATAACAATCAGATCGAGGGGACGTTGCGAATGAACTCGACGGCACTTAGCTCGAATCTCCAAAATATTTTGTCCCCCGTTATCATCGATGATAAGTGATTTTCCTTTATATTCTTGAGCGGCTTGCGCCAAATCCATTTGCTCTTGAGGCGTCGGGCGGGCGGAACGGATTTTTTGGATGTTAACCCGCGCCCGAGCACCCAGTAAACGCAAGGCGAGTTCACGGGCTGGCATTTCCAAAGAGAAAAGCAAAATATGGGCGGACTCTCGATGCCTTGGGAAAACAGCCGCTTCAATAAAGTTAAGTCCGATGGAAGTCTTCCCCATACCAGGACGTGCCGCCACAATAATCATTTGCCCAGGCTGAAAACCAAAAGTCAGACGATCGAGTTCAATTAAGCCAGAAGGAATGCCTTGGATGCTATCACCTTCTTGAATCATTTTTTGCACCAGCTCCATTGCCTCCTCCACTGGTTTATCAATCTTCACCGCCGAATCGCCCACACGATTTTCACTGATTTTGAAAAATGACTGCTCCACTTCTTCAAGCAACCTTTCAATGCCTTCAGTGTGAGCATGAGCTCGCTCAACGGTATTAACCGAGGTAGAGATTAAACAACGAAGAAAATGTTTCTCGCGAACAATCGCAATCCAGTGTGGCGCATGAGCGGTCGAAGCTACTAAACCGGTTAACTCATTAACATAAGCCACTCCGCCCGCCGACTCGAGGCGCTCCTCTCGACGCAATCTTTCGGTTATAGTAATTTCATCAATTCCTGTACTCTCCTGCGAAAGAGCGACGGCCGTGCGGTAAATATCTTGGTGCTTGGGGTCAAAAAAATAGTCAGGGGTAATCTTCTCCGCCAAACACCGCTGTAAGGTTTCGCCACCATCGATAATGATACTCGCAATTAATCCTCTCTCGGCATCAAGATTATGTGGGGGTACGCGATCACCGTAATTGGGTTTTTCCTCGCGACGAGTACGCTTCATTTTTTCAGCCATAGAGAGAAGAAGGGGTTGTAGATAAAACTGAACCAAGGACGGAGCCTGAACTGACACCAAGTTACCCCCAGCCAACTGTGAATAACTTTACTCAGGTTAAGAAGTTTTAGGGAATTAATGAAGGGAAAAATGGCAGAATCAAAGCGTGTCTATGCGATTCATGAAGAAATTATCTTGGACTTGCTATGTTTGCCCTCAGCACCCTCCTCCTCGGCTTGGCCTTAACCCCGCACTCTAGCCCGAACATTAAGATTAAAGCCCTGTATTTTGGAACAAATCCTAAACAAATCGGCATCAAAGACCACCATGGAGAAATCACACAACATTCCGTTTATACCCATTCATTCACTCCCTTCTTTGCGGTGCATTGCCCTGAAAATAAACTAACTCTCTACCGCATTCAGCCTCACCCATCAAAGTCGGTCGAATGGTTGCCCTGGGTTTCGGCTACCGTTCCCAGTTCAGGAGAAAATTTTTTGGCAATTATTTCCGAAACACCGTCACCGAAATTATACCTATTATCGGATTCCAATTACCAGCAAGAGGGCGGAATTTTTCATGTATTCAATTTATCATCTGCACCCGTAGCGATTGATTTTCCTGGCCAGAAAAAAGTTCTAACTCGCGGACAATCCATCCAGTTTCGACCTCAAGTTAAAAATGCCACTTATGGTCAGGGACGATTTTCGATGGTAGGAGAAATCGATTCGGAAACCCGACAAAATGGAGTCCGCTGGCTTCAAATGGAAGACATTCGCTCATTCTGGTTTATTCTTCCGCCTGCTTTTGAAGGACCCTCTTTTGTTTTAAAAAATATCGAAGACCGAATTTTGGTGCCATGAAACGGACGGGCTTTGCTTTATTGCTATCGCTCGTCGTTGTTTCTTTTTTGATTTTAAGTTTTTTAACCCTGTCAGCGTTTCTGACATTAGAAACAAGAAGTTTGGTCACCGCAAAGAATGTAGCCCAAGCCAAACTCCATGCTTTCATGGCCGCACGGCTAGCTCTGGGTCATTTACAACAAACGGCCGGTCCAGACCAGCGAAGCACGGCCACAGGTGATTTCGCAGGGATTGCCAACCCATCGTCACCAGAAAACATCTCCGAAAATTTCCCCTCTAATGATTTCATTGGCCAATCTTATTGGACTGGAGTTTGGCGAACCGATAAACCCAATGAACCGCCAGCTTGGCTTATTAGTGGAAAAAATATTTCCGCTACCCTTTCTTCAAACAATTCTGGTGGAATCTTAGCACAATCTTACAGCCTCGCCGACACGCAGGACTATTTACCGAGCCAATGGGCACCTTGGCAAAACAACCCTGAAGATTGGGGTTCATGGATTCTATTAGTCAGGGCACGCGCCACAAAATCAGATTTAAAATCTTCGATGGAATCGGCTGGTAGTGTAAATAGTGAAGGACAAGTCCTTCTCCCCAAAAGACCTTTTTCAGATGATAAGAATCAAAGTTTAGGCTTTTTTGCTTACTGGATTGGCGATGAAGGAGTCAAAGCACGCCTTTCTTCCCAAGAATCAATTCTCACCACGCCCGATGATAACCCTGTACCTCTTTTTCAGTTTCACCACCACACGCTTTGGGCATCGGGTGTTCTCGCTGACAGTTACCGTGGCGGTCTTCGCCGCGATCTATCACTGGCCTTTGAAATGGATGACGAAGATTTTGATCGATCGGGATTTGGTTCGGGTGCCAGCGATGTTATTGAAATATACACGGGTCCTAACTCACTAGAGCAAGATCCGCAGAAGAAAACGAGGGGCTCGCGTTTTCCATTATTCCCCGCGGGCAAAATTGGCACCCTTGAGTCCCCTGATCCTCGTCCACGCGTCTGGGTGCCTATGCACGAAAAAAATCCTAATAACCCAGGACGATTTCTGGGAACCACAGGAACACATTATTTACCATGGTCCCCCGTTTATCTGCGAGAAGATGAAATGGGACAACCGCTTGCCGAATCCCCTCTTGTTTTACCTCAGGTGGGCCTATCCACTAGTCCTCAAGGAACACGGCGCCGATTACTCGGACCGCTCTGGCATCTCGTTCGCGACTACTATCGCCTCTATAAAGAAATCGAATGGGCGGGCAATCAACCCACTCTGGAAGCTCGATCCTTTTATCCCAATACCGATCAGTTTCTTCAAGGAGGCTATCGTCCCTCTCTGGGCGTAAATCCTAACTCCAATTACAATCTTGATTATGGCTATTGGCCCAATGGTGGAAGCACTTCGAGTTCAGCTCAATATCTCGATAATGAAGGTAGTACGCCCGATCCACTGGGATGGGTTAATGGACGAAAAGAAAATCGATTTATGGCTCGAGCCGTTCGCGGTGCATACCTGCCCGCTCTGCATCGCTTGAGTTTGGTTTTTTCTGTGCAAAAACAAACTATTGATGCGGATTATGCCCTAAAAATTTTGGCCACACCTGTCATTGTTTTACACAATCCCTTCGACCTTAGATTAAAGTTTAAGGCATCTACCACAGTCGAACCCGATGCTCGGGTGCAAGGCTGTGGCGCACGCGTGGGTTTTTCTTTGCTCGATGGATTATGCATCTACCTCAAATCCCACTTGAGCAACAATACCAATAACTCGCTCTGGGAAACAACGGGCGCTGCGATTGATGATATTTTTCAAATGCAAAAAAATGAAGATGCAAAAAAAGCTGAAAATTTTTCCTGCGTCATTCCTGAAACAGTTCTCGAACCTGGAGAATTTGCTGTTTTCTCCGCCAAAGAAGCCCTTGCCATTTCCTCCCCTTCTCTTGTGCCAATCATCGTTAAACTCGAAAGAGGACTCTACTTCACGGGCGGATTACGGGCGGATTTAAGAACTTATCAGTGCGTGGAAAGTACAGGAAACCCCGATGGACGAACACGGTTTCTTCTAAGAAGGTTCACGGCGCAAGATACCATACAAACATGGCTAAGAATTCGTCCGAATACTTACTGGCATCATTGGCTCTATCTTAATTCAGGATGGAAACAGAATCGGGCGCAGGATCGGGTTGGATCTCTCATGGACACTGAAGAGTTTCTGGGCACCGAGCGCAAAAATTCACGAGCCAGTTATGGCCTTATGATTAATGTCGGCACAGCGTTTGCTCAACAGCCCAGCGACTTTTTTGGCGATCCGGGGAATGAAACAAACCCCGTGGTCATCGGCCCAGTTTACAGTCTGCGCGATGCCCTATTCGAAAAAGATAAACCTGGAGCAGTCATTGCTGTGGTTGATACGCAAATACGGGTGGCTGATTCTGTTCGCCAAACTACCTATGATCGAGGCTTACGTCCATGGATTGTTGCCCAAAATCAGCCCACTCCTGCTTGTCATCCACCTTGGTTATTCAGTAATCCGCTAGCCCAGTGTTCGACAGCTGCGGCACAAAACGGAATGCCTGGCATCGGTGGTGCGAGTTTACGCACGCAAATTTACGGAGGAGATGAATTACTGTTAAGTGGATCAACGTCTTCTTGGAGTAACTTTTTCCAAGTTGATTTAACCCTTCACCCTGAAGGCGGGAATGCGTGGGGCGGATATTCTCATCAAGCAAATAGCGTTTCCCGCTTTTCGCCTGTAAGTATTCCACGTCAACCCCTCGTCTCCTTGGGGCAACTCATGTATGCTAACTTAAGCGTTTGGGATTGGTTTCCCTACTACAACGTAGGCAATTCATTTCCTAATCTCGTCTGTCCGTTGGACAAATCCTGGACTTATGGAATCCCAGCCTATCAAGGCGGTCACACCTTTTCGGATAATAGTTTTTTACTCAATCACGCACTCTGGGATAGTTTCTTTTTTTCTGGAGCTGCTCCCCTACTTCAGGAATTAAAAAACGGAAATTATAATTCGGTTAGAAGAAAAACGACTCAAGAAACACTGGAAAGCTTTGCTCAAGGGAGCCGCTCTTTCTTCAATCAACACCTTCGTCTTTATCAACCCAGTCAAGTTGAAGCGGCGAGTGCTATTTTTAATCGACCTGGTTTTAGTCAACGCCATCTCAATGGCGACCCTCCTGATGGTTACCGACGCCTAGCTGGCTATGTACTGAGTGAGGGGACTTTTAATGTTAACTCTACCTCGCCAGAGGCTTGGCGAGTTTTTCTTTTAGCCCAGTTAAAAAGTCCTCTATCACGCAGTGAGATATGGGAGGGGCAAAAGCCAGCGATCTGGGATATCCGACAATCCAGTTATTGGAATGGATTTAACTCTCTAACCGAAAAAGAAATCACTGCGCTGTCTCAAGCAATTGTCGCAGAGATTAAAGCCCGCGGGCAATTCCACCAGCGCACCGAACGGGATCAAGAGTACCCACCGAACCAAAGAAGATTTTTAGACTTTCCTAAAAACCAAAATCCACGGACTCCTTTTTTAGGGTTAAATGAGTTTATCAATCGCTTTCTCGGCCCCACCAAAAAGTTAGGTGCACGCTACACAAATTCATTTTACCCTCTTAACCCAACAGCAAGCGAAACGCCGACCCCTTACCCTGCAACCTCCGCAGCTTCGAATAATGCCAATGACTATCGCTGGCTATTCCGGTCGGGCACTCTAGAGAGCAGTTTAGCTCGATCTGATAAAACGTTTGGCACGCGATTCACGACGCCACCTCCAGGTTCATTGATCATTAATCCCTCTTTGTCACATCATTGGCACTATGGGGCTGGTAGTGGACGCCAATCGGGAATGCCCCCAGGATGTTATTTTGGTAGTATTCAAGTTTTGGATCACGAGAATCGCCCACGTACCCATAATGGATTCGGTGCGGCGGGTTGTCTTTTCCAAGGAGATTTACTCCGCAATCTCGGACCTAAAATTGCCACACGCTCGGACACGTTCACCATTCGTGCTTATGGTGAAAGTTTCGCAGAAGGAAGACAAAGAGCTTCAGTTGTTTTAGAAATGATTGTTCAGCGAACGCCTGAATACGTGGATTCAACTCAACTCCCATGGATTCAATTTTCATCCACTGAACACTCACCCATCAATCGCTTACTCGGTCGAAGATTTATTGTTTTATCCTGCCGTTGGTTAGGCACCCAGGATCTTTAATCACCAAACAATAAACCCGCCGGGGTTGGCGGGTTTACGTTTTGAAATCGAAGAAGAATTTACTTCTTAGATTTTTCGGACTTTTCCTTGCGGGGTTTACGAGGTTTCTTCTCGCGCTCAGGGCGTTCAGCCTCTTCGGCTACCTCTGCGACTGGCTCGATCGGATTTTCCGAAACGACTTCAAACTCTTGTTCAACGGTCACATTATTGTGCAGTCGAATTGTGGTAACGTGTTTTCCTAGAAGTTTAACTGGTCCTTGACCAAGGTGGATGCGCTTGCGCTCTAGTGTAACGCCATGCTCGGCTAGTTTAGAGGCAATTTCTGCAGTGCTAATTGCACCAAACATCTTACCGCCTTCACCGGTCTTAACGGCAAAGACTAATTTAATACCAGCGAGTTTGGTGGCGATGGCATTGGCCGCTTCGAGGTCGCGTGCTTCGCGAACCTCGCGAGCCTTCTTCAAAGATTCGATGTATTTCGAATTGGCACGATTGACAGGTAAAGCGATACCTTGCAAAAGAAGATAATTGCGAGCGTAGCCAGAGCGTACGCGCACTTGTTCACCTTCGGCGCCGAGGCCGTCAACAGGTTTGATGAGTAAAACTTCAGTGTAGGACATGTTTGTCGTGGGTTTATAGAATGTTTTGAAAATTAATTAAAAGGGAACGTCGTCGCTGGTGTCGGATGCGGAAGGGGCAGAATGATCTTGGCTACCGCGGCTGCGCGAACTACCACCTTCATCACCACCTTGAGGCTTACTACCAAGGAAGGTGAAGTTTTCTAAGACAACACCGAGGCGAGAGCGTTTTTCGCCTGTCTTCTTATCGTCCCATTGATCAAGTTTAAGACGACCTTCGACCAAGATGCCAGATCCTTTACTGCAATACTTGGCAATAATTTCGGCCTGTTTGCCGTAACTCTCGACATCAACGTAAGTGACTTCTTCGCGCTTCTCTCCTTCTTTGGTCGTGTAAGCACGATTAATGGCCAAGGAAAACTTCGTCAGGGCTTGCCCAGAAGGCAGAGCACGGGCCTCGGGATCACGGGTCATATTACCAGCGAGAATCACGCGATTGAATGACGAAGCCATCGGGGTAAAAAGTAAGGATTAGCGCTTGGAGGCTTGCACCATGATGCGGTCAACGGTGCGATCGAGACGAAGTTTTTCAGCAAAGGCAGCCGGAGCGTTTACGGGACCTTCGAAATGGAATTGGACGTAAAGACCATTGAGGAAATTACGGTCTACGGCGCGACTGAAGTCACGTTGACCGAGGTTTTCCACTTCGGTCACCTTGCAATCAATCGATTGCAAAATCTCTTTGAGTCGCTCGATAGCGGCTTCAGGAGACTCAGCCGATCCGCGCAAGTCGAGAATCAGACTAACGCGATAGGGGCGACGACGGGTGGTGGCGGAGGTCATGTTGGTAATTTTTTGTGATGAATAAAGTTTTGGGCGGCGGGTAGGCCTTGGGTGATTAAAAGTTCAAATCCTTTGATAAAGTCATGGCTGCCATCGTAGATTTTGTAGAGATCAGGTTCGGGCACTTTTCCGAGAACGTGGTCGGCGAGATCTTGTTTTGCATTAGTTTTAGGGCCGATTCCAATACGAGCTCGAACGAAGTCTGTACCTAAATGCTCAATACAACTACCCACTCCGTTGTGACCACCTTCGGATCCTCCGAAGGTTAATCGCATTTGCCCAGGGGAAAAAGCAATGTCATCGTGAATCACTACAAGTTCACTGGCGGGTATTTTGTGATATCGAAGAAACTTCGCTATCGGTCCGCCCGATTCATTCATTAAAGACAATGGCTTAATCAGATAGATGGTGTGATTACCCAAGGTGGCTTGAGCCAATGAAACGGGAAAGCGACTTTCCTCCTTCCACTTCACCTGATACTTATCTGCCATAATATCGATGATGAACCAGCCGACGTTGTGTCGCGTGGTGATGTATTGTCGCCCGTAGTTGCCTAGGGCAGCGAAAACCGTGAATGGCATTTTGACTTTAAAGAACAGTAACCAGGAGAACCTGGCTTAAAAATTATTTCTTCGCAGGAGCGGCAGCAGGAGCAGCGGCAGCAGCAGGGGCACCAGCGGCGGCAGGAGCAGCGGCGGTCGCAGCGGCACCTTCAGCAGGAGCAGCGGCAGTCGCAGCAGCGGCAGCAGGTTCTGGAGCGGCTTCTTCTTCAGCCATTTCAGAGCAAACCACCACAACGCGAGCAGGATCGCCAGGGAAAGTAATACCTTCAGGAGCCTTGATTTCTCCCACGTGAATAGACTGATTAACCTTTAAGGGGGCTACGTCCACTTCGATAAATTCAGGAAGGTTCTTCGGCAAGCAACGGACATTAATCGTCTGAGAAACAACAGCCAAGGTACCGCCTTCGGTTTTAACACCATAAGCCTCACCGACCACACGAACAGGAATTGCGGCCGTCATCGGGGCGTTCGGATCGATTTGCTGAATGTCGATGTGCAGAAATTTTTGAGTGATAGGATGGCGCTGAAACTCTTTAATGATTGAAAGCATTTTTTTACCATCCAACTCGAGCTCGATAAGCGCAGCAGCGTTACCTTTCGTGCGCATTAAGTCGCGAAACTTTTCTTGGTTCACAGAAACACTGTGGATACCTGCAGGACCATAAATAACGGCTGGGATAGAACCACTGATACGGAGGCGGCGTGAGTGGCCACGACCATGGTTCTGTCGGCTGGTGACGGAGAGACTGAGCT
Source organism: Opitutia bacterium (assembly GCA_947470855.1). Lineage (GTDB taxonomy): Bacteria > Verrucomicrobiota > Verrucomicrobiia > Opitutales > UBA953 > UBA953. Next base: position 40,903 of record CANIUQ010000007.1, on the reverse strand, counting down.
GCTTCATAGGTGTAAAGGTACTTATTGTCTTAGTAAGTCGCGGGCCCGCATTGTGCGGCCGTGCCATGACTAAGGAAAGGAAGGTTGAAATTGGGAACCCAAGCCTAGGAAGCAAGCGGTAAATTCGACTATTTAACAGCCAAAATAGACCTAAAAACCCCTACTTTAAATCACTGACAGCCAAACTATCCCCCGAACCAGCTCTTGGCATACGATTAAATCTAACTATTCAACAGACTTTAGAGAGATTTTTTAACGATACGTTTAACTTGGCCACTTGAGAGACTGACGAAAAGAATGTCCCCATTGGCAGGATCGGCAGTAAATCCAGTAACAAACTCATCTTTTAAAAGAAACTCCGCCGTCCAACGACCTCCCTGTTCTCGCAATGCTTTGATCCATCCGGAAGAGTAATCAGCGAAAAGATAGGCGCCATTGAGCGACGGGAGACGATTACCAAAGTAAAAAACTCCACCAGTTACGGAGTAGCCTTCGTGATGAGGGTATTCGTAAATCGGGTTTATAAACCTGCTATCCGATTCCTTTGACTTCATCTTTTTCACGTCCCTCTCCCCTGATTTTCGAAAAGGATGAAAACCCTCTCTTTCGCTCCAACCGTAGTCTCCCCCTGGAGTAATGACATTAATCTCCTCAAAAAGATTCTGACCGACATCCCCTGTAAAGAGTCGTCCATCGCTGGGGTGGAAGCAAAAACGCCATGGGTTTCTTAAGCCAAAGGCCCATGTTTCGGTCCTTACCTTCTTAGAAGAGGCCAGGGGCTCCCCCCGAATCTTTTCCACCCCCAGAAAGGGATTATCCGCAGGTATAGAGTATAATGCCCTACCCTGCATGTCCCGATGGACGGCAGGATGTGGATTGGGCTCCAAATTCCCGAACCCCTTATCCACATCGATGCGATAAATGGCTCCAAAAAAACCTTTATCGATATGACCAGCATTATCGAAATAATCATCAGCCCAACCCCCATCCCCCGTGCTGATATAAAGGTAGCCATCTGGACCAAAATGCAGGTCACCTCCATTATGGTTATCAGCCGGGTCTTCTTGGCTAATCAAGGGTACTTCCGATGATTTATCTACCAGCATAGTATTTCGATCGGGTATCATAAATCGAGAAACCCGCTGATACAGCCTACCTTTTATCTTAAGGCTATAATAGACAAAGACTTGTCCATTAGATTTGAACTGAGGATGTAGGGCAAAACCAAGCAATCCGCATTCACTCTTATCATAAAAATCTCCATCTTTTGGCTGCGTAATATCAAAAATTATCCTAGCTTTTTTCTCAGGGTAATCAGGGCGTTCCCACTGAATTCGCCCGACCTTTTCCAAGATAAAAAAATGGATGGATGGATCGATGTCTCCACCGCCCCATGAGACGATGCCAACGGGCTGTTTAAAAAGTGGGTTACCAGGGAAAGCTGGTTCGGCAACATAGCCCTCGGCTCTAACCCTCGGTAATGAGAAAATAATCACTAATCCTAGGATGAATGTAAAAGGTAACTTCATGCCCGCATCCATGATTCAATGCTTCATCCTAACGCACAATTCTTTTTCGGCAAGCAGACGGGGCAAGAGGGTCAAAAAAATCCTGCTAAATAAAAAGTTTAAAAAACCTCTATTTTTCGCTGGTTCTCATGCAAATCTTCGCTACAAAATAAAACCGCATTACTGCACCCTAACCAAATAAACAACATGTCCAAAGCACTCACCAAATCACAAATCGCCGCTGCCATTGCCGAAAAAGCTGAAATCAGCAAAAAGCAAGCTGTAGCGATTCTCGAAATCATCGCGCAACTTGCTTACAAGAACGCGAAGAATTCTTTCACCCTTCCTGGTCTCGGCAAGCTCGTGCTCGTGCACCGCAAAGCTCGCATCGGTCGTAATCCTGCCACTGGCGAAACGATTCAGATCAAAGCTAAGAAAGTTGTTAAGTTCCGCGTAGCGAAAGCTGCTAAGGACGCGATTCTCGGATAATTCATTCGATTATCTTTTTAAAAAGGCGCCTCTTTATTGAGGCGCCTTTTTTATTTTAGAATTAATCGTCACCCTCGGCAGGTTTTACTTGCAGGATTTAGGAGAGAAAGAATTAATGTTGGCTACGCAAGTTGGCCCGGGTGGCGAAATGGCAGCCGCAGCGGATTCAAAATCCGCCGCCCTCTAAAGGCGTGAAGGTTCGAGTCCTTTCCCGGGCACTTGCGTAAAAGTTTTCAAGAACGCCCGATCTCTGCTTTAGGCTCAGGTTTAAAGTGAGATAAGTCACTTCGCCCCTTTTTTATGACACAGGTGAGCGAGGTGTGGTCTTGCCTTTTGGGGTGACTATATCCAATCTCATCTTGTTCCTTTAAAACACATCACGAGCAAACAAAGGCTTCCCGCCAATGTTGCACCAACCGAGTCCTTAACAAGACCGCGGTGGTTTTCAGAAAAAATCTGAGATGCGGACCGCAAGGTCACAAACAAACCCTAACGGGTCGATCGTGGTGTGTGATATTTTCACTCAACCCAAACAGCCATGATCCAAACCCAAGAAAACCTCACTACTCCAAGCACTCGCCTGTCCTTACGAGTGAAAGGAGATAATCCCCTACACCACCTCTGGAATAACAACGGAACGTGGTGGATTCACTACACAGTTCATTTAGCTGATTACACTGCGAAACGCGTTCGCCAATCTTTAGCGACTCAAGAAGTCGGTGAAGCGATTCGACGTCGCGATGAATTATTAAATCAAGCTAAAGCGAGATCGCTCATCATCTAGATGAAGAGGCTAGCGTAACACTCGATTAGAAACGAGCCCCTAAACGCAGATTTGTGGCCCAAGCAGGATGGGTTTGGAATACACCTTGAGTTTCACTATCGTGCTTAAAAGTATAGCGACTGAAGTTGATGTATTCACCAGAGAAACGCACAAACCAAGTACCCGTGGGCTCGAGGAATTGAGTGATTCCGATGCGTGTCACCACATCACCAATAGCAACCGCACGACTTCCGTAAGAGGCATCTTCTAAACGGAAAGTCAGCGTCTCATAAGCCACAACTAAATCCACCATGGTTGCTTTATCTTCCGTGAGAAAGCCGCGGATGATAAATCCGTTTTGCAGGCCCGTTGCCCGAAACTCTACCTCAGCAAAACGACAGGGAGTCCAAATCATTTTCACATAGGGGATGGGTAAAAGGGAGTTTTCAAAACGATCCTGAAAAAGAATCCCTAAAGCTAAATCTGTATCGGAAGCGGGACGCCAACGTGCAGCCATTCCTAATCCCCAGCGAAATCCATCGGTTAAGGACAGCGAGTCTTCGGCCGCCAATTCGGCAGCGTAAATAAACTGCACGGCACAATCTGGATTCCATTGCCACTGCCGAAACCCCGTGAGCATTAAATCCGTTGTATCACCAAAGGATGTTTCCGTTCCAGCGATGGATCCTTTGAAAACGTTATTATATCGATAATATTCGAAATCCGTGATGCCACCTTCATCCTGCTTGATTAACTCAAAACCAACACGCGATTTTCCGTAACTGCCCGTAGATGCATTGTGCGTTATGTTGGACGGAAAACGATTCTGCCAATCCAACATCGCTGACCAATCTTTGCTAACTGACTGCTCCAACTTAACCTCTGCCAAAAGCGGAAGAGCTATTGCGCATAAAAAAGCATTTTGTGTAAATTTAATCATTTTTAATATCGTTAGTATTTTTGTTAAAGCAATTTTCGTGGAGAAATGCAATAGTGTGACTGTTTGAGCAAAAATTGGCACAAAATTTGCTCATAAATCATCATCATGATTAATTTTATATCCACAGTAAACACCGCGGACAATGTTTGGGTTCTTTTTAGTGCCGCGCTGGTGATGATGATGTGCATCCCAGGGCTCTTCTTATTCTACGGAGGTCTCGTTCGCACCAAAAATGTACTCTCCATTGCAGCCCAGTGTATTTCTCTAACCGCCATGGGTTTAATTTTATGGTGGGCAGTGGGCTATAGTTTTGTTTTTGGAAAATCTTTTGCAGGATCATGGATTGGACATATTTTTGGTGGCACCGAAAATTTTGGATTCACTGGTCTCGATTATTCGCCGAGCCCCTATGATGGTCGAATCTCCTCAGCGACTTTCGCACTTTTCCAAGCGATGTTCGCCTCGATAACCCCTGCCCTCATTATTGGTGCCGTGGCTGAGCGGATGAAGTTTTCGGCAGTAATGATTTTTTCGGCGCTATGGACTTTATTGGTCTATTACCCCGTCGCCCATGCCGTATGGGGGTTAACGGGAGATTTTTCTGGCCTCGCTAATGCGCAATCAACTTTTAAGGCTGCTGATTTTGCTGGCGGGATTGTGGTCCATATGACTTCAGGTTGGTCTGCGCTGCTCCTATGTATTTTAGTGGGGCCAAGAAATGGCTTCGGTAAACGAGCCCTGACTCCTCACAGCATGGTTTTATGCGTATTGGGAACGGGTTTCCTTTGGGTTGGATGGTACGGCTTTAACGCAGGCTCTGCTCTGGCTGCCGATGCTGTTGCTATTCAAGCTTTCACCACCACGACACTGGCAGCAGCCAGTGCAACTCTCATTTGGGCAGTCATCGAAAAATTACACCGCGGAAAAATTTCTGTTTTAGGATTATGCTCCGGATCCATTGCGGGATTGGCTACCATCACCAATGCAGCGGGATTTGTTAGTGCAAACTCTGCTTTTCTAATCGGCCTGCTCGCTGGTTCGATTTCCTATTGGGCCTGTTCCGTTCTTAAAGGGAAGATAGGTTATGATGATGCACTCGATACCTTTGGCGTGCATGGTGTTGGTGGTACCATCGGTGCCTTAGCGACTGCATTGCTGATGTCATCTGAAGTTCATTCAGCAGGTGGAGCACTTTTATCGAAAGGACTCTTAAAAGGACAAATTCTCGCGATGATTCTTTGCGTCGCTACTTCACTTTTAATGACTTGGTTAATCGCGAAGGTAGTAGAAAAAACTATCGGTTTACGTCCAACCGAGGAGCAGGAAGCACAAGGACTAGACATCGCGGATCACGGCGAAGAGGGCTACCAACACACCTAAAAGAGAACACTCTAACGTTTAATGGCCACTTTGGCGGGTTAATCGTAAGGGCGAAAGTTGCCCCTTTAAGGGCGATTTGTCTGAAAAAAAGCACGCCCATAAAGAGCCTGAGTATATTTTTAATCAAAATAGACCGACCGCCGAGGACCGTCTCCATTGGCACGGGCGTTGCGATAGAAACGTTGCCATGAACTCCCTGTTACGAACATTAACCATAATCGCTCTCGCAACGATTCCATATCTGGCATCGGCTACCGAGAACACCGCAGCTCCTGCTGCACCCGCAGCCCCTGCCCCTGCAGTGGCTCCGGCATCCACAACACCCCCAGCGCCTTCCGGTCCAACCCTTGAACAGCGTGTGGCTGGCTTGGAGGCCTACCTAGGTAACGGAGATCCCTCTGCGCCACTTAAAGATGCCTCAGGCTCAATCCCCTCGGGACTGACAACGGCCGCTGCAAGCAATCCTGGCCCAGGTCACAACGGGTTCATGATGATCTGTGCTGCCCTTGTCCTCTTCATGACACTTCCTGGACTATTCCTTTTCTACGGAGGTCTCGTCCGCAGCAAAAATGTTCTCTCTGTGGTTGCTCAATGTTTTGGTCTGGCTGGGCTTGTTGCCATCCTCTGGTGGGCAGTCGGTTACTCTCTTGTCTTTGGTAAGAGTTTTTCCGGAACCACTCTTGGAACGATTTTCGGAGGCAGTGAATACTTCTTCCTTAATGGTGTAACTTCCGCACCCAACACCGACTATGCTTACTGGACGTCACAGAACGTGTTCTCGATGTATCAGCTCATGTTCGCAATCATCACGCCTGCTCTGATTGTGGGTGCAATCGCTGAGCGAATGAAATTCTCCGCCCTCGCTCTCTTCATGACCGCTTGGATGTTCCTCGTTTACTTCCCCATGGCTCACGCGGTTTGGGGTATCACGGGTGAGATGAATGGTGTTTGGAATTCTGCTGCCTCCATTAAAGCTATCGACTTCGCTGGCGGAACCGTGGTTCACATGACCTCTGGTTGGTCTGCTCTAATCCTTTGCCTTATCCTTGGTCCTCGTGCAGGATTCGGCAAGAAGTCCATGACTCCTCACAGCATGGTTCTTTGTGCTATCGGCACTGGCATGCTCTGGGTTGGCTGGTACGGATTCAACGCGGGATCGGCACTCGCTGCTGATGGTGTTGCTGCACAAGCTTTCATGACCACAACCCTTGCAGCTGCCGTTGCTGCATTCACCTGGGCTGCACTTGAGTGGATTCTCCGTAAGCATGCTAGCGTTCTCGGCTTCTGCTCTGGTGCAGTCGCAGGATTAGTTGTTATCACCCCTGCCGCTGGATTCGTGACCGCTGGTGGTGCCGTTTTGATCGGCGTTCTGGCAGGTATTATACCCTTCCTTGCCGTGGTCTATCTCAAGTCCAAACTCGGCTATGATGACGCTCTCGATACCTTCGGCGTTCACGCTGTCGGTGGTACCTTGGGTGCAATCATGACTGGAATTCTTGCAACCATCGATGCGAATGCCAACCTGGCGATCAACCTCAAGGACGTCGTAGGCAACACACTCCTCAACGAACAATACAAAGCGATTGGCGTTACCCTCGTCCTCTCCATCGTTGCGACCGTAATCATCGCTTATGTCGTCAAAGCGATTATCGGCCTTCGCCCAACGGAAGAAGAGGAAGCTCGTGGCTTGGATATCACCGACCACGGCGAAGAGGGTTACAATTACAACTCCTAAGCTGGTCTCTCTGGAGTTCGGCTCGCACAGGCCGCCCATCATCGGGCGGCCTGTTTCTTTGGGATAATCCCTGCGAAACCTCAGCGATTTATTACCCTCTGGCACTTTTTGTTGCTCGTCTTTCATGGAAGCCCATTCTCATAAGGTCGTCCTATGTCGCGAGCCGTCCGTATCACCCTTTGGATAGTCGGATCCATTATTTTACTCAGCGGCCTTACGGTGCTTTGGATTGATACGGAATTGAAACCCGAGCCCCTCGGCAAAAGAGTCGCCAACCTTCTTGCGGAATCCAAGATCACTGGAGGAATAAAAAAGGTACAGGCTTCTTTCGATGGAAGTTTTTTGGCGGAGAATGCCAATCTCACCCTCGAAGATGGCACGCAGGTTAAATTCGCACTTGTTCAGGGGAAAGCAGACCTACTCGCTTCTCTATTCGGCAAATACACGCTTAAAGAAATTGAAGTTAAAGGACTAGAAGTCGACTTATCCAAGAAACCAATCCAGCCCCCAATAAAATCAAAAGAAGCCACTCCTCAACCATCCATCCCCTTGTTTGCTATCGGTCCTTATGGAGTTACGGGACGGATTATTCTTTCCGACTCACAAGTCATACGCTTCAGCGCAAGAGGGGAAGGGATTGATTCTTCGGGCTCAGTCGATTTGAGAGCAGGATTGGCATGGCCTGGATTTAATGTGGGCAACACTCCCACGACACCCCGCGGAGAAATCATCCTCAAAGCAGAACTGCAAAGACCGCTAGGTAAATCGGGACTCAATCTAACATCTCTCCTGTCCGACGTAAAAAACTGCCGTCTTAATATTCTAGCCAAAGATGAAAGCCCGATTGCAGCGGGCAGCATGAGTCTAGATTTGGAAGGTCAGCGCAATGCAGAGGGAGTTCTTGTGCTCAATGGTACCATTCGCGATGCTTCACAAAAAATTGCTGCGCAAATATTAACTCAGGCCGAAGAAAGTAAAATTCGTGCGGAAGCAGATTTAAATCTGGATCCACAGCGCTTTGGTATTCTCAGCGCCGACCTACCGCCACTCGGCATCAAAGGAAAACTCTCTGCTACACTGGAGCCAGCGAAAGAGGAATGGACAGTAAAAACTGATTTAATCCTACAATGGATGAAATCGCCTCCGATGATGCGTGTTGCTTTACCCGCGACGTCATCGAAATGGATTCTACAGTCTGAAATTCAAAAAACCAAAGAACGCTTAAATTTCTCACAATTTAATCTATCGGGAAATGGCATTAAACTCTCGCTCACTAAACCATGGCAATGGCAGCCAGGGAAGCCTCTGGACGACCTAACCTTTGGCCTCGTCGCACAGGAAGCAGAAATGGTTTCTCTCAATCCTTTTCTTTCCCTCGGGCAAATGACGGCAACGGCAGGTCGATGGACAGGCGAAGCGGAGATTCAATTTCGCAATGGTGAACCACAAATTAAAACCCTCAAAACACATCGCATCTCTGGACTTAGTCTACAAAAGGACGGCAAACCGCTACTACAAGAAGTCGACTTAGAAATTCCCTTATCGAGTAAAGCCAAGTCTATCTGCCTATCTCCTTTCCGAATTCAGTCATCAACTGGGACCATCGCCGAAGGAGAAGCTACACTCAGTCTTCAAACCGATAATTCTTGGAAGTTATCTTCATCGATTGATCTCGGTCTCGCTGAGCTATTCTCACAACCCGGTTGGCAAGATTTACCAAAAGACAAAGTAAAAGGTGTTCGCTTATTTGCACGATTCGATGCGAGTTCAGAAAAAAATCAGTCACCTGTCATACAAAAGCTCGAGGCTACGATTAAACAAAATAGCCAAAACCTGTTAAACGTAAAACTCCGCCAACCTTATACATGGGAAGGATCCAAGCCAACGGGTGTGGTCATCGAGGCAACAGCGGAAAAACTTCCTCTCGAATCCCTTTCGGCTCTAATTCCGCATCTTAAAATATCTGGCACGCTTGAGAAAGCCGATATCGTTGCAGGGTTTAAAACCGAGGGCTGGTTTATTCGTACCGAAGGAGCACCCCTATCCTTCCGCGATACGAGTGTGCAATGGAAAGAAAAATCATGGATTAATCAGTGCGACTTTTCTACTCAACTCGAACTTCTTTTCGGAGAAAAAACCACTCAACTCCAGTTTCAACAAGCAACCTTAAGCAACCGATTGAGAGTTTTAGCCTCAGGAAATGTGGAAGCCGGTTTAGGCAATTCACCAACGCGCCTACAATTACAAGGAAATCTGGGAGCACTAGCAGAACAACCATTCGTTTCTTTTCTCTCAAACATCTCGACGGGAAATTATCGTGCACAAGGCGAGATTTCCACCAGTGGCGATAGCCAAGGAAACCTCACTATCACCGATCTGAGTTTCAAAGACCGAGTAGCCAAAGTTAAATCTCTCACACTCGAGGGAAATTATTCATCCAACGAAACAGGAAAAGCCGCCAACCTGCTTTGCCAGCTTGATGGCATGGGTCGAACACGCGGAAAACTCGCTGTCACACAAAAAATCGAGGGCGCCTTGAATGACTGGAAAATTCAATGTGATTTTGAAAATCTTTATTGGGATGATATCAGCGGTTTCATTAGCCAATCCGATGGCGAAACACGGCCTTTACCTAAAAATACTCAGCCCGACCGCGTGCCCTTCTGGCAAAACCATCAAGGCTCGCTCGTGCTCAATCTTCAGAAAGTTACTGCCAAAAATTTTGACGCAGAAAATTTAAATCTAAAAGCCGAGGCCACGCCTGAAACAATCACCTTAAGTAGTCTTCAAGGGAAATTCGCTCAAGGCACACTAGGCGGTAGCGGCAAATTAAGCTTCCAGCCTTCTCTTTTGGGTGGCCCCTATCTACTAAACAGCAAATTAACTTTAACCCAATTCGATTTTGGAGCCGTGGCTGCAAGTTTCCCTGCCCTGAAAGAGTTTATTCAAGGCAAAGGAGATGCTTATGTAAACGCTGAGGGATTAGCCACCAATCTAGACCAACTCATTGATAGAATCAATTTACAGGCAGGAGCTACTTCCAAGGGCGGAAAAATTCAGGCGTTTGGATCGCAACAAGGAGCCATGGCCCTGAGTGCCAACCAAGCAGCCACGACGGCAGAAACTATCGGCAATATTGCATTGATTGCAGGAGCACTCACAAAAAACCAGAAGCAGGCCGACTTAATCACCAAGGCAGCAACAGCGATGAAAGCAGGAGCCAAACTACAACAATCTCTTGCTCAGTTTAATTACGATTTAGCGGATATTGAGCTACAGCGATTACCCGATGGGACAATCAAAATTAAAAAAGGATTGGTAAAAAACGCTCAATTGAATCTTTCCGCAAGCGGTCAAATAACATCCTACCCACAAATGAAATTTGCTGACTGGCCGCTTAGTATCAAAGCCGAAATGAGAGGAAGTGGACCATACGCAGACTATTTTACTCTATTGGGTTTTGCCGATAATGCACCTAGCACCGATGGCCTCACGCAAGGACCTGGTGTCCAATTTTCTGGTTCACTCAATGATTTGCGAAACGATTTAACGCAGCGCCTTCAATCCGCCATCAATCGCATTCAATCGGGTGAAAATTATCGAAACCGGAACCCCACTCAAGGTACACCCACTGGTCCCTCTCCGCGGAATATTGTTCCCGCTGAGGCGAATCCTTTTGAGATTATTTTAGGCCGATGAAGAGAATCCATCCCTGGCTTGCGATAAGCTTTCTCTGTCTCGGACTCTCCCTTTGTGCGCTAGGTGCTCTAGCTCTGGGAAGTTCGGCGACAGGCTGGGGTAATGAAAATGAATTACTTTTCTTGAGACTTCCGCGAGTCTTAGCCGCTGTTATCGCTGGAATTGCTCTAGGTATAGGCGGAGCATCCCAACAAGGCCTTTTTCGGAATCCACTGGCCGACCCTGGTTTAACTGGAGTTTTTGGCGGAGCACTTCTCGGCATCGCCGTCCTTTTATCTAGCACCGATACAATTGTTTGGGAAAATCCTTGGTTAATTCCTAGTGCGGCTTTCACCGGTGCCCTCCTGCTTTCGCTTTTACTCGTTATCCTCGGTGGTAAAGGATCAACCGCTCGATTGCTTTTAACAGGACTAGGACTCAATGCATTTGCCGCCGCTGGCACACTTATACTAGCGGCACGAAACAGTCAGACGCGCGACGTTTTAGTCAGCGGAATGGCTGGCGATTGGCTCGGAACTGCCACCCTTCCCTTGATTGCTGTGCCTGTGATTCTATGTCTCACCGCTTCGGTTTTTTTATGCCTGCAAAGTAGAAACCTCGATCGACTCTCCTTAGGGGAGGATGTTGCCCTCACGCTGGGCTGCCCAGTTCAACAAGTTCGTCGCCACAGCATTCTTTTTACTGCTCTCGCTGCCGCCGCCGCCACTTGCTTGGTCGGACAAATTGCCTTCATCGGACTCCTTGCTCCGCATTTAGCTCGTGCTATTCTAGGCCCAAGACATGCAACGGCCCTGCCTTTAGCAGGATTACTTGGTGGCATCCTTTTACTAACTGCCGACACCCTCGGTCGTACACTTTGGCCACAAACACCTCTCTCTGCAGCAGCCATGACAGCCCTGTTAGGCGCTCCCGTTTTTGTTTGGATTGCCTCACGTCAACATGAGTAAAATTTTATTACAGTTTAAAAATTTCTCCGCCGTCCTAGGGAGAAAAACGATTTTAGAAAGAATTCAGACAACGGTTTCTTCGGGAGAAATTATCGGCGTGGTCGGAGCGAATGGGGCTGGCAAAACCTCTTTATTACGCTCCAGCATGGGTCTTATTCCCGCCATCCAGGGTGAAGTTTTGGTCACTCAAATTCCTTCGTCGATTTCACTGACTCAAAATTTGGCTAACCATTTCGCCTACGCTCCACAAAACCCTCACTCTACTTGGGATTTTACAATCGAAGAACTCGGTCAACTTTCACCGCAAATAGATTTATTTGAAGAATGGACGAGGCGCTTCGCTCTTAGTGAGAAAAAATCTTATCGTCTTTCAGCTTTGTCAGGCGGTGAACGCAAGATTGCTCATCTTTGCCTCACTTTCAGCCTGCATCGAAATTTTTTAGATAAATGTGTCATACTTGATGAGCCCACGGCAGCCCTCGATTTTTGCCGAGCCGAACTCGTAACGCGTGCCATAAAAGAAATGGCCGATCAGGGTGCAGGTGTTCTCGTCGCAACCCATGATTTATCATTAGCCTATCAATGCCATGAACTCACTCTACTCAAAGCTGGTCAAAACGTAGCCCATGGTAAACCGCGAGAAGTTTTAACCCCTACCATCATTCAAGAAACTTGGGGGGTTCCGGTTAAATTATAGCTTCTCGTTTTTGCCAAGGCGGACACCTAATTGACCCGAACGAGCACTCGCAAAGAGGTATTGCTGGGCAATTCCCGCTGCTGCACCAAAATGGGCCTGGCCAAACTTCTCCAACTGTTTCGCAGAATATCCCTGTAAACGGTAGGCCTGAGTTAGCACCTGTACTATCCAAGTATCGACAGGAAAACTCTCCCAACGACCAAAACCAAAAAGGGCTACACAGGCTGCCACTTTAGGACCTACCCCAGGCAGGGTTTGCAGAGTTTCAAGGAGTTGCGGCGTTGGAAGGCTGGAAAATTCTTTTTCCCAATCGGGTCTATCTTTGAGTTTGTGTGCGGTGCCTTGAAGAAATTTTGCGCGATATCCCAAGGCGCACGACTTTAATTGGGTGGCAGAAGCACTGGCTATCGCCGACCATGACGGCAAAGCATAATAATCCTCGGCGATGGGTTCACCCAAATTCTGGGCGAGAGAAGAAACCATCATACGAATTTGCTGAATTCTTTTGTTCGAACTGCAAAGAAATCCAACAAGCGTTTCGTGGGGATCTTGGCGAAGAATCCGTAATCCTGGATAACTTCGAATCGCTTGACTTAAAACGACATCAGAACGCCAGGGTAATTGATCAATCAGTTGAACCTGAATACCCGACTCATCAAAGTAATCCCCCATCCTTTTTGCAAAAGCCGAAGAGCTATCGGAACTGCACCACTCGAGCTGAGTTTCTCGGAATCGCAATCGAACGACCGCTCGACCAATTACTCCTAGCCATTCGTGGTTATCGGATAGACGCCAACGAAACGCTTGGCCTCCATCCAACTGCTCGGGCAAAGTCGAAGCGGGAATAGGACAGCTTAGCGTTAAAGGTCTCCATGAATTCCACCGCAGTGAATCCATCATCGATATCAACTAGTTCGCTTCTAACTCCATGGGCGTTCCCCACAGAAAACTGTGCTGAGATGCCAGTACCTTTCCTTGCGCGTCAACCACCGTAAGACACCAAGCAATCGGAATCCATTTCGAGCCACCCGCTTCCTTGCCCGTTAAACCCACCACATACTCACCCCAAGGGAATTTTGGCTTCATGGATAGAGAAAAATCGTATCGCTCAGGTGCGACATTCTCGGTGCGGGTGACTTCCAAAACGAGTCGCGATTGGGGCGGTGGATCGAAATCCAACTTAAAATAAAAATAATAACCAGCACGCTCGTTTTCGGTGGTTCGGAAAACGACATCTTGGCCGTGTTTTTCACGGGCATAAAAAGCTTCAGAAGCACGAGCTACGTCTGCTTCGGAACGTCTCTTAGAGTGGATGTAAGAGAACCCTGGCATATCCGTCACCGAAGGTGGCGGAGCTTGGCAGGCCACCAAAGCCAGAGAGACGATGATGGCTCGACAGAAAGTAATGCCGAGCGATGAGCTCACTTCTTGGCCTTCTTCTTGCTCGCAGCGACACGAGCAAGTTTGATGCGCGCCTTCTTGCGTTCGAGATAAGCACGACGACGACGACGCTTAATAACCTTATTGGATTGCTGACCCATAGTAAGAGCATCCTTCCGCATCTCTCCCCGTGGTCAAGGACAAGGTGAAAAGCACCTCGAGGAATCCCTTTCTGGCTGCCTGGGTAGGGATCGAACCTACGACCAAGTGATTAACAGTCACCTGCTCTACCGCTGAGCTACCAGGCAGTGCGAAAGGACCTGAATCAAGGCAACAACCAGGCGTCGGTGTCAAACAAATCCCACCCCCAAGAATTCACGGCAACCCAAAGAGACTACAGAATATTAAATAAAGCCCTGGGCAATTTCTGCTAATCTCTGGACAGTTGAGCAAAGTCTCTGTTCTTTAACCCAATGTTACGTTGGTCGCGTGTTCCCGAAACCCCCAATAGTCCTGGCGTTGGTGGTGCTTTTTTAGGCACCTCTGGGGAAACTCTCATCCTCGCAGGTGGCTCTAACTTCCCAATTAAACCCGCCTGGGAAGGGGGGGATAAAGTATGGCATAAATCGATTTATGGAATTGGACCGCGACAAAGAAAGTGGAACGAAATAGGCGAGTTACCTCGGGCGCTGGCCTATGGAGTTGGTGTTTCCATTCGCCAAGGACTACTCATGATTGGTGGAGCTGATGCCGAAAAACATTATCAAGATTGTTATGTTTTATCGGTTGAGAACGAGAAATGTATCATACGTCCGTTTCCCTTTTTACCTCGCCCCTTAGCTTACGCCACTGGCGCCTTAGTGGGGAGCAAAGTTATTGTAGCAGGTGGAACTGAAACACCTGATGCAACAGCTGCGTCATCGGCCGCCTACGCCATTGACTTAGCAAATTTAATGGGTGGCTGGAAGGAGTTACCTTTGTGGGCAGGATCGGGCCGCATGCTCGCTCAATCTGCAGGCATTAAAGATACTTTTTTTCTATTTGGTGGCGTCTCTCTCGTTTCAGGAAGCAAGGGCACAACCAAAGAGTATCTGACCGATTGCCATGCCTTCACTTTGGGAAAAACATGGCGTCGTTTATCAGCGATGCCACACCCTCTCGCCGCGGCTCCTTCGCCTTGTCCTGTTATCCAAGATGAAATCTTTCTTTTGGGAGGAGATGATGGAAGCCTTGCGGGCAAAATCGAAGCGGCTCGACACCCTGGCTTTTCATCTGAAATTTTGGTTTACAACAAAGCCACTGATACATGGAGCCAAGGAGGGAAAACTCCTGCTGCTCTAATTGCCACGGGTTGTACTAAATGGAATCAAGGTTTTGCCTATGTTAACGGCGAAACCCGTCCAAGCCAAAGATCCTCCGAAGGCTGGCTAGGAAGCCCCTCCACCTAAACCGGCACAAAAAAGGGGCCCGAGGGCCCCTTAATCAAATCAACCGACTCAGCACCGACTACCAAGAACAGGTTAAGCCTGCGTATTGAGCATGCTGACCCAGTTCTTCTTCGATGCGTAGCAGTTGATTGTACTTCGCCACACGGTCTGAACGGCAAAGTGAACCAGTCTTAATTTGACCAGCATTGAGACCAACAGCGATGTCAGCGATCGTCGCATCTTCTGTTTCACCCGAGCGGTGAGAAATAATCGCCGAGTAACCCGCACGTTGAGCCATCGCTACCGCATCAAAGGTTTCGGTCAAGGAACCGATTTGGTTAACCTTCACGAGGATAGAGTTAGCAGTCTTCGTTTTAATTCCCTTGGCCAAGAATTCGGTATTCGTGACAAAAAGATCGTCGCCCACTAATTGGGTATTGGAGCCCATTTCATCCGTAGCCTTTTTCCATCCCGACCAATCTGCTTCAGAGAAGCCATCTTCGATGGAAACAATCGGATAACGCTTTTGTAGGTCTTGATAGAACTTAATCATCTGATCGGAATTACGCTGCGACTTATCCGATTTATGGAAGGTATATTTGCCAGTTTTTTCATCAAAAAACTCGGAAGCAGCCACATCGAGAGCAAGGAAAACCTCCGAGCCCAACTTATAACCCGCAGCTTTAACGGCGGCAGCAATCGCTTCGAGAGCCGCCTCATTGGAGGCAACTTTTGGTGCAAAACCACCTTCATCGCCAACGGAAGTGGAAAGACCCTGAGCCTTAAGAACTTTTTTCAAGGCATGGAAAATTTCCGTACCCATGCGCAAGGCTTCACTGAATGACTTTGCTCCTTTGGGCACCACCATGAATTCTTGAATGTCGACAGGCGCATCAGAGTGTGCACCGCCGTTCATGATATTCATTAATGGAATAGGCAAAACTTTGGCATTGGGTCCGCCAATGTAACGGTACAGAGGTTGACCGAGAGCAGTCGCAGAAGCGTGAGCGATGGCCATCGAAACGCCAAGAATCGCATTCGCACCGAGTTTCTTTTTGTTCTTGGTACCATCGAGTTCAATCATCGCTTTATCGATGCCGACTTGATCTTGGGAGTCTTGCCCCACGAGCATGGGTGCAATTTCTTCATTAACATTCGCTACCGCTTTCAGCACACCTTTGCCGTTGTAGCGTTTTTTGGGATCCACGCCTTTGGAAAATTCTTTCGCACTCACATCGCTGTCGCGGAGTTCGTGGGCCTCGTAAGTGCCCGTCGAAGCACCCGAAGGTACGGCGGCGCGACCACGCACACCACAGGCAAGATGTACGTCGACTTCGATGGTTGGGTTGCCACGAGAATCAAGAATCTCGCGAGCTTTGATATGGGTGATTTCGGTGCTACTCATAGATAAAATGAAGTCCTATAGGGGTAGGGATAAGGGACGGGTGGGGGCGAGAAAAAAGCAATAATTAGACATAAATATTATGCCCAAAAATAAACGAACCCCTCTCTGGCGACTGGATTTAAAATGGTGGGAGTAGATGGACTCGAACCATCGACCTCCTGCGTGTCATGCAGGCGCTCTAACCAACTGAGCTATACCCCCAAAAATCGAGAAGATTAACAAAGGGAGGCGCAGCCAGAGTGGCAAGCCTTCAGTGCACATCACCCAAGTAAACTGCTACCCCACTTTCCTTGGAATTTTTTATAATCTCCCTCAACCCTGGCGGAGAAAGTGGATATTCAGGCAATTTATGAAGCGGAAGCCAAAGAAATCCAACTTGCCGACGGTCTTGTTCTCGACCCGTACCCAAAACAGAAAAGTCCTGACACTGACAATGAAAGACAGTCTCAACCTGATGAAAATGGCCATGCATACGATGCATCGCATGATTCTTCCCCACATACTCTCGCACGTAGGCAAGTCCAGTGACGGTAATCGTGAGTCCTAATTCTTCACGAACCTCTCGCACCACAGTCTGCATCAAAGTCTCTCCATGGTTTTGTCCACCTCCAGGTAAAACCATAAACTCGCCCTCCTCCATTCGAATCCGCACCACCAGTAAATCCTCCCCGCGCAAAATCACTGCTCGTGCTGCCGTGCGGACCAATGGAGAGTCCCGATGTGAATGAACCGCCACGGGGTCTACCCTACCACTCTTATACCAAGGGGAAAGCCCGAAATCACCCTACCCTAAAAACTTAGGGTCAATTTCATGATTTCCATGCACGGCCTTTACGTCATCAAGCGCATCAAGCGCCTCAATAAGTTCTAAGACTTTTTTGGCTGTCTCTGCCTCTTGCACGGGCACAGGAATACTAGTCACGTAGGCAATTTCACTGGATTCAGGCTTGATGGATTTTTCCTGCAAAGCCTTGGCTAAGGCATCATAAGCTGGAACGGGACAAAGCACTTCAAAATGGTCACCATGATTAAGAATATCATCTGCACCAGCCTCGAGAGCGACCTCCATTAATTGATCCTCAGGAATCTGCGACGCACTGATAAGAAACTGTCCTTTCCTCTGGAAGCTATGAGAAACGGCACCGGTTTGTGCCATATTTCCACCATGGTCGTTAAAGGCCTGACGCACCTCAGCGGCAGCACGATTCTTATTATCTGTGGTCACTTCGACAATAATACCCACCCCACCAGGGGCATAACCTTCATAGGTAATTTCTTCATAGGTGACACCGGGAATTTCTCCCGTCCCCTTCTGAATCGCACGCTTGATATTGTCGGTAGGCATATTCGCCCCGCGTGCTTTATCCATCAAAGTACGCAGGCGTGCATTACTATCTGGATTACCTCCACCCGACCGAGCAGCGAGCGTGATTTCTTTAGCTAAGACGGAAAAAATTTTCCCGCGCTTCGCGTCGATAACCGCTTTATGTCGCTTCGTCGTATGCCACTTGCTATGACCTGACATGATAAATTAACCTTTGGATTTCTTCTTTTTCGCCGAAGCCACTTCGGCTACGACTGTAGCATCCTTAGTAAGCGCGATTTGCAACATCTGCAAGAGATTCTGCAATGTCATATACAACGAAAGTGCAGCGGGCAGAGCATAACAAATGACTGGAAACAGGAACGCCATCGTGTACATGATGATTTTCTGGGTATCATCCGCCGAAGGCATCGGCGTCATACGCATCGAAAGCCACATCGTTATACCCATTAAGATAGGCAAGAGGTTGAACCCAAAGCCTGCGATATGGAATAAAGTGTCTGGTGAAGCTAAATCATGAATCCAAAGGAAAGGCATGAGTCGCAACTCAACCGTGGTTTGGAAGGCAGTATAGAGACCAAAGAAAATCGGAATCTGAATAAAGATCGGCAAACAACCAGCAAAGGGGTTAATCTTATGCTCTTGGTAGAGTTTCATCATCTCCTTATTCATCTTTTCGGAGTTATCCTTGTACTTCTCACGAATTTCTTTCATCGGACCAGCAAACTGCTGCATTTTTTTCGCACTTCTCTGCTGTGCTGCCGTCAAGGGCCAGGTGATTAACTTAATCAAAATCGTCAGCAGAACAATGGCCCACCCCCATGACCACGACCCAGTCCATTCCAGCAAGGCGTGAACACCGCCTAAACAAGCGAGAAGTAATTTACAAATCGCACTGAAGGAAATGAATCCAAGGATTTTGGAAAACTGTAAAACGGCTACCTGCCCATCGGGCAGAGCCGAAACACGAGCATACTCTTTCGGTCCAACAAAGAAATCGCCCTCGGTAGTTACGGATAAATCGACAGCTGGCACCCCCTCCCAGTAAGCAAAAGCCTGTATACCTAAATCCGTTTCGTTAAACTTCACTGGACGGGCCAATAACTCGGCGCGATTACCTCGTTGAGCCGCTTCAACACGTATGATGGAAGCAAAGAAATGATTGCCCGAAGAAACCCAATTAAAAGGCTTACCCGCTGCAACAATGGGATGCTCTTTTTCAGCTTTGTGTGCCCCCAGACCAAGGAAACCGCTCGAATCCTTAAACGTAGAAATATTTAGGTGAGAAAGCTCGTCTCCATTATCTGCTAAGACCGAGAGAAATTGGTGAATTGTATCACCCTGTGAGTGCTGCCAGCAACCGGTAGAAAACCATACACGCGAGGGAATCGCACCAGGAGCAGCAGGAGCTACTTTCGTATAAAAACGGATGGAGTGTGGCTCAACGCCCTCTTTTTCTTCAGCTAAAGTAAAGGTGCGCGTTACTTTAGAGCCATCTGGTAAAATACCTTCGTAACTTATGGAATGAGCAGAAGCTTCGACTAATTTAAATTCACTGTAAACAGGTTCCAACTGATTCGTCGCCCGATTAACCACAGCCAAAGCCATCGCCGCATCAGCATTGCCGACATTAAAGACAACCGTGGACTTTCGAGATAAATCGGCAGGCTGTTGCAAAAGTTCAACTTTCTCAATTGCGCCACCGCGCGAGGTAAATGTTGCGCGAATGTGCTTGTTCTCGAGAATGGTTTTTTGCGCAGCAGCCAGAGGGATATCGTTGTTTGCTTTTAAAGCAGGAGCAGCGGCAGGAGCGGTTGTTCCTGCAACAACAGGTGCAGCGACAGGGGGTGTTGCTGCACCTGGTGCCTGCGTAACGGGCTTTGCGCTAAAAAAGAGGGCCATCGCACCAGCAATACAGGCAAGGCCGAGAAAGAGGTTTTTGCGATCCATAGAGATAACCTTGTTGGCGTAGGGAACTGCGACGCTGGGTGCAAGGCACAACGAAGTAAACCCCTTAAACTTCTTTGAACAGAGGGGCTTTCCGTGCTGTTAATAACTCAAGAACCGGGCTTGGTCGCTGGTATTTTCGCCAACTCGGGGGGCAACTGGTCGGCTGGATAAGTGGGGAACGTGAGTTCCAACAAAGAAAGAAATGGCACCTCAAACTTCGTCTGACCGCCAGAACGATCCACCAAAGCAGCCACGGCAACTGGTTTTGCTCCGTGCTTCTTAACAATCTCCAAGCACTCCAGAACTCGACCACCTCGGGTCACGACATCTTCTGCGATTAAAACACGCTCATGTGGCTGGAAAGAGAAATTACGACGCAGCACCAACCGATCATTTTCTTTTTCAACAAAAATAAAACGCACTCCCAATTGACGAGCCAACTCCTGACCAACCACCAAGCCACCCATCGCTGGAGCTAGGACCACATCACAGGGATACTGAGCCAGCTTCGGACGAAGCAACTCAATCAGTCGGGTCACTTTATCAAGGTATTGGCACACTTGTGCACACTGAAAGAAATGCCCGCTGTGTAACCCCGAACGCAAAACAAAGTGCCCCGTCAAAAGAGCACGGGAATCACGAAAAATTTGGAGGACCTCTTCTTGAGTTGAACTCGACATAAGAAGAAAGAATAGAACGACGAGACGCGATGAGGCGATACCATAAAAATCAGGCTTCTCGCTCCTGATAATTCAAATCCTTACCATAAGTTTCTTCCATTCCCTGTAGTGCCCAGAAGGCTAATCCAAAACAAACGACACCGAGAATGAGGGCTGAAGAAGTCTCTCGCAAACCAGATTGGTTAAGAAAACCAAAGGCGAAAGACATAATCACCAAAGACCCTCGGACAAAATTGGGCACTGTTGTGGCAACGGTTGCTCGTAAATTTGTCCCAAACTGCTCAGCCGCAATGGTAACAAATACCGCCCAGTAACCCATGCTTAACCCCATGACAAAAACGAGAAGGTAAAATTGAGCACTCGTCCAATGATGCGAGCCATAAAGGAAGATAATTCCACAAATAGCGCTGAAGACTAAAAAGCTGGCGACGATTTTCTTACGCGACTTTGCCCACTGACTGGCAAACCCACTCAGCAAATCTCCAAAAGTTAAACCGAGGTAAAAAAGAGCCACTGCACGATTCGTTTTTACCTCTGCAATCCCGAGAAGAGGAGCAAAGACTCGCTCCGCCTTGAGCACTAAAATCCCAATCATAAACCAGGTTGGAAAACCAATCGCAATACATTGCAGGTAACGCTTCAAGCGATTAGCATTAGTAAAGAGTGCAAAAAAATTCCCCCGAGCAACGATGCCTTTTCCCGTGACCATTTTCGCCTGATTAAACATGCCCGACTCTTTGACACTCAAGCGTGTGACTAAGAGGCAAAGTCCGAGAATTCCACCGATAATGTAATTTGTACGCCAAGAAACCAATTCGGCAACAAAGCCGGCGGCCACTGCCCCCATGACACCTACTGCAGCCACTAATGCAGTTCCGTAGCCACGGCGCTCTTTTGATAAAACTTCTGAGACCAATGCAATACATCCGCCCAACTCACCTGCTAAACCGATACCAGCAATGAAGCGACAGGCGGAATAAAGCTCCATGGTGGGAACGAAGCCGTTGGCAATATTCGCCAAAGAATAGAGCAAGATGGATCCAAAAAGTGTCGCTAAACGCCCAAGGCGATCACCTAGAACTCCAAAAAAAATACCGCCGAGTAGCATGCCCATCATCTGCCAGTTCATCGGGTCGGCATACCACACCAATTCACCCTTAATGCCAAAAGAGTCATAACTAACACTCTTCACCGCCATACAGAGTGTGAGATCATAAATATCGACAAAATAACCCAAAGCACCAACGACCACCGCTGGATGAGTCAAATCCTGCCACAAAGAACGAGGAGCGGTGGACTGCTCGGGGGTAGTCATGCGGTCAGTGATTTAAGACCATGCAGATTGGCCATCGAAATGCCAGACAGCATTGCCCCCGTTACACCTAAAAATCCTTGATCCGTTCCAATAAGAAACAGATTTTCTAGGTCCGTTCGACCATCACGTCGCTTGGTCGGTGATCCATAAATCGCCCCATTAAGATGACCTGTAAACTTCCGCACAGTGCGAGGAGTGAAAACATCAGTGGAAGTTAAAGCCCCGTCGTGAACCGAATCAGATATGGCTGGCAGGTGCTTTCGGGCAACACGATTAAGTTGACTAAACCAGAAGGCTTTCTGCGCACTGTATTCAGACTCAGGTAAGCGACACCAGGCATCATGATTGGCCAAGGCGGTGACGCGCAACCACCCTTCTTCTAGCTGTCGACCTACACCATAATGGTAATGATTGGGAATACAGATGACTCCCGACTGTGGGTCGACTAAACCCTGCGGAGAGCGGTATGAAAATGATTCGGCATCACAGAAAAAAACAATCGTGTCTTTCCAGCCAAAATCCGCAAAGGAACTAGCCTGATATGTGCTAATCGTCTCGGTATAACCTAAACGACCAATCTTTGTCGCCCCTTCTTCAGGGGATTTATCGGACCTTAGTCGTTGGGTTTCAACCAATCCTGCCGATGAATAAATCCGTGTAGCGGTGATGGCAGTTCCATCATCCAACTCCAAAACCGAAACACGTTGTCCATCAATCACCAGACGGCGAACGCCACATTTCATCCGTCGCTCAACTTGATATTCGCGACAGCGATCCAACAAGAGTCGAATCACTTGACGGACACCAATATAAGGCCGTGCAAAACCCTCTTTAAAAAGAGAGCGCCACATCACCGCAAATTGCGAGACCTCAATATCATCTTCTACCGCACTGCCATAAAAACATGTCGGCAGAAGCAACATATCCCGAAGAAGTGGATGAGCGAGTGACTCATCAAGCAGAGCCCGGGCTGAACCGCCTGAAGCCTCCAAAGCTGCTTCATCCAAACCAGAGAGATATTTATCCAATGCTAAAAATCGGTCAATCTGCCGAGGGAATTCTCGAGCAACATCGGCGACTAAATCTTCAAAGCGATTCGTGAGACGGAGATTTTTACCCGCCATCGTAATACGCGATCCAAACTGTGGACACAAATCTAACTCTTCGCGCTTTATTCGCAGTTGTCGCATTAATTTAACCAAAGGAGCTCCTTTCGTTCCTTCTGGAACCCAATTCGTCAAAGCATGTAAACCTACATCATATTTTCTCAGTCCACGTGCATAAAATGAATTCAGACCTCCCGGAGAGTTGTGTCGTTCTAAAACAAGAACTTTTTGTCCATACATACCCAGACGCACCGCAGCTGCTAAACCAGACATGCCAGCCCCGATAATGACAGCATCATAATGGGTCGATGAAACACTCACAGCGATAGAGTCCGAAAGCTTCGCCAAGGGTCAAGCGACTCCTTCATTTAGGGGTGACTTAACCGCACAACTTCTTCGGCCGCACGGATGATTTGCTGGGGTGTAATTCTTGCCATCGCGCGATCCAATCGCGCCAGATAATCCGCACGATCTTCCCCTTCAAAAGAGGTCGTATCAATACGCACGACCCGACTAAGCGTTCCCCATGGACGGGTGCGATTGTAATCCGATGGTCCATAAACTCCCACGACTGGAGTCCTTACGGCTGAGGCTAGCTGCAGAATTGCCGAGTCAGTGCCAAGGAAAAGACGCGCATCCTGAATTAACTTGGCCAACTGTGAAAAAGATAATCGCCCCTGTGTTGATTGTGCAACGGGGCCAATGAGACCGCAAAGGGCTTCAGCCATGAGCCGTTCTTCTGAACTGCGCCCAGCTGAAATCACAACACGCTCGACCATACCCGATGCCACTAATTCTTTGGCCACCACAACCCATTTATCGATTTCTAAAATCTGCTCTCGTCGAGCTGCTCCTGGATGAATCACACAATACTTTTGTGGTTCAACCAGTAAGCCATGCTCATTCATACGCGACGAAGCAAACCACATACGTGGGACTTCAGCAGATAAATGAAAGGCTTTGGAAATAACTGCGAAGTCTTGGGCCGCCTCGTGGGGATCCACTAAAAGATCCGCAACCTGCTGATGAAAAAAGTGGCGGAGATAAAAAGGAGCTCGACCAGCGCAGACACGCTGGCGAGCTCCACTAAGAGCCACAAGCAGGCGCGCTAGAGGATGGGGAGATAAGGCTAGAGCAAAATCAAACCTCTGGCGACGCAGGTGACCCAAAAGTCCCAAAAAATCAGCCATACCCGAATTAGGCTCATAGCCAATCGTTTCAACAATTAAAGGACAACCTTCGGTGGCTGGTTGAGCTGAGGGAAGCGTTACATAAGTAATCGCCGCTCCAGGAATCACTTCCTTGAGTGCACGCAGACTGGCTGAAGTCGCTAAAGCACCGCGTAAGCCAGTAAATTTAACAATGAGAATTCTCATTCATCCTAAACCTTGGGCTTGGTTGTCCCATAGACGACGGAACAATTCATTTTGACGGTAGACTTCTTCTCGAGATCCATCGGCGACAATCTTGCCCTCAGCAAAAACTAAAATGCGTTGGGCATCACGAATTGTACTAAAGCGATGAGCTACAATTAAGGTAGTACGTCCGACCATGAGGTGCGAGAGGGACTCTTGAATGCTTCGCTCGGTATCCGTATCCAAAGCAGAAGTAGCCTCATCTAAAATAAGAATGGGTGCATTCTTAAGAAAAGCACGGGCGATAGAAACTCGCTGACGCTGACCACCTGAAAGACGCATTCCCCGCTCGCCGACTCGAGTGTGAAAGCCCTGTGGCTGGGCTTCGATAAATTCTAAAGCACCTGCCAAACGAGCTGCTTCACGCACTTCATCGTCGGTCGCCCCCAATTTACCTAATCGAATATTCTCTAAAATAGTCTCATCAAACAAAACCGGTTCCTGCGAAACTAAAGCAATATTTGCACGCAAATCAGCCTGCCGCAACGTGCGCAAATCATGACCATCCACTTTAATGACACCTTTCTGAGGATCGAAGAATCGTGGAACTAAATTAACAAAAGTACTTTTACCGGCACCACTAGGACCAACCAAGGCCACCGATTGACCAGCAGGGATTTTTAACTGCCCAATCTCTAAAACAACCTCCTCGCCATAAGCAAAAGACATTCCTTGAAACTCAATCTCGCCTTTCACGTTAGGCAAAGGCTGTGCGTCAGGAGCGTCCGCCACCTCGACTCGTGCATTCAAAACTTCCTCGAGACGAGCCAAACTTGGCAAAGCGATGTTAATCTGTGCACTGATCATACCGATGCGTTTGATTGGACTGTAAGCGATATAAAAAGCCGTAATCAGTGATAAGATTTCTTCGAACTTAAACCCAATCCCAGCGCCCACCCCAACGGCGAGCGCAATTCCCAGAGCCGCCGAAAATTCAATCAATGGGGATAATGCTTTTTCATAACGCACCAATTTAGCCTGCATGCGCAAGCCTTCCGCACTTGCGAGGGCGAAACGCTGCTGCTCTCGTTGTTGCAGTCCATAGGCTCGAACATCGCGTGCAGACTGCAAATTCTCAACGGTGATGGTATTTAAACTCGAGGAAGAGGTTAAAGTGCGTTGCGCTTTTTGCTGTATCGAACGACCAATATATCGAACAACAAAAACAACGAGGGGAATAACCAGAAGACAAATCAGGAACCAATAACCGCCAGGCTTAGAAAGGCAGAGGAAGATAACATAGATAACAGAGAGAAGAACGGTGAGAGGCTGAACAAAAAGATCGTTGGAAATATCGATTAAAACCAAACGAACTGCATTAGCATCGTTGATGATTCTCTGTAAAAGATCCCCCGTAGGTATCTTACCAAAAAAGCCTAAATGCATCTCTTGTATTTTAACAAAGACCGCCCGACGTACCGACTCCACAACTTTCAATCCTGCTAAATTAAGCAAAAAGGTCGAAATAAACTGCGAGAGGCCACGAATCAAAAAAATCGCTGGCAAAAAAGCGACCGCAAAGAAAACCTCGTGGCCCTTGGGTAAATACCATGGAGCCCAACCTAACCACTCAGGAAAGGATAAGAGTGGCTTAAGTCTTTCTTCGGGAGTTCCGAAGACCGTGGGAAGAATTTTGCCGACTAAAAAGGGAAATCCTAAAGCACTCGAGGAAGCATAAACTAAACCAAAAAACAGTGAAACCACCAACAGGGTACGGCTACCTTTAAGGTGGGATAAGTAAAACTGACGATGACCTTTAAACACTAGGCCACACTGAGCGAGAGTCGCTCGTTAGGAAACACCAAAAACCTATTTCTTTTTCGGGAAAGCGACCGATAGTGCAATGGCCGTTGCTAAAATAACTCCGATGATACTTAGAGAAACTTGCGTGGGTACATGGAATTTACCCTGAGCAAAGAACGAAGCTGGCAACCAAGCACCAAGCAAGCTCTCGGTCGTGCTCAACGAATCGACCCAAGGAAGAAGCATCTTTAATCCGATAAACCCAAGGATAATCGCCAAGGCTGGCCTGAGGAAACGGAAATACTGCATAAACCCAGCAATGGCAAAGTACATTGAACGTAAGCCAAGAATCGCAAAAATATTTGAGGTAAAAGCAATAAAGCGGCGTTCCTCGGCCGACATTCCCACAGGTAAAATTCCTAAAACGGCAGGAATAGAATCAATTGCGAAAACTAAATCAGTAAACTCGATGACGACGATAACCACAAAGAGTGGCGTAAAAACGCGTTTGCCATTTTCAATAATCCAAAAGGCTTTTCCATGTAACTGATTCGTGACGGGGAAAAACTTTTTCACCATACGAACGGCAAATTGTTCATCCACGCCCTTGCCGTGCTCTTCATCTTTGGCGAAGGCCAGTTTAAATCCGGTAAAGATGAGAAAAATTCCAAAGAGAGGCAGCAAAAAGGTAAAGCGATCAACCGCTGCCACCCCTGCGATAATGAAAACAGCTCGCATTACCACAGCCCCAATGATTCCCCAAAAAAGCACGCGGTGTTGTAAATGCCCAGGAATTTTAAAGTGCGCAAAAACCAGAATGAAAATGAAAAGATTATCAACCGAGAGAGCTAATTCCAAAATATAACCCGCGGCAAATAACTCAGCGGTCTCACTACCATGCCAATGGGAAAGAAAAAATCCGAAAGCCACCGCAAGACCGACCCAAACCCCACACCAACCAACCGCTTCTTTGAACGAAGGCGCCTTTTCCGTACTACTAAAAACACCCAAGTCCAAAGCCAACATCACAGTAACTAAAAGCAGGAATCCAACCCACGCCCAAACCGGAACCGTTAAAGCCGTATCTGCCGAAAGCAAAAGAGCATGCATAAGTTAGGAATCTTATCAGATTATAACCCCTGTCAACCCGATGAGGACTTGCCCAACCCTTAACTTTTGCTTTATCTGTCTTAGGCGTTCCCGTAGTTCAATGGATAGAACATTGGTTTCCTAAACCGAGGATACAGGTTCGATTCCTGTCGGGGACAGCTGAAAACTAAACTAGTGCATGGGCATAGCCGTCAGAGATAGCGCGCAGGGATGCCTCAATTAAATTAGCACTAACCCCCACCGTGCCCCAAGAGCGCTTGCCATCAGTCGAACGAACAACCACCCGCGTTTTTGATGATGTGCCATCTTGGCCGGCTAAAACTCGAACTTTATAATCGGCGAGATGTACTTTTTTAAGTTTAGGAAAGGCCTTAACTAAAGACTGGCGCAAAGCTTGATCTAAAGCATGAACCGGCCCCTGCCCTTCCGCCACGGTTAAAGTTTCAGTTTTACCAACACGAACCCGGACGGTGGCCTCGCAAGTTGTCTCTTTTTGTCCGCCTTGCACCGAAACATGATAACTCACCACGGTGAAAGGTATCTCTTTCGATTTACCTAAATGATGACGAAGCAGAAGGGCCAAAGAGGCATCGGCATCTTCAAAGCTCCACCCTTGATGTTCAAGTTTCTTCAGTTCCTCCAGAGCAGCTCGCGTGGAAGGAGCATCTTTATCCAATTCGATACCCAACTCGGAAGCTTTGAGGGTTAAATTACTGCGACCCGATTGATCGCTAACCAAGACATCGCGACTATTTCCCACGGCCGAGGGATCAACATGCTCATAGGCTGCTGAAAACTTTCTTACGGCGTCAACGTGCGTTCCGCCTTTATGTGCAAAAGCTGCCGCTCCAACCCAAGGACGACGAGGGTCAGGAGCTTGGTTGATAACGCCATCAACAAATCGTGAAAGTGCCGTTAGACGTCGCAATGAACTAGCGGGTACACAACTCCACCCGCGCTTGATTTGAGCAACTGGAATAACGGCAGTTAAATCACAGTTCCCTGTGCGCTCACCGATACCATTCATCGTACCTTGGACGTGAACGGCTCCCGCATCCAATGAGGCCAGAGCATTCGCTAACGCTAAACCAGAATCATCATGGGTGTGTATGCCGATAGGGACGGCAACTGCCGCCATCGCTGCCCGCGTGCAGGCGGCTACTTCATCAGGTAAAGAACCGCCGTTCGTATCGCAGAGTACAATGCGAGAGGCTCCCGCTTCCGCTGCCGCACGGAAACAAGCGAGAGCATAAGCGGAATCTTCCTTCCAGCCATCGATCGCATGCTCGCAATCGTAAACCACTTCACGATGATGTGACTTCAAATAGGCCACCGTGTCCGCAATCATCGCCAAATTTTCTTCAGGAGAGCAGCGTAAAACTTCACGCACATGCAAAGCTGAAGTCTTACCATAAATGGTAACGACTGGCGTGTGCACTTCCAGTAAGCCACGCACCTGTGCATCTTCCGACGCACGGATACCCTTTTTTCGCGTCGAACCAAAAGCAGCAAGTTTAGCTTTGCGGAATTTTAATTTTCTAGCTTCGGCGAAAAATTCAATGTCGCGAGGATTTGAGCCAGGCCATCCTCCCTCAATGTAAGCAACCCCAAAGCGTTCGAGTTCTTGTGCAACGCGCAATTTATCTTCGACCGAAAAATGCACCCCCAGCCCCTGCGATCCGTCGCGGAGTGTTGTATCGTAGATTTCAATTTTTCGTGTCATGGATTGATGGGTTAAAGGGAGAGGGAAACAAAAGCGAGCCTACGCTCCGGTTGCCGCGGAACGGTCAATCGCCCAAAGGCGGTCCGTTCAGCGGGCCTAGAGCCCAATGATAATAATCGCAGGAATAGAAGCACGACCGACCCGGCTAAGGGCTTGGCGATTCTGTGCTTTTGTTTCCATGGGAGTAAAAAGGTCATCAAAGCACCGAATGAGTCAAAACCAAAGGTGCTCTAAACACGATTGCGGGCTGGTAAAATCAACGATTTTGCCCATTATTCGTGCATGATGCGATTACTG
The DNA here is from genome assembly GCA_947470855.1 of Opitutia bacterium. GTDB lineage: Bacteria > Verrucomicrobiota > Verrucomicrobiia > Opitutales > UBA953 > UBA953. The sequence goes on along the minus strand of CANIUQ010000007.1, from coordinate 11,870 downwards.
TGGTGGCTGATTGCCGTTCTTACGGCCGTACCCAGTGCCAAGGCGCAATGGAACATTTTCGCAGAAAACCTACCTCCTGCGGGGTCTTGGGCGACTTATGCGATTGGCCGCACCGACCTCAACCCCCCCGAGCAACCCAGTGAAATAAAATTATCCGTGGCCGAGGCAGGTAATGTCAACGGACAGCCTTATGTCTGGCTTACCGTCGAGCCTGTGCGCTGGCTAGGCTCGAGCAACAAAGCCCCTTTACACTTCTTGGTTCCGAAAGATATCGACCGCGAAAGAGCGAGCAAACTTTTACAAACTTCTGCAGAGGTCGTTTTTTCTGATCCCGTTAAAGGGTCGTGGTATATGCTTCCCGAAGACGTCGCCTCTCTTTCACAAACCGCAGGATACTCCACCGAGAGCTCACTCGTTGCCGAAAAAATTCCCAAAGAAAAAGTAAAACTGGGTGGAAAAACTTATTCCTGCTATCGACTTAAAATGGACTCTGTAACCGTGATTGATCCACCCTTTGTTAATAAGCAAACGATTACCATGCAGGGTACAGTATGGCGCGATGACTCAACTCCTTTCGGCGTTGTTCAAGTTAAGTGGATTGAACAAACTATCAAAGGTGATAAGGCCAATGGTAAGCAGGAAAAAATTATTTACCTCTTAAACCACGGGTTCGATAAGACACCGGCGACACCCTTTGAGCACGGAGAAAGATATACCATTTTCCGTCTCCTTTTTAATCGATAAAAATTCAGCCCACTTAAAACATAAGTGGGCTGAAAAAGAGGTGGCCGGAGTCGGAATCGAACCAACGACACGGTGCTCTTCAGGCACCTGCTCTACCAACTGAGCTATCCGGCCATAAACTGGAGAAAGAAAAAGTGACCCATCCCCCCCTGCCCTGTCAATCCGACAGAAACTGAGATACGCCTAAAAAATATACTTCCAGGGCGTTAAACGGCGTTCAATTTCAGTAATCACTTCGGCTTCACCTACCTCACCTTTCTCGGAAACGAACGTGACAGAGAAACGCACAAAGGATCCGCAATCATCCCAAGGCACCGTGGAAATGAGGTGCTCGGTAATCATCCACTGGGAAAACGCCTCGCCCGAATCGAAAGTGACCGTTCCCGTTGGACCCGTGGCTGACTTTGGCGCAGGCATGTAAAGGAAGAATCCAGCACCTGGTTTGCGTACTTGGAAACCAAGTTTGGCTAAAACACCGACGAGTTTATCCATACGACGAGAATACTTCGCCGCAATTGCACGAGGAATCGAAACATCGTCCAAACCAGCAACTCCAGCTTTTTGAATACCCAAAAACTGTCCCGAATCAGAATTGTCTTTTACATCTCCATAAGCACGAACCAGCAACGGATTACCGGTAACAAAACCAATTCGCCAACCCGTCATATTATGACTCTTGGAAAGGGAGTGTAATTCAACGGCGACATCTTTGGCGCCAGGAACCTGTAAAATGGAAACCTGCTCTTTACCGAAATGCAGCGAGCCATAAGCCGCATCTTGAATCACAACAAGGTTATGCTTCTTCGCAAAGGCGACGACTTCCTCAAAGAAAGCCAGAGTCGCACAAGCACCCGTTGGGTTATTGGGATAGTTAAGCACTAGGACTTTGGCTTTCGCTAAAATCTCGGCTGGAATGGATTTTAAATCAGGTAAGAAATGGTTTTCTGCAGTAAGACGAAGATTATGCACGAGCCCACCATAGTATTTAGCGTGCGTGCCAAATACAGGATAACCAGGCACCGTCATCAGCACATAATCACCGGGGTTAATCAAACAGGCGGGTAAAATGGAAAGGGCTGCCTTTGACCCGATAGAGTGCAACACTTCCGTCTCTGCATCGACCGTAACATTAAAAAGATTTTTCATATAACGTGCAGCCGCTTGACGGAAATCAGGCCCACCATTATCCGCATAACCGCGATTCTCAGGCTTGGCGGCTTCACTTTGCAAAGCTTTGACCACTTGAGGAAACGCCATCTCATCTGGCTCGCCGACGCCTAAATCAATCAGAGCAACATCGGGTTTCGCCTTTTTAGCCGCTGCTTTAGCACGCTTAATTTTTTCAAACTTATAAATGGCAGTGGATTTACCATAGTTTACTCCACCGATTCGTTCGGCGAATAGCTGTTGAATATAAGACTCAGACATGGCGATGAGACCTCGAAAAAGAGGAACAAACCGCCCGATGGCAAGCGGTCATCCTCATTCTCAACGAAATCCCCCAACCTTATCATGCAGACTAAACAAAAAGGGCTCGGTTTTACCCGAGCCCTCATGGAAAAGCGAAAGGCGTTTAAGCTTTCAACTTCGTCCAACGTGCGTTGGCCTTGGATGACTTCACGGCTGCCTCGACAAAGGCCATGCCCGTTACCCCATCATCAATAGAGGGGAAATCATAGCCTTCTTTAGGAGCCTTGCGTCCCAAGAGACGATCGGTGATTGCTTCCACCACCGCTCGATAAATGTTTGCAAAAGCCTCAATGAAAGCCTCGGGGTGACCAAAAGGAGTACGCGTATACTTCTTGGCTTCGGGACCATTATAGGAGTTACCACGGCGCCAAACTTGGCGAGGAGCCTCAGCAAACTTCACGATTAATTCATTCGGGTGCTCCTGATGCCACTCCAATGATGCTACAGTACCGTAGACACGAATATTTAAATTATTTTCGTCACCGGTAGAAATCTGCGAAGCGTAAAGAATTCCGCGAGCACCACCCTTGTAACGCACAAGCATGTTACCATCATCGTCCAAGGGGCGACCAGGAATGAAGGTACTGAGTTCAGCAGCCACTTCTTCAATTTCCAAACCCGTAATGTACTGCGCAAGGTTTTCAGCATGCGTACCAATATCACCAATACAGTTTGAAATACCCGAAACATTAGGATCCATCCGCCAATTCGAAATCTTGGAGTCTTTAGCCGACTTTAAAGCCGTGATGGCGTAACCCTGCGGATACTCGACCACGATTTTGTTAATCTTGCCGAGCTTACCTGCAGCAACCATGGCACGTGCTTCCTTGACCATGGGATAGCCAGTATAGTTGTGCGTGAGAGCAAAAATCAGACCACTCTTCTTCGCCAAATCGCGCAATTTTTTAGCCTCGGCGAGAGTATAAGCTAGTGGCTTTTCGCAGACGACGTGAATGCCAGCCTCAAGAAAAGCTTTGGCGACAGGGTAATGCATGTCGTTACGAGCAACAATGGACACGAAGTCAATCCGCTCGCCCAAAGGAAGTTTAGCCTCAGCTTTGGCCATCTCTTGATAAGAAGCATAAACACGCTGAGGATTAATGAATAAGTCCTGACCCGAGAGACGGGATTTTTCGGGATCTGAAGAAAAGGCTCCGGCAACGAGCTCGATTTGGCCATCGAGTGCAGCTGCCATGCGGTGAACTGCGCCAATGAAAGCACCGCGGCCACCGCCGACCATGCCCATACGAATTTTACGATTTAATGAACTCATAGTGTATAATTAGATAGAAACTGGTTTACCCGAGCGTGCCGAAGCATAAATGGCATCGATAACCTGCATGAGACGGAGGGATTGCTCAGGAGTATTTAAGGGCGCAGCTTTGCCCTCAATGGCTTCAATAAAATTAGCGGCCGAAGCAGAGCGTCCCATGTCTTCACACGCAGGGGTGACAATGGAGCGATTCACGCTGTTGCCGTTTTCTTGAACGTATAACTCGCAAGTATCGATGGCCGTGTCATCCAATCCATCGACTCCAAAGAGGCGCTCAACCTTACCGCCAGCTTTCGTGCCTTGGAAAACAACAGAAACTTCCTCGCGCTTGACCATCTCCGCCCAAGAAACTTGCAGAGAAAGAACTTGGCCAGTCTTGAAGGAAATAAAACCGTGCGCGGAGTTTTCCACGTCAGTGGTGCCACCGATGCGATCAGGGATACCCCAAGGACCCTTAAATGATTTATCCTGAATGAAATCATTGAAGGTCTGGCCCATGACATGAGCAGGTTCAGGATAGCCCATGAAATACATGGCTAAATCGACCATGTGTAAAAGATCAATCAACGGTCCACCACCGGATTGCTCCTTAGTGGTAAACCAGCCACCAAAACCTGGAATGCCCGTGCGACGAATCCACTTTGCTTGTGCGGAATTAATTTTTCCAACCTGACCAGCTTCGATGTACTTCATCATTGCTTGCGATTCAGGACGAGCACGGTTGTTAAAGTTAAACATAACATGCTTTCCAGATTTTTTCGCCGCAGCAATAATACCACCAACTTCTTGCGCATTAAGCGCTGGCGGTTTTTCGCAGAAAACATGCTTGCCTGCATTTAAACACTGAATCGCAAGCGGAGCATGGAATTTGTTAGGGACGATAATGCTGATTGCATTCAGACTTGGGTGTGCCGCCAACATTGCCTCTACCGATTCATAAGCATGTGGGATGCCCCATTTTTCAGCGGCTTTTTTCGCAGCCCCTGGAGCTGGATCAGCAACGGCAACAATATCAGCTTTCGCCAAACGAAATCCCGCAGCGTGATATTGAAGCATACCGCCTGCTCCAATGATTCCAACTTGTGTGGCCATGGTGAATCTTTGCGAAAAGATTACTTCTTTTGCTTAGCCTTGTCGAAGGCGGCATCGAAAGCTACTTTATTGGAGGGAAAAGCCAAGCGCTTTACATAAGCACAACTTTCGGTCGCTCCATGGAAACGATCCATGCGACCATCTTCCCACTCAACCGAGAGCGGGCCAGCATAGTCGATATCATTCAGAGCCACAATAACGTCTTCAAAACGAATATCGCCACGGCCAACGGAGCGAAAATCCCAAGCACGTCGTGCATCACAGAAATCAGTATGGCCACCGAACACACCCACCGTGCCGTCACCATGACCCCACCAAACATCTTTCATGTGAGCGTGGTGAATTTGCTTAGCAAAAGTACGAATAAATTTTACGTAATCCACGCCTTGGTAACCCAAGTGACTGGGGTCGTAGTTAAATCCAAAGCGCTTATGATGGCCAACGGCTTCAAGAGCACGTTGGGCTGAAGTAATATCAAAAGCAATTTCGGTAGGGTGCACTTCGAGGGCAAAATAAACATCATGCTTTTCGAACGCATCGAGGATGGGCTTCCAACGCTTGGCAAAATCATCGTAGCCTTTTTGCAAGAATGCCTGATTGGTTGGAGGGAAGGCATAAATCGCATGCCAGATAGAGGAACCCGTAAAACCATTAACCACTACCTTGCCCGTACCCTTGGGGAATTTAGCCATGTAAGACTTTCCCGCATCAAAGAATTTACGTGCAGCCTCTGCGGTAAGAATCATTTCCGCAGCAGCACGCGTGCGCACACCCTCAGGATTTCCATCGCCCCAAATTTGCGGGGAGAGGATCGCTTGGTGACGCTCATCGATATTGTCACAAGTCGCTTGGCCAACTAAGTGCGAAGAAATCGCCCAGCAGCCTAAACCATTTTTCTCCAGCAATGCCCAGAGAGACTCGATATAACCTTTTTCTTTTACCGCACGGGTAACATCGAAGTGATCACCCCAACATGCCAGTTCAACACCGTCATAACCCATCGCTTTCACTTTGGGCAATAATTCAGCAATCGGGAGGTCGGCCCATTGGCCAGTGAACAGAGTGACGGGACGTTGTGACATAGTTGTAGGTGGATGAGAGGGGTGAGACTTGGATTCAGCCAAATTAGCGGAACTAGTTCAAGCGGGCAATGGGTGCCGTTTAAAAAATTAGGAAAGTTTTTTAGCCAATTCGGCCTCGAGGGCATCGTAGGCCGAACGCAAAGCGGGATCGGGCTGAACTACCCCAGGAGCAGGTGCACAGAAAACTGCTTCTAAATAAGCCATTTTTGCCCCACAAGCAGCCTCAGCCGCTCGCAATGCAGCGCCCAAAGCTGCCGAATCAGAAACAGTTAAACGCAAGACTGGGGCTCCAAACACATCCGCGAAAATCTTGGCAATCGCTGGGTTATTGGACGCTCCACCTGTCAAAAGAAGTTGGGTAGTCGGCGTACCAACCCAGCGACTATGCAAACGCATATTAAGAGCCTGACCTTCCACGGCAGCACGAGGCAAAGATTGAGCCGTGGCAGGCTTACCGAGAGAAATTCGACCGGCTGAACGGCGAGGAGTAATCTCATCTTCTTCCATCGGAAGAATCGCCGATTGGGCTGCTGGTGATTGATTAATCGCTGCTGAAAATTCGTCCCAATCTTTAAATCCACACTCCCAGCGAATAGCTTCACGCGCCAAAGAACCGTTGCGCACACAGATTAAGCTCATACTTCCACCGAGAGGATTACCAAAGGCGTGGCCTAATCCAGCGGCATCAGTGCGAATACCCTCAATCGCTGCAAAAATTGTATCACTGGTTCCTAAACTGATTACGACTTTTCCAGGGCGAGAGGCACCCATGCCCACCAAACTCGAGGGATTATCACCTGTACCAATGACTACCTGGCAGGATGGAGAGAAACCATAGCGGGCGACAAAATATTTGGAAATGGGTCCAGCCACGGTAGAACCGGGGCGAACAGGAGGAAGCTTTTTCGCTAAATCAGGTGCAGTCGCTTGCAAAGCGGCAGGGGACCAATCGCCCCTGCGTATATCCATTAAATTCATTCCTGCACCATCGCCGGTATCAATAGCCGCATCGGCCCCGGCTAAAATTGACGCAAAGAAAGAGGAGACCAAGTGAACTCTCTCTGTCTTCTCCCAGGCTTGCGGATTATTTTTAGCGAAACGACGAATTTGCGGACCAGTAAAACGTGGCGTAGCCACGCTTCCAGTGAGATCACACACTGCCTGATCACCTCCCAAGGCTGCAGCAATTTCCGCACACTCTTTCACCGTTGAACCATCCATCCAAATGGGAGAGGTTACACGTGAAAGCACTGGCTTAATTTTAGCCGCTAAAGAAGTCTGCGGGTTACCATCAGCTAAAGCAGATTGATAACCAAAACCTAAATAGACGCTGCCATGTTGCTGGCCAGAAACTGAGACGGCTTCAATTTTAGAAAGGTCGGTCAGTTTAGCGAGTCGAGTTAAAGCCAACTCTAATCCATCCAACCACAGCAATGGGTCAGCATGAACCTCCCCGTTTTGACCACCGCGAATAAACCCTTCTGGATGTCCTCGGTCAGGAAAGTCTGGACCGAAAGCCGCACGAGCGGTGGCGAGATTCTTTCCAGACTTAGTATCTAACACCAGCGCCGTAGCACTTTGGGTAGATAGGTCCAGACCGAGGACAACAGCCATAAGGATTAACGAATGTATTCGTTGATGAGATTTTCGAGCAACTCTTGGCGACCAGAGTCGAGATGAGGAGGCTTGATGCCTTGAGCGTATTTATCGAGTGCAACCAGTGAGGTCTTACCTTTCTCGATTGTGCGACCAATACCCTTATCCCAAGAGGAGTAACGCTTATCGACGAAATTATCCAATTTGCCATCCTTGATAATCGCATGCGCAATCTTTAAGCCACGAGCAAAGGCATCCATACCACCAATATGAGCATGGAAGAGGTCAACTGGCTCGTGAGATTCGCGACGACGTTTAGCGTCGAAGTTCAATCCACCCGTGGTGAATCCACCCATCTTCAAGACGCGCAACATAATGTTGGTCGTGAGATAGAGGTCGGTGGGGAATTGGTCCGTGTCCCAACCCAAGAGAGTGTCTCCACGATTCGCATCAATCGAGCCAAGTGCATTCGCTCCAATCGCGACTTCGAGTTCATGCTCCATGGTATGACCAGCGAGCGTAGCGTGATTGGTTTCGATATTGAGTTTGAAGTACTTCAATAGGCCATACTCGCGGAGGAAGTTAAGGCAGGCTGCGGAATCAGAATCGTATTGGTGCGTCGAGGGTTCGCGTGGTTTTGGCTCGATGTAGAACTGTCCTTTAAAACCAATCTTCTTCGCATGATCGACGGCAAGGTGCAGTAAAGCAGCCAGGTGATCGAGTTCGCGCTTCATGTTGGTGTTCAACAACGTCGCATAACCTTCGCGACCACCCCAGAAGACATAACCTTCACCACCTAATGCCTTCGTTGCATCTAAAGCATGACGCACTTGGCTAGCACCGTAGGCAAAGACATCAGCATTAGGAGAAGTACCTGCACCCTGTGCATAGCGAGGGTGCGAGAAAAGACAGGCCGTACCCCAAAGAAGCTTTTTACCTGTTTCCTTTTGATAACCTTTTAATTCTTGGACAACACGAGCGAGATTAGCGTGTGTCTGAGTCAGGGTAGAGCCTTCGGGGGCAATATCGCGGTCGTGGAAGCAGTAAAAGTCGATTTGGCACTTTTCGAGAAACTCGAAAAAGACGGGTACGCGACGCAATGCATTATCGAGGGACTCTGAACCATCATCCCAAGGCATCAATGCTGTCGCACCACCAAAGGGATCACTCAAACCATTGCGCATCACGTGCCAGTAAGCGGCCGCAAAACGCATGTGGTCTTTCATTTTTTTACCACCAACTTTTTCGTCGGGATTATAATGCTTAAAAGCAAATGGATTTTTAGACTTGGGTCCTTCGTAGCGAATGACCGGCACATTCTTGAAGTGAGACATGATATAGGGGGATAGAACCCCTAACTTTGAGATTTACCTCAAGCCTGCCAAGAAGGGATTTTCAAAAAATCACGGGGGCTATTTCTAAGAGTTAGAGCAAAAAGAGACTTTAGGGTCGTCGGACACCCTTGCTCCCCTGCTCAAGTTAACCTCATGAAGATAAAGGCTTAAGAAACGCCCAAGAAATCCCACCCCTTTCGAAGTTATTGCAGTGACGAGAGAGAAGTGTCACTTGCAACCCCGATTCATTCCCCCAGCATCCGCCCCATGCAGGTTGTTCGTACCATCCCAGAACTACAAAAAGCCCTAGCCCCTAAACGACATCAAGGGCTATCAATCGGGCTGGTTCCAACCATGGGCTGCCTCCATTCTGGACATCAGGCGCTTATCAAACGGGCAAAAAAAGAATCTGCCGTTGTTGTCGTCTCGATTTTTGTTAACCCGACACAATTTGGCCCCAATGAAGACTTCGCTCGCTACCCGCGAACTTTTGCGGCGGATGAGCAAGCTTGCCGTGAAAGTGGAGCGGACATTATTTTCGCCCCATCAACGGAAGACTTCTATGCCAGCGATGCCTCAACCTGGGTCAATGTTGGGTATGTTTCTGAAGGGCTATGCGGAAAGTTTCGCCCTGGGCATTTTCAAGGCGTCGCTACAGTGGTGACGATGCTGTTTAATGCCGTACAACCTCAAATCACTGTCTTTGGTCAAAAAGACTTACAACAGTTAGCTGTGATACGGCGTTTGGTGCGCGATTTACATTTCCCTATCAAAATCATCGCCCACGAAACCGTTCGAGAACCAAACGGTGTGGCGATGAGTTCGCGCAATCGCTATTTGAGTGAAATAGAGAAGACGAAAGCCGAAGCCATACCTAAAGCTTTAAAATTAGCTCAGTCACTTGTGGAAAAAGGCGAATCCGACGCCCATCGAATCTTAATCGCTGTCAGAGAAAACTTATCTAGCCTGCCCGATTTTCAAATTCAGTATATCGAGATTGTGAACTGCGAAACCATGGCCCCATGCCCAACCATTGAACGCGGCGAATGTGCGATTGCTGTCGCAGGCTACTTGGGCAAAACGCGACTGATTGATAACCTCATTCTCCGCTAAACGGTTTGATTATTTCGTATCCACAAAAAGAATACTCGACGCAGCGGGTACTACAACAGACTGGTGCGTATCGCTTAATTTACCCGTGGCTGAATCAATGCGATAAGCATTGAGCGTACCTGATTTTTGCCCAGCGCAAACTAACCAATGACCATCTGGGGAAATACCAAATCCTCGAGGTGTCGCTGGTACATTCAGCATATGCTGTATTAAGGTTATTTGACCCTGCGGGTTTATGGCAAAAACGGCGAGGGAATCGTGACCACGATTAGCGACATACAAATTCTTCCCATTCGGAGAGCAAAAAATAGCCGAGGAGGTAACGCCTTTGGCTGACACCCCTACAGGCAAACTTGAAATCACCTGATTGAGACTCAGCTGGCCCGAATGTGGGTCGAGTTTCATCACCGCAACCGTGAGCGACAACTCGTTCACCACAAAAGCGACAGGTAAATGAGGATGAAAAGCCAGATGACGTGGGCCACTACCTGGACTAAGTTCAAAGGTGCATTGAGTTAATGACTCCAAGCGATCCTCATTGAGCGCGTAGACAAAAATTTTATCGAGTCCGAGATCAGGCACATAAACAAATCGATTCAGCTGATCCACAAAAGCTCCATGCGGATGCGAAGCCTCCTGTCGCACTTGATCAAGGCTCCGTCCTTGATAGACAAAAAAATCTTTGGGGGGCTGGATTGACCCATCAGGGTTAAGCGGGAAACTCGCCATCGACCCTGACCCATAATTTGCCACAAGGAGAACTTTCCCTTTTTGATCAAGTGCAACATGTGTAGCATTGGTTCCCTGCGAGGGCTGGATGTTTAGTAAACGTGCAGGCTGACCATCGCGTAATTGAAAAGCCCCCACCCCTCCGTTGCCCTGACCTAAATCTAAAGTAGCGTAAAGAATTCGCCGATCTTTGCTCATCGCCAAAAATGAAGCCCCTTTTGCTTCAGCAATCAGCTGAGGAGTGGTCAGTTTACCTGTTTTACTATCCAGCACCCCTTGCAAAATCCCCGCGCCTTCCCTTCCTGAGGTGCCAATGTAAAATCGCACCTCATCCGCATTAAGTGAACCCACCAAAACAAACCCCAAGAGCAACCAGAACAGATTGCCCATTTAATGATCGGATGGGTGACGCTGAATTTTTTCACTCCAAGCAAACAACATCATCGAGAAGAGGAAAATAGCGTGAATAATCGCCTGCCAAAAAATAATTTTTTCGTGCTGCGCAGTAAAAGCAACGGTGGAGGAGGCGGCCGTAATATCGATGAAACTTTTAAGTAAATGGATGGCGGAAATACTGGCGAGACTACCAGCTAATTTCGTTTTGAGAGTATTGACGTTGATGTGATCTAGCCAGTTAGGGCGGTCGGAATTATCACCAAACTCAATCCGACTCACAAAGGTCGCGTAACCACCAACAACAACCATATTTACCAAATTGGCCACCATAGAGATATCAACCAAGGAGAGTATACCGAGCATGATGGTGCTCTCCGTTGCCGTGGAAAAATTAGCAAAAAGATGAAAAAGTTCGAGGACACTTTTCCAAGCATAGGCAAAAGCTGCAAAAATCAGCGCGAGATAAATCGGTGCCTGTATCCATCGACTGGCAAAAATGAAAGACTCTAAAGCGATTTCCAGTTTCGACCAAAAACCGCGCTTGGAGGATGAACTCATAACTCCAACGTTTTCGAGGAAGCCTCGGGTCGTCAAGCCACCAAGGATTGAAGCACCCTAAATTTACTTCATTAATTCAGCCAAAGGGGCATTTAAACTGTCGGCCCAGATTTGATAGCCCTTCGAACTCAAGTGCAACAGGTCGGGCATAATCTCATAGGACAACTCGCCTTGGGGCGTTAAAAGGTTTTTGCGAATATCCAACCAATACACCTTGTTTCCATCGGCGTACTTTTGGATGATTTGATTCACCGCAATGTTTTTCGCGTCTTCACTCTCACGGGCTCGAGGGAAAATGGCGTGGAGAAGGATTTTGGCTTGAGGAGCTTTAGCGTGAATAGCCTCGATAATCTTCTTAATACCTACCGCCACTTCCTCGGCCGAATTCTCAGCAACCCCGCTGTTATTAGTTCCAATCATTAAGACCACGACCTTGGGCTGAATCCCATCAAGTTCACCATTCTGAATACGCCAAAGCACATG
>CANIUQ010000006.1 GCA_947470855.1 Opitutia bacterium | reverse complement strand
GGAAGACCAATCTCTTTCTTATCCGATTTGTTTCCGAAAAGATCGAAAACCAAAACTTTAATACCTGCGTAACGAAGCACGAAATAGGTCCAGCCAACAAAGGAAACAACGCTCAACGCGAGCGTGGTATTTAAGTCCGAAGTCGCTGGGCGGATTGCTTCGACCCAATCTCCCTCGCGCAAAAATTTAACCGTGCCAACTCCTGGCAATAATCCGCTCCAATTCATTAATAAAATAAAGATGAAAAATCCGCAGAGCATCGGGAAAACTTTCCCGATCATTTTTTTGCCAACAATAGGCTCCAAAGCATCCCGCAAACCAGAAGCGACATTTTCCACCAACGCTTGCCCCTTCGATGGAATAATTTTTGGGGTTCCAACTAAAAGACGAACGGCGACAATAATCACAATCGCCAGAATCCAAGTTGTCAGCAGCGAGTTAGTGACGGGAAAGCCGTAGATTTCAAAAAGATTTTGAGCACTGGGATCAACGCCTTTGGCTCCCGCAAAAGCGAAAGTTGGACAAAGTAGTGATAGGAAAAGTGGTAGACGCATTAGACGCGGGAATGGACTTGTGAATGAAAGAGGGTAATTTGGTCAACCTTTGCGATGCCCGTACACTCGGAGTAAGACCCATCCCCCGCCCTTATTAGAAAAACTAATCCTAGACAGACTCAGGGAGAAAGGCGTTTAATTGACCATCCATTGCCCTCGCGGGTATAGATAAACCGGTCATGAAGGCGATTAAGTCGGCCCTGCCAAAATTCGTAAGTCTCTGGTATTAAACGATATCCACCCCAATTTGTCGGTCTTGGGACTTTCCCTTCGGGGTATTTCAGTTTGTAGAACTCCAACTTAGCCTCGAGGTGCTGGCGATCGGGAATGTTCTCGCTTTGATTGGAAACCCAGGCACCCAACTGGCTACCATAGGGTCTACGGGCGAAATAAGCCTCTGATTCAGATTCAGAAGTCTTTACCACTCTGCCAGTTATGTGAACTTGTCGCTCGATGGCATACCATGGAAATAAGAGCGAAGTCCTTGGCTCGTGAGTCAAGTGGCTCGCCTTACGGCTTTCATAGTTTGTAAAAAAGCAAAGCCCGCGTTCATCGGCTAACTTAAGAAGCACGGTTCGAGCATGGGGCCCCCCAGTCGAATCAATCGTGCTAAGAATCATCGCATTGGGTTCAGCGAGACCCGAGGCCTGAGTTTGAGCGAACCAAACTTTGAATTGAGCCAAGGGACAGTCCAGCAACTCGGCTCGATCGAGGCCGTGCGTGGCGTACTCTTTTCTCAACTCAGATAAATCCATGAATGAAACCTTAACAAGGCTAGGGTAGTGCGCAAGCGTTTGCCGCGGTTCCCTCTCGCAAGGTGTGTAACAAATGCCAAGTTCGATGAGGTGAACTTGGTTTTGTTAAATGAAAGTGAAGTGGCCAGCGGTCTCCCCGCTGACGACCCGCGTACACAGCACCTCCTACAGGTGATGGGACTAAAAACTGGCGAATCATTTCATGCTGGAATCATTCAAGGCCATCGTGGTATCGCCACGATTACCGAAACGCATCCTCGTCTTAAATTTACTTTAAAACTGGAAAAGGAAATCCAGCCACAACTACCTTGTGAAATCATTGTTGGATTACCTAGACCCGCGACCGCGAAGAAAGTTTTGTATGAAGGTGCGTGCTTGGGGATTGAGCGAATCTTCTTTTTTAGCTCGGAAAAAAGTGACCCCAGTTATGCCCAAAGCACACTTTGGAAAAACAAGGGGTGGGAAGAATTTTTGATAAAAGGAGCTGAACAGGCCTATACAACCAGACTTCCCGAAGTCATTGTTTTCCCTACATTAACCGAAGCTCTTTCTCAAATCTCTCAGCAAAATTGGCGCGTCGTGCTTGATCCTTACGAAGCCACGGGCACCTTAAAGTCTTGTAAGAGTAAAGAAAAACGAGGAACCCTGGCGATTGGCTCGGAGAGAGGATGGACGGACCGTGAACGCCTTCTCCTCAAAGAGAGTGGTTTCCATTTTTATCACTTGGGCGACAGAATTTTACGCGTGGAAGCAGCGTGTCTCGTGGGTACAGCTATTATGTTATCGCAATTAAATGCCTGGCAGTCACATCGACCGACTCTCTAAGATTCGCGAACAAGAATCGAAGCAGCAGGCTGACCTTTGCCTTTACCGATTACTTTTTTTAATTTCCAACCTAAAGGTATTGGTACGGTGTAACCTCCAGGTGCTTCAAGAATAACTCTCACATCCGAACCGGGATTAGCATAAGCAACGGCTGCTTGTGCAATCTCTTCCCCTTTTGTTTCCCAGTATTCCCAGGGCGGATCAGCAAAAACGCAATCGAACCGCTCTGGGGTTAAATCCAATCGCATCGCGTCACCCGTGATTGTTTTCATCGGCAATTCAGGCACTCCCATGGATTTAGCAACCGCAGCCATATTAGCTTTTATTTCGTTACCGATAGACAAATCCACTGCCGTGGTGGAAAGTGCACCGCGGCTCAGCGAATCTAAAGCATAAGCACCCGTACCGGAAAATAAATCGAGGACCTTTGCCTGAGGAATAAACGCTGCGAGAGAATTAAAAACGGCCTCGCGAATATAATCGGTCGCTGGGCGCACCCCACCCTTCGTGGGCACACGCAATTGAATTCCTCGAGCAATACCTCCCGTCACACGCATAGAAAAAAGTCCTTCGTGTTCACAGAAAGGTCAACGGCGTTCCGCACCTAATTTTTGTTTAGCAGGAGACCAACAAGTCGTTCGTCCGCCAATCGGAGCCCTTTTTAGCAAAGCGCGCGACCTCGGACATTTTCCCCCATCGCTCCAGCGATGATTAAAGAGCCAGTGACTGGGTGGGTCGGACCAATCTTTACCAATCACTCTTAAAGCATCGCGACAGACTTGGCGTACTATGCGATGCAGTCGCTTAATCGATTGAGGGCCAAAATTTCCCGCACGGGCTTGAGGATGAAAACCTGCGCGCCACAAAACTTCGTCGGCCATCCAATTGCCAATACCAGGAAAACGTTCCTGCATTAACAGGACCGCCTTGATGGGAGCTCGGCCGTGACGTTTTAAAAAATCGGCAACCACCTGAACCGTAAAAGCACGAGATAAAATCGGGGGCGCAATTTTAGCCCACCATTCAGGGACGCCTTGACCTTGATAGAACAAAACCCGCCCGAACTGCCGAGGGTCGATGAAGATGAGTTCTTGGCCGTTCGACATTTTAAGAACGAGGTGTTCATGGGGCTTAGGTTCTCGTTGGGCAGAACCCACGGCCAACTCTCCCGTCATACCCAAATGAATGCCCAGCCAAAGGTGATTCGAAAAATAAAACGCCATTTGTTTAGCTGCGGCCCGGGAAGCTAAAAACTTTTGCCCAAGTAGAGCTTTTTTTATCTTAGCAATGGGTATGCCACGATTATCTCGCGCACGCGCATTGAGATAAACGGCTTTGACTGTTTTGCCCCGAGCAACATCCCAGCGACGACGGAAAAATTCGACTTCGGCGAGTTCAGGCATGGAATAAACTTAGCTAGGCCGTGCCCGAACGCAACTCCTCGGAAAACTTCACTCCGAGATTGTGCCCACTCCTATCTCGAGCAAGGTTGAGTTATGTCCACTGGCGCGACACTCCCTTTTAAAATCAGCGTTCTCGTTTTTCTACATGATGAAAACGGAAAACTTCTGCTCATTCAGCGCACCAAAGCACCTAATCAAGGTTGCTGGAGCCCGATTGGAGGAAAACTGGAGACAACCACAGGAGAATCGCCTTTTGAATGTGCGGTTCGCGAAGTTGCGGAAGAAGCTGGAGTCAAAGTAGAGACCTCCGATTTACATCTTTTCGGAATGATTTCGGAAAAAGGTTATGAAGGGCAGACTCATTGGCTAATGTTCCTCTTTGATTGTCGTCGCCGCCTTAAAGAAGTCCCTGCTACCATCACGGAAGGTAAATTTGCTTTTTTTGCTCGAGAAGAAATTGCCCAAATTAAAGTCCCTGAATCAGACCGCACTCTGATTTGGCCTATCTTCGACCAACACCGGCGAAGTTTCATTGCTTATCGCGCTGAATGTCATCCTCACCAACCATTACAAATGGTGATTGAGGAAAGTCATCTTCGGCCACACCTCGATTAATCCATGGACGCCGCTGGTTCAGAATTTGAATTTAAAAAAACGCAGCGTAAGCCAGCCTACCCGATTGGTGAGCAACTTCGTGAGTATTTAGCCCGTGAAGGCCGCGAAGTGACACTACCCGTTTCCTACGCTCAGTTGCGTGATTTTACCGCGGCCATGCCATTGTTGGATCGCGGTCGCGATACGTTGTGGGAAACCGTGGCCTACCAACCCGAAGTAATGGCCAGTCTTTCTCAAAGCTTGTTAGAAACCTACGCCCTGCTCCGCGGTGAGGGTGGATTGCGCGTGTTTAGTCACGTTTATGTGGATCGCGTTGATTTTTGTTCTTTTGGCAATTCTCAGCCTTTTCGTGTTCGTATCGTTAATGCCTATAATGAAAATCACGATTATTTTTATGTAAAAACGGGTGATGCCTCGCGGGTTTGTGGCTTGGAACTTGAGCACCTCCTTTCACCCAACCGCATGCACTACCTCACTTGGGGTGAAACCTTAGTAGAAGAACATGTGACTGGTATTCCGGGTGATATCTTTTCTGAAAAGTGGATTGATGCGAACAGCCACCACCCCGTTCGGCTGGCCAAAGAGCTGATTAAATTCGAAGAGCGGTGCTTGGTGCGGCTACTGGGTGATATGCGAGCCTACAACTTCGTGGTCGCCGTTACTCCTGATTTTGATGCCACCGCTATACGTGTTCGCGCGATGGACTTTGACCAACAATCTTACGACGGCCGGCTAAGGTTCTATCTCCCTGGATCTTTTAAAGAGAACCGGCCCTTTGCCCAACTTTGCGCGAAACACATTAATGCGGCTTCCGCTGCGCAATACCGACGAGAGGAGCAATCCCTGATTCACCGACGATTGCTCGCCGCACCCGATCGCATGCGAGATTTGTTGGTCGCGATGGAATCCAATCCCTTAAGTACCCCAGAAAAGGCTAAAGAACTAGCCGAAGGGCTAGCCGAATACCATAAAGACCCCAGCTTCCGCCAACACCAGAGTATGGCTGGGCTGATTGGGGAAAGCTTGGACCGCTTGAGCCGCCTCTTGCGTTCTTGATAATAGTAAGCGCTGGACAGGACGCGCGCCTCTTGGGCAAACTCTCCAGCCTGCGATGAGCGACTCTTTAAGGCACGAATGTGGCATTGCCCTAGTCCGGCTGACTAAGGACCTAAAATGGTATCAGGAGAAATATGGGTCGCCACTTCATGGATTCAATCAGCTGTTTCTGTTAATGGAGAAACAGCACAACCGTGGCCAAGATGGAGCGGGCATTGGCTGTGTCAAAATTGGGGCCGAAAACGGAGAAGCCTTTTTATTCCGCGATCGAGAAATTGGCGCACAGGGCTTAACGCAAATCTTTACCCGACAAATTAAAGCCTACGCCGATCAAGTACGCGAGGCTACGATTGTTCCAGAATTTCCCGAAACCGTTAAACGCCATTTTGATTACGGCGGGGAGCTTTTACTAGGGCACTTACGCTACGGAACCTCGGGGAGTTTTGATTCCATCTCGTGTCACCCGTATGCCAGAAAATCCATTTGGCCGACGCGTAATTTGCTCGTTGCTGGTAATTTTAATTTAACGAACACCTCGGCGCTGAATGCTTCGCTAACCGAACGTGGCGCTCACGTCATTTATTCCACCGATACTCAATCGATTCTGGAAGAAATTGGTTTTTGGCTAGATGAGGAGCATGACCGGCTCTTTAAAGCTTTCAAAGATCAAGGCCTTGAAGGAGCCGCGATCCAAAAAGAAATTTCGAAACACTTAGATGTTGGCAACGTGCTGCGCCGAGCCGCCAAAAATTGGGACGGCGGGTATGCGATTGCAGGCTTAATTGGTAACGGTGATGCCTTTGTGGTTCGTGATGCCAATGGCATCCGCCCTTGCTGGTATGTTCGCACCGACGACCTCATAGCCGTCGCCTCCGAACGCGTTGCCCTCATGACCATTGTGGGAGTCAATCAAGCTGATGTTAAAGAAGTACCGCCAGGCTCGGCCCTAGTGATTAAAGCGGATGGACGTCACTCCATTGAGCCTATTCACAATCCCGGAGAGAAACGTCACTGTTCATTCGAAAGAATTTATTTTTCCCGTGGCAATGATCCGGAGATTTATCATGAGCGCAAAGCCCTTGGGGCGGCACTGGCCGATGACATTCTTCAGCTCATTCGCGAAAATCATGATCATGCCGTCTTTTCCTACATACCCAATACGGCGGAAATTGCTTGGTATGGTTTAATGGAAGAACTACGTCGGCGCCGTCGCGTGCAAGTGCGTAACCAACTCGCGGAAGCCCTGCGTGCAGGAAAGTTAGATGAATCCGCCATCGATAAACTCGTCTTGGGTGGCTGGCCACGCGGGGAAAAGGTAGCGCACAAAGATGTGAAATTGCGGACCTTTATTTCGCAGGAAAAAAATCGGGTGCAAATGGCATCGCACGTTTACGATATTTCATACGGCACGGTGCGGGAAGGTGATACTTTAGTTTGTGTGGATGACTCGATTGTTCGTGGTACCACTTTACGCCAATCGATTCTCGGCATCTTGGCACGACCTAATCCTAAGCGCATCGTCATTGCCTCGACGGCACCACAAATTCGTTATCCAGATTGTTACGGTATCGATATGTCAGAAATGGGTAAATTCTTGGCCTTCCAGGCGGCGGTCGCTCTCTGCAAAGAGCGGGGCAAGCTCGACCTACTCCAAGAAGTTTACCAAGACTGTCTTGCTCAAGCCAAAGGGCCTGCCTCGGCGATGAAAAATCATGTGCAACGAATCTATGATGCTTTCACCGAAAATGAAATTTCGGCTAAAGCGGCAGAGTTAGTTTATCCGCGCAAGTCAGGCTGGAAGGGGGAACTCATTCTCTTATTCCAAAAAATTGATTCACTCCACAAAGCTTGTCCGACCAGTTTAGGTGATTGGTATTTTACGGGCAAATACCCAACGGCTGGAGGCTATGGTGTCCTCAATCAAGCTTACATCAATTTCTGGGAAAAGCGCGATGGGCGCTCTTACTAATTAAGAGTAAAGTCGATAAGGTGAGGTGCGGGAACGAAATGCCTCCGCATCACCCGCCCAGCGTGTCATCCAGCGCTGCAAATCAATTTTGGCCCCTTGCGTTCTTAGTTCATTAAGAAAATTAGGGCTCCCTACGTGCTTGTTAAACAAATCACGTTCAAGGTGTGAGGCTTGGGCAAAGGGATTGGTACTATCCCAAAGACAACTCTGTCTCATCATGTGAAGCGATATCGCGGTGGGCTTGAATCGTGACCAATTTGATACCGCCGTGTAAACTCCCTGCGTCCCATCAGGCATAACCTTGGGTTCGAGTTTCAATCCTGGCACTGATGAACCTAAAGCCGAAATGAGATCATCGGATTTTCTTTTTCCGTAACGGATAAAACGGAAATGCATTTGATCACGATAGGTGTGACTAAAATCTCCGATGATACATCCCAACCCAACCATGGCATACCCCAAGGCTGCTTGTGGATTTGGAATGCGGGGAGAGGTCGGCACCCAGTTAAGTCCTGTTTGATTCCACAAGAGAGAGCGATTCCAGTTACGCATGGAAATTACCTCGAGACTTCCGCGTTTTCTTTGCGCCTCCGAGATTTCCAAGACTCCAGGTGTAGCTACTGCCCAACGAGCGATTTCACCAATAGTTAAACCGTGAACATAAGGCATTTCATAGGCGCCCACATAACTTTTCACCCCGCGCTCAATGAAAGGTCCATCGACCTTTTCTCCGCCGAGCGGATTGGGCCGATCAAGAACAACCACGCGCACCGGCCGATCGAGAGAAAAGCACGCCTCAATCACATAACGCATACAACTGATGTAGGTGTATGAGCGGGATCCAATATCTTGAAAATCGATGACGATAACATCTAAGCCCTCCAACATCTCAGGTGTTGGCCGACGCGTTGCACCGTACAAGGAATAAATCGGTAAACCCGTCCGTACATCACGGGCATTTTTTACTGCAACCTCGGCCGCAGCATTACCATCAATGCCATGCTCTGGACCGAATAACTTGGTCAGCTTCACTCCTGGAGCTCGGGCTAAAACATCAACGGTGCGTTGCCCTCGGCCATTAACACCTGCTTTGTGCGTTACCAATCCTACGCGTTGACCCTGGAGAGAGCTAAATCCGTCAGCCTCTAGAACATCAATTCCGAGAAGAGTTTTTCGCCCATTAAAATTTGAAGGCGGTGAGGTATCAGGCGAAGATACCGTGGGTGAACTTCCCCCCGATGATGAGGAACCACTGCTCGCACAACCTGGTAAAAGTGTAGCACTTAAAGTAGTTAAAGCGGTTAAGCGAAAGAACTCGCGGCGGTCCATGGTGATGAAACTTATGAATTATCACCCAAAGACCCGCCGGAGCAAAGTTTGAATTAACTTTTTCTTCTTTTTTTCATTCACCCGAAAATCCCATTGCCCAGAGGCCCTTCTCCAGAACATGGTTAATCATGCGTGTTGCACTGCTGGGTTCAGGTCGAGGCTCAAATGCCGATGCGGTGCTACGTGCCCAAAAAGAAGGTCGGCTCGGCAAAGCCGTGGTCGCAGGAATCTACTGTGACATTCCTACCGCACCGATGTTGAAGTTGGGCCCGATTTACGGAGTGCCTGCTCATTATCTCGATCCTGGTCCATTTAAGACAAAGTTTTCTCCCGAACGGGAGGCAGCCTGGGCGCAAACACTCATCGATGATCAAATCGATTTAGTTGTCCTCGCTGGCTTTATGCGGGTGTTAAAATCTCCACTCCTTCATCCCTTTGCCGGAAGAATCATTAATCTCCACCCGACTCTACTTCCTTTATTCCCTGGACTAGATGGCATTGGACAAACTTGGCGTGCTGGTTCTGCCGAAGGTGGTTGCACAGTGCACTGGGTTACCGAAGCCGTCGATGAAGGTGGTCATCTTGGACAAGCCCGCGTTCCACGGACAGCCGATGATACTTTAGAAACATTTGCTCAGAAAATTCACCAAGCCGAACATCAGCTTCTGCCCAAAGTTATCGCCGAATTAGCAGAAAAATTGCCTGCCCGATGATTGAATTACGTTGCCCAATCCACGAAGACTACGTTCAGCCGTTGGAAGATTATTTTTGTGAGTTAACCCGTTCGCCTTGGATGTTATTTCATGAAGGCCCAGGTAGGCCCCACTTCGTGATGGGGTATTTTGATGATAAAGATGAGGCTGATAAGGCTTGGCTAGTCTTAAGAAAAGCGTTCAAAAAACTTCCTGAGGCTTACGAAGCGACCACTTTAGCGGAGAAAGATTGGAAGGAAGCCTACAAAGAACATTTGAAGCCCTGGCAACAGGGTCGACTTCACTGGGTTCCCGCCTGGATGCGCCAGACTTATTCTGTGCCCAGCGATGCTGCGGTAGTCTGGTTTGATGCGGGTTTAGCTTTCGGCACGGGGGATCACCCGACCACTCGGCTTTGCGCCATTCGATTGATGGATTACTTGTCTCAACACCCTGCTGAAAAAGTTAGCGTCGTTGATGCAGGATGTGGTTCAGGAATTTTAGCCCTCTCTGCGGCCAAACTCGGCTGTGGCTCAGTGGCTGGTTTCGATCGCGATCCTGAGTCCGTCCGCGTCAGCATCGCTAATCGTGAAGACAATGGCATCCTCGCCGATAAAGTTCATTTTTACCATGCTGGCCTCGAAGAGGGGTTTAAGCTGACTGGGCCTGCTAAGGTGGTTCTCGCTAATATCATCAGCGATGTTCTCTGTATCTATGCCGATGACTTGATTCACGCCGTAAAGCCAGGAGGAGTCTTGGCTCTTAGCGGCGTCCTCGCACCCGAACAAACCAAGGTAAAAGAGCATTTTGAAGCCAAATGCAGGACTATCTGGGGAGGGGTTAAAAGCGACGGACGAACCATGGGCGAGTGGAGCGATGTCGCCTTGTTTCGCCCCTAATTTTTTCTAAAAACATCTAACATGCATCCCTCAACCCTTCGTGGTATTCGCTACGCTCGTTATGCCAGTTATCTCTTTGCCGCACTGATTGCGGCCTTGGGTGTCTTGGATTTAGTCGGCGGCTGGACATGGGGTAGCTTTCATGTTCCGCCACGCTGGCAACCAGAAACTGTCCATTACCCTTTGGCTCTTCAAATGGAGTGTTGGTTTTTTATTTTTTATGCGCTTCTACTCGTCGCTCCGTGGGAAAAAATTCAGGATGAAAAAACTTGGCGCAAACTTTTTACCCTGCTCTGTCTCTTCTCCATTGTTTTTGCCTTTGTCATGATTTCCGAAGTCATGGCTAAAAATTATATCGCGAAAGCTGCTAAAACCAAAGCACGCATCCCCGTGTTCCAGGCTATTCTTCTTTTCGCTGCGCTCGGTCAAATTCCCACACTACTTTTTGTGCGGAAACCAGAATTGGTCGACTAAGCAGAGAGGGCTGCGTGCAAGGCTTCAGCGCGCTGTTTAGCCTCTTCTACTGTTGCCGCGGTGACGGTGATATGACCCATCTTTCGCCCTGGGGCAGCTTGCCCTTTATCGTAAAGGTGCAATTTGGCTGCTGGATCTTGTAAAACCTTAGTCCAATCGGGCTCGGCGCCATGACGCCAAAGATCGCCTAAAAGATTAACCATCGCCGAAGGTTGCAACGGTTTCGTTCCGCCTAATGGCAAACCACAGACGGCACGAATGTGTTGTTCAAACTGACTGGTTTGATTCGCGTCAAAGGTTTGATGGCCACTATTATGCGGACGAGGTGCAAGTTCGTTTACCAAAATTCGTCCCTCTTGCACAAACATTTCAACGGCTAACAAACCGACCAAATTAATCTTTTCCGCAATTTTCAAGGCGAGCTGACATGCTTCTTGCGCTGTGGCTGAAGAAATACGCGCCGGAGAAAGCGATAAGTGTAAGATGTGATTTTTGTGGATGTTTTCCGCTGGTTCATAAACCGCAACCTCTCCGCTTTCCGTGCGTGCAACTAAAACGGAAATTTCACACTGAAAAGGAATCCAGGCTTCCACGACTCCTTTACCGCCACCAGTAACAGCCCAAGCGGCATCTAAATCAGCCTTTGCATCCGGTAGTTTGACTTGTCCTTTACCGTCATAACCAAAATCCGCTGTTTTTAAAACACAGGGATAGCCTAAGGTCGGAACGGCTTTCGTAAACTCATCGAACGATGAAACCACCGCAAAAGGCGCACAGGGTATGCCCGAAGCCTTAAGAAATTCTTTTTCGCGACGACGGTTCTGACAAATCGCCAAGACTTGGGCTGAAGGATGGCAAGGTACGATGCCGTTCACCCATTCGACGGTGGAAGGCGGTATGTTTTCAAACTCCAAAGTTACGCGATCACAGCCTTCGGCGAATTTTTTCAGGGCAACGTTATCATTCCATGGCGCAGAAAAATGTTCATCGGCAATCGCGGCTGCACAAGATGAAGCGGAGGGATCATAAGTTTTTACTTTATAACCCATACGTCGCGCCGCGATGGCTGACATGCGACCTAATTGTCCGCCACCTAAAATCCCAATTGTGCCACCTGGAAGTAAAGGCTTTGCCATAACTTATTTTTTCTTTTTCCCCGCCTTGCCTGGAATTGGATTTTCTAAAACCGCTTGCGTTTGTTCCGCACGAAAACGATCCAGTCTTTGAGCTAAAGCAGAATCTGTGAGTGCCAAAATAGCCACTGCCCCAAGTGCCGCATTCACGGCACCCGCTCGACCGATGGCAAACGTGTGCACTGGGATGCCTGCAGGCATTTGCACAATGGATAATAATGAGTCGATACCTTCTAAAGATTTTGAGGAAACAGGAACACCTAATACGGGTAAAACCGTCATCGCTGCTGCCATGCCAGGCAAATGGGCTGCTCCACCCGCCCCGGCGATGATAATTTTAAGTCCACGCTTCTTAGCACTCAGTGCATAGTCTTTTAACTTTAAAGGCGTGCGATGTGCGCTGACGACTTCTGTCTCAAAGGCTACGCCGAGCTTTTTCAAAGTTTCTGCCGCATGTATCATGGTTTCCCAATCCGATTGAGAGCCCATAATAATACCGACAGTAGCGCGTAGAGAAGACTGCTTGGCCATAGACCAAAGATGCAGAAAGTCTCTCTCGGAGGAAAGCCTGAAGCGTAAAAACTAATCCACAAAAGGAATATACTCGGGAACCAATTGGCGAATGCCTTGCTTACAAATATCCTTTTCCTGAGAAATGCATTGCTTCACTGCCTGAAGAAACTCGGGTAGTTTCGCATTATCCATCGCTGGTCCAACGAAGCGGAAAATACGGGGGTGTGCCGTAGGGTGGTGTTGCTCTCCATGATGCTGAAGTTCTTCGATCATTTTCTCTCCTGGGCGCAGACCCGTAATTTTAATTTCGATATCAATGTCGGGACGGAATCCGCTGAGCTCAATGAGCTGGCGTGCGACATCGATAATCTTCAAAGGCTGCCCCATTTCCAGAACAAGAATGTCTCCACCTCGGCCCTGTGTTGCGCTTTGCAAAACGAGACCAACGGCCTCAGGAATGGTCATGAAGTACCGCTGTACATCGGGGTGTGTCACCGTCACTGGGCCGCCCGCGGCAATCTGCTTTTTGAACATTGGAATAACCGAACCAGAGGAGCCTAAAACATTGCCAAATCGCACTGCCACAAAGCGCGTTAAGTTGCCTGGACGGGTTTGCATCGATTGCACAGCAATTTCCGCCAAGCGCTTAGAGGCGCCCATTACATTCGTGGGGTTAATCGCTTTGTCCGTGGAAATTAAGACAAATTCTTTTACCTGATAATTCGAAGCCAACTCTGCCACCAAAGCGGTTCCGAGAGTATTATTCTTCAAAGCCTCGCCGGGTTGCGACTCCATCATGGGCACATGCTTATGGGCTGCGGCATGTAACACGAGTTCTGGACGAAAGCGTTGGAAAATTTCCTCCATACGTGTGCGGTCCGTCACATCGGCAATAATCGGGGTGATGATTGCTCCTGCGTCTGAACTTATTAACTCTTGCTCCGTTTGGTAGAGAAGCACTTCGCATTGATCCAAAATCACTAATCGCTTCGGTTGGCGGCGAGAGACTTGCCGACAAATTTCTTGTCCGATACTACCTCCAGCTCCTGTTACTAAAACCGTACGACCATGAATCAGTTGATCGATCGCTGTATCGTCTAACTTAGCTGGCTCTCGTCCCAATAAATCTTCCACCGAAACTGGGCGGAGGTCATTCGCTCTTACTCGACCTCCAGCTAGCTCTGACATCGATGGTACGACTAAAACCTTCAGTCCACTTTCTAAAGCCAGATTGCTCAGCTGCCGGATTCGTCGAACGCCTTGCGAGGGCAAGGCTAGAATAACTTCGGTCACTCCATATTTCTCGCGCAAGCTGGGCATGACATCGGGCGAACCAACAATGGGTATGCCATGAATTTCTAAGCCATGCTTATGCACAGCATCATCCAAAAAACAAACGGGTTCGATGCCCGTGGCTCGACGAGAAATCAAATCTGCAGCCAACTGTTCACCCGCATTACCTGCTCCAATAATCGCAATTCTTTTAATTGGCCCATGGTAAGAAGAAGGTGAATGTTTTAGGCGATGGCGTAATGTTCTTATCCCCACACGGAATCCGACAAAGATAATCAAAGATAAATTGAAATCAATTAACGCAATACTTCGTGGAATTGAAAAATATTTAGCCGCTGGAACATTGTGCAAAAAGACTCCCATGAAAATAACGACAACGGTCGCGATAGCCAATGCCGCAACCATCCGAATGGCATCATACAGTCGGAAAAAATAAAATACTCCGCGAAATTGTCCGAGCAAACCAAGTAAAAGAATTTTTAAAGGCACTATCCAAAGGAGAGCAGCATTGCGCTGTTCGATATACGTCATTCCGATACCATTATCGAATTCAAGAAAACGGATATCGTAGCTCAGCCACAAACAAAGGAGAGCCAACGACCCGTAGACGATGAAAAAGACAAAGACGCGGGGAAACGACGGCAAGGTTGCTGATGGGGTAGATACAGCAGACGACATAAGAGGGGGTTCTTAATATCTTACTCGATAATAAAACGAAAGCCAAGCGTTCTGCTTCGCTCACGTTTTTGGGCATTTCTTTGAGGAAATCCTGCGACTGGGACCCAATTGACACTTCCGCCTACCACCACAGCCGCTTCCTTGTCCTCGGGAGCGAGGGTCCACTCTTCGACATTGCCAATAAGGTCAAAAAAGCCCGCTGCATTGGGCTTACTGGTTCCCACTTCTCGCACGGTTAACCCATCGGTGTTATCAAAGGTCCAAGCTTGGGGGCCTTTAGGCGGGGCACTCACATCCCCCACCGCACTTTGCATTTCTTCGAGTGTGGGCAGGCGAACCTTGCGCCCCGATAACCAGGTAAGATTTTGACAAAAGAGTTGTGCATCCTTGTAGGAGACCGACTCAACAGGAGCCGTTCCTCTTTGAATCATGCTGGGGTTATTCCCAACCACAGCCGCGTAAAGAGATTGTGAAACTTCCTGCTTGAGGAGTTTAACTTGTGGATACTGAGGAACGAACAAAGTAATCCGATCTAAGGTAGGCACAATCACCGCTAAAGTACCTGCATTTTGGGTGATATATTTTAACTCCCGAAGAAGTAAACTGTCGGCAGGAATAACCCCTGGATTATCTTGCTCTATCTTATCCGCAACAAGTAACAGACTATTCGCTTGGGCCAAAGCTCGGGTAAAATCTGAGGCTCGAATGAAGCCCCGCATGCTGGCTATGTCTTGCATGAGTTGTTCCAAACGATTGTGTGCTCGGGCAGTATTTCTTTGTAGAATTAACTTTTCCTCCGTTGCCCGGGTCGAGTAGGCACTTCGTGGAAATTCCTTCATCAGCTTGGTCATTTCACTCAAAGCTAACTCCCAAGAGCCCGTTGCTTTATTCCAATCATCCTCGGCTTCGGCTTTACGAGCCTGGGCCACCTGTTTATCTAAAGAAAGTTTGGTAGGGTGGGAACGAAATGTTTCCTGTCGATTGGTTAAAAGTTCAACGCGATTGAATTCGGTATTCAAAACATCTCGGTAGTTAGTCGCAAATTCGTTTTCGATACGAATGGCATCCTGCATAATCGACTGGGCTTGTTTAATATCACCCTCCGCAAAAGCTTGCTCCGCTTTCTTTTCCAGTTCGCGTGTTTGTTTCCACAGAGGTTCCGCCTGCATGCGTCTTAATCGCGTATCGAGACGCGCAATTCTTCCCCGATCAGATAAACCAGAAAAGATCCATTTAGAATCAATCAAGCGCTCCGCTTCTAATGCTTTCTCCAACTCTTTAATCGCTGTTCCGTCTTTTTGCGCGGCCGCCGTGACTGCCCTTTCCTCGGCCGCATTAGAAATCGCACGCAGACGATCGGCTTGAATCACATGCAATCGACGACGAAGGCTCTCCAATCTTGTATTTTCAGAGGCAAAGCCACCTTGGCGTCCGACATATTCTTCCTGTGCTTTAACGGCCTCTTCCAAAAGCGTTAAGTCCTCCGCCGTCAGCACCGCTTTACTGAGACGGATTTCTTCAAAGGCGGCTTCCTTTTGCAGAGATAAATCACGCAGGGCTTCATCATCTCGGCTGGCGGAAAGATCGATCAAACTACGACTTTGTCTTTGCCCCTCGGTGTAAAGCCAGGACCCAATAATAATGAAAATTACAATAAAAACCCCTAGCACAACCGCCTTCAGTTGTTTACGAAAAATTCTCCAGCGACTGCTTCTCTCCCGAGAAACGGGGGGTGTCGATGGAATGAAACTCGACTTTCTAGGGGGTTCGGAGGGGGGCATGTTTTCCAGCAAATGCCATTTGTCGCTGGCAGTTTGTTTACTTTGTTAGTTTTATCAGGCTATGCTTCAACCCTAGACCTTCAACTTTAGAAAATGTCTCGCTTTAAACATATTGCCGTCGTTGGTGCTGGCCTCATCGGAGGGTCGATTGTCTTAGGCGCTGCCCGACGAAAACTAGCCCCCAGCCTCACCTGTTGGTCGCGCTCCGATACTTCGAGAAAGTTTTTGCGCCAAAATGGCATCGCGCAGGTCTATGATACAGCAGCAGAGGCAGTACGAGGTGCAGATTTAGTTGTGATTGCCACTCCCGTCGATCGCATGGCCGAAACCTGCCGAGAAATCGGTCCTGCCTTATCCCCTGGAGCACTCGTTACCGATGTAGGAAGTGTCAAAACTTCCATTCTAAAAGACGCTAGCCACCTCCCGCCTCAAGTTACTTTCATCGGATCGCACCCGATGGCGGGCTCCGAAAAAGCGGGCGCTACGCATGCTCAAGAAAATCTTTTTCAGGATCGACTGTGTTTCATAACGCCAACGGGCCAAGAATCGGCTCAAGCCTTAGAAAAAATCCAGGCCTTTTGGACTGAACTAGGCTCGCGCCTCTTTACCTGTTCAGCACAACAACACGATGCGATGGTTGCGGCGGTTAGTCATGTTCCTCACGCTGCGGCTTCGGCATTAATCTTAGCCGTCGCCAGTTTACCTGATTTCAATTCTCATGTCGCTGGCTCGGGATTAAAAGACACTACTCGCGTCGCGGGAGGAGAAGAAAATCTATGGACGGGAATTCTGTTAGCCAATTCTCTGCCCGTAACGGCGGGCCTCGCTGAGCTTGAAAAACACTGTCGCCGGTTGCGTCTCGCTATTGAACAAGGTAATGCCCAAGAAATTTCGCAATTTTTAAAGGCTGCTAAAATTATCCGTCAATCTCTCGACTAAGCTCTATGACTGAGTCGCTTTTAATTAAACCCTTTCGTACGGCCGCTCGTGGTGTCGCTCAAGTTCCCGGATCAAAGAGTATCACCAATCGTGCATTAATCTTGGCTGCTTTAGCTGAGGGAGAAACTCTTTTAACGGGCGCGTTGTTTAGTCGAGATACCAAAATTCTCATTCAAGCGCTGCGCACGTTGGGCTTCGTCATTGTCGACGATGAAGTCGCTGGCACGATTCGCGTTCAAGGTAATGCGGGAAATATTCCTGTAAAAGAGGGCACCCTACATGTCGGCAATGCAGGCACCGCAGCTCGTTTTTTAACGGCTTTTCTCGCTCTCTCTCACCAAGGAAAATATGCGATGGATGGGGATGTTGCGATGCGCGCTCGCCCGATGTCGGGATTATTAAATTCCTTAGCGAGTTCAAAGACCTTGGCTTACACAGCCGAGGGTAAACCTGCTCAGGCTTTTCCTTTTGTCTTACAAACATCAGGGCAGCTCAAAGATTTGACGGTGGATGCCTCGGCTAGTTCTCAATTATTATCCGCCTTATTAATGGTCTTGCCCCTGCGTGCGGGCACAACCGTCAAAATGTCTGGTGAAACGGTTTCCGAACCCTTTGTGGTGATGACGGAAAGAATGTGTGCCCAATTTGGCCGTTCGCTCTCACGTGACGCCGAAGGACGCTGGTTCTGCGCAAATCCTGGCGCTTACATCTCGCCTCAAGTTTATGCGATTGAACCCGACGCCACGGCGGCGAGTTACTTTATCGCATTACCTGCTGTCACTGGCCAAGGCTCCTGTGTTCGACTCCAAGGCTATCAGCCGAAAGGCCTACAAGGTGATACCGCTTTTGCTGAGGTTGCTAAACTTTACGGGGCCGACATGGATTACCAAGGCGACTCTGCCCGAGTGCGCAGTTGGCACAATTTGCGTGGTGGAGATTTCGATTTTAATCAATTTTCCGACACCTTCCTCACATTAGCTGCCCTCGCTCCTTTAGCAGACAAACCGACAGTCATTCGAAATATTGCCCATACTCGCAAACAAGAAACCGATCGATTGTTAGCGATGGCAACAGAGTTAAACCGCCTCGGTGTAAAAGTGGAACCGTCTCCTCAAGCCTTACAAGCCGATGCCTCGCTTTCCTCTCTAACGATTTATCCCAGTCGCGATGCTTTACTAAAAACTGCCCAACGTGGACCCACCTCCATCCACACCTATGAAGATCATCGAATGGCGATGAGCTTTGGCATTTTAGGTTCTTATGACTTATTAGGCGATGGCACCCCTTGGATAAAAATCGAGGATCCCGGTTGCACAGGAAAAACTTTTCCACGCTTTTTCCAAGCCCTTGCGGGATTACGTTCATCATTTGTTAGCATTGCGATTGATGGCGGCGCAGCCTCGGGCAAATCGAGCACCGCTCGGGCAGTCGCTCAACACTTAGGGTTAATGCATGTCGATACCGGAGCTCATTACCGCACACTCACGGTTGGTTTATTGAGTGCAAAAGCGACCCCGAGCAATCTCGCTAGCGTTGAAAACGCCCTTGCCCAATTTAAACTGGATTCAGCTTTGTGCGGTTTTTCCTCGCGCTGCGTCCTAAACGGAAAAATTGCTTCCGAAACTGAAATTCGAAGCCCCGAGGTTAATGCCTCCGTTTCTGCTTTTGCTGCCCTGCCTGCCGTAAGAAATTACATCTTAAATTATCAACGCAGTCAGGTCGAACTAGCACGCGAAGCAGGTTTTGCAGGATTAATCATGGAAGGCCGCGATATCGGTTCCGTGGTTCTCCCTAATGCAACCCTGCGGATTTTTTTGGAGGCCGATGCCGAAGCGCGACGTCTCCGCCGATCAACCGAAGGGCAAGCTGATTCCATTGCTCAAAGAGATTTACTCGATTCAACGCGTGCAGCGGCACCCCTGATTTGTCCAACGGGGGCAGTGCGCATTGATAATACTAAACTCTCACTGGCAGAAGTTATCCAAGAAGTGGAGAGACTGATTGCCCCGGCCTTGGCTGTCTCATGATTTTACAATCCCACAATCTTGTTTACCAAGCCGTCTACCATGGGGCACGTTCCTTTATTGAGGTCTTTTCGACTTTAGACGTCGAAGGGTGGGATAGTGTTCCTCAAGGAAGCTGTCTTCTCGCTTCGAACCATCAAAGTATGCTGGATCCTCCTCTAGTTGGTTCCTGTCTACCACGAGAGATTTCGTTCATTGCTCGAAAATCACTTTTTGATAATCCAATTTTTGGTGCTGTCATTCGTGCCTGTCATTCCATTCCGCTCGACCGCGGTGAAGCTGATATCGGAGCCATTCGCGTCGCTCTCGCTGCCTTACAAGCGGGACATGGCCTCCTCATTTTTCCCGAAGGAACACGTAGCCACGATGGAGAAATCCAGGAAGCCAAAGCCGGAGCCGGTTTATTGGCCTGTAAATCAGGCGTTCCCGTTGTTCCGATTCATATTCGTGGGGCGCGAGATATTTTACCTCGCGGGGCTCATTTTCCAGTTGGCGGTGCACGCCTAAGAGTACGCTTTGGGCCACCTTTATCACCCAAGGATTACGATCCTGGGAAGGACCACCCTGAGCGCACTGTCGAGGCTTCTCGACGCATCTTGGCGGCGATTAAGTCTCTCGACGATATTTCCGATCTCGGTCTTTAAGAAATTCTCTGTGGCATTACCACACAGAGGAAGTCTTCTTTTAACCCGCGAATAACTCCAGGAGACATGTCATCTTTAAACTCAAAATCGAGTTCGTCTTCCGTCACAGCCTTCAGTGGTTCCATAACGTAGACTGGGTTAAAGGCGATGTTAACGTCTGGTCCGTCATATTTAACGGCAATCGGCTCATGAGCTTCACCCAATTCCGATTTTGCTGAAATTTCTAGATTTTGAGATTTCTTAGATACCGAAAGCCGAATGGTGTTATGACGATCATCACACATCAGCGATGCACGACCAACGCTGTCTAAAAGATTAACTCGATCGAGACGCACTTTGTTGCCTGCCTCTTTGGGGATGACTTGACGATAGTTGGGATAATTTCCTTCAACGACCTTAGATACAAGTTGGATACGATCCACGAGACCTTCTTCATTTTTGGGAACTTCAATCGTGAAGCTAACTTGTCTTTCGTTGTTAACGATGTGCACCTTGCCATCGGCTTTGAGCAGTCGTTGCAATTCAGCAATGGTGCGGGCTGGTAGAATTAATGATAATGGCTTATCCGACCCTGCTAACTCACGTTCGCATTTGGCGAGACGTCGGCCATCCGTAGCCACAACCGTTAATTTTCCTCCACCGAGTTCAAAGAAAACGCCATTGAGAATATAACGATTTTCATCGGTTGATTGCGCATAACTTACTTTGCGCAACATGGCACCAAGGTCTTCTTGGTTAATGGCAATCGAAGATTGATTTGAGAAACTGGTCAGCGGAGGGAATTGATCAGCAGGTAAACCAGCAATTGTGAAGATGGAGCTGCCCGAACTAATTTTTACTCGATCTTTACCTGTAATTTCTACGGTGGCTTCTTGGGCGGAAAGAGAACGAATAATTGATCCGAGTTTTTTGATAGGTAAAGTAATGCGACCTGGAGATGTGATGGTTGCTTTAATTCGACAACAAATACCTAAATCTAAATTGGTCGTAGTGAGAGTTACTGTGTCACCCTCAGCTTCAATCAGTACATTTTGTAAGATGGGCATCGTTGCTCGATTGCCAACCACGTTGGTAACGCTGGAAAGACCGTTAAAGAAATGGTTTCGGTTTACCTTGAACTTCATGATAGATACAGATTTGGGGAGGATAAGGGTCAGTGGCAACCTTGGTTTACTTTTAATCAACGAATGTCTCTATTCTTTATCTATCTATATATAAATTAAGTAATACACGTAAGGGCCGGAAGGGCGTGGATAATGTCCCAAGGTGTTGAAAATACAGGGGATGCAGATTTTAAAAGTCTGTGTTTAGGCCGTTAATAAATCGCTGGTTATTCACAAAAGGAGATAACCGCAGATTTTACACGACCTATTCACAAATAAATCTATGGTTCATCATCAGGTGCTGGATCCGTTTCTTCTTTCTTCAAAAGGAAGAAATGACGCACAACTCCCCACACAATGTAACTTAAGAAAACCAGTGGTACGGCAAATTCGCGGAGGGCAAAAAGTGCACCGACAGAAACAATGATAAAAATAAAACCCCGAGTGCGCGTCCGGGTATTCCAGTTAATTTGCTTAAAACTGGGGAAGCGCACATTGCTAATCATAAGGTAAGAAATGACGAGCATGAGAGGTAAGAGAATCCAAGACCATGCCTGCAAAGCTTGATCGAGTGGCCCCTTTTGTTCTGTGAGACGTAATAGTTTGGAAAGGGAAAGAACCAGCGAGGCCATCATTCCAGCGGCAGCGGGACTGGGTAAGCCTACAAAATCACCACCTGCCGCACGCTTCTCATTACCAGGAACCAGAGGGTTGGTGAGAACATTAAAGCGTGCGAGACGAACACCTGCACAGAGTAAATAAATAAAGGCTAGGAGCCAGGTGGCTAATTGAATGTCTTTGCTCTGATTGGGGCTAATAATCAAAAAACATGCCATCAATGCGGGAGCGACGCCAAAAGAGACAGTATCCGCGATAGAATCAAATTCTGCGCCAAATAAGGATTCGCGATGGGTGGCTCGAGCAACCCGGCCATCGAACAAATCGCAAACGCAGGCAAAAAGAATAAACCAAACGGCCATTAAATAATGGTCAGCACGTTCGGTGGCGGTTAGGGCGTCGGAGAATCGAGCCTCAATACAGTTTTTAATCGCTAAAAATCCGCACAACATATTACCCGCGGTAAATAAATTGGGCAGAAGGTAAATATGAGCAGCCTCTTCTGGAGAAGTATATCGTTTAGGTGATGGAGAGTCAGACATGATTAAGATTTTTTATCATCTAAATATTTCCAGAACCCGCCTTCTTGTTCAATTCGCGCTTCGTCTTCCGCAAAAGGTAAGTGACTGCGAAAAGCAAAATCGGCGAAGGTGTGGCGGTGTAGAACATAATGGGCCAAGAGAGATTTCTCATCGGCTTCGAAATAGATACGAAATTCTCCAACGCGCAGACGATGGTAAGTTAATCCACCGCGCTTGACTTTACCTAAGTTGGAATGACCACTCAGCAACAACTCAGGGGTAAGAGCCGTAAATGCTTCAACGACTTCCATTTGTTCCAAGGTGGGAAGTTTAGCCAACTCGTGTATGGCTTGGTCGCTGAAGTTTACTTGATACATCGTGACCTCCAGCCAATCGGCTTGGGTAAAGACGAGCAACCATTCAGTTGCCTGGATGCCACTGTTTTAACAGGAAATCGGCACGTTTTTCGATTAAATCGAGCACTTCTTCAAATTCTTCGGCGCCACCCCAATAGGGATCCATTAAGTCTTGAAGGCCAAGGTAGAGGATTAACTTCGAATGGTGTTCTACTGGACAAAGATTTTTAAGGTCAGCCAAATTACATTTATCCGCG
This sequence comes from Opitutia bacterium, assembly GCA_947470855.1. Taxonomy (GTDB): domain Bacteria; phylum Verrucomicrobiota; class Verrucomicrobiia; order Opitutales; family UBA953; genus UBA953. Next base: position 52,457 of record CANIUQ010000006.1, on the reverse strand, counting down.
GCAAGGACGATGTCGTAGTCGATAAAGTCCGACTCCTTAATTTGCCGTGCACGCAGCGTGGTTAGATCATACCCTCGTCGGTGTGCGTGTTTAATGGCACGTGGGTCTGGCTTACTTCCGCAGTGATAATTCTCGACTCCTGCAGAATCAATTTCAAGGGCGAGGCCTAGTTGCGAGGCTTTGCTCCGCAACACCGCTTCAGCCGTAGGCGACCGGCAAATATTTCCTTTGCAAACGACCAGAACCTTACGGGGGTGGTTCACTTTGAATTCAAAATCTTTTTTACTTCCCCTAAATCACTTCCGTTTTTGGTCACAAGATTCCCGGATGAATCGTAAATCAGTAAAGTAGGGATTTGCTTAACGTCGTTCTCTTGGGAGATTTTTATGCCCGCTTCGGATTGGTAAGGTAGTGCTGCCCAAGGCATTTTCATTTCTTTCATGTAATCAAACATGGCTTTTTCATCGGGCCGATCGAAGCTCACAAAAACCACAGCAAATTTATCTTTGTTGAGTTTAGCAAACTTCACTAACTCGGGCGTGAAAAGCCGGCAAGGCCCGCACCAGTGAGCAGAGAAGTAGAAGCCGACTACTTTGCCATTGAGCGTAGAGGCATCGACTTTTTTCCCGCTAGCATCCACGAGGTCTTTAGGAAAACGAGTTTTCCAATCGAATGTCGCTTCCGCAGCTAATGCGGAAGACCCCTGAATGGCTAAGCTAACCAATAAAACTTGGAGAAAGTGAACGATGCGCATTTATTTTTTAATCGCCTCCTCCACTTGGTCTTTCCACCCAGCACTATAGCCAACGATTTTATCGATTTGTTTTCCTGAGGGATCAAAAAGGACGAAGGCAGGAATTCCTCCTCCGAAATTTTTCTTCACCTCTGGGGAAAGATTTTTGGATTGGTAAGGCAGTGCCACCCAAGGCATTTTTTCTTCTTTCATGTACTTTTTCATTTCCGCCGCTGAGCGATCAGCACTGTAAAAAACCACGGCGAATTTATCTTTATTCGCATTCGCAAATTTCACTAACTCGGGAGTAAACATTCGGCAAGGCGGACACCAAATAGCTGAGCAGTAAATTCCGACATATTTCCCATTGAGAGAAGATACCTCGACTTTTTTACCCGTGGCATCGATGAGATCGGGTCCGACCAAAGTCTTCCAATCAAAGGCGGTTGAATTGGTTGTGGCGGGTTTGGTTTCAGCCAGTGTCGACACCGACATCAGACAAAAAAACCAAGTTCCAACGAATAGATTTTTGATCATAAATTAAACTCTACCATTAAAACTTTGATGATCATCGAGGTCGAGAACATCGAACCAGGTAAAGATGTCCTCTCGAGCAGCACCAGCGGGCGTTGAAGACTGGTAGGCGGTCATTCGGGCTCTTTTTTCAGGAGCTCCGCCCGTTCTTTGCTCATGATAAGTGCTGAAGGCGGCAATTTCTTGGGCTGAACGGGGGTGTTTGGCGTGGGCAGTAATCCACTTCCATATTTCTCCATCCCCTTTACCAAGAGCCACTTGTGCAAGTAATGCCTTCTCGTCGATGCCTAAAAAATCCAGAACGTAGCGATCGAGCGAGCAGTTGTAGGTGTATTCGCCTTGTTTATTGGCCACCGTAGCACGGGCTTTGTCTAAAAGGCGGGGCAAAATAACCATTCCGCCGAGTCGGCAACGCGGGCTTCGAGGGGGGTGCTGAGTTAAATCGTAGGGATCATAGGCCATAAGTTTTAAAATTCTTCTCAAAAATGGGGGCTAGGACAAGATTTCTGGTAAAGATTATGCTATTCTGAAGGTTGCCAAAATGTCACACCCCCTCCACTCTGATAGCCAATGCCCGTTTTCATCTCCAATGCTGAGAGAATCCCCCTAGAAGGGCTCGTGTATACCAGTGCACTCGTCTTTTCCTTGGGAGTTCTTGCTTCGGTTTTAAAAAGCAAGGGCCTCTGGTTAACAAAGGCCCCCGATTGGGGTCTATGGATACTTCGCGGAGGATGGTTTATTCTCTCGGGGTTCCTCGCCTACATGGGCTTGGCGGGAAACTCTTTGCCGATTAATTCACCTGGAGAAATTTTTCTTACTTTGGGCTGGGGTATTGCAGGGGTAGCCATCTTCTTGGAATTAGTTTTTAATCACCGCTTACCGACTTGGGCTATTTCTGCCCTTACGGCCGTCTGTTTATTGTTCGCGGCGATACTAAAAGTAGAAATGCAAAGTCAGCATTTTGCTTATAAACCGATTATTTTAATTCACGTTGGTAGCGCCATTTTCGCCTATTGTATTTTGGCCGCTCAGGCGCTCAATGCCTTCGCTTATTTATTACAAGATCATGCTTTAGCGAAACGCCAATTTGGGGGAATTTATTCTTTCCTTCCCGCTCTCGTTCCGATGGATCGAATCGGAACACAGTTAATGGGAGTGGCGGTTTGGATGTTGGGATTATCTTTAATTATTGGAGCGGTGGATTGGTTTCAAAACCTGCCTAATATCGTTACTATCCCTAAACTCATTCTCTCTCTCATTACCTGGGCGGGCTGTTTGATTCTTTTAATTCAACGTCGGCGAAATCAACTGAGTGGAGCGGCTTTTGCTCGCGGTTCTCTTTACGTTTTAATTCCCGCCCTTATCGCTTTGGGGCTCTCGTTACCTCCAGCTAAATGAGCATCCCAGCGCCCACACTCGTGGCGTTGAGCGCTACGCACCATACAGCTGGATTAGATGATCGAGCTACTTTTAGTTTAACGCCAGAGAAGGTTAACGAATTTTATCAACGAATTCGCGAACAGGGATTAAAGGAAGCGGTTTTACTCACAACGTGTAATCGTCTTGAAGTTTATGTCGTGGGCGATGAAGCCGCCGCTTTACATGCTCGCACGGCCTTAATTAAGGCCTCGGGGGTTCAAGCGGAAAAACTAGATCAACACCTTCGGCCCATACCAGGTTTGCGCGCGGTGGAACACTTGTTCGACGTCGTGGCTGGGCTGGACTCCCAAATGGTGGGAGAGGCCGAAATTGCCGGACAAGTTAAGGATGCTTATGCGGATGCTTTGGCTCGAGGCATGACGAGTGCCGTTCTTAACCGAATTTTTCAACGGGCCTTTCAAGCGGCTGCTTGGGCGCGAACTCATACGGGTATTTCGCAAGGCCAGGTGAGCTTAGGGAATGTTGCCGTGGATATGGTGCAAAGAGTTTTTGGGTCACTGGCCGAAACTCGGGTGCTGGTGCTTGGCACGGGAGAGGTTGGTCAACAAGTTGTGCAAGCCTTGGTTTCGCGAGGGGTCGCACAGGTTTCGGTGGCCTCGCGGAGTTTTGAAAATGCGCGTCTTTTAGCGGAAGAATTTTCTGGAGCTTCAATGTCTTTGGTCGATGCCTTGCGCCAGACACAGAATCATGATGTGATTATTGGCTGTGCGACGGTTGAGCGAGCCCTGCTCACGCCTGAAGAAATGACGGTAGTGTTGCAGCAAAGACAAGGCCGCCCCATTCTCCTCGTTGATTTAGGCGTGCCACGCAATTTTTCGCGAGAGAATCGTGCCGTAGAAGGGGCTTATCTCTATGATTTGGATGACCTTGCTGCCGTAGCGAATGCCAATTTGAATGCGCGTTTAGCAGAGGTGGAGCGAGCTCGACAATCTCTGGCGGAAAAAGCGGCAAGGGCTTGGAGTGCTGCCAATCAATTTTATCAACCTGAATCCCTATGAAGCCCACGGTTCTTATCGTCGACGACGAAAAACACACGCGGGATGGCCTGCGTGCTGCCTTAGAAGAAAAGTACGAAACGTTTGTGGCAAAAGACGCAACGGAAGCCGCTCGCTTAATGCAAGATGTGCCACCGGATGCTGTGTTAACCGATTTACGGATGGCGGGAGAGGATGGTATGGCGGTGATTGATCGCGCGCTTAAACTTTCTCCGCAGCCCGTTTGTATCATGATGACAGCGTATGGTGATGTGGAGACGGCGGTTAAAGCGATGAACAAAGGGGCTTATTGGTTTTTACAAAAACCTGTCGATTTAAGGCAGGTGGAAATTTTGCTCGAACGTGGACTGAAAGCTCGATCCACCGAAAAGGAAGTCGTCGCTTTAAAAACTCGATTGGATCGAAAATTCTCTCTGGGAGAAGTGATTGGTTCGTCGGATGCATTAACTCAAGCCATCGAACAGGTACGCACGGTTGCACCTTCGAGTGCCACCGTTTTGTTATTGGGTGAAACGGGAACAGGAAAAGAGCTTTTTGCGCAAATGATACACCAAGCCAGTCCGCGAGCGAAAGGACCCTTTGTGGCGGTGCATTGTGCGGCCATTCCAGCCAATCTTTTGGAGAGCGAATTGTTTGGTCACGAACGCGGCGCTTTTACGGGTGCCAATGAGCGACGCGTCGGACGATTTGAGTCTGCCGATGGAGGGACGCTTTTCTTAGACGAGATCGGAGAGATTGATGCGACAACGCAAATTAAGTTACTACGGTTTTTAGAGACACGTAGCGTCGAACGATTAGGTTCGCACAAGCCTATTGCTTTGGATTTGCGATTAGTTTGTGCCACCAATCGCGATTTACGGCAAATGGTCGCCGAAGGAAAATTCCGTGAAGATTTGTTCTACCGATTGTCGGTAGTGCCCTTGCGCTTGCCTCCTTTGCGTGAACGACGAGATGATATCCCCCTCTTACTCACGCATTATTTGAAAAAATTCGCGTCGGAAAACAACACGCCCGAAGCTAAATTATCCTCCGCTGCTTTGGCCACGCTCGTTCAGTATGCTTGGCCGGGCAATATTCGCGAATTACGGAATACTTGCGAAAATTTGGCGGTTCTACGGGCTGGCAAAACGGTGGAAGTGGCAGACTTAGATGTTCGGTTTACTCAGCCCACCCCTGTTTCGCGCCCCGTTTTATCTCCCACGACCATGGGGTCGGGAGTCATGACTCCGGGTGTTTTCGATCGAGAGCAGAATGAAAAAAACCTTTTACGACAGGCGCTAGCATCCGCTGGAGGTAATCGAACAAAAGCGGCAGAGGCGCTCGGTATTTCTCGTCGCACTTTACACCGAAAGCTTTTACAGTGGCCTGAGTTGGAAGCTTCTACCCCTCCACCCTCTTAATCTTTTGATGTATTTTTTGCGCCTCGGATTTTGTCTCTGCTTTAGTGGCATTAGCGCTTTGGCGGCTGATGTCGTGGGCTCCGATTTAGTGAAAGAAATCGTCGTTCCTGGAATTTGTAAAATGTCTAAGGCACCCACGGTGGAGTTGATGGGCACCCTCCCCGCTCGACGTGCTTTGGCTTCTGGGAAAGCGAGCATGGCGCTCATTTTTGTGAAAGAGGGAGATACTGAGCCAACCGCACCCGATGGATTTTTCTTGAATCGTTACCTTTGGGCTAATTCCGCTGCGGTCGTGGTCGTACATAGGAATAATCCTTTCGCACAAATTAATCTCGAAGAGTTAAAAGGTATTTATGCGAATGAGTCTCGAACGCCTTTTAACGACTGGAGTGATTTTAGAAACGGAAATTTAGCCGAACCAATTTCTCCATTGATTTACTCTCCAGTGGGTTCTTTTACCCAGGAGTATTTTCAAGGATTTGTTATGGGCGGAGAAGATTGGAAGGCCGGGGTGCGTCAGCGTGTTGAGTGGCCTGCGGTTCTCGATAGTTTAGCGGCACGCTTTGGTATTATCGCCGTGATGCCTGGATTGCCTGTAGGTAGCCCAGGGAAAGTTTTACCCGTGTCCGATGGACGCGAAGGCCGACCTAAGGTTGCCTATCTTCCTGATGAGATGAATATTTATACGGGAGACTACCCGTTGCGCTTGCCGCTTTATCTTTATGTGCGCACCGACAAAGAGCGCGAATTACGGGAGGTCATGCTTTGGCTCTTTTCTGATGAGGTTGCCGATAAATTAAGGGCCCAAGGGCTATACCCCTGTCCTAAAGCTATTCGGTCGCGCCTGTCTCAAAGGCTTGACAGATGAAGCTCGGAGGCGTGTGCTAACCGTCCGAAAGCGCGTGTAGCTCAATGGTAGAGTACCACCTTGCCAAGGTGGCTGTTGCTGGTTCAAGTCCAGTCGCGCGCTCCACTTTACTAAATAACCCACTTACGAGTGGGTTATTTTATTTATCTTGGGGAAGGACGACCTGAACGCGCAACCCGTGTGGGCTGATGTTTTCGGCGGATACTGCACCGCCATGCAATTCAGCAACTTGGCGCACGATACTCAGTCCTAAGCCACTACCCCCTGCCCTTCTCGATTTGTCGGTGCGGTAAAAGCGATCAAATAAGCGTGAGAGTTCTTGCGGGGCGACGCCAACTCCATCGTCTTCCACTGTTAAAATCACGCCCGTCGGCGAAGATGCGGTACGTATCATAATGCGGGTTGCTCCCGCTGCATGTGCCAAAGCATTATCAATTAAATTTTGTAAGAGGCGACGTGCCTGAACGGGGTCGGCCCCCGCGTTTTCTTCAGCACCCAGATCGAGTTCCAATTTTACGTTAGCGGCACGACAGCGTGCAGAAAATTCTTCAACCGCTTCTCGGCAGGCTCGATGAACGGCGCGGGCTTCTCTTTTGATCGGCTCCGAATGGCTCTCTAAACTGGCTAAAGCTAGAAGTCCTTCAACGAGACTCTGTAGCCGTCCCACGGAGGAAACGATTTTTTGTAAAAACCGTTCGCGATCCGACGAACTCATTTTTTCAAAGTCATCGGCTAAGGTTTCAGCATAGCCACGTAAAATAGTGATGGGCGTGCGAAGGTCGTGAGAAACATTGGTTACGAATTCACGCTCCATCGCCTGCAAGCGCTTCAAGGCGGTGACTTCGGTGAGCACAAAAATCACGGCTCCCTCGCCAAAAGCTTCAGGGTCTGTTCGTGCTCCCGCCGCTTGAATCCAGGCATCAGCCAACGGTGCACGATGGAGAAGAATGGTCGCCCCTGCCCCACCCTCATTTCTAACGCGGCGAACTAATTCAATAAAATCAGCACTGTGAACGAGTGGGACAAATGATCCACCCATGTCATCATCGCCGATAGAAAAAAGAATTTTCGCTGCAGGATTGGCGACGCGAAGAGCGTCTTTTGCATCGATAACCAAAACGGCATCGGTCAACGGTTCGAGGAGAGTGGTAATTCGTTTGGTCGCAGCCGAGCCGATCTCTTCTTGGGTTAAGGAACGCCCCTCGATGGCTTTAAACAAATCAGCCAAACCAAACCAACGAGCCAGCCAGTCATGAGGGCGTGTTTCGGTTTCGCCGCGTAGAATAGCTTGTCGGGCCTGCCAGATGGAGGTCCGTAAATTCATGACCGCTCCTACAATGGCAATGATGATTGCCGCAGATATGATAAAGAGAAGCCAGTCCATCATTAAAGAGAAGCCTGTCGATTCCTAGCGAGCGAGCGAGTGTAAATCGATTAGCCAGAGACACGATATCCGACGCCTCGTATGGTTTCGATGACTTCTCCGCTCGCACCTAATTTTTCTCTTAGACGACGAACGTGGGTGTCGACCGTACGAGTTTCTAAGTCAGGTGAATAATTCCAAACATCAGCGAGTAACTCTTCGCGAGTTTGAACACGACCTTTGCGTTCTAGTAACAGGCGTAACAATTTAAATTCAGTTGCCGTTAGATCGATTTCTTTTCCGCTCGAGGTCACTTGATGTCTTTCAATGTCTAATAGTAAGTCGCCAGCCACTAGACGCGTCGAGGGTTTCGCTGCCGCCGATTTAGCACGGCGCAGTAGAGCCTGCACACGGAGTAACAATTCGCGTGCATCAAAAGGCTTAGTCACATAATCATCGGCTCCCGTTTCTAGTCCTCTGACTTTATCTACCGTCTCCCCTTTGGCGGTGAGAAGAATGACAGGCGTATCTTGTAGCAAGGCGTCGGATCGAATCATCCGGAGAAGTTGAATGCCTGTTAGTTCTGGCATCATTAAATCCAGAAGAATTAAATCAGGACGAAAATCTCTGGCTAAACCGATGGCACGCAGAGGGTCATTGAGTGCCCGAACCGAGTAGCCTGCTTGTCTAAATTTGTAGTCTAATAACTCCGTGACATCCTTTTCGTCATCAACAACGAGAATGCGCTTTAATAAATCGTTTTCTTGATTCGGCATTGCCTAAACTTGAAGCAGATTTTAGCGGAGCGCCAGAGTTTCATGACATTTAAGACGAAAGGGTTACGGCACAGAATTAAAGCCTTAAGTTATTATTGTTCAACTTCTTACAAAAGCAATTAACCTGATTGTTTCACAACGAAAGCCTAAGTGTTACAAGGGTTGTTCCACGTGGAACACTGCCCTGCTCTAGCCCATGATTGCTTTAACCTTGGGCTCGGAATAAAACCATTAGCAGCGATAGGTCGGCTGGGTTGACCCCGCTTACCCTGCTCGCTTGTCCGAGGTTGGTGGGCTTGATTGAAGCTAATTTCTGCCGAGCCTCGATGCTTAGCCCGTAAGCTTTCATGAAATCGAAGCCTTCTGGGACTTTAAAATTATCCAAATCGCGGAGTTTCTTGGCTGAGCGAATTTCGCGCTCGAGGTATCCCTTGTAGCGAACACGGTACATGACTTCAGCTTGTACCTCTGGGGATTCGCTTACAAAGCTTGCTGGCAGATCTGCGGGAACCTGATCCATGTTTCTTCGTAAAACATCTCCCGCAATGCCACCAGTGATGGTTATTTTATCTAGGTATTCGACCCAATGGTTAATCTGGCCGATTTTTTGGTTGATTCTAGACAGTCTTTCTTTCGGAACTAATTGATAATTAGATACTTTTGAAGCCAATCGATTTTCGGCGCTTCCATGATTAAACAGTAATCGATATTCCGCGCGGCTGGTAAACATCCGATAAGGCTCTTGAGTGCCTTTGGTAACCAGATCATCGATGAGCACGCCGATATAGGCTTCATCGCGTCCTATCACCATGGGGGTCAATCCTTTACACATCGCGGCTGCATTAACTCCTGCGACTAAACCTTGGGCGGCAGCTTCTTCATAACCCGAGGTCCCATTGATTTGCCCAGCAAAGAACAGTCCTTCGACCTTTTTGGATTCAAGGGTGGGATATAACTGAGTAGGAGGGGCAAAATCATACTCAACGGCATAGGCAGGCCTTAGCATCACCGCTTTTTCCAATCCGCGGATCGAATGTAGCATTTCGAGCTGAACTTCAAAGGGCAGGGAGGTGGAAAGTCCGTTTATATACCATTCATTGGTATGGCGGCCTTCTGGTTCTAAAAAGAGCTTGTGGCTTTCTTTGTCGGAAAACTTTACAAATTTGTCCTCAATGGAAGGGCAGTAGCGCGGGCCAACGCCAGTGATTTCCCCTCCATAGAGGGGAGAGCGGTGGAGATTGTCTTGGACGATTTTACCAGTCGTTCCGGTTGCTTCAGTCATCCAGCAGGAGACTTGATTGGATCCAGGCACCCAGCCGGGTAGCCTTTCTCCAGGATGTTCCACGTGGAACATATCCTCTTCTTGTCGCGTATCGTGGAAGGCAAAGAGGGTGGGGTTGGGGTCTCCTGGCTGCTCCTCGCATTTGGAGAAATCAATCGATGAACCGAGGATGCGCGGGGGGGTGCCTGTTTTGAGCCTTTGCAGTTCGATACCTGCATCTAAGAAACTATTGGATAACGACTTAGCACTAAAGTCGCCAAGTCTTCCTCCCTCGGTTTTATTCGAGCCGATGTGCATTAAACCTCGCAAAAAAGTGCCCGTTGTAACGACAACAGATTGAGCGTAAAAAGAGAGATCAAGGTTGGTTTGGACTCCAACGACTTTACCTTTTTCAAAGATGAGTCCGGTGACCAAGGCTTGGAAGATAGTCAGGCCCTTTTGGTGTTCGCACCGGTGCTTCATTCTGAACTGATAAGCCTTTTTGTCGCACTGAGCTCGGGGTGCCTGTACGGCGGGGCCTTTGGAGGCGTTAAGCAGGCGGAATTGAATACCAGTTACATCGGCGGTGATTCCCATTTCACCACCAAGAGCATCGATTTCACGTACAATGTGACCCTTAGCTTGTCCGCCAATGGCTGGATTACAGCTCATTTGTGCGATGGTATCGATATTTCCGCTAAGCAACAGAACATCGACCCCCATACGGGCGGCGGCTAAAGCGGCTTCAACGCCTGCATGGCCGGCCCCACAGACGATGACGTCGTAAGGGCGGCCGGGGCCGAGGCGGATTTCTTTGGCTGGGTGCATAGGATGTCCCTCCTGGCAGAGGGAATCATTTACCTATGCAGAAGGAAGCAAACAACTTGTCGAGCATCCGCTCGTTGTCGATACGTCCGATGATTTCTCCTAAAAAATCTAGCGCCAGACGGCATTGGGTGGCCGCCAACTCGGTCTGAGCAGGGGGGTGAAGGTGTCGAGCCGCCTGTTTGAGGGCCTCCGCGGCCTGCTTGAGGGCCTCCGCTTGACGGGTTCCAACCACTAAATCGTCTGCCCCTGGGGCAATCTCGCGTTCGACAAAGATCTGGCCGAGTTGTGAGCGGAGTTTTTCGGCATCCCGATTATCGAGCAGGCAGGTTTGGATGCGTTGGATTTCGGGTAAGAATTTTGCGAAGTCGGGATGGACAGGAAGATCCGACTTGTTTGCTAAAAGTAGAGTGCGTTGAGGCTGTAGACAGTTGAGTAATTCGGAGGGCAGGGCAGGTGGTGCCGCGGAAGTGTCCACCACCAAAAGAATAAAATGGGCCGCACGAGCTTGTTCTAGTGATCGTGCCATGCCCGCTTTTTCTAACACACTTCCTTCTTCTCGGAGCCCAGCTGTGTCGACGGCCGTAATCGTTAAAGGCAAACCCAAAACCGGCGCCTCTAGGTAATCGCGCGTGGTGCCTGCTTCTTCGCTAACGAGTGCGCGCGATGATCCACTGAGAACGTTAAGCAAACTGGATTTGCCCGCATTCGGTGCTCCCACAATGGCTAGGCGAAGGCCTTCTTTCAAAGTTACTTCGTGGCGAGCGGTGTCGGCGTATCCAGAAAGTTCTGACGCAATTTGATTCAATAAAAACAGGGGTCCCGAGGGGTCTTCTGGCGGCAAATCTTCTTCAGGGAAATCAATGTGCGCTTCTAAAACGGCCAACGTTTGCAGAAGGCGATCAGTCCAATGAGCGACGAGTTTGCCCAACTCTCCTGCTAATAAACGACGTGCAGATGACAGAGCGCGTTCGGACTGTGCATGAATGAGATCAGCGATAGCTTCCGCTTGCGTTAGGTCGATTTTTCCAGAGAGGAAGGCTCGCCGAGTAAATTCACCGGGTTCGGCTAAATGGCATCCGCGTGCAAAACAATCTTCGATGAGCCGATGAACCAAAAGGGGATTTCCATGGCAGGTAATTTCAAGAGTATCTTGACCTGTGAAAGACTGTGGTGTGCGCCAAAGAACGGCGACGATTTGATCCACTGGTTCGCCATGGACATCACGCCAAATGCCCATCGTGGCCTTTCTCTCCGTCAATATGGTTTTTCGATGCAGGGCTTTCTGAGCTATTTCTCCGGCTAAAGGTCCATCAATGCGGATAATGGCAAGGGCGGACCTCCCGGCGGGGGTTGAAGTGGCAACGATGGTTTCCAAAGAGGACATTTAGCGTGATTCTCAGTTCAATAGAGGTCAGGGCAGGGTGGCAAGCGGTGTCATAAAATTGAAAAGGCTGGAATGACAGAGCAGGTATGGCAAAGTTCGACCTCATACAACCGTGGAACTACACCCATTTTTAAATCCCACCTCTGCTCGCCTCATCGCTCAGGATCAAGGCACCCCTTGCTACGTCTATGACGAAGGCGCTCTTTTAAAACAGGCCGAGGCGATGTTGGCATTCCCTAATGCCTATGGACTAACCGTTCGTTTTGCCATGAAGGCCTGCCCGAATGCATCGATTCTTCGTTTGTTTGCCGCGAAGGGCTTACATTTTGATGCAAGTTCAGGCTGGGAAGTGCGACGCGCGATTCAGGCAGGGATTCCTGCCGAACGCATTTCGCTTTCTTCGCAAGAACTCCCCGATGACTTTGTCGATTTATTGCGTTTAGGTACACAAGTTAATGCGTGTTCTCTTTTACAACTCGAACGCATCGGGAAAGCGCTACCAGGCCATTCCGTTGGAGTTCGATTTAACCCAGGAAAAGGATCGGGTGGCACGGGTAAGACCAATGTCGGTGGACCTGATTCCTCTTTTGGTATTTGGCATGAATGGGTTGATCGGGTGAAGGCGTTGGTTGCCCAATACCGCCTCAACGTTGTTCGTATCCATACCCATATTGGCTCGGGTAGTAATCCAGCCGTTTGGCAAGAAGTCTCCGCGTCGAGCTTGGCATTAGTTCGGCAGTTTCCCTCCGCCACCTCATTGAATTTAGGTGGAGGCTATAAAGTTGCACGAGTGGTAGCTGAAAAAGGGACCGACCCACAAATCATCGGTGCTCCGGTGCGTGAGGCCTTTATCCAATTTGCGCAAACCGAAGGCAGAAAATTGCATCTCGAAATTGAGCCAGGAACATTTTTGGTAGCCAATGCCGGCGCCGTTCTCTGTCGCGTACAAGATATTGTTTCCACGGGCTTGAGAGATTTTATTAAATTAGATTCGGGAATGACGGAAATCCTTCGTCCTTCACTCTATGGATCTCAACACCCCGTTTATCTCTATCCCGAAAATCCGACGACGAAGCGGAAAAATTATGTGATTGTCGGGCACTGCTGTGAGTCGGGCGATTTGATTAGTTGTGCTCCAGGTGAGCCTGAGACTTTAGCGACGCGCGATTTACCTGAGGCACAGGTAGGAGATTTATGCGTCATCGGTGGAGCAGGGGCTTATTGTGCAGGAATGAGCACGAAGAATTATAATTCATTCCCTGAAGCGCCCGAAGTCTTGTGGCAAACCAGCGGCCAAGCGAAATTGATTCGCCGTCGGCAAACGCTGGAGCAAATCATTCAAAACGAGTCACCCGCTCAAGGATAATGTCTGGATTGTCTAGTCCTCCTTTGGGCGCCCTGATGCCCGCATCGCCTCATGCGACGGTGGTTTCTTTACCGACCTTAGCGGATGTGGAAAGTTATGAGCGGAAAGAGCTTCGAGTATGGCAGCACATCGTTGGAGGTTACCCGCGATTTGTTCGACATCCCTGGGTGGCTGAAGCCGCAAAGAAGGCGGCAGAAAGTTTTCATCGAACGGGAGAGTTATTTCCCCTCGTCTCTTTATCGGCAGCCCAAAAAATCATCGCTTGGTCGGATGCCAAAGAGGCAACGATTGATCAAGTGGGTGATTGGGTTCTGGTTTCGACGGAGAAAGGCGATGTCGCTGAACGTTTTTCTAAATGGGTACAGCATACGGGTGTGTCGATTTCATCCCGTCAGGCGGAAGCTTATTTGCAGAAGAAAAAAAGCAATCCAACGGAAGGTGAACAGGCTCGGGAAAAAATTAGGCAAGCCTGTGCTCCCTATTTTGCTGGCGTTCCCGCGGCAGATCTCGTGCTCACTCTTTCAGGTATGAATGCAGTCGCGGCGGCAATGGCTGCGGTAAATACCATACAACAGCCTCGAGGCAAAAAAGTTTGGATTCAACTGGGATGGCTTTACGTGGATTCCATTCGTCTTTTAGAGAAAGCGAAAACAACGAGGCATGAATTTGTTGCTGATATTACGAACCTTGCTGAGGTAGAAAGACTTCTCGCTCGGGGTGATGTGGCGGGAGTGTTGACCGAGGTTCCTAATAACCCGCAATTGGAAATGGCGGATATCCCCGCCTTGCGAAAACTCTGTGATCGTTATGGAGCGAAATTAATTTTAGACCCCAGTTCTGTAGGATTGGCCATTCTCAATCCTTTGCCTTATGCCGATTTAGTTTGTTGTAGTTTAACTAAGTATGCCGCGAGCGAAGGGGATGTGATGGCTGGGCTGTGCGTGGTTAATCCACAACGAGAAAATGCAACCGAAATGCTGGCGGTAGTAAAAAAGGAAAGTGAACCTTTGCATGCTTTAGATGCGATGGTTTTAGTGAAGCAGATTTCTCAATTAGAGGACGTTAGTCTTCGTCTCTCGCAACAAGCGAAAGAGCTCGCGCAGCGATTGGCTCAGCATCCAGCGGTTGCCCAAGTGCGTACGGCTGACACAGTACGCACGGCGAAAAATTTTAGAGCATTGCAACGTTTGTCCGCGGGGGCCGGGTGCTTAATCACCATCGAGTTAACGAAAGACATGCGCGACGTCTATGACCGCTTAGCTGTCGTTAAAGGACCTAGTTTTGGTTTAGTCTTCACCATCGTTGCGCCTTTTTTGTGGCTCGCACATTTCACGGAAGTGACTTCGCCCGAAGGTCGGGCGAGTATTCGTGCCGCGGGACTTGATCCAGATCTTTTACGCATTTCAGTGGGGCTGGAGCCCATTGAAGAAATTTGGGAGGCATTCACCCAAGCCCTAAAATAAAAAACCCGCCAGTTACGGCGGGTTGGAAGGATGATTTACTGTGAGTTATTCATCCACAGCATCATCGTCATCGTCATCGACTTTAGCAACCGATTCAGGGTTCAGGGATTTCTGCCCCGTTGATTTTTTAAGCGCCCGAGCTTTGACCATCTTCTCACGAAACGCTTGGCGTTCTTGTAATTGGATGGCGGCGGCTTCTGGGTCCAGTTTAGTTAGATTTTCTTCAAAAAGCTTCCGATAGATTGATTCGGATTCAGAGGCCTTGGCCCGCGCTTGTTTATATTCCGCTGCGGTTTTTACAGCGAGAGCTCGATCTGCCTTCGCTTGAGCTTGGGCGCTTTGCACTTCGGGCAAGTCGTTTACTTTGCGACGAGCTTCCACGAGTTTGGCGTGAGGCGTATCATTCGATGACCCAGTCTCGGGCGAGGCGAGACGAGCGTCCGTTGGTTTGGCGAGAAGACTGCTACCACACAAAGTGATAGCGAGGAGGAGGGTGTAGTGATTCATAGGTGAGAGAATGCATTGGCAAGCAAGTGTACTAAGGTGGTGCTTATCAACTCACGCCCTTTGGGCTTCATTGCCTAAAGAGATTATCTCAATTTATTTATCAGCCATTACTCACTCGGGGCTTGAGATTATTTTCGCATTCACGATATTTCTTTTATGCGCGCCAAACTAAGTGTGGAATTTATCGGCACTTTTTTCCTCTGCTTGGGGGCGATTTTAGCGCAGGCCCCCATTTCTGTTGCCGCCATTTTGTGTGCTTTAATCTATATGGGTGGTAATGTTTCGGGTGCGCACTATAATCCTGCTGTTACTTTTGCGATTTGGGTTAGAGGAAGAATTACTGGCCGTCGAGCTTGGGGCTACGTTGCTGTCCAATTAGCGGCCGCGCTCTTCGCTGCCTTGGTTGCTGGGCTGATTCATGGACATAGCGAAGAGCGCGCCCGCGAGATTATCAGCACTTTGGGTGAGTCTGCTTACGATGGAGTTGGGCTGGGCTGTTTTGGAGAATATTTAGGTACATTTCTTTTAGCTTTCGTTATTTTAATGGTCGCCACTTCCCGATTAACGGCGGGCAACAGTTATTTTGGTCTCGCAATCGCCTTAACCGTGTTAGGTCTCTCGGCGATATTCGCCCCGCTGAATATGGCATTTAATCCAGCGGTTCAGATTACGGGATCCACTTATGGGCTCTTTAGTGCCTTCATGAGTGAAACCTCTGTTGCTAAAGCCTTTCTGCAAGAATTCACCTATTTCTCACACTTCTCTCTGCGCTCACTCATGGATTTATCCTGCCAACTTCTCGGTGGTGCAACGGCAGTCTGGGTATTCCTGACCATTTTCCCCGAGGATCGTTAAAATTAAGTGCAGTAGGGCTTGATGCCCTAATAAATCGCAACAATGTGAGTTTATGGAAATTCTCCTTAAATCTCATAAACACTACGGTTCACTTTTATTAGCTTTGGTTTTGGCCGTGGTGATTGTGGCCTTAGTCAAAGGTCCTAAACCTGTTTTCCAGCGAATCGTCGCTGTACTGGTCGACATTAATGTTGTGGTTGGTCTCATTGCATTATGGGGCTCACATAAATCGATTTCCTTATTACATCCACTTTTTGCTCTCGGTGCGATTGGACTTCTTCATGCAGCAGCAAAAAGCGAGGATAAGGCAAAGGTTGTGAAATGTTTCTCGATTGCCTTCCTTTTGCTTATTTTGACTTGGGCAGTAAACGCCTCGTGGGGTCCCAGCTTCCTCAAAGATCTTTGGATGATTAGTCTCTAAGTCTCTTTGATTTATCGAGACGTTTGACATGTCTAATCATCGCCACTCGTTGACTGCAAATCAACGGAGGGCCTCGCTCTCTTGTTGATTGCACATTCATGTATCGTCTCGCGTTAAATATGCTTTTTGGGGATCGCGCTAAACTCGCGATGCTTCTTTGCGGGCTATCATTTTCGGCCCTATTAATGGCTCAACAGACATCGGTCTTTTTCGGCATCATGAGTTGGACATATACGCCGGTGGTTAACATCCGCGCACATGTCTGGGTGAGCGATCCCATGGTGGAGCAAGCGAATGATGCCAAGCCAATGCGAGACACCGAATTGGGGCGAGTTCGCTCTGTGGATGGAGTGGCCTGGGTCGCACCACTGCATACCTCGTTTTTGCAAGCGCGGATGGTGGACGGTAATTTTAAATTAATTACGCTCGTCGGTATTGATGCGGATACTTTTGCGGGAGCCCCAGCACAAATTACGCAGGGGCGAATCGAGGACCTTCGGTTGCCTAACACTGTCATCGTTGATGAGTGGGGCGCCCAGCTCATGGGTCGTCCAGTTAAAGGGCCTGATGGGAAAATTACTAACGTGCCTCTCAAGCCAGGTGACGTGTTTGAAATTAATGATATCGAGGCACGCATCGTGGGAATTTGTAAAGTGCGTCGGGCATTTACGGGGGGACCGTTTGTTTACACCACCTACGATCGCTCTAAGACTTACACTTTGGGCGCTCGTCGCACATTAAGTTTCATGTTAGCCGAACCCGTTGCTGGCGTAACCCCCGCTGAACTTTGCCATCGAATTGAAACTGAAACGGGACTTAAGGCATGGACGACGGACACGGTTATCTGGGACTGGAGTGAAAGAAGTTTAGCCAAAAATACATTTTGGTGGTTTTGGAAAAATACCGGCATTCCTTTTTCCTTTGGCACCGCCGTGGCACTGGGGCTTTTCGTGGGGATTGCCGTTTCTGGCCAAACGTTTTATTCCTTTGTCTTGGAGAATTTAAAATACTTTGCGGCCATCAAAGCCATGGGTGCAAGCATGGGCGTTCTAGCCCGGATGCTTATCATCCAAGCAGTCACGGCTGGGTTGATTGGCTTTGGATTGGGGGCAGGGATGGCGCAAGCAATCGGGCGGGTGATGATTGAAAAAGGCATGCCGCCCTTTGTTATGTTCCCACAAGTTCTTCTTGCGACACTGGCGCTGACGATGGGCATCAGTATCGTTTCCGCTATCATCGGTATTGTTAAGGTGTCTCGAGTCGATGCTGCAACTGTCTTCCGAGGATGAGTACAAATAACCCGATCGCCGTATCGGCGCGTAAAGTGGAAATAGCATTTGGCGTAGGCGAGGCAAAAATCTTTGCTCTTAAGCAGGCGGATTTTACGGCACGTCGCGGAGAACTTATTATGCTCGTTGGGCCCTCGGGTTGTGGCAAAACGACCCTGCTCTCGGTCATTGCCGGAACCCTCACACCCCAAGCTGGTGAAATCGAAGTTTTCGGCCAACGGCTTGATGGACTTTCGCAAGCGGAGCTTACCGCTTTTCGGCAAAAAAATCTCGGGTTTGTTTTTCAGTCATTTAACTTAATTCCAACTTTAACGGTGATTGAAAACGTGATGGTGCCGCTACTGATTCAAGGAACGAAGCATGCTTTAGCTCGCAGTAAGGCGGCTGCGATTCTCGAGCAGGTTGGATTAAAGGGCCGAGAAGAAAGTTCTCCGAATGCTCTCTCGGGAGGTCAACAGCAGCGCGTTGCGATTGCGCGAGCTCTTGTGCATGAACCTACTTTGTTGATTTGCGATGAGCCAACTTCAGCCCTCGATAAAGATACGGGAGCTCAAATCATGCAAATGATTCGGGATTTATCCCGCTCTCCTCAGCGCTGTGTTGTCGTTGTGACACATGATTTTCGTATCTTCCGTTTTGCCGATCGCATTGCGGAAATGGAGGACGGTCGCATCAGCCGTGTAATTGATGACTCGAGTACTTTAGAAATTCAACCCCACCTTTAAACGCACTAAGCCCATGTTCAAAAAACGGATTATCCTTATACTCTTAGCTTTCGCGGGAGCTATCGCCGCATTTCAATTAACGCGGGGCACTTCTTCTGAGGCGCCGATCAACCCGCCGCCTTATACCCCAGCCGTTCGAGATAAAGACGGATTAATTTCGGCAGCGGGTTTGGTGGAAGCTTCGGCTGAAAACACTCTACTCGGCTCTCCCACTTCAGGCACTGTGCAACAAGTTCATGTCAAAGTCTGGGATAAAGTTAAAGCAGGTGATGCTTTGATAACTTTAGATGATCGGGAGTGGAAAATGCAGTATCAAGTGCAACTAGCAGCGGTTGAGGCTGCCGAGGCCACTTTAGAACGAGCGGAAGACCAAGCTAAACGCTGGACCTCTTTAAAAGATACCGGTGCCGTAAGTCCGGCAGATTTGCTCTCTTACCAAGTCGCTGCTAAAGAAGCTCGCTCAAAGTGGGCTTTGGCTAAAGCCCAAGCAGAACAAACGAGGGTTACCTTAGATCGGCTGGTATTGCGTGCTCCCATTGATGCGACGGTTTTACAGGTGAATGTCAGGGCAGGAGAGTTTGTTGCTGCGGGTGCGAGAGCCCCGCTTGTTTTAGGGGATATCTCCAAATTACAAATTCGTTGCGATGTGGACGAACAGTTAGCGCC
Organism: Opitutia bacterium; assembly: GCA_947470855.1. Lineage (GTDB taxonomy): Bacteria > Verrucomicrobiota > Verrucomicrobiia > Opitutales > UBA953 > UBA953. Next base: position 33,583 of record CANIUQ010000006.1, on the reverse strand, counting down.
CAGAATGCGCGAAGGTTTACCAGCACGTGGTTTTCTGAAAGGCGAAGCTTCTCGGGTTAATGCAGAAAATCGAGCCATCTCCTTAAAATTTGTGCGGATTGAACCCTTTGTTATTCCCAAAGTCTCGCTCACTGGTGGTAGTACCGAACGCGTCGATACACGGGTCTTGCAAGTTATCTACGCTTTTGAACGTCCTACAGACCGCTCTATTTTTGTTGGTCAACAAATGGATGTCTACATCGACGCTTCTCATGCAGATGACCAAGCTAAATAAACAAGTCTTAGTTTTTGCTGTATTGCTCTCGGGTTGTGCGCATGAAGCCACACCCCGCCCAGAAAGCGTTGTTCCTCCTGCTCAGTTTTCTGTCGTAGGCGAGCCCGCTAAACAGCAGTGGTGGAAAAGTTTTAACGAGCCAGCGTTAGATGAATTAATTTTGCGCGCTTACAAAGCCAATCCCGATTTAACCGTCGCTCAAGCTCGTTGGCGCTCAGCTCGAGCAGCCGTTGCTGCAGCGAATGCCGATTTACTGCCACGATTGGATGCTCAAGTTTCCTTTGAATCATCGAGAAATTCCGCCGAATCTGGAAGGAATTTTCCCGGCATGCCAAGACGGTTTGATATTCTTACAGTTGGAGGCCAGGCTTCGTGGGAATTAGATATTTGGGGTCAAAATAAAGACCAAGCACAAGCAGCGATGGCGGAGGCTATGGCAGCAAGTTATTCGGCGGATGATGCTAAAATATCCTTAAGTGCAGAAGTCGCACGTCACTGGTTTTCAATACAAGCCGCTCGAGTTGAGGCAGAGTGTTTAGCTGAAGAGTTCAAGGCTCGTTATCGTGAAATGGAATTAATCGAGAAATCCGTTAATGCAGGAATTCTAGCCTCTGATCCTTTATCAGCGGCTCGTTTGGCTGCAGCTCAAGCTAAGCTCGAAGAAACACAGGCCATTCAGCGATTGGCAGCACTGGAAAACGCTCTACGTGTTTTACTGGGTGCATCGCCTAGTGAAGCCTTGCCCCCATCTCCAGCCACGACGGAAAAGAAAACACGACCCGAGTTCGGAGCGGGAGTTCCCTCGGCTTTATTGCTTCGTCGACCCGATTTAATGGCGGCTGCTGCGAAGTTGGATGCAGCGATGTCTCGCGAAGGGGCTGCTCGTGCCGACTTTTATCCGCGGGTCACCCTCACTGGGCAAGCAGGCTGGCAGGCCGACCCCGCCTCGCGTGTGGGACGTGGCTCATCGGGATTTTGGTCGCTTATGCCAAGCATCGAATTACCTCTTTTTGACGCTGATCGACGGAACGCGAATCTCGAGTTGGCTCGTACTGAAATAGAAATCGCGGGAGCTAATTGGCGTAAAGCCGTTTTAAATGCATTTCGCGAAGTGGAAGATAGTTTGGTCGATTTACGCGAACTCGCTCTTCAAGTCGACTTAGCTGAACGTGTTTTAGTAGCCACTAAAGATCGCTACCAGAATGCTCAAACGCGTTTTGCTGCTGGCGTTGCAAATGAGCAAGAAGTCGTGATTGCCCAACGCGATGTTGCCATGGCGCGTCGTACTTATGTGCGCTTGGAACTCGAGCGCTGTCAGGCCTCAGTGCGATTGATTGCTGCAACTGGAGGAGGCTGGACGCAAACGGGAACGGCACCATAGTTTTCTTATGTCGCAACCACACATTCCTCAAAAATCTCCCATGCCTGTTCTCGTTGAAGCTGGGAAAACTTATTATTGGTGCTCGTGTGGGCAGAGTAAGTCACAGCCTTTTTGTGATGGAGCTCATAAGGGAACATCGTTCGCCCCTGTCCCTTATCGGGCTGAGGCAAATGGCACGGTTTACTTTTGTGCCTGTAAGCATTCGAAGAAGGGCGCTTTATGCGATGGTAGCCATAAGTCCCTATAGTTCTCCGAAGCTTAGTTTTGGCCAGTAAACTCGAATTAGCCCGATTTCATTTTTTCGAGGTTTGCTACAAGTTGAAATCAGTTTTGAATCTTAATTGTGTTAAGCCTTATTCAAATCGTGCGCGTTCTCGTTGGGGGTGCTATTTTCGCTACCGGCTTGGTTGGCTTTATTTTGCCTTTTATTCCAGGAATTCCACTGCTTATTCTTGGTGCTAGTATTGGCTTAACGTGGCACCCCAAAGGGCTGAGAATTTGGCGACGATTAAAATCCAAAACCCTGCGGTTCTTCTTCAAGAAGAAGTCAGACGCTTTGAAGGCTTAGTTTTCTTGGTTTGATCAACACGAGAGATAAACGTTCCCATGGGGATAAGCTTTCGACGTTGATCGCAATAGCTGACAAAAAGTGCGTCATCGATCACGTAGTAAATAGCGTCCTGTTTAAAGAGCAGTCCGATGTCACAGGCGTCATCGAAGGCCAGGGGGGCCAGCCAGCCATCTTCAGCATGAGCAGGATTTTTAACTGAGTAGCCAGTAATCCGATAAATTTTTACCCCTAATTTTTTTAGAAAAGTTTTTAACTTTGTATCTGCGCGTTTATTCCGAGTAGCTGACCAAATTTCTCCCGTGGTGGCGAATCCAGTAATCGTGGCAAAGCACTTAGGCCAGCGACGAGGCAGATGTGGAAGTTTAAATCGCACCTGTGTGTAATCGACATGCATGCCTTTTTTGATGGATTGTTTTAATTCACGAGTAATGCGCATTTCTTCAAAATTGAAAAGATTCCTGTCGGGTAAAGAAAAACCCCAGCGGGGCTGGGGCGAAAGGGTGCAGTTTACGCTTTGATTTGTGGGCGTTTAGGATCGGGCCAATCAATGTGGAAGAATTCGCCCCGCGGTTTATCTGTACGCTCATAAGTATGAGCGCCGAAAAAGTCACGCTGACCCTGTAAAAGGTTTTGCGGCAAACACTCGGTGCGATAGGAGTCGAAATAAGAAAGCGCTGAACCCAAAGTTGGAACGGGGATGCCATGTTTCACCGCAAGGGCGATAACTTTGCGCCAGTTTTTCTGAGCCTGTCGAACGGTTTTCTTGAAGTAAGGATCGAGTAATAGATTGGCGAGTTTGGGTTTCTTGACGAATGCCTCGGTGATTTTTTGTAAGAACCGAGCGCGGATAATGCATCCGCCACGCCAAATTTGTGCGATTTCTCCGAAATGAAGTTTCCATTGATACTCTTTTTGCGCTTCACGCATGAGCTGGAATCCTTGTGCGTATGAACAAATTTTTGAGCAATAAAGGGCGTCACGAATTTGTTCGATCACTTTCGCTTTATCGGGGTTGGTCATGTTGCGCTTGGGGCCGCGAAGAACTTTTGCTGCAGCGACGCGCTCTTCTTTGATAGCAGAAAGGCAGCGAGCAAAAACGGCTTCAGCAATCGTGGGTGCGGCTACACCCATGTCTAGGGCATTAGCGCTCGTCCACTTACCCGTCCCTTTTTGACCTGCGGTATCTAAAATAACATCAACTAATGGCACGCCCGTTTCGGGGTCTTTTTGTTTGAGCACTTTAGCGGTAATTTCGATGAGGAATGAATTGAGATCACCCTTATTCCATTCTTCAAAAGTTGCCCCGATTTCATCAGGAGTCATCCCCAGCAAACCGCGCATTAAGTCATACGCTTCACAAATCATTTGCATATCGCCGTATTCGATACCGTTGTGCACCATTTTTACATAATGACCTGCGCCATCAGGCCCGATGTGGGCCACACAAGGAACGCCACCTTGAATTGGCTTACCTGGTTTTGCTCCCGTCAGTTCTGCACCGGTTTGAGCATCGACTTTCGCGGCAACCGCTTCCCAAATCGGTTTTAATTCGGCCCAAGCTGAGGCATCACCTCCAGGCATTAAAGAGGGCCCGAAACGGGCGCCTTCTTCACCGCCAGAAACACCCGAGCCGATAAAACGGAGTCCTTTGGCCTTTAACTCGCGTTCCCGACGGATGGTGTCCGTCCACAAGGCGTTTCCTCCATCGATGATGATGTCGCCTATTTCAAAAACAGCCGCGAGTTCGTTAATAACTGCGTCCGTTGGAGCTCCTGCTTTGACGAGGATGATGGCTTTGCGTGGTTTCTTTAAGGATGCCGCAAACGCAGCCATGGTGGTACAGCCAGTTAACTTTCCAGGAGTGTGTGGGTTTTCTTTGATAAACTCGTCCGTCTTCGCCGTTGTGCGATTGTAGACTGAAATCGCAAACCCATGGTCGGCGATATTGAGAGCGAGGTTTTGACCCATCACAGCCAAACCAATAAGACCAATGTCGGATTGCATAAGAGATTTCAATGGCAAGCCCCTTGGGCGAGCGTGGCAAACCAGAAAAGTCCCTTTTTCTGCGATTTTATCAGGCATGTGCGAGGTTCGCCCGCCTTTGCCCTCGCCAGCCTAGGTCGATTTCTTATGAAAGCCTCGTTATGTCTCAACTTGTCGGTAAACGTATCGTTCTCGGTGTTACTGGTTCTATCGCTGCCTACAAAGCTGCCGATCTTACTTCGCAATTGGTAAAATATGGTGCGGAAGTCCAAGTCGTTATGACGAAAGGAGCGACGCAGTTTATCACTCCGATGACATTACAAGTCCTTTCGCAGCGACCCGTGGGCGTTGATATCTGGGAGGAAGGAAAAAATTCCGTTCCTAGCCATATTGAAATAGCCGATTCTGCAGACCTGCTTTGTGTCGCTCCGCTTTCTGCAAACGTCTTGGCTGAATTTGCCCACGGACTTGCTCCCGATTTATTAACTTCAATTTATTTGGCTACTCGTGGCCCCGTGCTTTTGGCTCCAGCCATGAATGGGAAAATGTATGAGCATCCAGCGACGCAAGTGAACTTAGCAACCCTGAGAGCACGTGGTCACGCGATTGTTGATCCCGTGGAGGGGATGTTGGCCTGCGGATATGAGGGGAATGGGAAGTTGGCTCCAGTGGATGAAATCGTTTCTCGTATCTTATCGATTTTAGGTTGAGTTATGGATGCCACTGCACGGCGGGAGTTTTTACGGGCCGCCGCCCTGGAAGTGGGTTTTGATGTTTTTGGTGTAGCGCCAGTGGATATCGATGTCCGAGCCGATTACTTTCGCCGATGGATTGCGGAGGGGATGCACGGAGACATGACCTGGATGGAAAAAAATCCGCAGCGTCGTACGGAGGCAAAGCAAGTTTTACCTGAAGCACGAAGCTTTGTCGTGGTAGGCTTAAATTATTATCAACCCCATCCGCCGGCAGCCTACCGCATCGCGAAATATGCTTTAGGTGAAGATTACCATGGCGTTCTTTTAAAGCGGCTGAAGAAACTCTGTACAGTGATGCGTTCGATGGGCGGCGAACAGAAGCCCTATGTCGATACGGGGCCCGTTTTAGAAAAGCCTGTGGCAGCGGAGGCTGGGCTGGGTTGGCAGGGTAAGAGCACCATACTATTACAAAAGGGCTACGGCACCTGGCTTTTCCTAGGAGTTATCATTACCACTCTCGATTTAACTCCATCTCATAAACAGCCAAACCGATGTGGCTCCTGTACGCGTTGCATTGAGGCCTGCCCAACGGCAGCGATTATCGCCCCGTATCAACTCGATGCCCGTAAATGTTTGGCTTATTTGACGATAGAGCATCAAGGAGCGATTCCCGTGGCTTATCGAGCTGCTTTGGGTAATCGGGTTTATGGCTGCGACGATTGTTTAGATGTTTGTCCCTGGAATCGGTGGGCTCAAAACACGAAAGAGGCACGTTTCACGGCTCGCTCTCATCCCGTCTTACGTGAGACGCTGTCTTGGACCGAGGAAAAGTTCGTTGAGCATTTTCGCGGAACGCCAATCAAGCGTTTGGGTTTGCTTCGTTGGTGGCGTAACGCCTTGACGGTCTTGGGGAATACCGGTGGCCACGAAGATATACCAGCGGTACTTCAACTGATTAATCACGACAACGCTATGGTTGCGGAACATGCTCGATGGGCAGAAGAGCAAATTCGCCAGCGACTCGATAAGCAATGGATTGCCTAGGGGTTGGACTTAGGCTTACTTGGCATTCATGAAAATAGGAGAAGCTTATCTTTTGCTGACAATCGTTTTGGCTCTAGCAGGTTGGTTGTTTTTTAAAGCCAGTCCATGGCTTCAATCCTTTCGTCGCGATCGTTGGACGACGTTGATTTTTCTTTCGGCAGTAATCGTCTGGTTAACTTGGCATCTATGGCATCTTTCCGAAGCTGATATTTTGGGATTACCACGTAGTTGGGTCATGGGGTTTATTCTTATTCCTTGCCTTCTGTCTTACTATTTCATGCCCGATTTTCTCGCAGTGCGTTGTTTGGGCGCGCTGATGTTGTTTACGGCACGGGCAGTTCTCGATGCAGGCTATGGACATTTGCCGCATAGTTTGTGGGCTGCCTCTGTCAGCTACGGGATCTTGGTTCTTTTTGGTTTGTGGTGGGCGGCGTCCCCGGTGGCTTTTAATCAACACTGCGATGCACTTTTAAAATCTGCCTCTAGGCATAAGACTGTCGGCGGATTGCTTTTCTTGTGCTCGGCAGTATCGCTTTATCAGTTTATAAAACTTTCGTGAAACGCTCTTTGCTCATCGTTGTTTCGGGCCCCGCAGGAAGCGGAAAGACGACGCTGTGTGCTCGATTAACCGAAGCTTATACGCAAACGATTCGGCGTGTCGTTACTTGTACAACGCGAGCACCGCGAGCGGGGGAGCAGGATGGCGTCGATTACCATTTTTTATCCCGAGCAGAATTTGAGAAGCAACTCGAGACGGGATTATTTTTTGAAAATGCAGTAGTGCATGGCAATTTGTATGGCTCACGAATTCTTGATGTAGAAAAGCATTTAGAGGCGGGTTTTGATGCGTTGCTTAATGTGGATGTACAAGGCGCAGCAACGCTGCGTCAGAAAGCCATGTCGCACGCCAAACTAGCCTCCTCGCTTGTGACCATTTTTGTGAGAGTCAGTGATCATGCCGAATTGCTTCGCCGATTGACGGGGCGAGGTACGGATCCCTTAGATGAAATTAATCGGCGCGTGGCTGCAGCGGAGTGGGAAATGAGTCATGCTGGCAATTATCAGCATGTCATTGAAAGTGGCACACGAGAAGCCGACTTTGCCGCCTTAGATCGCATCTATTTAACGGAGAAGAATCGCCACCGATGATGGATAAAGGTGAAATAGCGGGCATCTTGGATGAGATTGCCACGCTCTTGGAGCTTACAGGGGAAAACCCTTTTAAGATTCGTGCTTATGCAGCAGGTGCGCGAGTTTTAGAAACTTTGGCCGAAGACCTCGATACTTTGATTGTGACGGGCAAGTTAGCTGAAGTGCCAGGATTGGGAGAGGCCTTGGTGGAAAAAATTACGACGCTACGAAAAACCGGCAAATTGCCTTTTTATGAAAAGTTAAAAGCCAGTATTCCTCCAGGCTTGTTGGAGATGATAAAAATTCCGGGATTAGGTCCCAAGAAAGTTCGTGCTTTGTGGAAAGAGTTAAAAATCGAATCCTTAAGCGAACTACAGAAAACTTGTGATGAGGGACGAGTGGCCGAACTTAAGGGCTTCGGAGAAAAAACTCAGGCGAAAATCATTGAAGGAATTAAAAATCAAGCGATCTATTCTCGGCGTCACCTCTGGGTTGATGCGGCTGCCATTGCGGAACCCATTTTGCATGGCTTGCGACAACTACCCGAAGTTGAATTAGCGGAGGCAGCGGGGTCGTTGCGACGTTGTCGCGAAACTGTAGGCGATTTAGATTTCTTAGTCGCAGCGGAAAATCCAGGTCCAGTGATGGATTGGTTTACTTCTTTTCCAGGGGTTAAAGAAGTCACCGCAAAAGGAGAAACCAAGTCGAGTGTGAGATTTGCTTCTGGCTTGCAGGCCGATTTGCGCGTCGTTCCTCTCGCCCAGTTCTATTTTGCTTTGCATCATTTTACGGGATCCAAAGAGCATAATGTAGCCATGCGCCATCGTGCCCTAGCGCATGGGTTAAGCATGAGCGAATGGGGGTTGAAATCGTTGGATGACAGTATCGCCGTACCCGCAGCGAAGAGTGAAGAGGAAGTTTTTCGTGCTTTAGGGCTACCTTGGATTCCGCCTGAACTTCGTGAGGGCAGTGGAGAAATTGAGGCGGCATTGGCCCACCATCTTCCGCGTCTCGTTGAGATGTCGGACATTAAAGGTGTATTTCATAACCATACCACGGCTTCGGATGGCATGGACACTTTAGAAAAAATGGCGGAAGCAGCGGAGAAGCGCGGCTGGGAATATTTGGGTATCGCCGATCACTCGAAGTCGAGTTTTCAAGCTCATGGTTTAGAGGAAGATCGTTTGCTGAAACAAATCGACGAAATCCAGAAACTTAATCGTTCGGGCAAATACAAAATTCGCGTCCTCTCGGGTAGCGAGGTCGACATCTTGCGCGATGGATCCTTAGATTTTGATGATGATTTATTGGCCGAACTCGATGTCGTTGTCGCCTCGGTCCATACGCTCTTCACTCTTGAACGCGATGCGCAAACGGCGCGAATTATTCGCGCGATTGAAAATGAACATGTCGATATGATTGGGCATCTTACGGGTCGTTTGATTAATAAACGTGAACCTTACGCTTTAGATATTGATAAGATTATTGATGCTGCCGCGGCCAATGAAACGATTATTGAACTCAATGCTAATCCACGACGTTTAGATATGGATTGGCGTTGGTGGCGAAGGGCTACCGAAAAAGGGGTGCTTTGTGCCATTAACCCTGATGCTCATGCAACGGGCGAACTCGATTTTACAGCGTGTGGCTTACGGGTGGGGCGGAAGGGCTGGTTAACGCCCGAGCAAGTCTTTAACACACGTTCACTTGCCCAAGTCTTAAAATGGCTTGGCCGTAAAGCCTAGGTTACGGCTCGCCCTCGAGGGCTTTTCGTCTTTAAAAGAAGACATGATTCACGATAAGCGTCGCCTCTTACTCATTGCTGGGCCCTGTTCACTCGAGTCGGAGTCTAATTGTCGCACGGTAGCTCAAGAACTAAAAACGCTCGGCGCCCGTTTCCCTGAATTAAATATTATTTTCAAAGGTTCCTACGACAAAGCGAATCGTACTTCGCTCGGAGGTGACCGTGGACCTGGAATGAAAGCAGGCCTTGAGTTGCTTGCGATGGTAAAAAAAGATTATGGATTTAAAGTCCTGACGGACATTCATGGGCCCGAGCAGTGTGAGGCGGTCGGCCAAGTTGTCGATGTACTCCAAATCCCAGCTTTTATGTGCCGGCAGACCGATCTCTTGGTGGCTGCCGCAAAAACAGGTAAGTGCGTTAACGTAAAGAAAGGCCAATTTCTTTCGCCTTTTGAAATGCGTTTTGTCGTTGATAAATTAACTGGCGCGCGTGCCGCAGAAATTTGGCAGACCGATCGCGGCACGACTTTTGGTTACCAAAACCTCGTCGTCGATATGCGATCATTCCCTATCATGGCTGGTTTTGGACATCCAACGATTATGGATGCAACGCATGCCGTACAATTGCCGGGGGCGGCTGGAGGTTCTTCGGGAGGTCAGCGAGAATATGTCCCAGTATTAGCCAAGGCCGCGCTAGCTGCGGGTGCGGATGGATTATTTATGGAGACTCATCCGCATCCTGAAAAAGCGATTTCCGATGGCCCAAGCCAAGTTCCGCTCGCAGAATTTCCTGCACTGGTGGAGTCTTGTCTGCGTGTTTGGCGTGCCGTTCGTTCTTAACCGCGCAAAAGTTTTTCCGCAGTTCGACGATCAAACTTTCCGCGATCGTCCAAAGGTATCTTGGTTACAAAAAGATAATCTTTAGGGCGCGCGAACTGAGGCAGTGTTTGGGCTGTTTCGATTAAGGCCTTCGCTTGATTTTTATCTCCCACAACGCACGCCACAATACGCTCGCCCCATTCGGGATCCGCACTGCCAAAAACATGAACCTCTCGGCACTCAGGATTGGATAAAAGAATTTTCTCTACCTCGGCTGGATTAACTTTTTCTCCGCCAGTTACGATGATGCGGTCGGCTCTTCCATGAACTTGTACGGCGCCGTCGCGAAAGACGACCCCGAGATCTCCCGTTAAGTAGGGCGTCCCGATTTTTTCGTTAGGCCAATAGCCCAAACCCAAAGCAGGCGAATTAATGCACAATCTTTGATTGATCGCCGTGAAGTGTACTTTGGGCAGTGGGAATCCGTGCACTCCTTCTCCGGCCCAAATTTTTTCGGGAGGACACCAGGCACAAACTGCCGCGGTTTCTGTCATGCCATAGGTAATGTAAACGGGAAGGCGATGTTGACGAATGGATTCCAATTCAGTCGCAGGCACAGCGGATCCCCCTAGGAGAATAACATGAAATTGCTTAAGCCAATCCACGCCATGCGGGTTTTGTAAAATGCGGTGCAACTGCGTCGGCACCAGTGAGGCTAAGCGAGTGCCTTCGGTCGGAAGCTGGATTTCGGGCAGTGTCGATTCAGGGTGAAACTTGCCAGCATGAATTTCAAATTGACCCTTTGTTTCCCAAGCACGCAGTGCGGGCATCAATCCGCTGACATGGTAAACGGGAGTAAAAATAGCTCCATGTAAAATACCACTATGTTGGCGAGCCACGATAGCGTCGCGCAAACTGGTCACCGCAGCCCGTAAGGTTTTCTTTTGGTGATGAACAAATTTAATTTTTCCACCCGTTCCACCAGTCGGAATGAATACCGCGTCGGGCCACAATTCTGGCCAGTTTTCTGGTGCACGACCGAGTGGAGCAGGGGCTTCACCTTCGATGTGTGTGCCTTGTGGAATAAGCTGAGCCGCCGCCTGCATCTCGGCCTCATTCCACTGTGGATTTCCTAAAAAAACGGGAATGCCTTGGGTGTAGGCGTGTAGAAATTCCTTAAGATAAAGGTCAGGCTCTCGATGGAATATGGCGATGGGGTTCATTTTATTTCATGCCAAAATAGATTCCAATCAAAGTGGGGTAGTCCCATGGTTTTAGGGCCTCCCGAATGTCTGTCGAGCCTGTCCGCTTGGAATCTTCCCAGTGTATCAAATCCGTGGACCGTTGCTGGCGAGTCTTGTGCGGCGAGCCAAAGTGCTGTCTGACGTCCAATCGCTGTTTCAAAAACCGAGGAATAAATTCGCTTACCTCGATGAGACTGGCCCCATTTCAGCAACGCTAATCCATCACCAGCCAATAAAGGTTTTACTATCAGAACCCCTTTCCAAGAAAGAGCGCCAGGTGTAAGAAAAGATTCATCGAGAGCCACCTTGTCGTGAGGTAAATGAAGGTAGCCTTCATGATTAACAGGGAGGGGTTGCTCTAAGAATTCAACACGCTTTTCGTCCTGAATAAAATCGAGCCAGCGATGCGTTTGCTCGATGTTCAGAGATCCATTAGCATCGAGTCGAATCTTTGCACTCGCAGGTAAGTCTGTTAGCCAGGAACGAACTTCGGCGATGTCCGTGCTGGGAGTGATTTTGCCTTTTAAAGTAGTAAACCCTTCCGTCCATTTTGTTTGCAAGGTAGTCGCATGGAAAGGGGTGACCAGTCCGGCGGAACTTAATTCGCCTGAGAAGGCCGAGATGCTTTCCCAATGACTGCAGGAAAAGAGGGCTGCACGTAGACAGGGGAGGGCGCCAGGAGAATCATGCAGAGTCTCGAGTAACGTTGAGTAGCGATGAGATGATTGCTCGATGGCGCGAATCGCCTCATCGATGGATTCAGTATTAAATCCAGGCCAAGGGGCTATTTCGCCATAACCCCACTTTCCTTTAAGATAACAACGCAGGAGCAGGCGATCGATGGATAAAACCGTTCCTTGTCCCGTTACCATTGGGTTACGAAAGTGGCGGTTTACCCGCAAAAAGTCGATTTTACCTTCGTCCATAGGCTTAAGATTCAGCAAACGAGCTTAAGTCGCAAAAACAAATTGCCACCAATGCTTTCAGACCCTAACACCCTTTGGGGAAACCGACCTCCTATGGCCTCCTCTAAAAATAAGGGCCGCGTTTCCCTCGATGAACGCTTTTACCTCAACGCCGATAAATTTTTTCTGGCGAATGCAGGGTTGGGCCTGACCTACGATGATGTTTCCTTGGCGACGCGTTATTCGGAGATTCTGCCACGAATGACGCGCCTCGACACTTCGCTTTCAGATAATCTCGGATTGTCTCTGCCCATTGTCTCATCCGACATGGATACAGTCACCGAGCATCGCATGGCTATTGCACTGGCACTCAACGGCGGACTTGGGCTGTTGCACTATAATATGAAGCCAACGGAGCAAATTGCTGAAGTGCGAAGAGTGAAAAATCATATTCATGGGATGATTGGTGATCCCGCCGTCGTGTCTCCCGAGCATTCGATTGCAGAAGTTTTACAGCGTATTGAAACCGAGGGATTAGCTTTTAGCACTTTCCCGGTCGTTAATCGCGACAACACTTTGGCGGGCTTGCTTCCTGGTAGTGCCGTCAAAGAACGCCATGGTAGTCGCAAAGTAGTCGAGGTAATGATTCCGCGAGATAAAGTGTTTGCGGTCTTTGAAAAAGACCTAGGTAAAGATCCTATCGCTCGAGCCGATAAACTTTTTGCCGAAAATGTCGGGCAAAATAAACTCTTGGTGGTGGATGCCAAAAATCGTTTACGGGGATTATTTACCCTAAGTGATATTGAGCGTATTTCTGAAGAATCACGGGCACATGTGCGTCCGACGCGAGACAGCGATTTTCGTTTGCGGGTGGGTGTCGCTCTCTCTGTTCCGCGCACTCCAGAAGGTGAAATTGATCAAGATAATTTCTTGGCTCACGCTGCCGCTTTAATCGCCGAAGGTGCTGATGCGATGGCTATTTCAACGGCTCATGGACACACCAAAGGCGTCGGAGATGCGGTGCGTTTACTGCGTCGACATCACAAAAGCCTAACCTTGATTGCGGGCAATGTGACGAGCGGTGAGGGCGTAGAATTTTTAGCCAACGCCGGTGCCAATGCGATTAAGATTGGTCAAGGTCCTGGCTCTATTTGCACGACACGGATGGTGGCGGGCGTGGGCATCCCACAGCTGACCGCACTCTATGTTGCCTCACGCGCAGCACAGCGTTGCGGAGTACGCATTCTGGCTGATGGAGGTATTTCCAAGAGTGGAGATATTGTCAAAGCGTTGACCTTGGCGGATGCGGTTATCCTCGGTGGCCTTCTCGCAGGTAGCCGTGAAGCCCCTGGCAAGCTCATGGAGATTAATGGTAAAACGTATAAAGAGTATCGCGGTATGGGATCTCATGAGGCGATGCGTAAAGGTTCAGCTTCTCGTTATGGGCATACTAATTCAGGAAAGTTTAGTAAAGTAGCAGCCGAAGGAATTGAGGCCTTGAAAGAAGTTTCTGGCTCGGTCGATCAAGTTTTAGGTACGCTTGCGGGTGGTGTACAAAGTGGCCTTGGATACTTGGGGGCAAAGAATTTAGCCGAGCATCGAAAGAATGCCCGCTACATTCGCATCACGCCTGCTGGTCAGCGTGAAGCGGCTCCGCATGATGTGATCGAGATTAAAGCGGGAACTTAAATCGGAGACTATGGCGCGCATCTTTTCTTGGAATGTTAACGGCGTGCGTTCTGCCCTAGGGAAAGGGCTGAACGACTTTATTGCCCAGACATCGCCAGAAGTTTTGTGTTTACAGGAAACGAAGTGCGATGCGGCGACAGCGAAAACTTTGGGATTAAATTTTCCTTATCAGTTTTGGCATGAAGCGGAGAAGAAAGGCTATTCAGGAACGGCCCTATTGGCCAAGGTTGAGCCCATAGCAGTGACGACGGATATCGAGGGAGACCATCCTTCGGAGGGCAGAGTCATCACGGCTGAATTTAAAGACTGTTATATTGTCAGCGCATATGTTCCTAACTCACAAAGAGAGTTGGAGCGTTTATCTTATCGTTTGGATTGGGATGCGGATTTTCATTATCACTTAGCTAAACTAGCAAAAAAGAAAACCGTTGTGGTGTGTGGAGACCTCAATGTCGCACACGGGGAGGTTGATTTAGCCAACCCCGCACAGAATCGACGTAACGCCGGTTTTACTGACGAAGAACGCGAGTCTTTCGCCAAGCTTTTGCAGCAATATGGTTTTACCGATACATTTCGGGCTGCTCATCCCGAATTAAAACACCGTTATAGTTGGTGGAGTTACCGCCCTGGAATTCGTGAGCGTAACATTGGGTGGCGGCTAGATTATTGCCTTACTTCGGGAGATATCCCGTGGGACCAAGCCCAGATACATGATCAAGTCTTTGGGTCAGATCACTGCCCCGTCTCGGTGTCTGTTTCTGCTAAATTGTAATAAATACCCTTATAAATCCCCGATTTAGGCTGTTTAATGGGTCTGCATTTGACAAGAGACGGCTCAAGTTTAAGCATTTTGAGACTCATTCTCATTTAGCGTGACTCCACTTTCTCAATTACTTCCAGGCCAGTACGGCAAGTTGGTGTCGCTTAGCCCAGAGCGAGCGGTTGATCAGCGTTTGATGGCCTTGGGGCTGCTTCCTGGGATGGTTCTCAAGTTGGTTCGCCGGGCACCTTTGGGTGATCCGATTGCAGTAGAATTTGGAGGCCAGACCGTAAGTTTGCGAATGGCGGAAGCGGAAAGTTTGTGGGTTGATGTGGCAGCCGATTGCCCAATTCAAAAGCCGAAGTCGACCCTATGAGTTCTCTTCGTCATTTGCCCATGGTGGCCTTGGTGGGAAATCCGAACACGGGTAAGTCGACCTTGTTTAATGCTCTCACCGGATTGCGACAGCGCGTGGGAAATTATCCTGGAGTCACCGTGGCACGCAAATCGGGTCAGTGTGACTGCGGTGAAGGCGTAAAAGTTGAGCTGATTGATTTGCCTGGGCTCTATTCACTTTCAGCCGCATCTCCCGATGAGCAAATTGTCATCGATGTCTTATCGGGCCATGTTGCTCAAGAGCGCAGGCCTGAGGCGATTGTGGTGGTGGCCGATGCAACAAACCTTTTACGGAATTTATTTATCGCTTCGCAATTAGCTGAATTGGGTTTGCCGATGGCGATTGTTTTAAATCAAGCCGATGTGGCAGAAAAACAGGGATTAAAAATCGATACCGATTTATTATCGAAACGATTAGGCGGCATTCCCGTTGTTTTGACTTCTGCCTGGAAGGGTGAGGGGATTTCACAAGTAAGAAAAGCCATCGCGACAGTTTTAAAGCAGAAGACTTTAATGACACAGATGGTTTGGCCTGTTGAATTGAAAGAGGCTTTTGGGAAGATTGCGGAAAAAGTTCAAACCGATACTCGCCAAACTCCACTTGTCGCGAGCTTGCAAAGGTTGCTCTTTGATACTGCGCCGAATGCAGCGGAGCGCTTGCATTGGCCGATTCATCAGCGCGAAGGTGTGATTCGAGAAGCACGTGATCAGGTACGCCGCGCGGGCTATAATCCCTTAGCCGCTGAACCTTTAATCCACTACGCACATTTAAGAAAAATCTTAGATGGGGTTGTTTCTGGCGGTCTTGCTCGTGCATTGCGCTCGGCCGCAGTCGATCGTATTTTACTCCACCGTGTGGCTGGCCCCTTCATTTTTACGAGCATCATGCTGGGGCTTTTTGCTTCGGTATTTTGGTTGGCCAAATTCCCGATGGAATGGATTCAGGCCGGGGTTGATGCCTTAAAAGGGGTAGCTGCTCCTGCTTTGGTGCAGTACCCGATGCTGCAGAGTTTAATTGCCGATGGCGTTATTGCTGGGGTTGGTGCCTTCCTTGTTTTCCTTCCGCAAATTCTTATCCTTTTCTTCTTTATCGGTATTTTAGAGGACAGTGGCTACATGGCTCGAGCCGCCTTTATTATGGATCGGCTCTTTAGTTGGTGTGGTCTGAATGGAAAAAGTTTCGTGCCCCTCCTCTCAGGTTTTGCTTGTGCCATTCCCGGCTTGTTATCGACGCGTACGATTGAGGACCCCAAGGCACGTTTAGCGACGGCGTTTGCGGTGCCGTTCATGAGTTGTTCAGCCCGATTCCCTGTCTATGCTTTGATGTGTGCGGCGTTTATTGGACCCCTTTACGGCCCTGGATGGGAGTCCATCGTTATGGTGGGCATGCACCTGATTGGATTACTTTTTGCTGTTCCCACTGCCTTTGTCTTAACGCGATTTGTTTTACGAATTCGTCCTCAGCCTTTCGTGCTTGAGCTACCACGTTATCAACTGCCCAAGCCTCGCGATGTCCTTTGGCGGATGTGGCAAAATGCGGCGGAGTTTATTTCCAAGGCGGGCACAGTTATTTTTGCGATTACGATTATTGTTTGGGCACTTTGCTACTTCCCGCAAAACACACAATTAGCAGACAAGATTCGTGCAGAAAATCCCACCCTATCCGCAAATGAAGTTCAACTACGCGCCCAAGCCGCTGGCATTGAGCAATCTTGGATGGGGCGATTTGGCAAAGCGGTGCAACCGATTTTTGATCCCTGTGGATTTGATTGGAAAATTACGGTAGGAGTTTTGGCGAGTTTTCCTGCCCGTGAGGTGATTGTTTCAACCTTGGGTATCACTTACTCGATTGGTCAGGACGCTGAAGCTGATAGCCAAGATTTACGCCAAGCGATGCAACAGGCGAAATGGACTGAAGGAGAAAGAGTTGGTAAACCGATTTTCTCGCTCGCGGCTGTTTTGGCACTGATGGTTTTCTTCGCACTCTGCTCTCAGTGTGGTCCCACCATTGCTACACTCGCTCAAGAATCAGGCGGCTGGAAATGGGCAGCAGCCTCATTTTTCTATATGACCTTCTTGGCTTGGGTTATGGCTGTGATTGTTTATCAAGTCGTTATCCGTCTAACATGACTCTGGAGTCGCTCATCATTTTCTTTCTCGTTGGCGCGGCCGTAGGTTGGTTAGTCAAACGTGCAGTGCAGTCCTTCAAGGCACGTCAGAACGGCGGATGTGCTGGTGGTTGTAACTGCTCCACCAAGGTTCGCCCGCCTCGCTCTTAAGCGGGCTGCTGTTGACTAAGGCAGTGAAGCGCACCGCCTTCGATAAGCAGAACGCGACAATCGATGCCAACGACTTTTCGACCAGGGAAGCACTCTCTTAAAATGCCTAGGGCAAGGTCATCTGACTTTTGACCGTAAAGAGGGACTAGCACGCCATCGTTCACGATGAGGAAATTGGCATGACTTGGCGGGAGATCTCTCCCCGCTAGATGAATGGGTTCGGGTAAAGGAAGTTCGATGAGGTTAAAACGACCACCGCTTTTCGAAGTCATCGCGCTTAATCGCTCCCAGTTTTTCTTCAGTGGAGCGTAGTTCGGTGAGGCAGGATTTTTTTCGGTGACGGCGACAAGGGTGTTGGGGTTCACGAAGCGTGCGAGATTATCAATGTGACCATCAGTATCATCGTTCGCTAGTCCTTCACCAATCCATAGAATCTCATCGATACTTAGCCCATCGCGAATAGCGGATTCAAAGGCGCGATTATCTCGGCCGGTTGCGCGGTTGGGATTATTCTGCACCGCCTCGGTGGTTAATAAAATTCCATCGCCAGTAACTTCAATGCCACCGCCTTCTAGCTCAAAAGGAAAGGCGAAGCGCTTTAAATTGAGTGCTTGGGCAATTTTTTCTGGAACTTGATTGTCGAGCGTGGCGGTAAATTTTCCACCCCACCCGTGAAACTCCCAGTCGGTGATGGCGACTTCACCCGTGCGATTATTTTTAACAAAAAGTGGGCCATGGTCGCGACACCAAACGTCATTCGTTGGGATTTCAAAAATCTCGATAACGGAGAGATCCGCTTTTGCTTCGCGCAGGGCTGATTCGGCTTCTTTGCGTAAAGTCCCGGCGGCATTAATGCGAACCGATTGAAACCGAGAAATGGCCGCAGCAAATTCAGCAAATTTTGCGGGAATGAGAGAGTAATGCCCTGGCCAAAGTTGAGGATTGGATGGCCAAGAAAGCCAAGTGGCTGATTGGCGTTCCCATTCAGCAGGCATGCGGAAGCCGAGTGCGCGCGGAGACTCCATAAATTAATCGCGTAACCGTTTGGTTAAATCACTATAAGCATCGATGCGGCGATCGCGGAAGAAAGGCCAGATTCGGCGAAACTCTTTTTGTTTTTCTAAATCGCAATCGGCGATAAGTACCTCCTCTTTATCGATTGAAGCTTTGGCGATGATTTCGCCGTAAGGATTGGAAACGAAACTTTGTCCCCAGAATTGAGTCTGTCCTTCGATGCCAACTCGGTTGGTTGCTGCAATATAGCATCCATTGGCGACACCATGACCGCGTTGTACGGTTTCCCAGGCGGTGTGTTGGGCTTGGCCTAGCGTCGCTTTTTCTTCCGGCAACCAGCCAATCGCCGTAGGATAGAATAAGATGTTGGCTCCACTTAAAGCCGTCAGTCGAGCCGCTTCGGGGTACCATTGATCCCAGCAAATTAAAACGCCGATTTTTCCGTGGGCCGTTGACCAAGTGCGAAAACCTAAGTCGCCAGGAGTAAAATAAAACTTTTCCTCGAAACCAGGATCTTGCGGGATGTGCATTTTGCGGTATTTGCCCAAGACTGATCCGTCCGCATCGATAACGGCGGCGGTGTTGTGATAAACTTCGCTACCACGAGCTTCAAAAAGAGGAGCGACAATAACAACGCCGAGTTTTTTGGCGACGTTGGCGAGTGCGCTGACCGAAGGTCCGCTTTCAATGGGTTCGGCTAACTGGAAATGCTTAGGGTTCTGTTCGATACAGAAATATTTGGTCGTGAACATTTCCTGTAAGCCAATGATTTTGGCCCCACGGGCAGCCGCTTCTTCAATACGCGGAATGGTTTTTCGAACATTCGCCGCTGGCGTGTCTTCAGCGGTGAGTTGGATTAATCCAATGCGAGTGATTTCCGCCATGGTACAATGTCAATTAATAGACGAGTTTATTGATGGGGTACTCGACAATCCCTTCAGCTCCTTGAGCTTTGAGGGTTGGAATAAATTCCCGTGATTGTCGGGCATCAATAATTGACTCAATTGCCACCCACTCTGTGTTGCTTAGAGGCGAAATCGTGGGATTGCGCAAAGAAGGTAGCGCTGCGGAAACAGCATCGAGCGATTTGCGTGGCAGATTGAATTTTAATCCAACCATATGCTGAGCCGCGAGTGCACCCTTCAGCATCAAGGCAATTTGCTCAATTTTGGCACGTTTTGCTGGATTCGCCCACGACGCTTTATTGGCGATAAGCACGGTGGTAGTAGAGAGTAGTGTATCGACGATTCGAAGCTTGTTCGCAATGATGGATGAACCTGTTTCAGTGATGTCGACAATCGCGTCAGCGAGTTCGGGCACTTTGACTTCCGTGGCTCCCCAAGAAAACTCAACGGTGCATGCGACTCCTTGCTTTTGGAACCAACGACGAGTGGTTTCAACCAGTTCAGTGGCGATCGTTTTACCAGCAAGATCTTTGACGGTTTTGACGGGAGAGCTTTCGGGTACGCAAAGAACCCAGCGAGACTTTTGGGCTGAGGCGCGACTGTAGACGAGTTCGCAAACTTCGACCACGTCGGCGGCGTTTTCTTGAACCCAATCTTGGCCTGTTAGGCCAAAGTCAAAGAACCCATGTTCAACATAACGAGCGACTTCTTGGGCACGAATAAATCGGCCGTCCAGGGAGGGGTCATCAAAACTAGGGCGATAAGAGCGACTGCTCTTGGCAATAGGGTATCCGGCCCTAGCAAATAATTGCAGGGTGGCTTCCTCTAAGCTGCCCTTGGGCAGGCCAAGCATTAATTTCAAGGTTTCTGGGCTCATTAGGCTATCGAAGAAGCCGAGGCTGGCCCTTGTCGCAAGCATTAAGGGGTTGACTCAACTGTCTCTCAGAGGGATTTTAAGGGCTTAATCCACTGTTTTATGCAGCGCTTCTTAGTTATTCTGTCCGCCTCCTTTTTACTAACGGCCTGTGAGGATTTTTCGGATGATTATGATTCAGCAGATATCTTTGAAGACACTGGTCATGAAATGGTAGCAGAATCGAAGCCAGCGAAGAAGTCTATGAAGGCGGTAGATTCCAATTCTTATGGCGTTGCCACTCGTTTCTCTTGGGAGTCGAGGTCTGCCGCCAAATCAGCCCGCGGTGCTTCGGCTGATGTTGTCGCGGTTGAGCCTCCCAAGGAGTCCGACAAAGCGATTGTCATCGGGATTCGTGAAACTGATGGACTCGTTTCCCTTGCACGTTCGGAAAAGCCTGAACTCTTTACCCGCTTACAACTCGTCAAGGAAGGTAAACTTCTCCTCGTTGAGGTCATTTCGGTGAACGACACCCAGATTGTTGCCAATATCCTCCCCAATCAGTTGAAGTCGCTTCATCTTATGGCGGGTGATTTGGTTACCTGCAATGTGGTGACTTCCACGCCCCCAGCAGAGTAATTTACTTGCGTCACAGTGCGTGACAGAAGGACCCGCCGAAAGACACACGGCGGGTTTTTTGTTCAATAAATTGCTCTTTTCAGGCCTTATTATGTACTCCATTGACCAATCAAGGTGGCACGGCTAGTGCTGAAAAATACGTCCATGGCTAAATCTGAACAATTCACACGTCTCGGCCTCGTATCGCGACGATTTCTCAAACTGCTGGCCGGGGTGCTTGTTTTTCTAATTTTAGTCAGCGTGATTGGGCTTTGGTTGGTTGGTCGTTTTGCTCCGACTATTTTAGACACTGCGCTTTCGACCAAAGCCGGAGCAGGGCTCACCTGTGAGACCAATCAAACCAACCTTTTAGTTGGCCGACTTAGTTTAGAAAATTTCCAAATTACAAATCCTTCGCGTTGGCAGGAAAAATCGTTTCTCAAAGTTAAATCTCTCAAAATCGATTTGAATCCTCTTTCATTTATTGGCGGTGGCACCCGCCATATCCAGCAATTAGAGTGTGATATCGATGAATTAGTTTTGGTTGGTTCAAAAAGATACATGAAAGACAATAACGCGCAGGATATTTTGCGTGCCTTAAAAGGCGAGGCTTCGTCTGCTTCTTCTTCCGCGGTTAAGTCTAATACCGAAAATGAGCCCACTTCCAAAAAATCCTTCCTCATTGACAATGCCCTGATACGAGTGGGTCATGTCAAAATTATTGTGGAAACGGAGGACCGTGCTCCCGAAGTTATTTTGGATCGAGAATTTAATTTCGTTTTCGAAGCCAAAAATGTAACAGAGAAGAATCTTAATCAAACGGTGACTATTCCCTTAGGCGCACAAGCTTTAGCGAGTGTGGCAGTCGTAGCTCCGCGACTATCCATGGAAATTGCCAACCATGAATTAAGAAAGTCTATTACGGAAAAACTTTTAGGCGAAAAAAAATAAGATTATGACCGACGCTACTCCATCTGATGCTGTTCCCCCTGTTCCTCCCGAGGTGACTCGTGTGCAAGAACTGGAAGCGGAAGTGGCTCGTCTGCGCGATGCACTGTTGCGCAGTCAAGCCGACCAACAAAATCAACAACGCCGGTTTCAGCGCGACCGCGAAGATTTGCGTAAATATGCAACAGCCTCTTTTATTGAAGATCTTTTACCCTCGCTCGATGCACTGTCCTTAGGTCTTGTGGCCGCGAATGGCCAGAGTGAAGGCAAGGCAGTCGCCGAAGGGTTTCGCATGGCGATTCAACAATTACGGCAAACGCTACAAACGCATGGCTTGGCTGAGTTAAATCCTGCTCGCGAGGTGTTTAATCCCGCACAACACGAAGCGGTTGCGCAACAACCCAGCGACACCGTGCCCGAGGGGACTATCATCCAAGTGGCTCGTGCTGGCTGGGCTTTGCATGAACGCGTTCTGCGCCCCGCCTCTGTCATTGTCTCTTCTGGCCCCGCCTCCGCTTAATTTTTTATGGCAGAAGATTATTACACCATTCTCGGCATCGCTAAAAATGCTTCTGCTGAAGAGATAAAAAAAGCCTATCGTAAAAAAGCGATGGAGTTTCACCCCGATCGCAACAAGGGGAGTAAAGAAGCAGAAGAAAAATTCAAAAAAGTTTCGCGGGCTTACGAGGTCCTTTCCGATGAACAAAAGCGCAAGCTTTACGATGCCCACGGCGAGGCAGCTTTTGAACAAGGCGGTCCGGGTGGTCCTGGAGCAGGTCGCGGAGGATTCCATGGGGCAGACCCGATGGATATTTTTAACCAAATGTTTGGTGGCGGGAATCCCTTTAGCGATATGTTTGGTGGCGGTGGAGCTCAAGAAAGTGTTGGTGAAGATTTACGTCACGACATCAAACTTACTTTAGAAGAGGCGGCGAGTGGAGTGAGCCGCAAAATCACCTATCGCAAGCATGTCGCTTGTGCGAAGTGTTCAGGTTCAGGGGCTGAGCCAGGTTCTAAGAAAAGTCGTTGTCCAACTTGTGGAGGTCAGGGACACATTGTTCGATCGACAGGTCTCTTTGCGATGCGTCAGGTCTGTCCCACTTGCCAAGGAGAAGGGGAGAAAATTGAAAAACCTTGTAAGGCCTGTGCAGGCGAAGGGCGAGTCGTGGCTGAGCATTCAGTGGATATTAAAATTCCGCCTGGGGTCGACAGCGGTACGCGTTTGCGGTCCACGGGTAATGGATCCGCTGGACGTCGTAATGCCGAAGCGGGTGACCTTTATGTCGTTATTACGGTTTTAGAGCACGAGCTCTTTGAGCGTGATGGTGATGATTTAGCGTGCTCCGTTCCCGTTAAGTTTTCGATAGCGACCTTAGGGGGTTCGATTGAAGTGCCAAAATTAAAAGGAAAAACCATTCTGAAGATTCCTGCAGGCACTCAAGGCGGTACTATTTTCCGCCTCAAGGGCGAGGGCATGCCTAGTTTGCGTGGTAGTGGCTCGGGTGACTTATTAGTGCGAGTCGATATTGATGTGCCGAAGAAGTTATCAGAGGAACAAAAAGAGGCCTTAAAGGCTTATGCCCAAGTCTCTGGCGATGCGGTAACGCCCGTTTCGGACACGTGGAAGAATAAATTTAAACGATTCTTCGGCTAACCCTTGCTCACTCACGCCAGCGAAGTAATGTTTTTTAATGCCTCGCGACTCTGGCCAAACCCATCGACTTGTTCGCCGCTTACGTTGGGATGAATTAGATCGAGATTGGCTAAGACGGCTGGTGCTTTTGGCCCGCGAAGAAGATTTAAGCGGTGGCGGCTTGCGCGATAAGCCGGCCCGTCTCGGTGATCCCTCGACGGAAATTCTTGGATCGATTGGCCGTGCTCGAGCGCATTGCGTTGCACGCGGAGACATGGTGATCGCAGGACTAAATTTACTGGAGATTATTTTTGAAGTTTATGGGGCATCTTGCCGAGTTCAACCACGCGTGGCAGAAGGCGATTTTGTTTCTGCGGGAACGATTTTGGCCGAGTTAGAAGGCCCAGCGAAGGAATTGCTTACAGCAGAGCGCACGTTACTAAATTTTTTCCAGCGCCTCTCTGGCGTGGCTACGCAAACACGCCTTTATGTGCAAGCTCTTGGGGCTTCTCCAACTCGCTT
Organism: Opitutia bacterium; assembly: GCA_947470855.1. Taxonomy (GTDB): domain Bacteria; phylum Verrucomicrobiota; class Verrucomicrobiia; order Opitutales; family UBA953; genus UBA953. Next base: position 10,176 of record CANIUQ010000006.1, on the reverse strand, counting down.
GTTGGATACGCGAAAAACGACTCCAGGATTTCGTTTGTTAGAAAAATATGCGGTGGGGCAGGGCGGTGGCTATAATCACCGCCTAGGTCTTTATGACCGAATTATGGTGAAGGATAATCACCTCGCCGCCAGTGCTGCGACAGCGGCCGAGCGCCTAACTGATTTGGTGGTTCGCGCCCGGCTTGCTCGTCCCGATTTGTTAGTAGAGGTTGAGGTTGATCATCTCTCTCAAATTAAACCCGTTCTGCAAGCGGGAGCCGACATCGTGTTGCTGGATAATTTTACGATGCCACAGTTACGCGAGGCGGTGAGTCTCTTGCGGGGTCAAGCGTGGTCGGAAGTCAGTGGAGGCGTAAATTTGCAAACCTTGCCTTTGATTGGTGAAATTGCCCCCGATTTTGTTTCTGCGGGTGCTTTAACTCACGCCGCCCCTTGGGCGGATATTGGAATGGATTGGCTTTAAACCATGGCGGACCTGGACAGCCATTTGTTGCGTCATTTTTTAGATGCGCGAGACCAGTCCGTCAGCGGAGACCGTCTCGCGAAGGAGTTGGGCGTTTCGCGAGTGGCGATTTGGAACCGCCTTGAGCGATTGCGGGGTGCAGGTTTTGTTTTTAGTGCTTCGACGCGAAAGGGCTACGTACTGAAATCGGCTCCCCGTGAACTTTACCCTGCTTTGATTGAGGCCCATCTTCAGCGATTAAATTTTCAGCCGAAACTAGAATTCCTTGCAGAAGTTGATAGTACAAATTCGGAGGCCGAGCGACGTTTAGCGGCGGGTCAAGAAGCGCCCTTTGCTGTTCTTGCTCGATTACAAAACGCTGGCCGTGGTCGATTGGGACGAAAATGGCATAGTCGTCATCTGGGAAATCTTTATCTCTCACTCGCTTTTCGTCCTTTGATTGCCCCAGAGCGATTAAAACCTTTTACGCTTTGGATGGGCTTGGCCCTCTGTGCTCATCTCGATAAAAATCTAGGAATTCGTTTAGGATTAAAATGGCCCAATGATCTTTTAGCCCCTGATGGTAGAAAAGTGGCGGGGATGTTGACGGAAGCTCGATTGGATGCGGATCGCGTTCGAGAGTGTGTTTTTGGTTTAGGCTTAAACGTCACCGCACAGCGTGAGGATTTCCCAGAAGAATTGCGTCAGCTCGCTAGTTCTTTAGCACAAGTCTCCTCAGTTAATTTAGAGATTAACCAAATCGCCGCTGAAATTCTTCAGGCACTTTGGTCGGCGTGGAAAGATTACGAAGTAGGCATTTGGATCAAATCTTTCATGCCTTATTGGGAGCGTTACGATGTACTCACGGGCAAGTTCGTTAAAATTGGTTTGCTGGGAGAGCCAAAGGAAGGGGTGGTACGTGGCATTAACGAAGAGGGGTCTTTGATTTTACAAAGTCCCGCTGGCCTAACTCAGGTGATTTCATCGGGCGAGGTTACACTCCGAAAAGATTAAAGGTGCGTTCTTGCCCTTGTGTCGTGGCGAGTTAATTTTCCGCTGTGGCTATCCTGTGTTTAGATATTGGAAATACTCATGCGCATTGGGGTTTACTCGATGGCCAGACCGTCTTGCAACAGGGTGAAGTTGCAACGAAACAATTTGATGCAGGTAAATTACGCCAATTAGTTTCCGAGCATCGTCCTGCGGGTATTGCCTTGGCTAGTGTGGTGCCCGCGGTGACGGCTTCGCTTTTACCTTGTTTGGAATCATTAAAAATTCCATTCCGACAGCTGCGCTATGACAATTTGATTGGGCTGGGGTTTGATTATCCCTCTCCGGCTGAAGTAGGGCAAGATCGTCTCGCTGATTGTATTGGTGCGCAAATGATTGTGGGAGCGCCGGCGATTATTGTTGGGATGGGCACAGCAACTACGGTCGATATTTTAACGGAGCGTGGCTATGCGGGAGGAATTATTGCCCCGGGATTAGGCGTCATGACGCAGTATCTCCATGAGCGCACCGCGTTGTTGCCTGCTTTGGATCCCGATTCTCTTTTGGGCGCCCCTGCGATTGGTAAATCAACGGTTGATGCGATGCGTTCAGGCTGTGCCCTAGGCTTTGCGGGAATGATAGGCGCTTTGCTTGATGGTGTTTCGGCTGAGTTGATAAACTCTGGCTCCGTCGCCCCGAGAGTTGTGGTGACAGGAGGTGCGGCCATTTATTTACCAGCGACTTGGAAGAATCGTGTCATGCATGAGCCCCACCTAACCCTCTTGGGCTTAGCTGAATTTTATCGCCGCTCCACTTTATGAATGAAGAAGAATCAAAAGCTAAACTTCGTCGCTTAGTGCCTTGGTTGTTAGGCGCAATTTTTTTGATGCTGATAGCCTGTGTGGCGCTCTTGCTTGTCGGCCGTCAAGTTCCCGTCTGGCCTTTGTTGGTGGGCGACGTTATCTTTACGAGCGTACTTTTATTCTGCCTTTGGCGAATTCTTGGTCGTCGGTCTTAGGCCTTAGACATTTTTAAAATCTCTTTGCGACGGTTCTTAATTTCGGAACACCCTGCTTTGGCCAGTCGATCGGTGGAAAAGTCCTCGACCGTTAAACTCGCGACAGCCGTGCCATAGATCATGGCCTGACGAAGCGTAGCGAAGTCATGAGTACCCGTGGCCGCCAGATACCCGATGAGGGCTCCAGCAAAACTATCTCCTGCCCCTGTTGGGTCGCGCAATTCGGTGACGGGGTAGGCTGGCGTCGTAAATAAGCCCTCCTCGTGGAAAAGAACCGCTCCGTGCTCGCCTTTTTTAATAATAACCGTCCGACAGCCATGGGTTCGTAGGTGTCGCCCAGCTAAAATAACGTTGGTCTCTCCAGTTAACTTAGCCGATTCGGTATCATTAATAACCAATAAGTCCGCCCGACGCATTACCGCGGCTAATAGTTCCCGTTTCGTTTCAATCCAGATATCGATGGTGTCCGCCAGAACAAAACGAGGAGATTCCAGTTGGTCTAAAACAGATAGCTGCAACTCGGGGCGAATATTTCCGAGCATCACATAAGGAGTTTTCTTCTGAGTTTCAGAGAGGACAGGATTGAAACGCTCAAAAACATTGAGCTGTAAATCTTCCGTGTCTCGACGATTAAAATTTTCATGATAGCGTCCGCGCCAAGCAAAGGTTCTTCCAGACTCGTCGGTTTGTAGTCCAGAGAGATCGATTCCGCGACGAGCGAGTTTTTTGCGATCTCGGTCATGAAAGTCATGGCCTACGACGCCGACGATATGGGGCGAGGTGAAGTAGCTTGCCGCTAAGCAGGCGTAAGAAGCGCTTCCACCCAAAATTTTTTCTCCTTGGGCGTGAGGCGTGATGATGCTGTCATAAGCCACCGAGCCTACCACCAAAACGTTATCGGGCTGAGGGCGGCCTTTGATTTTTATGCGACGAGGAGTGGTCATGGAAAAAGATGAGGTTTCGCTTCGCGAAGTTTTAGCAAAGCAAGCAAAGCAAGGGCATGAGCTTGTGGATTAGCGAGAGCTTCTTGCAGTGCGTTGCGAGGGTGAACAGAGAGAACTTGAAGTTCTTCGTGTTGATCTTGGGCGCGCTGCCCTGTGGCACGAACGCCCTCGAGTAAAACGAAATGGCACTGATTTCTCTGGATGGCAGGGTTGGGGGCGCAGGTCCCTAGTAAAGTGGCTTTCCCCCCTTTAAAACCAGTCTCTTCCTCTGTTTCACGTGCGGCGGTGAGCAAGGGATTTTCTCCAGGTTCAACAATTCCACCAGGAGGTTCGGTCGAGAGATTGCCTAAACCAAATCGATACTGTCGCACCATCACAAGTCGGCCATCTTCGGTGACGGGTAAAGCCATCACCCAGTCGTGAGAATGTATAACAAAAAAATCACCCTCTCGTTGATCGAGAGGGTGAAGACAGTGTTCTTTGAAAACCCGAAAGACTTTGCAGTCAGCGTGCAGCGCTTCGTGCCGGACTAACCAGCGTGCGGGCGCCGTCATGGGCTGATTTACTTAGTCTTTAATTTTTGTCCGGGACGAAGGCTGGTGGCCTTAACGTTAGGATTGAGATCTTGGAGTGCCTTGAGGGAGAGGCCAACTTTTTTGGCGATACCACCAAGAGTGTCACCTTTTTGAATGACGTACTCACCAGGACCAGCGACCGCATTGGCTGAGCCTTTACCTTTGGCAGCAGCGGAAGCGTTTACTTTGTCCTCAATGGCTTTGATGGCTGAATCAACCGAGGCACGGTAGTCGCCAAAATCTTTACCGAGGGTAGCTAAGTCTACGGCGTTTGCTTTGCTGCTCAATTGGCCACTGACTTCAGCGACGGTCGCATTAAGACCAGCGATGCCTTCAGAGGCGGCTTTGGCTTCGCCTTTCGCTTTGATGGCGAGAACGAGACCGGCTGCGCCAAGAGCGAAGCCTGCAAGACCCACGTAAAGTGGAAGCTTGGATTCGGAGGATGAGGAGGAGATGCTGTCGTTTTCCATGATTAGATGAGGGGATTGAGTCGGGTTAGAACGTTTTGAGATTAGCGGATTGACAGGAACGGCAATACAAAATCTCTCTAATGTTTCAGGTTTCGGGCGGTAGCGCAGTCTGGCTAGCGCATCTGCTTTGGGAGCAGAGGGTCGTGGGTTCGAATCCCACTCGCCCGACCACCTGACGATTTTTACCCGAAATTAACACTTTTAAGTGTAAACGAGGGTTTGTTTTCCCTTTAGAATCGTGACGTGGTTGGCCTGCTGTGGGAGCGTAGAAGCCTCGGTTTTCCCAATGATTTGGGCATCTAGGCCTAAAGTTCTAGCCAGAGAAATGACTTCATTAGCATGCTCAGGGGTGATGTAGATTTCTAAGCGATGCCCCATGTTATAAACTTGGTGCATTTCCTTTTCGGGGGTGCGGCTGACACGGGCAATCTCGGTAAAGACGGGGGGTGCTGTGAATAAGTTGTCTTTAATGAAATGCACTCCAGTGCCGAATCGACGGCATTTTACCAGGCCTCCGCCAGAACAATGAATGATCCCTTTGATAACATCGGGACTGAATTCTTTAAGTAAACGAATCACGAATGGTGCATAGGTACGCGTTGGCGAAAGCAAGGCTTGGCCCACCGTCATATTCGATTTGGGTAACGGTGAATCGAGACGGTGTGGTCCGCAATACGCTAAATCTTCAGGCATCGCATGATCATAAGTTTCAGGATATTTTTCCGCATAATACTTCGAGAGTAATTCATGGCGTGCACTGGTTAGGCCATTTGAACCTATGCCACTATTTTTTTGGGATTCATACTTGCTCTGACCGCTAGAAGAAATTCCGACGATGGCTAAACCAGAGACAATGCGTGAAGCATCGACGACAGAGTGGCGTGGGATAATAGCCGTGGCGGTCGAATCAACGGTGAGAGTTTGAGTAAGATCACCCACGTCGGCCGTTTCTCCACCACCCGATTGGATTCCGAAGCCTTGCTCGCGTAGCATCGCTAAAACTTCTTCGGTGCCTTCAATCAACTGCGCCAGAATTTCTCCAGGAATATTTTTAGCGTTACGATTAATCGTTGAAGATAAAATCACGCCTGATGTAACGCCTACACAAAGCAAATCATCGATATTCATGATGATACTATCTTGTGCAATACCTCGAAACACTTTCGCATCACCCGTTTCTTTCCACCATAGATAAGCCAGCAGTGCTTTGGTGCCCGAACCGTCGGAGTGAGTCACGACACCTTGAGAGACGTTGCCAGTCAAATAGTCAGGGGTAATTTTGCAGAAAGCGCCGGGGAAAATCCCGCGATCCAATTTATCGACCGCAGCGTGCACTTCGTCTTTCGAGGCTGAAACGCCTCGTGCAGCATACCGCTGAGAATCGGGGGATGGCTTGCTTTTGTGCGACATAACTCTTGTTTACTTATCCACTTCGTCTCTGGGGGGTCAACGCACATCTCTTGTGAATTCAATAACCAATCAGCCACCACGTTCTTTTCTTCGCCCAATCACTTGGGTAATCGCCTTAGGGGGTTTACTTCTTCTTTTTCTTCAACCTTGGGCACCCAGGAATACGGCCCTAGATGAATTGAAAGAACAATGGACGATCGCCCATCGCACTAGAAACCTGACGGCGATGGAGGCACTCTTTCATGGGGATAACATGGATGATGCGATGCGCTCGCGTTGGCGCACGGTAATCCTTCAGGAGTTTGATTTACGTTTACGCTCGGTGAAAATGAAATCTCTTCCTGACGAGGTGACATCAGCACCTCAGGCAGAGGCAGGCTTTACCCCTGTTGCACAAATGACGGTTTATTACGATGACCCCAATCGCTTTACGGTAACCTACCTCATCGGTAAAAACCCCTCAGGAGTTCATCGAATTCTTTTATTTAACCCATAATCTTTGACGGATTCTTGACACTCGCCAGCCACTGTTCAGTTTCACTTTCTCTCATGGCTGATAAAAACGATAAACGTCCCGAGAATGTCCCGGGCAAATTTTACGTCGACTCACAGTGCATCGATTGTGATCTCTGTCGCGAAACCGCCCCCGCTTTCTTCGCTCGCTTTGATGATGGGGGTTATTCTTATGTCTTCAAGCAACCCGAGAGCCAAGAAGACATCGATAAATGTATGGAAGCCCTGGAGGGTTGTCCCGTTGATGCCATTGGTAAAGATGGTGATAGCTAAATTTTTCTTATCCTACAAAGAGCCCCGCCTAGCGGGGTTTTTTATTTTTAGTTACACTCGACCCTTGGATGAAAGAGTTTAGCCTGTAACAATGAGCGTTAAGATATCTTGCGACTATTTGGGCGATTTACGTGTGCGTGCGATTCACGGGCCTTCGGGTACGGAGTTAATCACCGATGCCCCCGTCGACAACCAAGGCCAAGGTCGATCATTTTCTCCAACTGACTTGGCAGCGACGGCTATGGCGACCTGCGTTATTACTATTGTTGGCATACATGCGCGTCAGATGGATTTAGACCTAAGAGGGATGAAGGTGGAGGTTGAAAAACAAATGAGTACCACTCCGCCGCGTCGTATCGCACGATTAGATATGGTAATTACGATGCCTCCAGGAATTAAAGAAGAGCATCGTCCGCGATTGATTCGTGCCGCCGAAGCTTGCCCGGTTAAGCAATCCTTTCGCGAGGACACGATGATCGAGTGTCGTTGGATTTGGGCATAAAAAATGCGGCCGAAGCCGCATTTGGATAGGATTCTCATTTCAATCAGTGACTGCAACCACAGCCACCTTGTCCACAGCCACCGTCCTTCTTCTGACTAGATTCCTCGGTGCTACAGCAACCTTCGGAAGAAGATTCCTGGTCGGAGCATCCACAACCTCCTCCACCGCCCCCACCGCAGCAACCACCTGCTTGGTGTGGATGGCCGTGGGCAACTTCGGTTAGTTCAGCCGGGCGGACAGTGACAACCTTGATATCAAAATAAAGAGTTTTGCCAGCGAGTTCGTGATTACCATCGAGCACGACTTCTTTTTCGTCGACATGGCGAATCACGAGAACGCGCATTCCAATATTCGTTTCAGCGTGGAAGCGCATTCCAACCTCAACTTTATTTTCGCCAAAGCGATCGAGAGGAACTCGCTGGATGAGTTTTTCGTTGTACTCGCCATAGCCGAGTGCCGGAGGCACCACGACGGATTTTGTTTCGCCAGCAGTCAGTCCTTCGATGCCTTGTTCTAAGCCAGGAATGATATTCTTAGCTCCATGTAAATATTCCATTGGGCCAACACCTTCCGAGGTGTCTAGGACATTGCCTCGTTCATCTTTTAAGGTGTAATCAATGCTGACCACTGTTTCATTTGCGACGCGCATAGTTTCAAGTTAAGTTGAAAATCAGCCGAGGCAAGGAGAACTCATCTTTAACTGGCTTAATCCGCGGAACCTTCCAGTCGGCGAACATCATTGCCGACGGGAGAAATGGATTCCAATTCGTTGCGGCTATTCGTTCCACCTAATTCGCGTAAACGTTCGCCTTGCGGGCGAACTCGCCCTTCGTAACTCCCGATTGCGAGATTAAAACTCTCCACGGCTGCGTTTAATCCTTTGCGGACTTTTCCGAAATGTTCGACGAATTTGGTAACACGATCATAAAGTTCAGTCGCTTCGCGGGCAATGCGGTCGGCATTTTCCGCTTGTTGATGTTGTTGCCAGGTTAGATTAATCGCACTGAGGAAACCAATCAGCGTTGCGGGAGTGGCAAGCAGGATGCCGATTTTACCTGCTTCTAAAATTAATTCGTTATCACCTTCCAGCGCCGTACTGAGAAGAGATTCAGCAGGAAGAAACAGGACGACGCGGTCAAAAGGCTTTAGCCCTGTTTTTTCGATAGCCTGTGGATAGTTTTTAGCGGCGAGATCGCGAATCGTTTTGGATAATTTGGCGGCGTGGGCTTTGACAAGGTCGCGTCGGTTGGGGGCGTTTTGTTCAGCAATTGCGACATCGAAGTCGGGCACTTTGGCGTCGATAATAATTCCACGATTGCCAGGCAGTTTAACAATTAAATCGGGACGCGATTCATCTTGGGAAACTTGTTCATTGAAATCGCAATGCGGGCTTAGGCCAGCGGCTTCTACCACTCGACGCAAAGTCTGTTCTCCCCATTTACCGCGATGTTGCGATGACTTTAGCACAGCGGTAAAATCGTTCGTGCTCGAGGCTAAAACAGAAGTCGTTTCGGAAATTTTTTCCATCTGTGCTCGCACCTGAGTCAGTGCAGCATCTTGCCCTTGCAGACTTTGTTGCATGGTTTTCCGATAATTTTCTAAGGCGGTGTTAATTTGTTCAATTAAAGGTGCGACGTTGGTTGCGACCTCTTTCGTTACATCGGGAGCCATGCCGCGAAGTACATCCGTGCTCATTTTAGAAAATGTATTTTTCAGTTCGGCCAAATCTTGTGCATAGCGTTCCGCTGCCGCGTTGAGTGAGGTTTTGTTTTCCTCACGCAGGCGAGCCAACTCCTCCGTGTGCTTATTTCGTTCTTGGACTAATTGATTTAGAGCCGCTTCTTTCGATGCCTCCGCCGCCGCCGAGCTTTGTAAAGCCTGTGTTTTTAATTGAGCTTCCTGTTGAGCTGTTTTTTGGGCTTGGGTTAGTTGGTCACGAAGATTTTGAACGAGAAGATTCTGTGCCTCGGTTCCAGTGACGCCTGAATTTTTATTGGAGACGACGATGAGATAAATAATCGCTGCCGTTAGGATAAAGAGTCCAAGGGGAATAAGATACTCCATGAGTTTATTTTAAAATTATTTAAAGGATACACTCTCAGAGTGCAACCCTCAGCGAGGGTCGGACTCAATCGCGATTGAATTCCCTATTAACCAAGCTGCTTCATAAGCGGCAACATAGTCAGGGGATGACCAACTTGGCGCAATCGCCTCACTGCCTAGTCCATCTAAAAATCCGTAGCGTATGCCATGGGCGAGGCGCCGACGTTTAGGGTTCATCCGTTTGGCAATCCATTCATCGACTTCTACGGTGGTGATATCTACTTCATTCGAGCGAACCGAACGCCCCACTTGCCAGGCGACAAGACTGGCGTGTGCTAAATCAGAAGTGGCTTTGCCCGTGGGTAGCTGTGGGTTCTCGCCGTTTCGTCCAGCGGTAATCTTTTCTTTGATGTTCAGCATCAAAGCGACGCGCCAACGCTCCTCGACTGAGAGGAGGCCAAAATCAAAATCGGGATCATCGGCCGCTGAATCTCTGAGTTCTCTGCGGGCGTAGTCGCGCCATCTTTCCAACCAGGCCTCCCATTCGATGGATCCGCGGACGGGTGGCTTGCCGAGCCATTCAGGAATATCTTCACGCATCGTTGAATCTCTCTGAATTGAGAGCCATTTGGGGTTTTGTGCAAGATAAAATGTGAAAATTTGTTCACTAATAGGAAAGTACGAATCTGCCCTCACAACTTTACGTCGATCTTCACTTTCCTGGCGGAGGGGAAGGGATTGATTGCGCTTCGCTACAGGGCTTCGCCCTAATCCTGCGGATTATCTATTCGCCCATGCGGGCTCACCAATCCCAAGGGTTCTCATCCCTTCAAATTACTCTGGCGGAGGGGAAGGGATTCGAAGGGGAGCCATATGTGTGTTTTCCTTAGTTTTTATGCGGGTTTGGTGAATCTGTAGACACTGCTGTAGTCAACTTAAGTGATAGATTTGGGAATCGGTGATAATATGTGGAAAGGTGCCTCAGTGAGCGCAGGT
>CANIUQ010000005.1 GCA_947470855.1 Opitutia bacterium | reverse complement strand
TATCAATGATACTTGCGACATCCAACAATGCACCAGTGCCAACATTGAAAGTAGTGTTAGCTCCTGCAATGTCCAAGTTAGCAACATTGAGAGTCGCCGTTCCCGTGACATTACCACCGCGTACAACATTTAAAGTATCTCCAGACAAGGTGGTCGTACCTGAAAGCGTGTGCGTCACATTTGCACCAGAAGTGACACGATCCACGGTAACCGTAGAAGTTGCATCAAGGGTAACATCGTTAGCAAACGTCGTATTCGTGTCGCTACGTAAGGTCAGGTCAGCACCGGTCACCGTTACAGCACCCGAACCCAAAGCATTCGCATTTTGCGCCACCAAAGAGCCTGCACTGACATTCACAGCGCCAGAAAGTGAGCTATTATTTCCAGATAAAATAACGATTCCGCCCGTTGTTTTATTGATTCCGAAGGAACCACCTAAAGTCGCACTCACCGTGCCTGCACGCAAATCAAAGGCTGAAGCCGAAGATAAAGTTCCTCCAGAAATGGCACCCGCGTTAAGGATAACACCGCCAAGATTACTTGTTCCAACGTTCAAGGTGCCTGCACCCGATTTCGTCAAGGTTTGTGCAGCGCCAACAACGGTACCCGCATTGAGTGTAGAAGAAGAGCCAACATCAACCGTCTGATTAGCACCCATGGTGAACCCACTCAAAGATGCGGTTGCCGTTGTAGAAATACCACCACTGCCGACGGTCAAAGTGTTTCCGTTTTGGCTAATATTATATCCTGCAGCCTGAATCGTGATACTGGTAGCATTGATATTCGTCGTTAAATTAACTGACTGTGCACCAGCCGCACCAAAAATTGCGTCATCGCCATTCGTCCAAGCTGTAGCCCCAGCATTCCAGTAAGTATTTGTTGTATCCCACGTTGCTCCACCTGGATTAAAGGTTAGGGTGGCAGCATCAGCCTTGGTTGCAAAAAGTGCAAAGGCAGCTGCAGACATGAGTATGGATTTTGAGATACGCATATTATGATTTAAAAAGTTTCTGTGGGCTTAGGGTCCGTAGACGGGTGGCTTTAGAGAGCAAAAGAAATAACCTAAGTTTAACCTTTGGAAAGCACAATGTGCCAAATGGGTAACTAAGGCTAATAGCCTAAAGCCGAGTATGGCATTAGATTGCAAAATTATTAAATATTCAGTGTAATTTACCTATGCCCACCTCAACCCCACTGTCCGTAAGCGAATTATGCGACGTTATTAAGGGTCGGGTAAATGGCATGGGCACGGTTGAAGTCGTTGGCGAGATTTCGAGCTATAAGACCTACCCCTCTGGGCACCATTATTTCTCAATCAAGGACTCTGAAACCAAGATCGACTGCATCCTGTATGGATTCCAAGCCCGATGGATTAAGTTCCCCATTCGCGATGGGTTAAGAGTCGTTCTCAAAGCAAAAGTCGATTTTTACGGTAAGAATGGCAAACTTTCACTGGTTGTCGACTCGATGAAGCCCGAGGGCGAAGGGGAATTAAGAAAAAAATACCTCGAATTACTAGAAAAACTCAAAGCTGAAGGTCTTTTTGATGATTCATCGAAACGGCCCATCCCCGAATTCCCCAAGGTAGTGGCCTTTGTAACCTCAGAAATTGGGGCAGTTTGGCACGATTTTACCGAAATCCTTAAGACCCGTGGCTGGCAAGGGACAGCTTGGCTCGTCCCCGCCCGCGTTCAGGGCGAAAGTTGTGCAGGCTCGGTCATTGCAGGGCTCAAGCAAGCCAACTCGATTCCAGGCATCGACCTCATTGTCGTCGGGCGAGGAGGAGGCTCGATGGAGGATCTCTGGGGGTTTAATGACGAGGCCTTAATTCGCGCCGTACGCTCAAGCCCAGTCCCTGTCATTTCCGCCATTGGACACCAGACCGACTTCACTCTTTGCGATTACGCCGCCGACAAACGTGCCGAAACCCCAACCGCTGCGGCAGAGTTAATCGTCTCTGGTCAAATCAAGTTGCGTGAAAAAATAAAATTACTCGGCGCACAGCTCGCCCAACATTCTCCCAAGTTAATTTTTCAATCTCATTATCAGAATCTGGATTTGTTATTCACTCGACTCGAAAGCATCGCAGAAGAATTTTTGGCCGAAAAAAGACACCGTCTTTCCGAACTCGGTAGCGAACTCCATCGGCTCTCACCCAAGGCACATCTGGGCGTCACCCGCGAAAAACTTAAACAACTCGGCAAACGACTACAATCCGCCGGATTCGAATCCATCCTCGCCCGCGGATATTCCATCGTGCGCGACAGCCAAGGCAAAGTTGTCGCATCAAGTAAATCCGTAAAAAGTGGCTTGAAGCTACGACTTAGGTTCAGTGACGGTGAAGCAGGAGTAGTCGGAGAATAAAAAAAGCCTTTCGCGGGTGTATTTCGCTCAACGATTGGCACTCTCCAGACCGCTCAATTTTAATAGGCCTTGGCCATCACCACGCGACGTGGACTAGGCTCACCAGTAACCACACACTTTCCTGGCTCATCTTTCGCATCCAAAGCAATACAGCGAATCGTCACTTTCAGTTCCTCTTTCAGTCGTCGTTCAACTTCGCGACTACCATTCCAGTGACAAAGGGCGAATCCACCATGGATTTCTGGATTCTGCACATTCTTCGGCATGAAGAAGGCTTTCAACTCATCCCACGAATTAATCTCTCGGGTGTGTTCAGAACGATGTGCTTTCGCTCGAGCCAATAAATTATCTTGAATGGCTTGCAGGCGATTGACCACCGTTGAAACAAATTCAGCTCGTGGCACACCTGCTTTTTCTCCCGTATCGCGACGAGCCACAAAAACCGACTGCGAAGCGATATCGCGTGGACCGACTTCAACACGCAGAGGCACGCCTTTTTTAATCCAACCCCACGCTTTTTCTCCGCCACGCATATCCCGGTTATCGATTGAAACGACAATTTTGCGGTCATGGAAACGCTGGGCGGAAAGTTCTTTTTGTAAAGACTGACAGTATTCAAGAACCTGAGCTTTCGAAGCCTCATCTTTATAAATAGGTAGAATAACAACTTGCTGCGGAGCCAATCGTGGAGGCACAACAAATCCATCATCATCCGAATGCGTCATAATCATTCCCCCAATCAAACGCGTCGATACGCCCCAGGATGTGGTGTGGGCATACTGCATATTCGACGACTCATCTTGGAATCGAATGTTACATGACTTAGCAAAGTTTTGCCCGAGATAATGCGAGGTACCTGCCTGCAAAGCTTTGCGATCCTGCATCATGGCTTCAATACAGAGTGTATCGACCGCACCTGGAAAACGCTCCCCTTCTGTTTTACGCCCTTTAATCACAGGCATCGCCATATAATTTTCCGCAAAATCGGCATAAACCTCGAGCATCTTCATGGTCTCCTCCTCCGCTTCTTTCTGAGTCGCATGAACGGTGTGTCCTTCTTGCCAGAGAAATTCCGCCGTGCGCAAAAATAAACGTGTCCGCATTTCCCAACGCACGACATTCGCCCATTGATTAATTAAAATCGGTAAGTCGCGATACGACTGCACCCATTTTGCATAAGTCTCCCCGATGATGGTTTCAGAAGTCGGACGAACAATTAAGGGTTCTTCTAATTCACCTGCAGGAGCTAATTTACCATCTGCACCCGCTTCTAAACGTGAGTGAGTCACGACAGCACATTCTTTCGCAAATCCTTCCACGTGCTGAGCTTCTTTTTGCAAGTAACTCATCGGAATAAAAAGCGGGAAGTAAGCATTCACATGCCCCGTTTCTTTAAAGAGTGCATCTAAATCACGCTGGATATTTTCCCAAAGAGCATAACCCCAAGGCTTAATCACCATACACCCACGCACTGGACTATTCTCGGCCAGATCGGCCGCCTTGATTACCTGTAGATACCATTCAGGGTAATCCTCGGCACGAGTGGGCGTAATCGCTGTTTTGGTTTTAGCAGCAGGCTGAGACATAATCTCTTTAAGGACTAAGCAAGCTAAGGGTGCAAGAGATGAATGGATTTAGAAGCCTAGGACAGACTCCATCCGCCCGCCTTCCAAAAGCGATCCCGGCCACTCATATCCTTTTTACCAACAAAATTTGCGTAACCCAACTGCTTTGAGATTTCGGCCAAGGTCGAGTGCTGGTCGATGCCCGTTTCACAAAGAACCCAGCCACTGGGCTTTAAAAACAATGGCGCCTGCTGAAGAATTATTTTCAAATCAGCCAAACCTTCCTCGGAGGAAATTAATGCTGAGTGAGGTTCGAAATCCTTAACTTCAGGCTCGGCCACTGCAACTTCCTCCGCCGTCAAGTAAGGCGGATTGCTGATAACTAAATCATACCGATGGGTCACTTGCTTGAACCAGTCTGATTGAAAAAAACTCACCCGCCCGACCAACTGACAGTTTAAAGCGTTCTCTTTGGCTAAGGCCAATGCGTCTAATGATTGATCCACGGCATCGATTTCCCATTTTGGTCTCTCCGCCGCCAAAGCCAAAGCAATCGCGCCCGACCCTGTTCCTAAATCCAAAACGCGAATCGCTTGGTCCTCGGGAAACAATTCCAAGCCCCATTCCACGAGTTCTTCGGTCTCAGGGCGAGGAACCAAAGCGCGCTTATCGGACTTTAAAAGCAAATCCCGAAACTGTACGCGACCAGTAATATGCTGCAAAGGTTCACGACTCCCCCGGCGCACCACAAGCAGACGAAGTTTTTCGACCTCGTTCTGGGAAAGTAAACGTTCAAACTGTAAATAAAGATCCAGCCGCTTAATTCCTAAAGCCGCAGCAAACAAGTACTCCGCCTCCACTCGAGGCTTTTCTAAACCCTTACGCGCTAAAAAATCGGCGGCTTTTTTTAAAGTATCGAGTAAGTTCTGCACAAAATTATCGTGCAGCGGCACGAGTTAAACGATCGTTAAAAGCCAAACCGATTCCCTGTGGCTCAGCCAACTCGGCCCAGATAAGAGCAAAGCCTTGTTGATCCAATTGACGAAGGAGAGCAAAGAGCTGAGGAGCCGCTTCGGCGGTTAATCCAGATTCAGAAAGATAAAAAATATTTTCTGAAGTTGGTAAAGTGAGTCGGCGACTTAACAGTAGGTATGCAGTTTTATCCGACGGGCTCGGCAAATCAGCTCCTCGCGCAATCAGTTTAATCGGTGTATGCGGACTATAATGTCGGTCCAGCATTCCTGGTGCTAACGCCGCCTCTGCTTGATTTTCTTGGCGAGTAACAATCTCGATTTTTCCTAATTTCTCTTCCAACTGCTCCACAGTAATTGGACCAAATCGCAACAAGCGGACTTTATCAGGTGAAGATAAATCAAGAATGGTTGATTCAAGTCCATACTGACAAGGACCCCCATCAACAATCCAAGGACAGCGATTGCCCAATGAATCAGCCACATGTTGGGGCCGAGTTGGACTAACATATCCGAAGGGATTCGCACTGGGTGCAGCTAAAGGAAAACCCGAAAGCTCAATCACTTGACGAAAAACTGGATGCGCTGGTATGCGCACTGCCACCGTTGTTTTTCCAGCGGTAACCAAATCAGGGACATTAGATTTACGGCGAAGAACCACGGTCAAGGGGCCAGGCCAAAATGATTTTATCTTTTCTAATCGCGAATCGTATTCGGCAACCTGCTGAAGTGAGGTAAAATCGGCAACATGAACAATCAAGGGATCAATCAGAGGACGTCCTTTGATGGTAAAAATTTTTCTTACCGCCTCAGGATTCAAGGCGTTGGCGGCCAATCCGTAAACGGTTTCCGTCGGCAATGCCACGCACTCGCCCTGACGTAAAAGATTGGCCGCTCGAATTAAATCAGAGGGCTCAGTGGTTAAAAAACTGGAGGTACTGTTAGACAAACCACGATTAAATTGTGGGATACTTAATCGGGGAGCAACCTTGCATCCCTTTAAACAAAAAAGGCCACCGCAGGGTGGCCCAGTAATCCAATGAAGTAGAAATTACTTCATCGTAATCATATTGCGGGCACGCTTAACGGCCTTAGCAATATGACGTTGTTGACGGGCGGTAAGACCAGTCAATTTACGGGGCAGAATCTTGCCCGTTTCAGTAACATAACGGGAGAGAGCCTCGGGTTCGGTAAAATCGAAATCGAGGGGATTGCGGGAACGCTTAAGCTTACCTTCAGTAGTCATGGGAGGTTTGGAAGTAATGGTAACCGCCCCTCCTGCAACCCCAAAAAAAGGGGTCAGACTACTCTAATGGTGTCTGACCCCTTTTTTAATGGCGATGAGGAATTCTCGATTCCCCTCTCCACCCTCTATTGGCGAGGGAATTACCCCTAAAACCGAGGCATCAGGTAGGTTTTTAGCCGTTTCTTTAAGAGTCTCAACCACCCGTGCATGAATGACGGGATCCTTTATCACACCCCTTCCTTTATCGGCCTCGGCCTTTGTTGCCTCAAATTGCGGCTTAATCAAAGCTACTAAACACCCACCCTCCGCAACTCTTTGCCAAGCGACTGGCAAAACCAGGGTCAGAGAGATAAACGATAAATCCATGACAACGATTCCATAGGTCGGCTGTGGAAGACTCCTCGTCGGCAAATCCCGAGCATTACATTTTTCGAAATTGGTAACCCGAACATCCGTTCGCAACTTGGAATGAAGTTGGGCGGTACCGACATCGACACAGGTCATGCTCAAAGCTCCGCGTTGCAATAAACAATCCGTGAACCCTCCTGTCGAGGCGCCCACATCAAGACCATGCAAACCTGCTACAGAAATTTTGAAATGCTCAAGAGCTGCTTCCAGTTTCTCTCCCCCACGCGAAACAAAACGCGGCGGTTGATCCACCGTAAGATTAGCATCTTCGGGAAAAGACTGTGAAGATTTCTGGACGACGGCATCAGGCCCAGAGCGAACTTTACCAGCCAAAATCAAAGCCTGAGCACTCGAACGAGAAGGAGCCAACCCGAGTTTTACCAATAACTCATCGGCACGGATTCTGCCGGGCTTAGCACTCATACACTTAATCGAGAAAACCCGTAAGAGGTGAAGTGGGCTGGGCGCTGATTGAACCTGAACCAAGCCCCGATTTTTTTGCGAGATAACCTGCTTCCACGGCTAAACGAAAAGCCTTAGCCATCATCTCTGGATTACCTGATGAGGCGATGCCAGTGTTAACAAGAACTGCGTCCGCTCCGATTTCAATCGCCTCCGAAGCATGTGAAGGTGCCCCGAGACCTGCATCGACAATAACAGGGACACGAGCTTGCTCGATAATAATGCGCAAGAAATCCCGCGAGAGTAGTCCACGATTTGTGCCAATCGGAGCCCCTAAGGGCATAACTGCCGCCACACCAACTTCCTCTAAACGCTTAGCCAAAACTGGGTCGGCATGAATGTAAGGTAAAACCGTAAAACCCTTTTTTACCAACTCGCGACAAGCCTCCAGCGTTTCGACTGGATCTGGCATTAAATACTTTGGGTCCGGATGAATCTCCAACTTCAACCAAGATGTACCCAAGGCTTCGCGAGCTAATTCAGCCGCAAAAATCGCTTCCTTCGCCGTGCGCACGCCAGAAGTATTGGGAAGAATCAAATGCTTACGTGCATCAAGTGCCGAGAGAATCCCATCATCCTTTACGCCTAAACGAACTCGCTTAATCGCCACAGTAACAATTTCAGCGCCACAAGCTTCCAACACCGCTCGCAATTGATTCGCTGAGGCGTATTTACCCGTGCCTGTGAGCAAGCGCGATTGGAAGGTGCGATCAGCAATACGAAAGGAGGACATAACCTACCTTTACAATCCGAGTCTCTCTCGATTTGTCCAGCCCTCGCGAAAAAAGACTAGGCTGAAACTAAGTAAACCAAGTCTCTCGCTGATTTTAATGGGTCGGGCGATAAGGCAATCGCACTGCTTACCGCGAAGCCATGTGCTCCTAGTCGTTGTAGATTTTTCCAATCTTCAGCCCTGACTCCACCAATCGCATAACAAGGAACGGACTGCGCTCCTTGGATTAATTCCTGAAAAGATTTCTCTGAATGAACGGGAGCTAATGGCTCTTTGCTGGTGGTATAACGAAATGGACCCACACCAGCATAATCAATCCGTGCGGTCGACAAAATGGACAGGTGCTCAAGGGTGTTCAAAGTTACTCCCACAATAGCAAACTCACCTAATAGAGCCCGAGCGGATTGAGGCGACGCGTCCTTCGGTCCGAGATGAACCCCGTCGGCTTCCGCCGCCAAAGCCACGCGAGGTGAATCATTGACAATAAAAGTTGCCCCAAAATCCCGACAGAGATTCCCCACTTCGATGGCCGTTTTAATCCAGTCTTTTTCGGATAAATTTTTAGTGCGCAACTGAATCCACTTCACCCCGCCTTCTAAGGCGAAGCGAGCTTGCTCAGCATGCGAATAAGGAGACTGATCGAGTGTCAGAAACTGTAAACGAGCCCGCACGTTAAGAATACTTACGTTTTAATTTTCGCGGTGAACGACCCGTCCATGCATGTTCAATTTCCAAAAAAGAACGCACGGGATTCGGTTGCTCCCAAACGGATCCAATAAAGGCGATTCCATCAAAACCGAGCTCGCGAGCTTGGGCTGCGTTCTTGGGCGTTACACCACCCAGAGCATAGACCGGACATCCACCTTGGGCTCGCCAGCGTTCAACGATTACCTGAAATTCGCGCGGAGTGCGTTGCGGAACATAATCTTTTTTCGAAATCGAGGGATAGAGGGGACTCAAAAAAAGATAACGGCAAGATTTAGGCGCCGATTGCATCTCCTCATACGAGTGACATTTACAGCTGAGTGGTATCGTTTTAGGCCAACGTGCGGGAACTCGGTCGCCTTGATAAAGTTGAAATCCGCCTAATCCATAAGATAAAACTAAATCCGGATGCTCTTCTAAAACAATCCGCGGCCAGAAAACAGAGGGGATTTTTTTGAGAAATTTTTCGTACTGGCTTCGATCCCAGTCGCGCACTGGCTGAACATGTAGCCGGGCTAAGCCAGCATCAAATAATTGATTGGCCTGTTTAACACTCCAGCTTGTTCGGCTCGGTGTAAATAATACCAGCCTTTCTGAAGCAGGAATCTCGGGCTCGGAAACAAATAATCCCTTAATAAATTTCAGCATAAAATCAGCCCCCTTGGGCTGCGCGGATTACTAAAACTTGCGCTCCTTCCTGCAGGGAATGTTGCGCCCATTGACTGCGTGGAACAACTTGCCCATTCACCGCAGCGGCGATGGCAGCCTCATGAGCTACGCCCAGACCCTCGAGTAATTCCGCCAACGTGCAGGCAGAAACTTCTTGGGTTTGATTGTTAATAAAAATTTGCATAACAACGAGAAATTCAAGTTACCTCGAAGTCGACTCGAGGCAAGCGAGAGGTTTAAGATTGCGAGGCCAACCTAATTATGGTGTGAAAAAGCATGAAGATACTTTGCCTACTGGCTTTGGGTGTCTTGTCACTTAACACACCGTCCCTTTCTGCAAACACCATGACTGAACCCAACTCTACCAATGCTCCACGTGCCATCATTCACACCACCGCCGGTGATATGACCATTGAATTTTGGCCTGAGGTTGCGCCACGCACCGTCGACAATTTCTTGAAGCTAGCCCGGGAAAACTTTTACAACGGAACTGCCTTCCATCGCATCATCAAAGGCTTCATGATTCAAGGGGGCTGCCCTCATTCAAAAAAAGGTGCCAAAGGAATGCCTGGTACAGGCGGCCCTGGCTACCAAATCAAAGCCGAGTTTAACAACCGCTCACACACTAAGGGCGTGATTTCAATGGCACGCTCTCAGAATGTGGACAGTGCGGGTAGTCAGTTCTTCATTTGCCATGGCGACGCCTCTTTTCTCAACAACCAGTATACGGCCTTCGGTAAACTCGTAGACGGGGAGAAGGTACTAGATAAGATTGCATCCGTACCCTGTGTTGGCCCCGAAAGATCTTCCCCTACTGAGAGAATCGAGATAATGAGCGTGGAAATCATTGGGTCTAAGTAAGAAAACCCAAGTTCCCCCTACCCTTCTTTCTTTACAGCCTTAAAACTGAAAGCAATCTTGGGGCTTCCTATGAAACACCTACGTACTCTCGCAGTTCTCCCTTTGGTGGCTGCAGCTGCTCAGGCTTACACCCTCGAATTTCAACTCGGTCAAAGTAATCCCGGCGGCAGCAACGCTGACACCGGAGTAGGTTATAACAATACAAGCCTCGTAGGTATCACCTGGGCCACAAGTATTTCCAATGATCAAAAAGTAAACATTGGGGTTAATTTAAATAATCGCACATTAGCCACCAACGAAGGCCCTGGCCTAACTGAACCAGCCACGAAGATTGGGGTTTTCACCACTTCTCTCGATTTATCCTACGACCTTAATCCACGTGGTGGCATCAGCCCCTTTGTTGGTGCAGGCGTTGGCTATGCCTGGCTCTCTAATAAAAACAATCAAACAGTCACCGCTTCTAACTCGGCCTTGAGTCTCTCTGGTTTCGCTGGCGTACGATTCAATATTAGCCGAAGCATGGACTTCACCTTAACCGCTCGAAATAATCATCTCATCGATGTAAAAAATTCGGACGGCACAATTAAGAAGAATATCGAGAGCTGGGAAAGTATCGCTGGCCTTCGCTTTAAGTTCTAAATCTAACACTTCATTAAACAAAAAAGGCCGCCTTTTAAGGCGGCCTTTTTTATTAGCGCTGATTTATCGAGGTAAAATACCGCGATTCTTCATCCACACTTCAAGAATGCCCATCCATTCACGAGCAGCATCACAGCGATCGGTTCCCGCCCAGCCGTGACCACCATCAGCCCAAATATGAACCTCAGAACTACCTCCCATCGACTTGAGTTTTGAAGCCATTGCAGCGGAAGCTTCGGCAGGCAATTTATCATCATTACTATGCGCAAAAAATGCTGGAACTGGAACCTTGGGCTTAGGGGCAGGCACCACTCCATCAGGACCGGTCATCAAAACTTGTTCAGGTTTTTTAGCCTCATCAAATAAATAGGCTGAATAAACCATCACCGCAAAATCGGGACGGGGAGGTTCAGGGTCTGCAGGTGCATAGGCAACGCGTGCTGCCAAATTGCCACCAGCAGAAAAACCCAGAATTCCCACATTCTTAGGATTGCCATTCCACTCGGCAGCACGAGCACGGACGATTTCCAATGTACGACGCGCATCGAGCAAAGGCTGAATCCATGGCTTATCATTGTCACGTCGGGGCACACGATAGTGTAAAACCACAGCGGCACAGCCCATTTGATTAAGTTTCTGGGCAATCACTTTTCCCTCAAACTTTTCAGAGAGGAATCGGTATCCGCCCCCTGGGCAAACAATCACGATGGGGGAGTTGGGCTTGGCTGCAGGCCAAGGAATAAACTCGGGGGTAAAAATATCGGTCAAATACTGATTGCCCTCCCAGGTAGTATAAGAACCACGCGGATCGGCACCAGGCTTAGGGGTGAGCACTTCACCAGGAGGAGTCCCCTCCCACACGGCTATCGGCTTTGGCGATTCAATCGTGGAAGCACATCCCACAAGAATCAAAGCGCTCAGAAAAATGAGGTTTTTCATGCGTGAAGAACCTTTAAAGCGAAGTCGAGCCTTCGACAAGGCAAAGAGTTGGATACAAAAAAGCACACCCAGCGGGTGTGCTTAAGCAAAGAAATCGATCAATCGATTATTTAAAGTCCACCAACTCAACCTCGAACTCCAAAATCGAATTTCCAGGAATGGGGCCTTGGCCTTGCTCTCCATAGGCAAGATTCGCAGGAGCGAAAATTTGGATTTTTCCACCTTTCGCAATCAACTGCAGAGCTTCCGTCCAAGCTGGAATTACCCCATTCAGAGGGAACTCGGTGGGCTCATTGTTACGCGAGGCCGTGGAATCAAACACTTTCCCATCGGTAAGTTTACCAGTGTAGAGACATTTAACCGTGCTCTTATCCGTTGGCTTTGCGCCTTCGCCTGGTGCCAGAATCTTATAACGCAGACCCGAAGACGTTTTTGTAAACGATTTATCGGCATCGATCTTCACAAAAAACTCTTCATTTTTTGCAGCGGTACGCTTGGCCTTTGCCTCGATACGTTCCGAAATTAACTTTTGTGCTCCAGGAATAATTTCCTCGGCATTGAAAGAAGGCCGCTCGCCTTTGAGCGAGGCACGAATGCCAGCGAGGAGAGAGTCTAACTCTTTATCGTTCAATTCTTGCTCGGAGACAATTGTCGCCCATTCGGCACGATTAGCGAAGATGAAGCCTTGTAGGAAGAAGGCCTGTTGTTCTTGTTCAGGTGTCAGTGGTTTCACGTCAGCAGGGGAAGAGGGGTTAGAATGAGAAGTCGCTGGTTTTGCGTCCTCGGCATAAGCAGAAAGGGAAGCAGCCACCAGAGCCAGTGCACCTAGAATAGGTAATTTCATAAGAAATAGTCTTCTATGCTTTTTAACTTCGCTTGGGAAGCACCTTTGCATGTTCTTGCAAAGAATTTACGGTTAAAGAGCGCGACTTCAGTGAGCGAATACCCAAAACGGCAGCCCGGGCCGCATTCATGGTCGAAGCCATGTAAACGCCACGCAAAACGGCCTCAGCTCGCATGACATTTTCGTCCTTCCGAGGAAGCATTCCCGCCGCCGTATTCACAATCATCTGTAATTGTCCGTTCTTAAGTAAATCGAGGACATTGGGACGAGCCCCTTCAGAAATCTTACCCAGTTTATTTACTTTAACCCCTGCGTTCTCCATCGCTATGGCGGTTCCACTGGTTGAATAAATAACAAATCCGAGTTCGGCGAGTTCACGCGCAACAACTACCGCCACCTCTTTATCTCGATCTTTAACGGAGAGAAAAACATTTCCCTTCGTGGGCAAAGCTGGCTGTGCCGCCATCTGAGCCTTGGCGTAGGCCATACCTAAATCATCATCAACGCCCATAACCTCACCGGTAGAACGCATCTCTGGAGAAAGCGCAACAGGAGCACCAGGGAAGCGACTGAAAGGAAACACTGATTCCTTAATCGACCAATAGGGCGGACGAATTTCTTGCGTGAAACCTAAATCCTTCAACTTAGCCCCCAACATACACAGAGAGGCATATTTCGCTAAGGGTACGCCAATCGCTTTAGAAACAAAAGGCACGGTGCGCGACGCACGCGGATTCACCTCTAACATAAACACGGTGTTGTCCTTAATCGCGAATTGGATGTTCATTAAGCCGACAACTTTGAGTCGCTTAGCCAAAGCATGGGTAATGCGACGAACCTCATCAATAATAGCCGGCGAGAGGGTATGCGGCGGAAGCACCATACCCGCGTCACCCGAGTGCACTCCAGCGTGTTCAACGTGCTCGAGCATACCACCAATCACAGTTGTTTCACCGTCGGAAATGGCATCCACATCAAGCTCAATGGCGTCCTCCAGGAACTTATCCAATAAAACGGGTTTACCAGGTGCCACGTCAAAAGCCTCCCTCACGACCGACTTCAATTCATCCATTCCGTAGACAATAAACATGCCACGACCACCAAGAACAAAGGACGGACGGAGCAAAATAGGAAACCCGATGGTTTCCGCGTGACGGTAAGCCTCTTCAGGAGACAACGCAGTAAGGTTAACAGGCTGACGAATCTTTAACTCGTTCAGAATTTCTTTGAAGAGCTGGCGGTCCTCAGCGAGGGCAATGCTACCGGGAGATGTGCCAACCACATGCACCCCATTAGCCTCTAAATCGGCCGCTAAATTAAGCGGAGTTTGGCCACCGAATTGAACAATCGCTCCGATGCATTTTTCCGTGCGATAAATTTCTAAAATATCTTCGAGAGTTAGCGGCTCAAAATAAAGCCGATCTGAAGTATCATAGTCAGTCGAAACCGTTTCGGGATTTGAATTAACCATGACCGTTTCATAACCCGCCGCACGCAAAGCATA
This sequence comes from Opitutia bacterium, assembly GCA_947470855.1. GTDB lineage: Bacteria > Verrucomicrobiota > Verrucomicrobiia > Opitutales > UBA953 > UBA953. The sequence continues at coordinate 72,817 of CANIUQ010000005.1, read as the reverse complement.
AGAGGCGTGAACACAGCAATAATCGAACTCAATCCCCTGACCGATACGATTGGGGCCACCGCCTAAAATCATTACCTTCTTTTTATCGGATGGACGAACTTCTGATTCATCTCCGTAAGAAGAGTAGAAATAAGGGGTGAACGATTCAAACTCTGCAGCGCAAGTATCGACCAAGCGGAAAACCGTTTTAATGCCTGCCGCATTACGCTGACGATAAACTTCGGCAGAGGATAAACCAGTAGCGTGAGCAATCTGTCGGTCGGCGAATCCAGCTTGCTTAGCTCGTCGCAGTAGATCCGTATCCACAGCCTTTCCAGCTGCCTTGAGGGCCAACTCGAGATCCACAATCTCTCGCAACTGACGCAGGAACCAGGGATCAATCTTAGAAGCCTCAAAAATTTCTTTTTCCGTCATGCCAGCCAACATGGCATAGCGAATGTAAAAAGGTCTTTCTGGATTGGGCCGAGCGAGACGGGCGCGAATCTCAATAGGATCGCGAACGGCATCGTCACCTAATTTACCTCCGCAACCGAAGCCCCAAGCTCCGATTTCGAGAGAACGGAGGGCTTTCTGGAAAGACTCTTTGAAAGTCGAGCCGATAGCCATCGCCTCGCCCACGGACTTCATCGCCGAGGTCAAAGTATTATCGGCACCGACAAACTTTTCGAAAGTGAATCGCGGAATCTTGGTCACCACATAATCAATGGTCGGCTCAAAACAGGCCGGCGTCGATTTGGTGATGTCGTTCTTCAATTCATCCAATGAATAACCTACAGCCAATTTGGCTGCAATTTTGGCGATAGGAAAACCCGTTGCCTTCGAAGCCAGTGCTGATGAACGCGAAACGCGCGGGTTCATTTCGATAACAATCATCCGCCCATTAGCTGGATTAACAGAAAACTGAATGTTGGATCCTCCGGTTTCAACTCCTACTGCACGAATCACAGCAAACGATGCATCGCGCATGAGTTGGTACTCTTTGTCCGTTAAAGTTAAAGCGGGTGCGACTGTGATTGAGTCTCCCGTGTGTACACCCATGGGGTCAAAATTTTCAATCGAACAAATAATGACGCATTGGTCTTTGTGATCGCGCATCACTTCCATCTCATACTCTTTCCAACCCAAGAGACATTCTTCGACTAAGACTTCGTGCACAGGAGAAGCATCCAATCCTGCTTGCACCATTTTGTCGTACTCTTCTCGGTTATAAGCAATACCACCACCCGTTCCCCCTAAAGTAAAAGAGGGGCGAATGATAATAGGAAATTCTCCGCCGATCAGCGAAATGGTTTCTCTCGCTTCCTCGAGAGTCTTGATCACGCGCGAGCGCGGGACATCGAGTCCAATATCCAACATTAACTTCTTAAATTTCTCGCGATCCTCACCGCGCTCAATCGCTTCTTCTTTTGCTCCAATCAATTCCACTCCATATTTAGCCAACACTCCCGTGCGTGCCAACTTGAGAGAAAGATTTAAAGCCGTTTGCCCACCCAATGTCGGAAGCAAGGCATCAGGTTTTTCTTTGGCAATGATGCGCTCGACTGATTCTACCGTCAGTGGCTCGACATAGGTAACGTCGGCCGTCTCGGGATCAGTCATAATGGTCGCGGGATTTGAGTTAACCAAGATGACACGATAGCCTTCTTCGCGTAATGCTTTGCAGGCTTGTGTTCCTGAATAATCAAACTCGCAGGCTTGGCCGATGATAATCGGGCCAGAGCCAATAATGAGGATGGTGCGGATATCGGTCCTCTTAGGCATAGTTTTGCGCGGACTTTCTCGACCCTTCTCAGCAGGGTCAAGTGGGGAGTTTACACATTTACGAGAAACACTTGCAGACGACGACTAAGCCAGCATTCATCAAGAGGTGGACATTATCAGAATCAGCGGAATTCGCTCCTTTGGACACCATGGCGCCCTTCCTGAGGAAAAGCGTCTTGGCCAACGATTTACCGTATCAGTTGATTTAGAAGTAGACACCCGACCTGCAGCATCAGCCGATGACCTCAAGTTAACCGTGGATTATGCCGAAGTGATTCGCACCGTCGAAGGCCAACTCACCGGTAAGCCTGTTTACTTGATTGAAACCCTGGCTCAACAGATTGCCGCCCGCATTCTAGGCACTTTCCCGATGGTCAAAGGCGTGACGGTGGAAGTGACCAAGCCTTTTGCTCCCGTCGCCGCAGATTTTGAGGCGATTTCGGTTAAAATTCGCCGAGAACGGATTTAAAAATGCATGCTATCCAATTTCTTTTGGGATTGGGAAGCAACCTCGGCGACCGAGCTCAGTGCATTTCCCAAGCTATCCAAGAGATTAAGAAAATCCCTGGGCTGACTCTTTTAGATATATCCGATGCGGTGGACTCGGATCCAGTGGGATATACGAACCAAGGAAATTTCCTAAACATCTGCTTGGCAATAATTTATGAAAAAGATAGTTTAAGTCTTCTTTCGGAAATTCAAGCGATTGAACAAAAAGGCGGACGAATCCGTACCATTAAAGACGGACCCCGCACCATCGATATCGACATTCTTTTCTCAGAAAGGGGTACCGAACAATCGGAAAGCCTGATCCTACCCCACCCTCGGTGGCACGAGCGTGGCTTTGTCATTTTCCCCCTAAGGCAACTCCTTCATTCCCCGAGAATCGCCAAAGAGAAATCGTGGGATTGGCTTCGGAACGAGGTCGCTCGATTGAATGTAAGCGAGACTGGCCTTCGCTTATGGCAAGGCCCGACTCCCTGGAAGACAATCCTCCGCTAAAAACTTTTCGGTTTGGTCATGCGCCCGCTCTTTGGCTGGCTCTGCCCCTTTTAATCGGTTGTTCGATTAATCAACTCTATCAACCCGAAGTTGCTCTGACTTTGAGTGTAGTCGTTTTCTTTCTCCTGCTCGCTGCCTTAGTCGTACGCTATGAAAAATTTTGTTTAACTGCCATAGGTTTCGCGGGAATTTTTTTAGGGGCTATTTGGCATCAAGTAAAACTGCCTCCGCAAAAACCGATCGAACCCCACAATCCATTTGCGGAAATTTCTGTACTCATTGAACAGGCCCAGAATCAACGAAGTGGCAAAGGATGGACAGGAATGGGAATGATTACCGATAAAGGTGACTATTTTCGTCGAAGAGTGGCTTTACAGGTACAAGGAATCGCTCCGGCCAAAGGCACCGAACTGAAACTTTCTGGAGCGCTATCCGCCGTTCCTAAAAAACCGAGAGGCTTCGACGCTTGGATTGCTTCACAAGGAGCGACACTCAAATTAGGTCCCGCTAAAGTCTTAGGTGTATTAGAAGAGCCCAGTCGCTTTTCAAAATGGTGTTGGAGAATAAATCAGTATTTAGAAAAATGGCTGAGAGCTCTACCTTGGGAGGATGAGGACGGTGGTGCGATGCTGGCCGCAACGATGTTGGGGAGAACTTCGCTACTACCCGAAGAGGCTAAAAAAGCCTATGCAGAAACTGGCACGCTTCACCTCTTCGCCATCAGCGGATTACATATCGCGGGTATGGCCGCCGCCCTCTTATGGATTATTCGTCGAACCCCCTTACCTGAGAAGCCAATAGGCTTATGTATTTTAGTATTACTTTGGATTTATGTTCAGGTAACGGGTGCTTCACCTTCTTCTCTGCGGGCATGGATTATGGCCTTCTTTCTTTGGGCGGGACAAAGCCAAGAAAGAGCCACGCCTATTTTACAATCACTGGCTTTAGCCTGTGCGACGACTCTCCTTCTTCAACCTGAAGCCAGTAGCGATCCTGGATTTCTACTGAGTTATCTCGCCGTGCTTTCGATTATTCTCGTGGGGGCGCCCGCGGCAGAAAAACTGAATGGGCTTTCGCTCGTCGAGAAATTAACCCCTCGTGGCACTCTGAGCGTGAAACAACGTCTCATCATTCGCAGTAAACATTTTCTCTGCTCAGGATTCTGTATTTCTTTCGCTGCCACGATTGCGGGAACTCCTTTAACCTTGGCCTACTTCAATACGGCAAGCTGGGGAGGAATTTTTGCTAATATCATTTTGGTTCCATTATCAGAAATACCTCTCATTCTTGGTCTTGCTTCCCTGTCGCTCAGTTTTTCGGAAAGTCTTTGGCCCATCGCTCAGCACCTCAACGGTCTGGCCACTCTGGTTTTGCAGTGGATGACCTCGATTGCCGATGCGTTGACTCTTCTTCCTCATCTAACCCAATCTGGCATTCCGTCCGAATGGTTTAGCGGATCGCTTTGTGCACTTGTTTTATTGATCTGCTTTTTAAAACAAGCGGAAGAAAAATGCCCTTACCGATTAATGGGATTCCCCGCATTGATTGTCGTGCTTTGGCTAATCTTTTTTGTTCATCCCATGAATTAAATCGATTTTTTCTGCCATAAACAATGACTCTACCCTTATTTTGCCCTTAAAAAAATTCCCCCGACTTCATCTCCCCGCTTGCCCCTGAAGCCGAGACCGCTCACGTTCAACCCTCCCTCGTTTCATGCACGAAGCCTTTGACACCATCGAAGAAGCTCTCGCGGATATCGCCGCAGGGAAAGTCGTCATCGTAACGGATGATGAGAATCGTGAAAACGAAGGCGACTTCGTCATGGCAGCAGCAAAGGTAACGCCTGAAGCAGTCAATATGATGATTCGACACGGCCGGGGACTGATTTGCGTTCCTACCGTCGAGCATCAACTCCGTCGTCTGGGCATTTCGCAAATGGTGCCAGAGAATCGCGAATCCCAACGCACCGCCTTTGCTGTCTCCGTTGATGCAGCCGAAGGTATTTCCACTGGTATCAGTGCTTATGACCGCGCCAAGACGATTGCGATTCTCGCCGACCCGCATTCGCATCCCGCCCAATTGGTTCAACCAGGACACATCTTTCCTCTGCTCGCTCGACCGGGAGGTGTTTTACAACGCGCCGGTCATACCGAAGCCGCGGTCGACTTAGCCTCGCTCGCTGGACTTCATCCTAGTGGAGTTATTTGTGAAATTTTAAATGAAGATGGGTCGATGGCTCGGTTACCTCAACTCATCGCCCTGAAAAAGCAGTTTAACCTGCGCATGATTTCCATCGCGCAACTTATTGAATTTAGGCATCGCCGCGAAAAACTTGTCGAACTGGTCGCGGAATCTCCCTTCGCTTCTGCTTGGGGAGAGTTTCAGTTAAAAATCTACCGCTCTCTTCCCGATGGCCGACAACATTTAGCTTTTGTTCGAGGCAAACCCGGTACGGAACCCACGCTTGTGCGCGTACAACGCGAAAATCTCTTGGGCGACCTCTTTCAGGGTAAATCTTTTGGTGCTGGCCATTCCTTAGCTGCGAGTTTTGCCGCCGTCGCCAAAGCTGGCAGTGGAGTCATTGTCCACGTCGCCCAACCTTTTGGAGGAGTCAAAGCGGACCAAGAAGGAATCCGTCTATCGAACATGGATGCCCGAGATTATGGCATCGGTGCCCAAATTCTTTCTCAGATTGGATTAAAACAAATTCGTTTGATTACGAATAATCCCCGAAAAGTCGTCGGCTTAGGCGGTTACGGTCTCGAAATTGTCGAACAAGTTCCTTTTTAAGATTTCCTCTTGAATGCTGAGAGGGAAACCGTTGCATCAGCCTTCCGTTCTTCCACGCCGATGAGCCAAGACAAACCATCCACCCCCAACCTTTCTGGTGAAGACTTTGTCATTGGGATTATCGCAGCGAGCTATAACAACGATTTAGTCGAAGCCCTTTTGAAAAAGACAGTCGCCGCTTTACGTGCGGCTAAAGTGAAGGAAGAAAATATTCATTTAAGACGAGTTCCCGGTTCAGGTGAATTGCCTTACGTCACCTATATGGCGGCTGAGCTTGGTGAATACGACTGTCTCATTGCTTTAGGCGTCGTCATTGCTGGCGATACGCCTCACCACGAAATCATTGCACATGCGACGGCCAAATCCCTCATCGATATCAGCCTCCGCACAGAAGTGCCTGTAATTAATGGAATTGTGGTCACCTTAAATCGAGCTCAAGCCGAAGCACGTTGTTTAGGGGAATTGGATCGTGGAACGGAATTTGGTTCTGCCGCCTTAGTTATGGCACAACATCGTGCCAACTTAGGCTTTCACCTCGATCATTTAGCCGAAGAAGAGATTGATTTTAATTCAGACGAACCTTGGGAGAGAAACTAAAGTGGAAAATCCTGAATCAGAACAACCACCCGTGGCTCCTACAAAACGAAATCGTCGGCACGATAATCGCGTCGCAGCGATGCAATTTTTGTATTCGTGGGAGAGCCAACGACACACCGATTTAGTCACGGCACTCTACGATTTCTTTAGCGAACAAGAACAACCACGAGATTACTATTCTTTCGCGGAAGAACTCATTCAAGGAGTGATTCGCGATTATGCGTTGATTGATGAAATCGTCGTTCGCTACGCCCAAAATTGGGCCTTTGATCGAATTGCGAAAGTGGATCTCGCCATTCTACGTTTAGCCATCTTCGAACTCATGCGTCGAAACGATATTCCTCCGATTGTTACAATTAATGAAGCGGTCGATATCGCCAAAGCCTATTCCACCGACGAATCAAAACGCTTTGTCAATGGCATCCTCGATCGCTACAAAGGGGAACTCGGTCGCGACCCTCGCAAAGCGGAAGGAACTTAATTTATGGCGGAGGGTTTTTGGACAAAGTTAAAATCAGGTTTAAGTCGCACAGCTCAGGCGATGGCGAATCTTCTCGCTCGTCCAATGGATGCACAGTCCGTCGAACAGTTGCGTGAATTATTCATTGCGGGAGATTTTGGTATGGCGACTGCCAATGAAGCGGTTGCCGCTGCTCAAAAAGTTTGGCAAAGCGATGCCGCGATGCGCAAAATAGGTCCAGCCGAAGCCGCCGCCGCCGTTATCGAAAGCCATTTGCGAATTTGCGAACCATGGCAGCCTCCAGAAAAATCTAAACCCGTGGTCATCATGTTACTGGGAGTGAACGGAGCCGGAAAGACGACCACTGCAGCCAAACTTGTCTCTCGTTGGCAAAAATCCAATCAACGCTGTCTCTTGGGGGCGTGCGATACTTTCCGCGCGGCGGCGGGCGAGCAATTGGCTACTTGGGCAGAAAGACTGGGCACTGAAATCGTTCAAGGTGCGTCCGGTGCTGATTCCGCAGCGGTCGCTTTTGATAGCGTCAAAGCTGGTATCGCTCGTAACAGCGATTTTGTCATTTTAGACACTGCGGGACGTCTTCACACCAAAGCTCATCTACTGGAGGAATTACGTAAGGTGGTTCGTGTGGTAAACAAGGCGATGCCTGGAGCTCCTCATGAAAAATGGTTAGTCATCGATGGATCCCTAGGAGCTAATTCTTTAGAGCAAGCCAAAGTGTTTCATGAAGCCGTCGGCTTAACGGGAATCATCGTCACCAAATTAGACGGCACCGCCAAAGGCGGTGCTTTAGTGGCTATTGTTCGTGAACTCGGGGTGCCTGTTCGCTTTATCGGTATCGGGGAAAAGATGGAAGACCTGCAACCCTTCGATAAAAAAGCCTACGCCCGCTCTGTCTTAGGCTTGGATGCGTGAGGTAGGCTTGCCAGCGAGAGAGCAACCTATCAGCGTGTGAGCATGGCCGTGGAAAGCGTCACCGTTATTCTGGGAGAAAAATCCTACCCTATTCGCATTGGCGTTGGGGTTTTGGCTGAAGCATTAGCCGTAGCCCAAGAAAAGAAAAATCAGGGTAAAAAATGCGTGGCGGTCACCTCTCCCGCAATTGCGACGGCTCGTCCTGATTTAATCAAGGCCCTCGAAGCTTTGATGCCTGTGGTTATCACCCTCCATGATGGCGAAAAGGCCAAAGCGGCGTCTGAATGTATTCGATTGTGGGATTTCTTAGCCGAACAAGGAGTTGCCCGAGATGGATGCATTTTTGCAGTTGGTGGAGGCGTGGTTGGAGACCTCGCCGGTTTCGTCGCAGCCTCTTATTTAAGAGGAATCGAATGTATTCAAATTCCCACGACACTTCTAGCGATGGTGGACAGTTCTGTAGGTGGAAAAACAGGGATCAATCTTAAGGCGGGGAAAAATCTGGTTGGGCACTTCCATCAGCCCCAAGCCGTCTATGCCGACACCTCACTACTCTCCACCCTTCCCGCACGCGAATTTGCTGCAGGCATGGCTGAGGTCGTTAAACATGGTTTAATCGCAGACCATACACTTTTTTCCAACTTACAAAAGAGTGGACCCCTCCATTGGCAAAGTTCGCAACTGCCTTTCTTTATTAAACGCTGTGTAGAAATCAAAGCGGGCATTGTGGCGGAAGATGAATTTGAAACTCGTGCTGAAGGTGGACGTGCACTTTTAAACTTGGGACACACCTTTGGCCATGCTATTGAGACAGTCGCAGGCTACGGAACCTATCTTCACGGCGAAGCCGTAGCCATCGGACTAGTCATGGCAGCTCACCTCTCTTCAGCCCTTCATCGCTGTTCAGCCGATGAAGCGAAAGTGATCGAAAAAACTTTGGCCGACTTCCATCTGCCTGTCCGACTGCACTCACCCTTGGCTTGTCATAACTTAGTAGCAGCGATGCAAAAAGACAAAAAGGTGAGAGCCGGAAAACTTCGGTTTGTTCTCTTAAAAGGAATCGGAAAAGCAGAAACCGTTTGCGATGTACCCGAAAATCTGGCCGTTCAGGCCCTCCTTTACGGAGGGGCTAAGGCTTAGGTCCAACGGCTGGTTGAACCGCGCGCCAATCGTGCTCTTGGAGACGCTTGGTATTTTTCTCATTCGCATCTTGAACACGATCATGCAAATGGCCGGCGGCTGGCTCCTCCCCCGCTAAAGCCGCGGCCGCAGGAGATTTTTCCGCACGGAAAGAAGGATCATTCTCAGGAATCGCACAACCCGTTAAGCAGGCGACATTCAAAAAAAGAAGGGGGAGAGATTTCATTATTTGGCGCGTTTTTTAGCGTCTGACTCTAGCCATTGTCTCAAAGAGGCCGTCGCTTGGCGAGCCCGTTCTCGAGCGGATTTCAGATCATCAGCCTCCTCCACTTTAACTGAGGCAAAAGTATAAAATTTCACCTTGGGCTCGGTACCAGAAGCACGAACAGCAACACGTCTTTCGTCCGCTAAATCAATCACTAAGAACTCTTCCGCAGGAACGCGTTCACCTTCGGCATCGAAAACTTCATCAGCCTCATAATCGGTTATTTTTACCACCTTTGCTCCATCGATTTCTTTGGCGGGAGATTTACGCCACGAAGAAACAATACGTCGAATAGCCGCCGCTCCCTCCGCTCCTTCAAAAGAAAGATTAATTAAATCTTCGTGATGAGCTCCGTAACTTAGATGCAAAGCATCTAAAGCATCGAGAAGAGTTCGCCCACGAGAACGAAGCACAGCGGCGAATTCGCAGAGCATCACGACCGCCCCATTCGCATCTTTATCGCGAATCATCTCATCAGACAAATAGCCATAGCTCTCTTCCGCACCGAGTACAAAAAAAGTAGAATGGCGGAGAACCAATGGAACTCGACGAACCAAGGGAAGGGATTCCGTCTCAGTGCCAGTTGCCGCTGATAATTTTTGTGACCATTTTTCTAATTTACGAGCAATCCATTTAAACCCAACGAGGGTTTCTAAGCAACGCACACCGTGGCGGTCACAGATTTTTTTTACGAGTGGAGTGGTGACCAACGATTTTAAAACAACGGCCGAACTTGTTCCACCCGCAGGCAACATTCCAGCATCTTCCAGAGAAGAGAGACGGAATTCGGTTAACAATGCTGCGACTTCATTGCCGGAAAGAAGTCGATATCCTCCCTCGGGCACAGGACAGGCAACCCCTACCCGATCAGCATCGGGGTCAGTCGCTAAAACAAGATCAGCTCCAACTTCTTCAGCGAGTTTTATGGCCAGAACAAAGGCCGCGGGACTTTCAGGATTGGGAGAAGGCACCGTGGGGAATCGACCGTCATGCTCGCGCTGCTCTTCGACCATTTGAGGCTCTAAGCCAATTCGTCGCAAAGCGGGTACGACCATAACATCACCAGTACCATGTAAATTAGTATAAACGACTTTAGGAGCATGACGCGAGAGAGTCTCTTGGTTTACAACCAAGTTGGCCAAGCGACTCAGGTATGCATCCTCGGCAGAAGGAGGTACGGACTGTACTGCGCTCAAATCTTTTTTCAAAAACGGAGCGACATCACTTAAAGCAATTTTTCTGACCCATTCGACGATGGAAACGTCGGCAGGTGGAGTTACCTGACCGCCATCACTAAGGTAACACTTAAATCCATTATCGTGAGATGGATTATGGCTCGCTGTAATAACAACTCCAGCCTCCGCATGCAGATGACGCAGCGTATAACTTAACTGTGGAGTGGAGCGCGCGCCACTAAACAAAAAGGCTTCCCCTCCCCATTGCGTCCAAGCCGAGGCCAGTAATTCGGCGAAGTGACGGGAAAAGTGACGAACGTCGTGAGCAATAACTATTTTAGGTTTAGCAGTTTGTGCCGAAACATAACGCCATAAACCTAAACCCGCTCGGAGAATATTAAGGTCATTTAAATAAGCCGATCCCACTCCCGCACGAATCGGCAATCCATTAGCATCTCGTTCATTGGCGGCACTAACCCGACCCACCGTCCGCCCCCGCATACCGCCCGTGCCAAAGGCAATTCCTTTATAAAAACGGTCTTCGATTTCAGCCCAGGCAGATTGGGTGACTAAATCAGCCATGGCTTCAATCATTTCCTGTGGAAGGCCATCCGATTCGAGCCAGAGTTTAGCATTCGCAAAAGAGGCGGAGGAAATTTGATTCTTGGACTTAGCCGCTTTTAAGGCCGATAGAACAGAAAGTGGGTCGCTCATGAGATTAAACCCATCCTTATGAGCTCGGGGCAGGAAACAAGCCCAGAGGATGGGGAGGAGGGGGTTGACACTTGGCTTTCCTTGTTAAGGGTTAAGGGAATATGGCTGAAGATAGTACCAAAAAGCGTGCAATGAAAGACGATGACCGAAATTTGGTGGTAGTGGACGAGGATTTTGCTCAAGCGGATGCGGAAGACCGCCTCTGGCTATTTTGGGAACGCAACAAGACTCTGATCGTTCGTGGCACCACCTCCGTGATTATAGGTATTCTCGCTTTCTTAGCTTTTTATTTCTGGCAACAATCCAAACGCCAAGAAGTCGGCGATGCTTACAATGCTTGTAAGGACACTGCCGCTAAACGCCTCTTTAGCGCTATCCACCCTAGCGAACCTTTGTCAGTTGTGGCGTTGCTCGAAGTGGCTGATGAACTCCGCCAAAAGGCGAAGCTGGTTGAGGCGGCCAAGACCTATGACGAAGTCATTCCTTTAGCGCAGGCAGCTGGCGACTCTCCTTTGCTAAAAGCCTTAGCGACTCGAGCACGACTCTATGCGGCATTAACACGTCTCGACTTAGGAGAGAAAGAGGCCGAAACCTCATTGGCTACCATCGCCGATGATAAAACTGCACCCGACACACTTCGTGGATATGCGATGATTATTTTGGCCAATACCGCCTTACAGCGAGGAGACTCTGCCAATGCTTCAAAATGGATTAACCTAATGGACAAGCGTTTGCTACCTAACCACGTTTGGACGGATGAAAAAAATTGGTTGGTCCGTACCGAGCCTTCTCTTTTAAACCCCGTTCCCACACCTCCGGCAGATAAGCCTGCCGTGCGATAAATCCAAGATGGCTGAATCTTCGCCACAGCCAAAAGCCGCCGTGGCGGCGGAATCCTTAACGAAACGTTACGGAAATCTCGTGGCGATTGAGGATCTCACTTTCTCCGTCGCACCAGGAGAGATTGTTGGTTTTTTAGGCCCTAATGGAGCAGGCAAATCAACCACCATGCGTATCCTTTCTGGAACGATGGCTGGCACTTCTGGCAGGGCTTATATTTGGGGGGAATCCGTCGCCTTAAATCCAACCGAGTCTAAACGGCACATGGCCTATATGCCCGAAAATAATCCCCTTCCCGAGGATTTGAAGGTCGAAGAATATCTCTCTCTGCGTGCACGATTGAAGGACGTGGACCCTAAAGAGGTTGCCGATCGAGTTCGTAAAGTAATGGAAGATTGTGACTTAGTTCGTCGTGCCTCTGGTCGTTTAATTGGACAACTCTCGAAAGGATTTCGTCAGCGAGTCGGTATTGCCGATGCCCTGCTAGCCAAACCCAAAGTGGTTATCCTAGACGAACCAACGATCGGCCTCGACCCCCATCAAATTTTAGGCATTCGTGATTTGATTCGTTCTCTGCGTGGGGAAATGGCGGTTTTAATTTCGAGCCACATCTTGCACGAAGTCGAGCAAGTCTGCGACAAGGTCGTCATTATCAACCGTGGACGGCTCGTGGCTCAGGGAAAAACAGAAGACCTGCGTCGAGAACTCCTACCCGACTCTGTCTTTCACATTCTCTCCCGAGCTTCCTTGAGCGAATTAAGTGCTCTTTGTTTGAAAATCGAAGAATCATCCACCATTGAAAAAATCGGCGAGGTGGATGGAGGATGGAATCGCTACCAAGTCACGATGCCCTCGCAATCGCCCGCCCGCGAAACCTTGGCTGGTTCACTCATTCAAGCTGGCATTCCTCTTCGAGAAATTGCTGAACAACATTGTGGTCTAGAGGATATCTTTATCGCAGCCACCCGTCGCTCACCCAGTGAAAGGAGCCGACCCTAATGCATCACTTCCGTACATTACTCTGGCATGAATTAAGAACCGCTTTTCTCACTTGGAGCAACTGGGCAGCAGCAGCCTTGTTTTTAATCCTCGTGGGCACAATCCACTGGTTCGCTATTCTTGAATGCAGTCGTGCACCTCAGCCTTGGACTCCCGTCGAGGCCACTTTCCGACTATTCTGGCTCCCTCTTCTTTGCGTACTTCCTTTACTCACCATGCGAAGTTTTGCCGAAGAAAGGAGACAAGGTACACTCTCGGCCCTTCTCACCACCACGGCCAGTACAGCCGCTATTGTTTGGGCGAAATTTCTCTCCGCATGGATTACTTGGGTGGTTTTTTGGTTAGCCTTTTTACCCTTTCCTTTACTAACCGCAGCTCGTTTAGGCACGCCCAGCGATACTCGATTGGGCGATCCAGCCACACTCTGGGGAGGACTCTGTTTCATTGTAGTCAGCGGACTTTTACACGTAGCGATTGGGATTCTCTGCAGTTGTTTAACACGAAGTGCTACCCTCGCTGCTCTCTTAACTTTTATCACTTTATTAGGACTTACCGCCGCGGGTGGTGCGATTGAATCGTTGCCCATTGAGAGTTGGACATGGCTAGGCTGGTTGCGCGAACCCGCCGCCCACTTGCGCACCTTTGGTCACCTAGAAGACTTTGCTTCAGGCATTCTTGATTCACGACCACTCATTCTCTATCTCACGGGAACTTTTCTGTGTTTAGGACTTTCCGTAATCGCTGTGGAGGGCAAAGAATAATATGTCGGACTTTCGGGATGATTTTAGTCACGTTCGCCCCATTCGGCGCTTTAATCGTTTAGCCCAAGTCGTTTTAGCGATTGGTTTAGCCGTCGCAATTAACTACCTCGCCTCTCAAGTTGAATTTCGTTTTCGAAAAGACCTGACCGCTGATCGACGACATTCTTTGGCTACTGAATCCGTCGAAACCATTCGTCTGGCAGGAAGAAAAAGCCCGACGGGAAATAAGAAAAATAAAAATTGGGTACAGGCATTCATTCTCCTCGATAATTTCAATGAAGGCGACGCACCACTACGCCTGCAAATCAGCAAACTGCTCGAATCTTACAAACTCGAGGCTGGTCGTGAGGACGCCGAATGGTTCAGTGTTTCCCAAATTAGTGCGGGATTAAATCAAGAGCGATTAGCGGAAGTCGCTGCACAACACGGTCCACCTGGTCGAAATACGGTTTTAATTCTTACCTGTGGCAATCGAGCTAAGTACATTAATGGAAATGAATTCTTTGAGATGTCAGCCGACAAACGTCTCGTTTTTCGCGGTGAAGAAGCCATTACATCAGGATTACTAGAGGTTACGGAAGACAAACCAGCGATTTGCTATGTCACTCGCGGACACGGCGAACTGGGTATTGAAGAGTCTAATCCTTGGCGAGGAATGTCTTCTCTTTCCCGTCAGTTGCGAAATCGTAATTTTATCGTTCGGCCTCTCGACCTACTGACGATTACCGAAATACCGCGAGATGCCTCAATGATTTTAGTCGCTGGTCCACAAACCGCTTTTTCTCCAGCAGAGACAGAAAGATTGCGCAGTTACTTATATGAAAAGAATGGACGTGTCTTGATTCTTTTGGATCCAGGAAAACCACATGGACTGGAACCTGTATTAGCCGAATGGGCTATCTTCTCCCCTGATGCTGAGTTGCAGGAACCCGACCCTGCCTCTCGGACAACCGATGGCGATATTGCTTTGCGACGACTGACCGACAAACCCCACTCCCTTACCCGCGTTTTAAAGGAACAAGACCTTCCACTCATCGCCACTCGTCTGCGGCCTGCTCGTTTTGATGAAGGTAGTCCACCCGACAGCACTTTATCCGTCACTCCTCTCATCTTCGCTTCTGACAACTCTTGGGGTGAAACAGAAACACGCCGTAAGCCTTTTCGCTTTGACCCCGACCGAGACCAAGCTGGACCCATTTGCATCGCTTCCGCTGCCGAACGTGCGACAGGCATTAGTAAAGGAGCGAGCAGCACTGGAGGTAGACTTGCCGTTATTGGCACCTCCGAAATCGCAGCCAATGCACGACTGAATCGTGGGGGTAATCAAGCCTTCCTTTTACAATGTGCCGCTTGGCTGTCGGACCGTGATCGAGCGGTATCCCTCCCCTCCCGAGCCTCCACGGCCTATCAAGTCAATGCCACGGCTTCCGATTTTTGGGCCTTAGCCCTGCGATTCAGCATCATTCCCCTCATTGTCTGTGTAGTCGGGCTTGCGATTTCCTTCTGGCGTCGCAGAAGTTAAGGCCCTTATGCGGATTGCCCGCTCAACTCTCATTCTCATCGTCGCCAATCTACTAGCCTTTGGTTTAGTCTGGAAATCGACTCGTCAACATGCGCCAGCGCCGATTACACAAAACTTTTTATTCTCCAGTACAATTGCTAAAATTGAACTCGTAGATCAGGAAAAAAAGCTGAACCTTGAAAAAAAGAATGGCTATTGGTACGTGACGACCCCTTACACCTGGCCGGCCAACCTCTGGGCCGTGCAACGTCTTTTAGATGAAGTAAGGTATGTGGATGCAGAAAAAGGATTTTCTACGACCGAAGCAAAAGTTGGTTCAGGCAATCTCTCCGTTTATGGCCTAGAAAAGCCGCGTTGGATTTTAAAAACGACCGCAGAAACGGGAAACGTCGTTGAAGTTAAAATTGGCGAAAACAAAGACACGCGTCAGACTTTTTTGCTCATTCCCAATGGTGAAAAAATTATCCCCTTGGGAGATGCACTAGCTGCGGCATTGGACGCCAAACCTGAAACCTATCGAATCGATAAGGTTTTTGAAATTAATGAATTCGAAGCACGAACGATCTCCGTTCGTCAAAAAACTTCCGAAAGCGACGTATTAACGACTTTGACGTTAGAAGAAAGAAACCGCGTCGGTCATCGCAATCAGGGGCCCGAGTGGCGTTTTGAAGCACCCTTCGACCACTTAGCGGATGGCGAAAGAGCGAACAAATCGATCACCAATTTACTCAATTCGAAAGCCATTACCTTTGTCGAAAGCCCACAGGAAGAAACGGGATTGGCTACTCCCGAGTGGCGCATTGGGGTGGAAGGAAATTCCCGTCGCCAAGTACTTTTATTAGGAAAAACTAAATTAGGTAGCACCTCTCAGCGCTGGGCAAAATTAGAAGAAAATGAGTCGGTATTTTTACTCGATACCCAAAACCTGACGGAATGGTTTAACCCGCGCGAAACTTTGAACTCAACTCGTCCAACCGATTTCGATTATGAATTGGCGACCGGGTTTACTATTACCTCAGGCGGACGTTCCATTACTTTACACCGATTAGAATCATCCTCGGGAGAAGCCCGCTGGGAAATCCCTGTCGCTCCAGGCTCAACCGCCACCCAACGACGCGAAGCCAACGCTACCAAGGCCACCGATTTCTTAACTGCGCTCAGCCAACTGCGAGCCTTACGACAACCAGGAAAGTTGGGGGATCAAGCCGGCCCTTGGCTCATCCCTGCCAACACCATTACCGCAAAACCTTCACAGAAAGTTGAGGTTGAATTTGGCGGTGAGCGAGTGGTTATCTTTTTCTATCCTGCACCTGAAAATCACCCAACAAGCTCTCTCATTGTTCATCAAAAAGGTTCAGCTTTTGCCGCCGTCTGTGAAATCTCATTACTCAAGAATGACCATTTAAATGTTGCTCCACAATACTGGCGTAGTCGTATCGTCACTGAACTCACGGCTGGTGCCAAAGTCAGCGGACTTAGATTAATTCGCCGACAAGATAATAAAGTTCTAGGAGAAGCGCGGCTCAGCCCCGAGGGAAATTGGATGGGTACTGGACTGCTCGATACAAATCTCAGTCGACGTTTAGCCAGCGCCTTTGCTCAGGTAAAAGCCATCGAATTCCCCACACGAGAAATCGGAGCTGGAGAATGGATCTATGAATTGCGTATCACTGACCAAGCCGCCGCAGGGGCAACTGGAGCAGCCGAATCTTTTCGCACTTATTTTTGCTCAGCTCCCTTAAGTGGCTCAGCCCTGCTCTTAAAGGACGAATCTGATAGCGATAACTTCTTACTCGATCCATCTTTAGCTGAAATCCTCCTACCTCTTTTAGATACGCCCAGTCGATGAGCTCTTCCTCTGAGCATTCACCTCTTTATCTATGGTTTCGTCGACTTGGATTAGTCGGTCTAGGGGTACTTCTGTTTGTACAAATTTTTTTACTCTGGGTAAGTGCCCGAGATGGAGGTTGGCGAATCCCTGAGAGCGTCGTCTCTTTACTCAGTCAAAAATTACAAAAGGAAGGGATTGTTCTACAGGCTCGCAACTTTTGGATTCTGCCTGATTTAAGCCTAGCTGCTGATGATTTAACGCTCGAGATTGAGCCTATAACTGGTGAGATTCTCACCGTCGAAAGGGCTGAGGTGAATCTCAACTTCTGGCACCTCGGAAGAGGGAAAATTCTCCCTAACCGATTTTACTTACGAGGTGGAAAAGTCTGGTGTCCTGCCGCTGCCTCCCAAACCGGCCAACGCCGTTTAATCATCGAAGACATAAGAGGTGAAATAAGAAAAGAAGGTGCTTGGCTCACCAGTTCGGGACTTTTCCTCCGTGCGGGCGATCTCGTCGTTTCTGCGGAGGGCAAAATGCCTATCGGTGTTCTCACGCCATCATCGAGACCACAAACATCACCTACCTCTCTCGCCACTCAAGTAACACAAGTGCTGAAAAGTCTGGAGCAAACCACGCTTATTGCCGATCGGGCAGGAGGTGCGTCTTTGCATCTGCAAGCCTTGAGCGAAAATCAAGGAAGCTCTCAACTCAGCTGTCGATTGGTATTAGGTAATCAACCACAACCCAGTCTACCCACTCTGATACAAGCTCGGGAACTTAACTTTCAACTGCATGCCCAACTCGATCCAGCAGGCCAGTTGCACACTTGGCAGTTGAAAGGCGAAGCCGCTAATCTCGTTTATCAAAAATACGCAGCTCGCTATTTAGAATTTAAGTTACAAGGCACGAATGCGTGGCCAGAAACTCAAGGGGAAATCATCGTTGCTGATTTTTCCTACAATCAAATTAAAGAAGTTCAGGCCACGATTGAGATTCATCCCAAAGGCTCAAAAACCTACACCCAAGTCGACATCGATTTATTCTCCCATCGTTCATTTGCAAGTGGGCAGATCCTCTGGCAACCGGCAGAGGAGGATGATATTGTCGATCAATTCCTTTTTGAAATCACACGGGCACAGATTGACGTAGAAGACCTACTACGTTTTCCCGAAATAAAAAATAGCCTACAAGAAGCAGGCATCGAGTTAAACGGGGTTATCGGTTTAGCCGATGTCAATATTCAGCAGGGAGAAAAGCTGGGGTGCGTCGATGGCGACATTGCTTTCTCTGGTTTAAAAGCCATGGGCTTAAGCACTCAGGCAATTGCTCCACAACGCGATATGCCCCTAACGGCCCATTTCGATTACGACCCGCATCGCACACCCTATGCCCTTTTACTTCGTGATTTACAGTTAGCCTCCGTCCGCGGCGAAGCCGATCTTTCCTTGGAAAAAAACGGTGCCTATAGTCTAAGATTGTTCGGCGAACTTCACCCTAGTTGCCTCGACCAAGTTCTCGGTGATTGGTGGGTTTCACTATGGCATTACTTCGCCTTAACCAGCAACCCCTATGCGACAATTGACGTTTCAGGTCACTGGGGTGTTGAAGATGCCATCACGCAAGGTCGCGTGCGCTTAGATCAATTTCAGTTTTTACAAACCCCCTTTCACTCCGTTGAAATCAGTGTCGATGCCAATCCCGATACAACTTACATCGGCATACACAAGTTAGCAGGGGCGAACCCTGAAGTGGATGGGTGGATGGACGGCTCCGCAATTTGGGATTGGCGAAAGCCCGTGGGAGAAAATGGGCCCTTCATTCAATTATCGGGCAATCTTCAACCATGGATTGCGGCCCATTGCGCTGATAAAAAAACGGGGGAATTTTTACGTGGCCTAAAACTACCCCCCCAAGCCAAACTAAATATTGGCGGAGTGCAAAAAGGGGAAGATCTCGCTATCGATGCTTCGCTGCTTTGCCCCTCTCCCTTCCAGGCTTGGGGCGTCGAAAGCGAAAATCTAAAATTAAACCTAACTCAGAAAAATAAAATTTTAACCGTCGAATCGACGATGGGTTTGGCAAACGGAACTGCTCGTTTCAAACTGCGCGACGAAGAAAATCAGGATCCGGCCTTCTCCATTAATCTTTCCAACTGCGATTCTCAAATGCTGATTCCTCTCTTTGAGAGTTTCGCCGCCTCTTCTGAAAACCCCAAAACTTTAACAGTTAAAAAAGCTCCTAAAGAGTTAACTTTTCTTAATTTTAATTTTGAGGGAAAAATCAACCTCGCGAAACCTGAGTACATCCGAGGCTTAGGTAACTTTTCACTACGAAACCCTGAACTGGAAAAAGTTCGTATACTGGGTGGACTTTCGGCGGTCCTTGAAGTGGTTGGCATTAATGCCACCACCTACAATCTTGTCCAAGCGACAGGGGATTTTGGTTGCCTCGAGGGCAAGGCTTACTTCCCCAACATCTTAATTTCGGGCCCGCAGTCTTTCTTGGAAATGGCCGGGGAAGTCGACCTTGTGAACTCGAATTTAGACTTTGAAGGGGTGTTCTCTATACCCAAAAAAAGCGAATTTAACCCGCTTGAGGTCCTAAATGTGAACCGATTTCTCGCCGATCAGACCAGAGTCAACATCTACGGACCCATTTCCGCCCCCAAAACCCGCTCAATACCATTATTATCATTCTTATTTAAGTCTCGATTAGGCAACAATTTAGGTAAAATTCCCAGTGAATTATCGGAATGATGGTTGATTTATGGCCCCAAGCCATTGTATCTAAAAGGAAACCCCCTCTTGGAGGATACAACCTTGGACCTAAATAAGATTAAACAAGTCGTGGATTTAATGAAGAAGTCGGACCTATCCGAGTTCGAAATCCAGGACCAAGAATTTAAGCTGCGGATTAAGCGGGATGCCCATGGGCGTATCGCTTCTGCCCCTGCAACAGTGGCATCAGCCCCTGCCCCAGCCCCCGTGGCTCCTCAGGCAGTAGCAGCCACTGTCGTTGCTGTACCAGCCACTCCCAGCACTCCAGCCGCTCCAGTTGTAGACCCCAATATCAAGACCATCAATTCGCCGATGGTTGGCACCTTCTACGCAACCCCTTCTCCTGAGAACCCACCCTTTGTGGCTGTAGGATCTCCCGTTAAGGTCGACACCGTTGTTTGCATCATTGAAGCCATGAAGGTGATGAATGAAATTCCTGCTGAAGTCGCAGGAACCGTGGTTGAATGCCTCGTCGCCAATGGAACCTCCGTGGAATTCGGCCAGCCCCTCTTCCGCGTGAAGGTCGGTTGATTCCCGAATTTTCCGATGAATAAAATCCTTATCGCCAATCGCGGCGAAATCGCCCTTCGCATTATTCGTGCCTGCCGTGAGTTGGGCATCAAGACGGTGGCGGTTTATTCTCAAGCGGACGAGCAATCGATGCACGTCCAACTCGCCGATGAGGCGGTTTGTATCGGACCTGCAGCGAGTAAAGACTCTTATCTTCGCGAAGACCGGATTATCTCTGCCGCTGAAATCACCAATGTTGATGCCATTCACCCTGGTTACGGATTTCTCTCCGAACGCGCCGGCTTCGCAGAAAAGTGCGCTTCGGCTAATATTAAATTTATCGGACCTCGCCCTGAAGCCATTCGCTTAATGGGCGACAAAGCCATTGCTCGCCAAACGGCGGCCAAAGCTAAAGTTCCAACGGTTCCCGGAACTGACGGTCCCGTTGATAACCAACGCGAAGCAGTCAAAGAAGCTCAACGTATTGGCTTCCCAGTTATCATCAAGGCTGTCGCAGGTGGTGGCGGTAAAGGTATGCGCATCGTCCACAATGCGGCTGCGTTTGCCAAAGAATTTGAAAGTGCTCGGGCAGAAGCCGAAAAAGCTTTCGGAAACGGAGCCGTCTATATCGAAAAATATATCGAGCAACCTCGACATATTGAGTTCCAAATGTTGGCCGATGAGCATGGTAAAGTCTTACACTTAGGGGAACGCGATTGCTCCGTCCAACGTCGTCACCAAAAACTCATCGAAGAGTCACCCTCTCCATTCCTCACCCCTAAGTTGCGGGAAGAAATGGGCAAAACTGCGGTGCGCTTAACTGAATCGATTGGCTATCAAAACGCTGGAACCATCGAGTTTCTCGTCGATAAAAACGGTAAATTCTATTTCATGGAAATGAATACCCGTATTCAGGTTGAACACGGGGTAACCGAAGAAGTTACTGATTTGGACTTAGTCCGCCGACAAATTCTCATCGCTTGCGGAGAAAAGTTAGAGCTCAGCCAAAAGGACATCAAGATTACAGGCCACGCCATCGAGTGCCGAATCAACGCTGAGGACCCTGCCCGTAATTTTGCTCCAAGCCCAGGCACGATTGGCCTTTATTACTCTCCTGGTGGACACGGTGTTCGCGTCGACTCACACTGCTACTCGGGCTACACCATTCCTCCGACCTACGATTCGATGGTCGCTAAGTTAATCTCGGTTGGTGCCAACCGCCAAAAGGCACTGGATCGCATGCATCGTGCCCTCGGTGAATACATTATTCGCGGTATCCATACCACCATTCCTGTTTGTCGTGCTATCATGAAAGATCCAGTCTTCCGTCAAGGCGGTGCAACGACAAAATACCTCGAAGATTTCTTCGAGCGTACACCGAAGGAACTTTGGTCAGCCGCTCCTCTCACCTGAGGACTTTGCCCTCCCGATGAGTGCGCGTTTGCGCCTTCCCTCTTCACCTTCAGCACGACTGATAACGGGAGGAGATTATCTTCGCTTCGCCAATCGTCTTTTGGCTACCAGTCACGTAGCTCATGGACAGGGCTTTAGTAACGCACAAGAAGAGACCTTAACACTCCTAGGGGCAGCCACGGGATTACCTTGGGAAAAACTTCCCACCTGCTTTCAACGACCCCTCAGCGAGAAGGAGAAAAATCGCTTTGTTGAGCTCCTTGATTGCCGCGTTTTCGACCGAACGCCTACGGCCTATCTCGTGGGAGAAGCTTGGCTGGGCGGACTGTCCTTTTCGGTCGACCCTCGCGTAATTATTCCACGTTCCTACTTCGTAGAATTAATTCCCGAGGTCATTCCACATTGGCTGCCGCCCTCTGATTCCATCAAGCGAATCGCCGATGTTTGCACAGGCTCGGGTTGCTTAGCCGTATTGCTCGCCAAAAAATTTCCTCGAGCCAAAGTCGATGCGACTGATTTGTCTCACGACGCCCTAGCAGTCGCACAAATCAACGTCACTAAGCACCGACTTCAGAAAAGAATTAAGCTTCATCATACCGACACCATGACCGCCCTCAAGGGTGGACCTCGTTATGATCTGATTATCAGTAACCCACCTTATGAACCAGAGGGGATTTACCGACGGCTTCCAGCAGAGTTTAAAAAAGAACCAAAACAATCACTTGTCTCTGGCAAGGATGGACTTGATGTCATTCGCAAACTCTTAACTCAAGCCACTTCTCTTCTACAACCCCAAGGGATTTTAGTTATCGAGGTTGGAGGACTGAGAAAAAAAATGGAGAAAGCGTGGCCTAAGCTTCCGATGCTTTGGCTCAGCACTGCTGACGGAATGGATTGTGTAGCACTCATCCAAGCAAGTGATCTGCAGAAAGCCCGAACAGTTTCACCACGCACGCGGCGCAGGATTTAGCTCTAATTGATTCTGCGTCGCGACGGGGAGTTGAGGGAAAAAATCCAGTCCGGTTAGTGATTCAATTTTACGAATACTAACGACGTAGCGCGTGAGTTCACGATCTCGCCACTTTTCTTCATGGGGAACTAAAAAGGCAATGGCCCGAATTCCATTCTGCTGATGTTCGTATTCGGATATCACCATCCAGAAAGCATCAGGCACAGGAATACGCCCCATTTTTCGGGGAGGACTCTGGGAATAAATAGGCCCAACCTGCACCCAGACTTCACCATAGCGTTCAACATAGCGATGGATGATGCGAGCTTCGATGTCTTTCCAAAGTCCCGCGTTCAAGGCGTGTAACTGCGGAACTATATTGGAGAGTAGAAAAGTTTCTTTCTGAGCCTCGGCTCCATAACAAACAGAAATCGCATAATTGGGAGCTAAATGTCCGCGATCATAGCCAGACCGAGTATACTCAGCAGTACTCACACGTGCTTGTGTGCGCTCATCCACATAAAAAGTCGGAGGACGTGGCAATCGTCCGCCTTGATGAGGAAATACGCGGTAGGAAGACCAACGCGGAGAGGGTAAACGATCATCATAGCCGACCGAATAACCTCGATTAACAAGATGCTTTAATCCCCATCGGTCGGCAGGCTCTCCGTAAGGAGCAAATGCATTCTCCGCGGGAAGTGGAGCGGGAACAATATCTCCTTTGATAGCCTCTGTTTTATCCGCGAACCGATCGAGAGCCGCGATGACCTTATCTGGCGTGGTGCCATCTTCCCTCACATGATCGATGACATTCAGTGTCTGCTGCTCGATGGCGATTTTCTGCGGACGCTCAACTAACCAGTAGATAGCCAAAAGCGCTGCCAGTGAAAAAACGACCCCGAGCAATAACCAGCCGAGAACTTTGAGCAAAAACCTCATATCAACGCAGGAGATAATAACACTGCCATGACCAATGTAAGGCGATACCCATTAAACCCAAAACACACCAGAGCCAGCGATGGCGATTCTCTGTAAAAAAACGCAGTCGTCGGTTATCTCGACGGAACCAAAAAACAAGCGAGTAAACAGTCCACGCCAAGGCACCTAAACAAAAGATGAAAAATCCTGGGTGAAATTTAAACGCCTGCCAAAGCTGTCCCTGCACTAGACTGCGTGCACAGCGTGTGCCACCACATCCCAAACAGGGCAAACCCGTTAAATGATGAAAAACACACCGGGGAGTCTCTCCACCCAAAGAGAAAAAAACTACAGCAAAAATACCTCCACCAATAAAAACGATAGGCCAAATGAACTCGTGGTTAAATTCACCAGGATAAGCAGGTCTGCGAACAAACTTGATCAACGGTGGGGAAATTAACGGAAAAGAAAGCCGAGTGATCCAATAAAACAGCAGCAGCACAAACAGAAAATTAGGCCGAGAATGATCCAAGAAGAAAACAAAATTCCTGGACTAACCTTTATCACCGCAGCCGAAGCACGACAGTGCAGAACCAAGATTGGTATCCAAAGTAAAACAATGAGTGCAAGATAAAGCCATGCGACACTCATCGTTAGCACAAAGGGAGCAAAGCAAAGATTGGCAACTGCAACTCCGACAATGGAAGATACCATCGATTGCTCGATGGAGACTTTTTGCCGCAAAATTTTAAGCCCCAACCATTGCAAGAGCCCACCTGCGGCTAAAACAAATGGATAAATCACAGCAAAGCACAAAAAGCCAACGATGCCGTAATAAACTGGTTGCTCTGCTGATTCCAGTAAACCTTGTATCGCCGAATCGAGGGCTGGATTATTAAAACTCCTTAGCAAATCAGCAATCTGCTGATTAAGGTGAGGGCTTTGCAACTGACCATAAAGGGCAAAAGGAAGATAGAACAACACTCCGAGATAGGAAAAAAGAATGTAATCGGAGAATTTAAATCTCCCAGCTGCAAAAGTTTGTTTGGGATCTACAATGGCTCCTTTAATTGTGGCCCAAAACATTCCGAGAGATTTTGCTTTTTCCCAAGGAACGGTAGTGCCTGCTCCATCCGACCCTGAGGCGGAAGAGATAAACGGCGAAGCAGTGATGACGGACTTAAATTCTGGCCAGTCAGCGAGCGGAACCCAGGTTGGCATACCCTCTCGCCAAGCCAAATCTGTCAGCATCAGTTGACCATTGTTTAAGGCATCAACCACCTCTTCCTGACTATAGACACCCAAAGGAGTGGTATTTCGTGCTATGTGTATTTGCATAACAACTCACTAGGAGTTTATCGGAATTCGAGCAAGTCGTCTTAAAATTTTCATCTAAAATGGCGAGGAGGGAGGGACTCGAACCCTCGACCCGCAGCTTAGAAGGCTGCTGCTCTAATCCAACTGAGCTACCCCCTCGTTCTGGACAACCTAGACGGCTCCCAGGGAGTGGGCAAGCCGACAGAGAGTTAGCAAATGAGGTCTCTAAATTGGGCAAAATCAGCCGAAAGCCCACCTGGTAATCCCTTGTTGATAACCGAGACGGCATCGTGTGAGTGCAAGGACTCCAAATGTGAACAGGCGATGACGAAATCGCGGATGCGCAAATCGCGATCAAACTGTTCATAAACAAGGCGGGCAGCATCTTCGACGAACTTGGAATAGGCCCCATTCAGTTCAGCAAAAGCTTGTTCATCTTCGCGCTTCACCATCACTTGAGTTTCCGTTTGCAGAGCCGCCAAACACAACTCCTGCATATCTTCAACAAAGAGAGATTTACCAGGAGAAACCTCGACTACTACTCGTGCCTTCGAACGTTGAGAATGAGGGATGCCGTAGACATCACGCTCCTCGCGAGCGTGCTCGGTCAGTTCCGCCGAACAAGGACAGGCCGAGGAATAAACGAAATCGAAATGAACATAGCGACGAAGACGATCAAGGTCATCAATTGTACCCTCGAGAATAACGCGATAATACTGCCATCCCTCTAGACCTGAACGCAACGAAGGACGTAACAGTGGGTAGCGCATTTCAACGAGAATACGGGCCCGACTGCATTCGAGATCTTTTTTATAGCGAAGTAAAATTTCCTCGAGCAACTCATGCGATAACACCCGATCCTTAAATTCGTAAAAGGTGCGCATAATACGGGACATATTAATCCCCTTGCGATCGGCTGCGAGGGAAACGGATCCCGTGATTGTACACTCCAAGGGCACAGGCTTGCCGTCACGCGAGTTAACCAACATCGGTAAACGAAAACCCGAAATCCCGACATGCTGAATGGGCACATTCGCACCATGAATTTGCGAAGCATCCTTATTTTGCATATCTGGCAGAGTGGCGCGATAGGCATCGTCAGCCTTAAAGCTCTTATCGTAACGACGGGAAAGGTCGCGACTTAGGGCGGGGGGCTTGATGCGTCGGCTCATCACTTGAAGAAGACAGTTTAAGGTAGATAGGCAAATAAAGGGGCAACTTTCCTCTGCGATGGAGCCACCTGCCGGATTTGAACCGGCGACATTCTCATTACGAATGAGATGCTCTACCAGCTGAGCTAAGGTGGCGTCGCAAGGGACTAAAAACCATGAGCTCCGAAAAATTAAAATCAAGCCTTGGCGAGGCAGAAATCCCCTCGCCACCTCAAAAATCGACCCCAATTTAGGGGATAGCTTATGCGTGCCGACTTCATTGCATCCCAGTTTGCTGTCCCAGGAAGGCTACTCACGATGCGACCTTTTGGCGCCGGAAACATCAATCATACTTATTTAGGGGTTTTTCGCGACGGGATGGATGAGCAGCGCATTATTATTCAAGAAATTCGGAAAGAGGTTTTTCCTCAGCCAGAACGCATCATGCACAACCTGCGTGAACTCAACACACATTTTTACCAACAACTCAGCGAGGTTGGGCAATCGCATTGGCGCTTTCCTGAAATCATTAAAACAAAAGCGGGAGAAGATTACATCCTCGAACCAGGAGGTAATCTCTGGCGAGCTCTGACTTTTGTTGAGGGCGCACACACTTTTGAAGTAGTGCAAAGCCTCGAACATGCGCATGAGGCTGGATCCGTTCTGGGAGAATTTCACACTCTTGTTGATAATCTCTCGACGAGCAAGATGCAGATAACACTTCCTGGCTTCCACCACACTTCGGCTTATCTCAAAAAATTCCAAGACGTTTTAAATTCAACCACAGCCGAAGAAACAAGCAAGGCGTCTCTCGCCACTCGCAAAGCGATTGAATTTATCCAAAGACGTGCGCACTCCTTAGATACCCTCGAAAAAGTAAACGTGCGAGGTGAACTTAAAACAAGCATTACACATGGCGACCCAAAGTTAGGGAATGTCATGATTGATATTCTAACAGGCAAAGGGGTTTGTCTGATTGACCTCGATACCGTTCAGCCAGGGCTCACCCCTCATGATTTTGGTGATGCGGCGCGTTCTATCTGCAACCCTGCGGGCGAAGAGAGCACGGACGTCGAACTTATCGACTTCGACTGCGAACTTTTTCAAGCCTTTTACAGGGGCTATTCGGCCTCGGCCACCGAAACAAATCTCAACTCGATTAAGCCTTTCTTGTGGATCGGAATACACACCATGACTCTAGAATTAGGCTTACGCTTCTTGATCGATCATCTTGAGGGAGATGTTTACTTTAAAGTTCAACAGCCCGGTCAGAATTTACATCGTGCGTGGGTACAATTCAAATTAACCGAAAAAATTGAACAGAAAAAAACCGAAATCTGCCGGCTCATTGACGAGACATAAAGATGGATAATTTTCCTACCTCTACCCCCTGGACTCTTATTCTCGCTGGGCTATTTTTTCTTTGGTTAATGATTCGCGGGGCTTGGCGGGGCTTTCAACGCGGACCCCTTCGGCAATGTGCTGGTCCATTTTCACTCACGGCAGGTTTACTTCTAGGTTGGATGTATGGACGCGAATTCGGTTTTTGGATTCTCGAAGAAACTTCTTTCCCTTGGTTACTTCGCGGTTTTGTCGGCAGCCTTTTTCTAGGCTGTGTCTCTGGACTTTTTCTTTACGGTGTCATTTGGTGGCTAGGGAAAGAATCTCCCAAGAGCGAAGAGGCCGAGAGTCCTATCTTCGGATCCATTGTGGGCTGCTGGACGGGCATGCTTTATTTTTCGATTCTTTTTCTACTAACCGTTACCTTGGCTGCGGTTATCGAACTCTGGGAGCCAACAAAAAAACCCCATCCGAACTGGATTGTCTCCCTGCGCAATGATTTAGCCGAGACCCCATATACTGCTTGGATTAAGAAGTGGTCCCCTCTCCCCGAACGAACCCAGCGACTCATTCAAGGCATCCGCTCTATCGCCCAATCGCCTGAAGCCCGAGCTAAGTTAACGAAAAACCCTAAAATGAATGAAATCAGTCGCCACGCCTCTCTCATGGCGGCAATTGAGGATAAATATGTTATTAAACTATTGAATGACAATAACTTAAGTGATTTTATTTCTCATCCCAAGGTTCAAGCAGTTCTGGCAGATGAAAGTCTACAGAGGAAAGTGGCCCAGCTTGAGATTGAAGATCTGATTATAGAGTCTTCTGAGCCCGCCAAACGCCAATTTAAATGATTTGGGCTGGTCTCAAGGGAGGTCATTCACTAGGTTAAAAAACCCCATTAAATCTAACCATGAAGAAACTTCTCTTGTTGGTCAGTTCATTGCTATCCATCGTGAGTCAGGCGGCTGACCCTAAACCAGCCACCCCTGCCACAAGTGAGGCGCCTAAATCAATTCAGGTCGAAGTTCTCGATGCCGACGGGCGACGTTTTGTCTTGGTTAAACTAATCACTTCAGCCGAAGAGTTTGTTGCCTTTGAAAAAGACACCCAGGCCATTACCGCCGAACGCAAGCAGGCCGAACTTACCAAGCAATTAGCCGATATTGCGATTACCACACCCGAAAAAGAGGCCCGCACCAAGCAACTTGAAGCCCAACTTGCCAAGCTCACCGAAAACAACAGCAAGATGGCAAAAACATACAATTTCGACCTGACACGCCAATACATCATTGTGCCCACCGCAGTTCGGGTCCTGACCGCCCTCTCTGACGAAGATTACAAAAAGTTCTCTAGCGCCAAAGATTTCAAAGCCGATAGCGTGGTCACCCTTGGGGAGAATAAAAAATTCCAGATTCGAGACAGCATTAAAGGCCCAGCCGAAGTCGAAACATTTAAGATGCAAGTTGGCCGAGTTTTAGAAACCAAACGCGCCCAGCAACAACTCATCGATGCCCAGCCACGCTTTACAAAAGACGAAGACAAAAAGAAAATCGAAGAAGCAATCAAGAACACCCAGATCGAAGTGAACAAGAGCCTAGAGGAATTCCAAAAAAACCGCGGCTTCGAAATGCCTAACGAATTCACTATCCAAACCACTGAAGCAAAACTTTATACCTTACTCACGGATGAAGAAAAAAAGGGCTTAGACGAAAAAGTTCAGTCCAAAGATTCTAAGTCGGAAGCAACCCCTGAGAAAAAATAATCCCTATGACTACTGAAACCAAGTCCCCTGCCTCTCCCTCGGCCGCAGAGGTTGACCCCAACTTGATGCAAATCGATGGCAAGGTGTTTTACAAATACCTTTCGATCTCAGCTCAAGACACCTTGGCTCGGTTTACCAATGATCTTCGCATCATGGTAGAACAAGCACACCGTATCTTACATCTAGCTCAACGCATTCAAGAAGCCATTACAGCCTCGGAAAAAGACGCTCTGACTAAAGCACGCGAAACTGAACTTCGGGATTTTAATCAAAAAGACGCTGTCTTCGAAAAAGTTTATAAGTTCAAAGCCGATCACGTCGCTATTCGTCCCCATTTTATTCAAAACACCTCTATCCATTTGCTCACCCCTGTCACCGACGAGCAAATTGATCAGGTACGTAAAAATCCAAACTTCAAGGAGTCGGATATTTTTTCCCGTGGTAACACCAAAATGGTCTTACTCTCAACCGTAACTGGCGGACAAATTCCCGTGCTCGAGCGCAATATACAAATTGTGCAAGCACAGCAAAACAGCCTCATTCAATTGCGTGCAGCTGAGCAATCAACGAATGACCCCGAGGCCAAAAAGAAAATCCAAGAGGAAATTGAGAAAGTAACTGAGTCTCTCAAAACAAACGCCGATTTCATCGGTAAGACCTATGGAATTTTCACTAATAATATCATTTTTGAACCCTTAACAGGGGACTTCTGGGTGGCTCTAACCAAAGAAGAACTAGAAAAATACCTGCAAAGCAAACAGCAGGCCTCTGGCAGTTCGCCTGATAAGGAAAAATCTAAAACCGAAACAGCCAAGGCAAAGAAGGACTAAAGTCTTACTCTAGACTAAAGCTTAAGGCCCGCCATTTCGGCGGGCTTTTTCTTTAAAAAAGTTCTCCCTGCGTTGCCGAGGGAGGCGAACGACGTTCGATAGGCTTCACTTCATCAGTCGTGGCCAATCCATGTCTCTCTTTGTAACGTCGAAGCGTGGCGTGCATTTCCATGTTCGAAAGAAAATCCATGACAGCTGAAACATTTTCTTTGGGTAATTCCTCGACCGCGAAACCAAAATGAGTCTGAAAGCGAACCAGAGATAAGTTCGCTCTAATACGTTCAGCCTCGGTCTTAATTGACTCTGAAAAACGTGCTGGCTCGATGCGATCAGCGGCCGCTAAAATAGCCTCTAGACTACCATGCTCTTTTAGCCATTTTACCGCCGTCTTAGGACCAACGCCCTTGATTCCAGGAATGTTATCCGATTGGTCGCCAATCAAAGCCAAATAATCGGCAATCAACGCTGGAGGTACGCCAAACTTCTCTTCCACACCCATCGCGTCTAACTTGCGCCAGCCCAAAGCTGGGTTGGCGGTCGGAGGTGGTGTTAGTTGGAGCACATTTCCTCCCACACATTGTCCAAAATCTTTATCAGCACTCACAATAATACACTCATCGCCTTTAGCGGATAAGTGGTGAACTGCCGTCGCAATCAAGTCATCGGCCTCAACCCCATGCTTCTCCACAACCTGAAAGCCAAGCAGTGAGGTCAAGCGTTTGATTTCAGGCAGTTGTAAAACGATATCTTCAGGGGTCTCATCGCGTTGTGCCTTGTAATCTGGCAACACTGATAGATGTCGCTCCGATCCACCTAAATCAAAGAACACTACCGCTCGATCTGGCTTTTCGTTATCTCTCAAATCTTGCAACGACTTCATCCAGCCATGTAAGGCGCCGGTAGGAAACCGGTCATGCTTTCGGCGCAGGTTGGACCGCTCCATCGCAAAATGACTGCGAAAGACGAGGTTAAATCCATCGATCAATAACCAGCGCACCCAACCAGTCTCTCACAGCCCATCATCGGTTCGAGAAAAAAATCAGCCCACCATTTGGTGGGCTGATTTGCTTTAACTTAGATTTTTATTTTACTGACCCGAACTCGATGAACCCGAGGGAGTTTCTGTCGCCTCGATTGGCTCACGATAAACCGCACCACCTGGGGAGATGATAACAGGGTTCGAGAAGGTCGAGCCTGCACGCATTCCAGGGAAGTTATTGCGTTGGGTCGAGCCACCAGGAGAGACCAAATTAGCGGTCACGAAAATCATGAGGTTCTTCTTGACCGTCGACTTACTGGTGGAACGGAAAGCGGTGCCCACGACTGGAATGTCGCCAAGGACGGGAACTTTGTCATTAACCGTCTTCACTTCCTCGCGGGTTAATCCACCGATGACAGCCGTTGCACCATCAAAGACAGTGACCTCGGTTTGTACTTCGCGAACAGAGAAGATTGGTTGGAAGAAACCAGAGGGAACGGTGACGGTGATGGTACCTGAGATTGCCACGGATGTACCACCATACTCAACAAATCCTTCGAACTCAGTGACACGAGGCTTGAGCATAAGCCCGATGGTATCGGACTCAGTGCTGACTGCGGGAGTGACTTCGAGCGTCACACCCACGTTCTCAACAGTAAAGTCTTGAGGTGTTCCAGCAGTAACAGCGACGGAGTTTCCACCACCACCGGTACCACCTCCACCACTGCCACCAGATTGAGAACCGACCTGTGCCTGAATATCGCTATAGGACTGAGGATAGCGCAATAACTGGGCAACCTTGATGACGGCCGTCTTTTGATCCATTACCGTGAGGCTAGGAGCCGACATCAGGTCTGAACCACTATTCTGCTCTAGTGCCCTGATGAAAATAGAGAGGTCGTACGACCCAATCGTACCAATCCTGCCAGCATAGTTTCCTGTGGCACCATTCCACCCTGTAGCACCGCCAAAATTAGGTTCGGTTCCGCCGTAATTAGGCGTAGGGAATTTTGGGGGTTGGTTAGGAACAGAGGTTTCAGCTCCATCGACCAAGATAAGGCCGTTTGAATTTGTTACGGCACTACCAAAAACTTGGTTAGCGGAACGAAGGTTGGATTGGGCACGAATCGTGTTACCTGTGGACAAACGAAGATTGCTGCTCAATTCGTTCAAGGAACTCTCGGTAACTTCGATAAACTTCGCCTCGATTTGAACCTGCTTAATGTCGGAATAGCGACGGATAATATTACGAATGCGCTCTAAGTTCTTTCGATTTTGTGTAACAATTAAATTAGCACCATCGAAGTTAAGCTGAGCACCTGTGGCGTCGAAAGAGACACCTGAACGAATTAAGAAGTTCTTAATCGCTTCATTGCGTGGGTCGGTATCGGTTGCACCAGCACCCGTTCCGCCACCACCTGAGAAGGGACTAGCCGCCGCACCACCAGCGGCCGCACCAGCACCTGAAAAGTTTCCGGTGATTTTGCTAATAGCCGATGGGTTAAGAGGGAAGAACTCTGTTTCCAAATCGCTCGAACCAGTGTCAGGACGAATTTCAATAATACCCTGTCTGATTTCATAAGTGAAATTGACCTGTTTAGTAATAATATCGAGTGCCTTTTCTAGGGAGACACCTCGTAAGGTGATTGGATTGACCGAGGGATTTTTATGCTCGGGATCAATCACGACCATGTTTACCCCTTTATTGTCTTTGTCGTAAGACTGGGAAACAACAATCAACTGGCTAATCGCTCGGTCGAGTGGCATATCGCGAATGTTGATTTCGGGCACACTGATAGAGCGGAGTTTTTCCAGAACTGGATCCGTTTCGACTCTGCCAGTAACACCAGAAACTTCACGATTATACAACTCAGGCAGCTTCCATGCTTCATCGAGAGTTTCGAATAATTTGCCCTTGGTTACGCTACGATTCCATAATCCAGAATTTTCAGAGATGGTCTGACGAATGCGAACTTGGAAGGCTTTTGCCTCAGAATTATTGGGCTGATACTGTAGCACCTCACGGTAGGTTTCGAGAGCACCCGTGTAGTCTCCGTAAAGGTAGCGGGCGCGACCTTTAACCAAAAGCTCTTGCACTTTTTCATCCTTGGCGGTGAGCCCTGGAGAAACTTCTTTAATATTGCGGTAAGCGGGATCGGATTTGCGAGCGGTTAGTTCTTCGCGCAACATGACCGAGGCAGAGTCGTCAGCACCGTTGAGAGATTCAAATTCCTTAACATAACCTTCGGCCGCTGTCATGTCGGTGGCGTCCATCGCCATGTAAGCACGACGTGAGAGAATAGCCGAGCGGGTTGTTTTAATACGCTCAACAACAGGAGCGGTAGCAACGTTGCTGGGTAATCCTGTTTTGGCTCTGTTTAAAGTCTCAGTAGCTTCATTAAGCTTA
The DNA here is from genome assembly GCA_947470855.1 of Opitutia bacterium. GTDB lineage: Bacteria > Verrucomicrobiota > Verrucomicrobiia > Opitutales > UBA953 > UBA953. The sequence continues at coordinate 39,673 of CANIUQ010000005.1, read as the reverse complement.
TTGTCAGCCAACAAACCTTCCGCCTCATCAATCAAATCCGAAGCGGCTTGGACTCGAGATTCATTAAGTTGAGCGATACGCTCAAATTCACTACGGGCCCGAGCCTCCTGTGCTTCTTGATCGCCGGCACCACGACGAAGCAAGACGTCTTGGCGAGCTAATGAAATTTCATCGCGGTAAGATTGAGAAGCGGTGTTGTTAGGCAAGGCATTGGCGGCCCCATCTAGAATACGTAAAGCAGCTCCATAATTACCTTGGGCAGCATTCTGACGAGCGAGGGCAACCGCTTGGGTAACTTCGCGGTAGAGATTCTGCTGACTACTCGCCACCTCATCTAAAAGAGAACCATTCCTAACCGTCACAGATTTGTTTCCAGATAAAGCAGCAAGGGCGGCATTGACCGATGCCAAACCTTCTCGAGCAGCCTCATCGGTAGGATCGATTTTTTGTAACTGCTGATAACGTTCACGAGCTAATTTGAGATCACCCTCTTCACGGGCCTTCAAGGCCTCGGAGAGCAATTGCGTCTTATTAGTGACCTGGTCGCCTTCTTGAGCGGCAAGTGTGCCAAAGGTGACAACGGTAACCAAGGCTACCGAGGCAAGGGCGAGACGTGAATTGGATTTCATCGGAGTTTGAAAGTTTATGATTAGCGAGATTTTTTAGCTTTATCTTTCGAAGGGGGAGACAACTTTGTGTCGGTGGACGATGGCAGATTCAGGGTCTGAGTGAAAGTCTTAAGTCCCTTTTTGGGCACGGGTATGAAGGTCTTATCAACGGTCACGGTCTTGTTATCTAAGTCAATGTCTTTGATGACGTAATCGGCTAATTGATAGGTAAATTTTGCCCCTTTTTCGTGGAAGGTCCAAGTCGTAGAGGGGTCAGAGGTCGAGACTAAGACGATATCTAAAGTATCCTTAAACTCTACGGGCTTGATATCGTCGATAACGATGGTTCGGTTTAGAAGATTGTCTCTCAAGGTTAGGATGTTACGCGGAAACCCGTCGGGGCCTTTTTCGACCTTAAAAGATTGAGGAATAATAGGCAATTTAGGGTCGATAGGTCGCTTCAACTTGCACCGCTCATAGAAGGTTTTGGTCTCGACGTTTTCAATGGTGAACTCCCGATCCTCTTCTTTGCCAGACTTGGCTGCCATACTGGAGCGAAGGACATAAGGGTAACGGGGGTGGGCCAATTTAACCAAAGCCACCCCAAAAGGCGGGGTCGGAATGACCTTGCGCGACATGGGAACGTACTCGCCCTGCAGAGAATCCCAGGCGATATCAATCGTTGTGAACAAATCGTAATCCCAGCCATCGTCATTTTCTTCAGGTTTGGGCCAAGTTTTAACCCCATCTTTCACGTTAATTCGAGGGGTGTCCGGATAGAGTGACCCTTGGGGATTTTCTGATAACTCGACGATATCTTTAGGCCCCTCCATGTCCTTAGGAATCAGAGGCTTAGCTAAGCTGGGAAACCAACCATGATAAAGCGAACCCCAAACCAAAATCGCCAAAACAAATAAACTAACCGCACCCAGAACAAAACTGATATCTTTACGAGAATTCATGAAGTCAGCGGTTATTATTTTTTCGTTTCTCCAGTGGTGGCAGGCTTATCTTCGGGAGCAAAAAGATAATCCAATTGAATGGTGAATTCTGAAGGTGATTGGCGCATAACCACTTTTCGTTCAGGTGCAGCTGGCGTCGTTCCCGTTGAAGAATTAGCCAAGGTTGCATCCATGAAAAAGGCAGGGACAGCAGTCGGAGTGGCTGAGGCAGCCGAATCAATAACCACATTACCACCTAAACTTTTTACCACCTCAGGAGTGGGAGTACTCACCTCAATCGAGGTAATGGCAAAGGGTCGACCAGTGTCATGCAACTTATTAAGAAAAGTCCGGAGCGTAGAAGTTTGTGAAACAAATTTAAGACGGAAAGAGAGAGTTTCGACGTATTTATCCTGACGGAATGAACGCGTAGGCGTAAATTCGTCTGCCTCAAATCGAGGAACTTCGCCCGTGGGGTTCGCTTCTAAAATTTCAATAGGCTCGCGATCAATCGATATCAATAAAAGCGGAGTGCGCGTTGCCCCACCAGCTTCAGAGCGAGAATCGGCTAACAACTTGTAAAGGAAATCGATAATGAGTCGCTGTTGATCAATTTTTGCGAATTTTCCCCGAGGAGATGAGCCAGCATTGCGTATGTAGCGGCGAAAACCAAAATCGCATTTATTTTCACCCGTAAGCAGTCGAATACCTTGATCGTTGGCGCTCTTCGTCCATTCATCGACCGATTGCTTCATCAAAGCAACGAGTTCGGTATTAGTCATTTTTTCTTTTCCTAAAATACGCAATTCCTGTGGGCCAGAAATAGCCATGCGTAATTTGGCCTGATGATTAATTAATTCATTTTTATCCGATCGCGCTGATTCTACATTAACGGGAGTAAGGGAAACAGGATTAGCCTCTGGAATAAATTTATAACCAGCAATCAAGTTGCGGTATTTATTTACCTCCATGGTTAACTTCTTGGCGCTCGCTGCCTGAGCTGAACTTAAACTATAGACAAACCAGATTCCGGCCAAGAACAGCCCTGCCAGCAGGGTGATGACTGAATAAAAAATGGGATTCTTTTTAAAATCGTTCATGATTCAGCTCACAGAGCTTTCTCCTGTTTTATAACTAAGGTAAAAGTGACCCGCGGAATATTTGGCTCACTATACTCTGGTTTAATTTCGTCCGAGGGGATATCAGCAACGAAAGGCGACCGCTTTAAACTTTCAACTAAAGCAACCTCTCGCTCGTTAAACTCTTGGGCGTTAAAGGGTCGACCAGGTGGTATTTTATTCAAAAGAATTCGTGCGGTCACAATGACCTTTGTCACGGATGGAGGAGCGGGTGGAGCAACTTCGCCATCGAGCACAGGGGTGGCCACCGCTTGTTCTCGCTTCACCCGAATATCTTCAACCCATGTATCTGAACTCGCTTTAATTCGATCCTGTAAATCAACTAAGAAGTTCACCCAATTCGGAGATTGGTCGAAAACAAATTCCAACTTCTTATTCACCTCCCAAACCGAATTAGCAGACTCGCGCGTTGTCTTTAATTCTCGTTGATGGCTTAAAAGGGCATCCGCTTTAACTTTAACCTTTGCCATTTGCTCCTCATTATACTGATTGGCAGAGTAGTAAGCATGGCAAATAGGCAAAGGCGAAATGGCTACGAGGACGGAGGCAAGAATGAGTAAAGGTTTACGCGCATCGAAAACCATCTGCGCGGCAATATCACGTGGAATTAAATTCACCCCTGTTGCTTTCGGTAAAACCAATCGAGCGGCTTCACCGATCACTTCTGAAATCTGCAAGAGATGTTGCTGAATATATTGCGGGTTTACTCCCGCATCAATCTTGACCGCAGGGGCAGGATTAAAATCTTCCACCGGCAAACGCAGAGACTCGGTCAGATGTTCAGAAAGCCCCGGCACTCGTGAACCTCGCCCAGTTAACAAAATACGAGTTGGCTGGCGCGCTCCAGCCCCACGGCGAATATTAATTAATCGTCGATTGATGTCTTGCGAGAGACGACGGATAAAACTTTGCACATTGGCTTGGAGAATCGCGATTTGTGGATCGGATTCGGGCAAATGAATCACGCCATTGAAATATCCAATCTTGAGCGCCTCGGCATTAAGAAAAGCTTGCCCAGTATTATCTGAAACACCTTGGGTGAGAAGATTTCCCCCAATATTAGCCGTTTGAATCGTAGAACCAGCAGGCCCAATAAAACTCAAACCCGTTGAGCGAGCACCGACATTAACAATCAAGGACTCTTCTTCTTGGGCTAACCCCGCCAACTGTGCGGCTTGTGCATCAAGAAGTGGTGCAGCCTGAATCGACAATGGTCGCAAGCCGGTAGCCGCAATGGAATGCGCAATCTTACTAGCCACTTCGGTGCGTAATGCAAAAAGCAGGATTTCCGCCTCCACTCCATCAGAGGAGATAACCTGACTATCCCAAATGACTTCATTCAAAGGATAAGGGATATTATTTTGTGCCTCAAAAGCGACAATCTGCGCCTGCCGTTCCGGCTCAACTTGCGGCACCTTTAAAGTTTTTTGGAGCAGAAGAAAACTCGGGGCAATGATGGTTACTCGCCCAGAAATTTTGTTCGCCGATACTAAATAACTTACGGCTGTAACCGCCTCATTCAGCCAATCGTCATCCGCCAAACCTGGAGCTAAATCTCGCGTAAAGAATTGCTCCAAAATCAACTTCCCCGCTTCAGCACGAAAAGCCGAAATGGAAACATGTGATGCGGCAAGATTAACAATAAGGCTTTTTTTCTGACTCATGCAGTCGAAAGACAATATTCGCTGTTGAAATTAGCGGGAAGGGGCGTCTTCACGAATAAACTCGGGAGACTCAGGCACCCATCCTTTTGTATCAAAATAAGACAATAGATACTGTGGTCGCAGAACACCTGGATTATTAAGCACTCCTCGGTCTGCCGCTTCTTTCGCAGGATCGAAATTAGATTTTAAAAGTAAATCTTTGTGTATGCCCCGAGCTTGCTCAGGAATGACCAAACCCTTGGCATCAAAAAGAGGCTCCTCTTTGCCGTTCACTTCGAGTTGTACAAAATAATAATCTGGTTCCTTGCTGAGACGATCGCGCTTCACGATATCACTCGGCAGATAAAACAAAACCGAGCGAGAATTTGAAGCTCCAACCTCTAAAGTTAAAATCGTCGCGGAGGCACGGTAGTAATTCCAATCTTCAAATTTCTTCGAGTCGGTTTTATAAATTTGGGTGACAGTGACTTTCACTTTATCCACCCATTTTTTATTCGGGGCCTTAGGATCAGAATTGTTATTCGCTCCAACTTCAACCTGCATGCGGTTGGAAAAATTGACCTGTCCGCCCAACTTAGTTTGCAAAAATTTTACATCATGAACGGTCACCGATGGCTTGGTCGGAACATTAGCGTTATTCACAGCCGTCTCTGCGTTCAAAGCACTCAGTTGAAAAACCAACACCAGCAGGCAGCTGTAAATGGCCTTTAATAAACGCATAAGTCTCTATGGGTAAGTCCTAAATAACCTGTGGCAAATGCAAAAACGGCAGGGCTAAGCGAGGGTTTATTGCAAAATGATTGCATTTAACACCTTTCCCGCTAACCCAATATCTAAATGAGGATATTTGTCCTATTTTTGAGTATTTTCACCTGTTTTGCAGTCAAAGCCTGGGGTCAAACCGAGGTTGTTTCTTCATTTACGGTGATCGATTACTGGGTGAGTAAAATAGCTCCAGATATTAAACGTAAGTCGTTGATAATGAGCGGAGGAGAGCTACATGGTTATCACTTAAATCCCCGTGATTCTAAAGCCTTAGCCGAGGCGAGCGTTATCATTGCCATCAACCCCCTCCTTGAACCTTGGTTAGAGGACTGGGTCAAAGCTAACCCAAAGAAAGCAAAAATCCTTTGGCTGGCACCCAATGCCAAGCCCCAATGGCTACACTCTTGGATTAACCCAGCGCAAGCAAAACGCATGGTTATCGAGATACACGCCCATTTACAGGCATCATTTCCTTTAGATCAGGCGGCATCGCAAGCATCACTCCAAGCTTTGATCCAAGAAATTGAGGACACAGATAAAAAAATAGCGGCTATTTTCGCGCCAATACCCCTTCATCACCGCATCATTCTCAGCCAACACGATAGCCTTGCTCCCTTTACAGATCATTTTGGTTTAAAGGTCGCCGAAACAATTCTTATCAGCAACACGGCTGAATGTTGCGAACCCTCGGCCAAACATTATGCCGATCTATTGAAAGTCATTCGTGAGAAAGAAATTCGCCTCATCACTTTTGACGAGGGGCAAAATAATGAAATCGCCCAAAGACTCGCCGAAGACACGAAACTACCACCCCCGATTCCTCTTTCTTTCGAGTATCTTCAACCACCTGGCAAAGAGGGCGACACCTGGCCATCCATGATGCTCCTAAACGCACGCCGACTAGCCGAAGGCCTGCAAAAGTAATGCGCAATTTTCTACCTTCTATTTTTGAAAATCCTTTGTCGGCAATTTTGCCTGCAGTTCCTTACGCCAAAGAGAAAAAAGTCGATTGCCACGGCGTGGCGATTGAGGCCGAAAATCTTGCCTGCTCAGCACAACCTGGATTTCCGCTCGCCTTTCGCGATGTGAATTTCTCGATTCCTTGTGGCTGTCGCGCGGCACTCATTGGCCCCAATGGTTCAGGTAAATCGACCCTCTTAAGAACTCTCGCAGGATTAAACCCTCTAACAAAAGGCACCGTCAATCTACTCGGTGTTGCCCCTCAATTCGGCCGGAGTCGTATCGCATATTTAGCCCAGCGACCGCAATTAACGCCCTTCTTCCCATTGCAACTTCGCCGCTGCGTACAGATGGGAACCTATGCTCATCACGGATGGTTTGAAGAATGTCATCATGGCGAAGCTGCCATCGATAAAGCCCTCGACCTTTTAGACTTAAAAGAATTAGCCGATCGCCCAGTACACCAACTTTCTGGCGGGCAACTCCAACGCACCTTGCTCGCACGTGCAACGGTGCAAGGTGCGGAAATTCTTCTGCTGGATGAGCCTTTTGCGGCCCTCGATACGCGTAGTCGGGAAATCGTAGAATCTTTTCTTTTTCACTCACAAAATAGCTTCACGGTATTGATGGCCACCCATGATCCCGCCGAATTGAAACGATTTGATTGCATTCTTGAACTCAATCACGGGACCTTAAAAACACTGCACGCCTGTGCGGGACACCCCCATCGCCATGATTGATTTCTTTATCCAACCCTTGCGGGAAGATTTTTTTCTGCGAGCTCTGGTAGCCATCTTGCTGAGTAGCACTACTGCTGGGTGTTTAGGCGCTTACATCATTCTACGTCGAATGGCTTTTATCAGCAACGCCCTCACCCACTCAATTCTTCCTGGAGTAGCGGCAGCCATCTTACTTGGCTTTTCGTTATACTGGGGAGCTCTCGGGGCCGCCCTTATCACCGCTACAGGGATAGCTTGGCTTTCCTCAAAAAAAGAAATTTCCGAAGATAGCGCCATCGGAATTATGCTCTCTTTTATGTTTGCGGTTGGCGTTGGGCTCATCTCCTTAAGTCATGCGTGGCGGGATTTCACGAGTCTACTGTTCGGCAGTATTTTAGCAGTGGATAAAAACGACCTCTGGATTATCAGTTTAACCACTGCCATTATTTTACTCTCTCTGCGTTTACTTCATAAAGAGTTAGAATTGGCTTCTTTTGATGAAGAGTATGCTCAACTCATCGGAGCTAAACCAGCACTGCTTCGGGTCATTTTACTAATGCTAATCGCCCTAGCGGCGGTTGCGTCAGTTCGTCTCGTTGGCGCCCTTCTAACCACCGCACTTTTTATTATTCCTTCAGCCACAGGCGTCCTACTGGGGAAAAATTTAGTTCAAGTCATGTGTTGGGGAATAGGAGTAGCCATTCTCAGTGGCATCGCTGGACTCTACCTATCCTTTTATTTCGCCGAACTTCCTTCAGGTGCAGCCATTGTCATTTGTTACATGATTCCCTACCTGGCAGCGAGGCTATTCACTCGGCGAGTCTAACCACGATAATCCGAAAAATCGTCTTTATTGTCATCAGAATCCGTCGAAAATCTGTCATGGGAATCTCGATGTCTGCGGCGATGACGCTTGTTTCTAAATCTACGCCGAGAAAAACCATCGCGAGAAGTTCGAGGTCTTGATTGTTTAGCTAAAGAACGAAATAATTTACCCTGTTTGGCTCGACGATGATTTTTCCATCGAATAAGCAAAGCAACTATCCCTAAGGCAAAAAGCACAAGCCCACAGAAAAATAAAAAGGAATCGTCGAACATAAGCTCCTGCATTACTTTCAGCCAAACTTCACTTTAAAAAGCAAGTCGATTCCCTTGAGCATAAACGAAAAGCGTTTCAAAAATTAATCTTTCCCCGTAATTTAAATTTATTAAATTTCTAATATAAAAATTATCCACTCCCACTTTGATTTTAACAATGCCTGCCAAAGCAAAAAATCTCCGCCATAAACACATTAAAGAATCCCATCAGGTCATTCAGGAGGCTTTGCTACTGGCAGGTAAAAAATCCACCCACACATTAGCCTCTTCGCAACTTCAAGCCCATCGCTCGATTGCCCAAGCCTTGGGTGTGTCTACCTCGATGTTGTATAAATGGCGAGAGCCCAACCCTCGGGGCAAAACACAATCCAACCCCCTCGATCGCGTGGCCACCCTGATTACCCAAACTGGTGACGAACGCATCCTCGATTGGTTAGCTCAAAAAGCGGGGGGTCATTTTCAGCGCGACGAAGTTCAATCCAACCCTGATAAGTTACCGACGGCATCACACACTTTGGTAAAAGAATATAGCTTACTCATCGCACGCATTGTAAGCATCGTAGAGGATCATCAAGTCACACCCGATGAATCCCAAGAATTACGAGAAAAATGGGATGAGATTCGTAAAAAAACCGAAATTTTCGTCCGTGCTTGCGAAAAAGGAACCTACGGGACTTCAGAAAAATAATCTGTTTAACGCTTTTTATTTATCTTAGAGTGGAAGGTATGGCTTCCGACTCCATTCGTCTTTATGGCGATCCCATTCTTCGTACGCGTGGCGAAGACATTAATGCATTCGGCCCATCCTTAGTTACTACGGGAGATGCAATGATTAAAGCCATGCACGAGGCCAATGGCATCGGGCTCGCCGCCCCGCAATTTGGATTAGCCCTACAGCTCTTCGTCGTCGATGTTGATGACCCTGCACATCCCATCAACCTTGATGGCAAAAATGTGCCAGCCAACATGGTGATGCCTCTTGCATTAGCCAATCCTAAGCTGACGATTTTAGAGGGCCCCTCTAAAATTTGTTCGGAAGGCTGTCTCTCTTTTCCAGGAATCACGGGAGAAGTAGAGCGTATTGAAAAAGTTCGCGTCTCCTATTTAGACACCCAAGGTAAGCCACACACCTTAGAGGCAGAAGGGCTTCTGGCTCGTTGCCTGCAACACGAGTACGACCACTGCCAAGGTGTTTTATTTATCGATCGAATGACACGGGCACACCAAATCCTCGTCACAACCAAAGTAAAAAAATTACAACGTCAGACCGTGGCCAACTTAAAGGCTTTGAAGAAAAAAACGCCTAAGGCTTAGACTTTGATGTTTCAAGAGGCTCCAATTCCAAAGTCAGCGGGCCGACAATTTCTAAATTGGCAGAACTTAGCGAAGCTTTTTTTTGCACTAAGTAGAGCCACTTCGCTTCGCCCTGCCCCTGCGGATCAGCCGAAAAACCTAATTGGCTCTTCGTCATTCCCATATCCCATCCCTCTTCTACCTCAGAAAAAAGAGCTGCTAGCGAGATTCTCGAAGTGATTCGAATTTCAGGAAAGCGAACCAAAATCTGCCGTAAAATCGACTCTCCCATTCTTTGGTTTGCCAAACTCGTATTAACCCCTCCCGCTTTTGAAAGTCGGGGTAAAAAACTCTTTTCGTCCCGCAAATAAAAACGAGCCGATTTGTATTTAGAGGTCGAAATAGTTGGACCAAAGGTTGTTAAATAGAATTCGGAAGCAACCACCTGCATCGTGGATGCATCGGCTAAACAAACAAAGAGGAGAGCCGAACTATTATCAGGGGAGATAGAATATAACTCCGCCCAGATGATTGATGTCTCCCGTGGACCTCGCGGAGTTTTCCAATCCGACGACAAAGAAGGTGGCTGGCGCGAACTTGGACCTGAAGTAAGTCGATAGCCACCCAAAGGCTGATTGGCCAAAAACCCTGCATCGAGTTTATTCCAGGTCGTACGCAAGGCATCGGTTAGTGACCTGCTACGCAGACCCCTGTTATCAAAGAGAAACTGTATCGACCCAACGAGATGGTTTTCTTTGAATCCCATGTCTCGCGAGGCTTTTTGCAATCGGACTGCCGAAAGAGAAAGGGCAATATCCCATTTACGAAAATCCGACTCCCCTGTTAGAGTAATTGTTTTTGTTTCCTCAAGAAAACGTGCATTAGCCACACTACGAAGTCGACCTAAGGAAGTCGCCGCTTGAGCCATTTGAGTCTGCCCCTCATCAATCACTTTCTGAGCACGTGCTTTGACAACTTCGGGAGACTCTTTAAAAGAACCCTCTAAACTAATAACTGGAGCATTCATCATGCTCTGACCTTTTTGTAGGCGTGATTGTCCAGCTTCAAAAAGGCGCTTAGATCGACCCCATTCAGAAAGCTCTAAATTATTTAGATATTTAGGGACTTCCGCATCAGAAATAGTTACTGGAGGCGGTGTCGCGACACCGAGCAAACTCGCAAAGAGCAGACTTGAGAGGAAAGAGAGCACAGGAAATCTTATGATTCATCGAACTTCCGCGCAAACAAGGCCTCCATTTCATTTAAAAAAGCTTCTGCATCCTTCCCTTTAACTGAGAACTTGAGACGAGACCCCTGTCCGGCGGCTAACATCATAAGACCCATTATACTCTTTCCGTTAACAACTTCATCATCTTTCGTCACCGAAACCTCTAATTCGGGGTAGCGATTGGCCAAACGGACAATTTGGGCCGAAGGACGGGTATGTATGCCCATCCGATTTTGGACCGTGAATTCGCGAGTTTGGACCTCAGAGTTTTCTTCCATAGAACGTGGGTGAGGAGCGAGATAAAGATAAGAAAGGGTGCCGAGCCGGGGCTGGGGTCAAGTCTAATCCCCTTCCTCAGCAGGTTCGCTTGACCTTAACGCCTTGCCCCCTCCAATGGATGACAAACTAACCACCGTGGCTAAATCCACCGCCTTCACCCATCCTGAGTCATTGAAGCGTCCCGCTGGGCCTTCTGAATTTGCTCAACACCCCGTCAACGCTGCTCTCACTTCGGCGGAGAAAATCGCACTTTATACAAAGATGGTGCGCATTCGCCATTTCGAACAGCGATGCATCCGCACCTACCAACAAGGTAAAATCGGAGGGTTTCTACACTTGTATGTCGGCCAGGAAGCCGTCGCTGCCGGAACGATTTCACTACTCGGAAAGAATGATCATGTCATTACTGGCTACCGAGATCATGGCCATGGCCTCATGGTCGGAATGAGCATGAATGAGTGTATGGCCGAACTGACGGGAAAAATTACTGGCTGCTCTCAAGGTAAAGGTGGATCGATGCACTATTTCGCTCCCGACAAAAACTACTGGGGTGGTCACGGCATTGTGGGCGGACAAGCCCCCCTTGGCACTGGATTAGCCTATGCAGTGAAATATCGCGGACTCAAAGGCTCCTGCCTCGCTTACATGGGCGATGGAGCTGTGAATCAAGGCGCCGTTCATGAAGCCTACAATCTCGCCGCCCTTTGGGATTTGCCGGTTATTTTTGTAATCGAAAACAACGGCTATTCCATGGGCACTTCACAGGAACGCTCATCCGCACATCCTGGCTGTCTGGCGAAACGAGCCGAGGGCTATGGTATGGATTGGGATATCATCAATGGTCACGATGTCTATGAAGTTCGTGCCAAAACCTCCGAGGCACTCAAACGAGCTCATGAAAAATCCAAACCCACCGTTTTGGAAATTTTCACCTATCGCTACTTCGGCCACTCCATGGCTGACCCAGATAAGACCTATCGCGACAAAGAAGAAATTAAGACTTACCGAGAAACAAAAGATCCCGTTTTCCTTTTCGAAAAGGAATTACTTCTCGCTAAAGTTCTGACCAAGGAATTGGTTGAATCTATCAATCAATCCGCAATGGAGGAAGCAGATGCGGCGGCAGTTTTTGCCGACGAGTCACCCGACCCCACAGTCGCAGACATCACCAAGCACATCTACTGGGAAGAAGATAACCGCGGCCCACAAACCACCAGCCGTGGTACGATTATTTTTGAATAAACTTTTAACTCATCACTTTCATGCCTGTTATTTCTTACCGAGAAGCCCTACGCGCTGCCATGCGCGAGGAATTAAAACGCGACGAAAATGTCGTGATTATGGGCGAAGAAGTCGCTCAGTTTAATGGCGCTTACAAAGTAACCGAAGGTTTGCTCAAAGAATTTGGCCCTAAACGCATTGTTGATACGCCCATCTCTGAAGCAGGATTTATCGGACTAGGAATTGGTGCCTCCATGTTGGGTATTCGCCCAGTCATGGAACTCATGTTCTGGTCATTCTCTTATGTGGCATTTGACCAAATCGTTAATAACGCTGGCAACATTCGTTATATGTCTGGCGGGCTCATTCACTGCCCGATTGTTATTCGCGGACCAGCGAATGGTGGAACCAACGTCGGAGCTACTCACTCGCACACGCCCGAAGCGATTCTCGCTTCACACCCTGGCATCAAGGTGGTTTGTCCAGCAAGTCCATACGACGCGAAAGGATTATTAAAGGCTGCGATTCGCGACAACGATCCCGTTTATGTGATGGAGAATACGATTCTTTATAATGATAAAGGTGAAGTGCCCGATGAAGATTACATTGTTCCCATCGGGGTCGCTGATATCAAGCGCGAGGGATCCGATCTTACCATCGTTGCCCATGGTCGTGCCGTCATCACTTCACTGAAAGCTGCCGAAATTTTAGAAAAAGAACACGGCGTGAGTGTAGAGGTTGTCGATTTACGATCCATTCGTCCCCTCGATGAAGAAACGATTTTAGCTTCTGTGCGGAAAACTCATCGCGCACTCTTAGTTGAAGAAAACAAGCCTTTCTGTGGCGTGGACGCCCAAGTTGCCTACCTCATTCAAGCCCGCGCATTTGATGACTTGGATGCTCCGATCGGCCGCGTTTCATCCATCGATGCTCCGCAAATCTACTGCAAACGCATGGAGGACTTACAGCTCCCCTACCCTGCTCGCGTCGTCGAAGCAGCCCTTAAAGTCCTAGCCTAATTTCCCCTACACTCTTCCTATGGCCGAAATTATTGATATGCCAAAACTGTCCGACACGATGTCGGTCGGCACTTTGGTAAAATGGAATATTAAAGAAGGTCAGACCGTCGCTTTTGGTGATATCTTGGCTGAAGTCGAAACCGACAAAGCCACGATGGAACTCTCCTGCACGGTCCCTGGAACCATTTTAAAAATTTACGCTCCAGCAGGCTCACAACTGCCTGTCGGCGATCCCATCTGTGCGATTGGCAAAAAAGGAGAGGAAGCCCCTGACCCCAAAACCAAAAGCACTCCTCCCAAAGCCAGCCCGACTCCTGCTATTCCAGAAAGTACCGGTATTCCTTGTATTCCCGAGGCTCCTGCCTCCAGTCCAGCCCCTGTAACAGCGAAGAGCGATGCAACGCGAACCAAAGCCTCTCCCTACGCTAAACGCATGGCGGAGAAAGCAGCCCTCAATCTCGCCAAGCTTTCAGGAACAGGTCCAGATGGACGCATCGTCGGCCGCGATGTTGTCGCGGCGACATCAATCCCCGCAGCCACCGCTCCAGCAACTCCACTTTCCGTGGCCGTAGCGAAGCCATCAGACGGAAAAGGCATCCAAGACGACACCGATGTACCTGTCAGTAATATGCGGGCAACGATTGCTCGTCGTCTGATTGAATCAAAAACCACCGTTCCCCATTTTTACCTCGAGGTGGAAATCGATGCTGCTCCTTTGCTGGCAATGCGTGAATCAATCAACAAACGCTTGGCGGATGCGGGTGGCGAAAAAGCTCTCAAGCTCTCGGTTAATGATTTCATTCTTAAGGCTTCAGCGGAAGCGCTTCGCCAAGTGCCTGCGGTTAATGCCTCGTGGGCGGGAACCAGTATTCGCCAACATTCTGCGGTACACCTCGCCTTTGGCGTAGCACTTGAAGATGGATTGGTCACTCCGGTCGTACGCGATGCCCATTCAAAGTCCCTCAAAGAAATCGCCCTCGAGGCCAAGGCTCTGATTGGCAAAGCTCGTAGCAAAAAATTAACGCCCGCTGAAATGTCCGGCTCTACCTTCACGGTGACCAATCTTGGTATGTATGGAATCTCTGGATTTTTCGGTATCATTAATATGCCCAATGCGGCGATTCTCTCTGTCGGAGCCACCATTAAAAAAGCTGTAGTCGATGAACAGGATCGTATCGTTGTCGGACAGCGCATGGTTATCGGCCTTTCTGGAGATCACCGCGTTGTCGATGGAGCCAATGGAGCCCAATTCCTGCAGGCCCTAAAACAAATTCTCGAAGCTCCCACTTCGATTATCTTGTAATCGCCGAGATTCCTAAACTTAAGCCCGAAAGCGGAAACGTTTTCGGGCTTATCTTTTTAAAAGAGTCGCACAGAGGAAAGCCCACCATCAACCGACAACACCTGACCAGTCATAAAGGACGAGGCATCGGAAAGTAGGTAAGCAACCAAAGAAGCCAAATCCTCAGGCTTGCCGACTTGCTGTAACGGATGTCGCTTGCCGGCAGCCTCTTTCTTGGAATCCGAGTTAAGCAAATTCCCCGCCAATGGAGTATCGGTTAAAGAAGGGGCGATCGCATTAACACGGATTAAAGGAGCCCATTCTGCGGCCAAACTTCGGGTTAATCCCTCCACCGCACCTTTCGCCGTCGCAATGCTCGCATGCATAGGCATGCCCTGAACAACGGCCACGGTTGAGAAGAGAACCACCGACGCTTTGCCCGAAGCCTTTAGAGCTGGCAACGCTGATTGCAGAGCGGCCACTGCACCTAAACAGTTAATCTGAAAATCTTTTAAGAAGTCTTCCGATGTCAGCCGATGAAATGGTTTTAATTGGATTGTACCTGGACAATAAACCAAACCATCTAATTTTTCCGGCCAAGTCAGGGGTACTGGATTTTGTGCATCAAAAAACTGAAACGGTAACCCCATCGATTGAGCAACCGCCTCATGTCTTCCCGCCAGATAAAGTTGATGTCCTTCGCGCTGCAGGTGTTGGGTTGTCGCTAAACCAATGCCACTGGTGCCTCCGATTAGCGCAAAGTTTTTACTCATTCAATTCACACTAGCAGAAACTGGAGTGGGTCAAGCGACACCCAGAGATTAAATCATCAACAAAAAAGGCCATGGAGTGCTTCCATGGCCTTTGGCAAAAAGAAGGATGGTGATTACTTAATTTCTTTTAAGACCAAATCTTTAAACTGAACCATCATCGGGTCTCCGCCGTGCAACTGCAGAGCTAAAACACCTTTTTTAGCACCAAAAGCCGTCCGGTCGACAACATCAACGGTTTGCACACCATTAATGAAATGCTGAAGGTGATTTCCTTTGGCCACGATGCGATAATCGTTCCAATCGGCAGGCTTAATCACTGCTTGGATATCTTCTGATTTACCCAACTGACCAACCACTGTGATTTTAGGATGTTTAGCATCGACGCCTTCTTCGATTACCACTTTCTCGCCACGCTTAGCTAAAATCTCGCGGCCTTTTTCTTCATAAAGAATACCAGACCAAGTCGTGCCACATTCGAAGTCTGCTTGATAACCACCCACGACGAAGTGCTTTGGTTCGACAATCCAACTACGATACTGAACGCCCGAGTTGCCAAAGCCCGCTGACTTGCTATGCTGATCGACGACCTTATATTTGAAGGTTAATTCAAAATCAGCCACGTCTCCTCCTTGCCAAACCAAGAAGGTGTTTGATTTGAGAGGACGCTCCGCTGTGCTTTGTCCAGTAATCACGCCATCACGAACAGACCAGTAGTCTAACCCAGCCCAGCCCGTGAGGTCTTTACCATTAAAAAGCACCTTGGCTTCAGGAGCCGATGCGGGTGCAGTATTTTGCACAGCGCAACCAACCAAACCAAGCGCCACTGAGGCAATAAAAGCAGTAGTGAATTTCATGTTTAAAATTATTTATTACCAAAAACGCGGTGCATGTTCTTCAATCCTTTAACAGGAATGTCATCGCGGTTGGGCTCCATCTTGCGCCAAATCGCAGCGGCACGTGCAATGACCTTAACGTCGGTGGTAAAGGATTCGATAACAATATCGCCCTTATAACCAACCTTCTTCAAGGCGGCCACAATCGGTTTCCAGTCTAATGAATCTCCGCCTGGGGTTCCGCGGTCGGTACCGCAAGCATGGAAGTGACCAAGGTGTTTGCCCGCACGCAAAATCGCATCCGCTTGATTCTTTTCTTCGATGTTCATGTGGAATGTATCCAAGTGGAGCTTCACCGCTTTCGATCCGACTGCTTTGATTAATTTCAATCCTTGATCGGTGGTGTTCAAGAAATCTGTTTCGAAGCGATTGAGGGGCTCAACACAAAGTTCGATGCCTTTCTTTTCCGCATGCTTAGCTAGCTTCTTCAGATTCTTAACCACTAATTTAAAATGCTTTGCCTTCGTTTTATCATCATGTGCACCAATTAGACCAACGACCGAATAAATAGGGCCGATGATGCGAGGACAGCCCATCTTAGCCGCTTGGTCAACCAGAGCGGTTAGATACTTCATCGAAGTTTTTTGATCTTTCGCGCTTCCACGAAAATCGCGACCAGGGCCCATCGCTGCACAAATCGAACCAATCGCAATCCCAGCATCAGCAGAAGCCTTTTTCAAGAAAGCCGGGTCGACATGCGAAGGGTCTTCGATAGCAATTTCCACTGTATCAAAGCCCCACTTCTTTAATTTCTTAAAGAGCGAAACATCTTTATTGGTGAAGGGAGAAGCGTAAAGGAAGGTATTGAGTCCGAAGCGCATGATGGGTGATAGGTTGGGTGTTAGGGTTTAAAAACTGATGATAGATAAAGAAGCGGTCAAGGCTGGGCTATCGAGAATCCAGTTTCGATCAGGGCAAAATCTCCCCCTTCACCAAAAGGCTACCTGGGTAAAAATAATGCGGAGCATAAACCTGTGGCTTATCGATGGTGATTTTGCGCTCACTCAAGATTTTGGCCTTATCCACCTTTTCGGCGATTAACTCGATTTTTACCTCGTGAACCGCGTCAGGTAAATCCGCAGCAATGGTGAAATAATTCACGCGTGGCTTGTCGGAATAACTATCGAAGCGAGTAAAAATTTTGGGGGGTCCTTTGTCTAATGTGACAGCAACCTTACCCGTGTAGGGAGCAATGATATCGTAAATGGCAACGTGCGTTCCTTTGAATCGGAAAGAAATGAACTGACCTGGCTTAGTTAGCTTCACAACGGTTGGCATGCGACGAGCGTAGTCGCGAAGTTCTTCGTCTTTATCTTCCGCCAGATTCTCGCATTTTAAACCAGGAGAAAACTTCGCTTTCGAAATCGGAGCAATCCGTGCCGCTTCGTAGTTTTTTTCATCGAGCGGCTTATTCAAAGTGTAAGGTTCTTTATTGGTGGAGGCTTTTACAATTTCAGGCCAAGCTCGCTTAAAAGCGTCCATAAACATATTGTGACCCGTCTCAGGGTGGGGGTGCACATTGTCAGGAGAATAAGCTATTTTATCGCCCAACGCTTCCTTCTCTTCATCCGTCTTAGGCAAAGGAGCTCGCCATAAAATGCGCCCCTCCTTGTCTAAACGAGCAACCTCTAGGCCTAAGTGAATGGACGGAATGCCGTAAAAATCAGCCACTTTCTCCATCGCACTGGCAGAAATCGGAAACTTGCCTTGGACAAGATCTGCGGTGTGTCCGCGACCAATCGTGTAGATGAAGCAGATATCACAAGTTGGAAAAGCTTTCCGCGTTTGGCGGACAATCCCTTCCATGTAGCGGATAATTTGCTGTGGAGGCAATTCACCATCGTTAACCGCAAATTCAACAAACAACAAATCGGGCTCGTAAGCGAGGACGTCTTGTTGCAAACGAAACACGCCGACGTCTGACCCCGTTCCGCCGACCGAGGCATTAATCATTTGAAAATTAGCCTCAGGAAATTGCTTCTTTAAAAAGGCAAAGGTTTTAGTACGCCAACCCGCTTGAGCCGTTATCGATCCACCTAAATAGGCTACTTTAATGGGATGACCTAAGCCTGAAACAATCGCACCTGTCGATTTAGCCTTTTCCAAAACATGAGGCAACCCGTTACGCGGGCGACACTCCTGAGCATCCACCAAAGTAAACTCGGTCGTCGCTTTCTCTGCCGCCAAGGCCGAAAGACACAAAACTGGTAAAAACAAAAAACAAAGAGAGCGCATGTTTCACCAATTCAAACACCTAAATTGACCCTAAGTTCGAGAAAAAATGGCGTTTAAATAATAAAAAAATTCAGCTTCGACTTCGCTATCTCAAATAATCACATTAATTAAGTTAAAATGGATAATTTAACCCATGCTGCCTTGGGGTTATCGGTCGGTGTTTTAACCGTCCGCAAAGGAGCCTCTTTGCCTGCAGCCGCCGTGGCTGCCCTGCTTGCCGCTGAAGCACCCGATTTGGACATCTTCATTCGCAATGCAGATGACCCCCTTGTCTCCTTCCGCTGGCATCGTCATTTTACCCACAGTCTCATTTTTGCTCCTATTTGGATGTTATTATGTTCGATCTTTACCGCGTGGTTTTTTCGACAAATCAATAAACCAGGCGTCCACTGGAAAGATCTTCTAATCCCCAGTTTTGCCGGCGTGATGACCCATCTTCTTTGCGATGGTTGTACCAGCTATGGCACCATGCTCCTTTGGCCGTTCAACGAAACCCGCTATGCCTGGGATTGCTTACCCATCGTTGATCTCTTTGCCACTTTGCCACTTCTGGCCTGTGTCATCATTGCTCTTATCAAAAAATCCAAACCCCTAGCCTCTGCTGGCCTACTTTGGTTTTGCGCCTATGCTGGACTGGGAATGTATCAGCACTATCGAGCAGAAAGTAGCCTACAACTGTGGCTCGCTGAACAGAAAATTACCCCCGAAAGAATCGCGGTCAAACCCACAATTACCAACCTCATTCTCTGGCGCGGCATCTGGCTAAACGAAGGCGTTTGGCAAGTAGGCGCCGTGCGCGTTGTTCCTTTTAACGAAGCTCAAATCGCGCCAGGAGATAAGCGTGTCGCTTGGACAGCACAATCTGCAGGCAACCCTCCTCGCGGTTCTTTTGCCGATGACATCATTCACGATTTCTCTCATTTCACTCAAGGCTGGAACGCTTATGAACGAGAGGCCAATGGCATCGCCGTGGGAGACATTCGTTTTAGTATGTTACCCACGAGTGGCAGACCTCTCTGGGCTGTCTACTACGGGCTCGACCCCCAAAGCCCCAAGGAGTTTCAAGTCGAAGTCGTGATGGATCGCGACATTCATGCGGGTGACTGGGATTATCTAAAAAGCCTCCTTCTTGGAACCAACCCTCAGTTTATTCCCGTCTCAGCCCAAGCCTCCTTCCAGCCCAACTAATCGGGCGTGGACATCCAGAGAAGACGCCAAGAACCCCAAGGGTGCCTTGTTTGAGGAACCGCTGTTCGCTCCAAAGCAACTATCGCGGCTTTTCGAAAATAAATACCCCCCTCGCCTTGCTTTAAGCCAAGCAAAAGCCCGACCAATCTCGCTAAATGCGGATTGTGTCCAATAATACATCGCGAACGCCGAGACCGAGACAAAACCTGTGCCGTTTTTACGGCAGAACTCTCAGGGGAAATCCCTGAGAGCAACTGCAGCGGTTGCTTTAGACGAAAGTGCTTCTTGAGAAGTTGAGCGGTTTGACCTGAACGCTGAAGCGAACTGTGCTCAAGGACAGAAACTTCACGAGCAATTCTTTTAACCAAGGAAGGCGACAAGCCAGCCATTTGCTTTTTCCCTTTGGAAGAAAGCGGACGCAACTCATCAGGTTCACCTGATAGAGCATGGGCATGTCGGATGAGGAAAATTTTCATTTTCTAATCATTAATATGCGCGGGAATTTGACTTGCTGAAACAAAAATTTTCCCAAGCACTATTGCCGTGCGCCGGCTTTGCTTCTTTGCTTTTTATTTCGGATGTTTCATCCCCTGCCAAGCACGCCCCAATCAACCAATCAGTCTTGAAACTGGCGTCTCGATTGATGGAGCCATCTGCATCGAGGCGGAAACAGGCAATGTGCTTCTGGAAAAACAGGCCGATCTTTTAGGACATCCAGCCAGCGTCACAAAACTGATGACGCTGTTGCTGGTTTTAGAAGATATCCAAGCAGGGAAAACATCACTCAACACACCTATCACCATTACCGCCGAAGCTGCCCGTCAGGGCGGCTCTCAAGTATGGCTCGCCCCAGGTGAAACCTTTTCTACCGAGGCACTGCTTCATGCAATGATGCTTCACTCAGCAAACGACACCTCGGTTGCTCTGGCTCTCCATCGAGAAAGTTCTGTGCAAAGCTTCGTGCAACGCATGAACCGACGTGCCCAACAACTCGGCATGAGTCGCACTCAATTTGTCACACCCCATGGCTTAACTGACGGAGCAGGACCGCACGACACCACAACCGCTCGCGACTTAACGAAACTCGCCCAAACGCTCTGCCAATTCTCCGAAGCTCTCAATCTCTCAGCCAAAAAAGATTACCTGTTCCGTCCTGGACCACGTTCCGTCTACCTGAATAATCATAATCATCTGCTGGACTCTTTCTCGGGGTGCGATGGCCTAAAGACCGGTTGGACTGTAGCCGCTAACGCCTCCATCGTGACCACGGCTAAAGTAAATGGGCGCCGAGTTATCGCTGTCGTGCTCGGATGCAAAAGTGAGCAGGGCGCTAAACCCTCTCAACGTGCACGTGATCGATTGGCCGCTGAATTAATGTCGAAAGGCTTAACTGAACTTGCGAGAGTTGAACCACCCAAAGCCCTTCCCACGGCAAGCACCCTAGCCAGATTGGCCATCTCCAAACCTTCTTCTAAGGAAGAAAATTTCTGGGATTTCTTGGACGATATTTTCTAATTTTAGAGGAAATACCCTTATAATAAGGGGTTTTACCCCACAAAGGACTAGGTAAAAGAAAATAGTGAACATTTGTTCATTTTACTTGCCAGCGGTGTATCATTTGCCACTTTGGCATTCTCAACCAAATTACACGTATGTCATCCACCAAGACGGAATCCTCAGCCAAAGAAAAAGCCTCAGCTCAAACCGCTGAACGCAAGACACTCGATTTAGCCCTCTCGGCTATCAATAAACAATATGGCGACGGGACACTCATGCGGATGGGAGATGCCACAAAGATGCAAATCTCCACCGTCTCGACCGGTTCAGTTGCGATTGACTTGGCTCTAGGCGTAGGCGGCCTACCGCGCGGACGCATCGTAGAAATTTTCGGTCCAGAGTCCTCTGGTAAAACCACTCTCTGCCTTTCCATCATCGCTGAAATCCAGCGCCAAGGAGGCAACGCCGTCTTTATTGATGTTGAACACGCTCTCGATCCACGCTACGCCAAAGTTGTCGGAGTTGATTTAGACAACCTACTTGTTTCCCAACCAGAATCTGGCGAGGACGCTCTTAACATTGCAGAAACCTTAATCCGCTCAGGGGCTGTTGATGTCATCGTGGTCGACTCCGTGGCTGCGCTGGTTTCCAAGCAAGAACTCGATGGGCAAATGGGAGATTCCACCGTTGGTGTTCAAGCTCGCATGATGAGTCAGGCAATGCGCCGTCTCACCGCTGCGATTAGTCGCACCAACTGCGTTGTCATTTTCACCAACCAAATCCGCGAAAAAATCGGTGTCATGTTTGGCAGCCCCGAAACCACTCCCGGTGGTCGTGCGCTTAAGTTCTTCTCTTCCGTCCGTATTGATATACGTCGGATTGGACAAATTAAAGAGCCTTCTGGCAAAGTAATCGGCAACCGCACGAAGATTAAAGTCGTGAAAAACAAAGTCGCCCCACCTTTCACTGAGTGTGAGTTCGATATCATGTATAATGAAGGAATTTCCCGCACGGGCTCTGTGCTTGATCTTGGCATCGAGCACAAGATTCTTGAAAAGAAAGGCGCTTGGATTGCTTACAATGGTCAACTCATCGGCCAAGGTCGCGAAGCAGCAAAAGAATATTTAATGAAGAATCCCAAGGTTCTCGATGAATTACAAAAGACCATCCTCGATAAAGTACAAGTCGTCGGGGGAATGACGCTCGGAGCGGGAGCTGGCGAAGGCGTAAGCGCAGAATAATTAAATCGTTGTTGGCTGCTATAGCCCGGGCCGCACTCAGTGCGGCCCGTTTTATTTGGCGACCCTGACTTGCTTTTATCCGAAAAAAGAGGTAGATTAATCGTCCCCTGCAGTGTTCGACACCCGCGGCAGCCTCCGTACCCTACGAACATAATCAAAGGGAGGTGTAACCCGACCGGCCTCGTCCGAGCCGTGGCAATATACCGCCCACCTTAATCCAGGAAATACTGGAGCTCCAAATCGGAATCGGCACAGGCGGGGGAACTCTTTTAACGAGGACTTCGTCAAAGTAATCCAGCCTCACCAAAACTAAACCACCCCTTCCCTGTTGGATCCGATTCGGGGCGACCGACAATAACGTGATCCAGAAGTTCAACCCCCAGAATGCGCCCAGCTTCTGCGAGTTGTCTTGTGACGGCACGGTCTGCGGAACTGGGCGAAGGATCTCCACTAGGATGATTATGAGCAACAATTGCAGCGGGTGCACCATAACGTAAGGCCTGTCGGAAAACTTCACGAGGGTGAAGCAAAGAGCTCGTCGCTGTACCCGAACTAATCTCCTGTAAAGCAATCAAACGGTTACGCCGATTCAAACACAGCACCCAACACTTTTCCACAGAGAGCCCAGCAGTGATAGGCTCTAATCGTGACCAAACTTTGGCGGGAGTATCTAATTTATCGCCCGGATCTTGAGTACGCTCGCGCAAACGGCGTGCTAACTCCATCGCCGCAGCTAATTCTGCCGCCTTCGCTGGGCCTAATCCACGAACACGCTTAAAGTCTACGACTTCCCAACCAGCCATCAAAGTTAGCCCACCCGCTTCCATCAAAAGCGAACGTGAAACCTGCTGAGCCGAGGCACCACGTGTTCCCACTCCGATAAGCAGCTCAAACAATTCAGAGTCGAGTAAAGCCCTTGGGCCTAAACGCACCAATCGTTCTCTCGGTCTATCCTCTGCAAGCATCTGGGCAAACAAGCCCCTGCTCTCAGGAAAGCCAATCGCCTTTGCACCCTAATGACTAGGCCTTAGCTCGATATCGGGCTAACACCTCATGATAAACCGATGCAATTTCCCCTTGTTGAGTCACATTCATGCCCAAGTTATTTAAGAGTCCGTCTTTCAATCCATAAATCCAACTATGGACTTTTAACTTTTGTCCACGAGACCAAGCATCTTGAACTATCGTCGTCTGACAAACATTCAACGCCTGCTCGATTACATTTAATTCGCAAAGCGTATCCAACTTTGCGGGACCTAAAACAGATTCAACAATAAGCGTATGCTTATCGTGGACATCCCGAATGTGGCGCAACCAGTTATCGATTAATCCATACTTACGTTGCTCAAGTGCCGCCTGCACTCCACCGCAACCGTAGTGCCCACAGACAATCACGTGCTCCACCTTCAATACATCAACCGCATACTGGAGTACCGAGAGGCAATTTAAGTCAGTATGAACGACTACATTCGCCACATTGCGATGCACGAAAAGTTCACCTGGAAGAAGACCAACAATTTCATTAGCGGGGACCCGACTATCAGAACACCCAATCCACAAGAAACGCGGGCTTTGTTGCTGGGATAATTTTTGGAAAAAATCAGGGTTTTGCCGATGTAACTCATCTGACCACGCGCGGTTTAACGCAAAAAGTTTTTTCGTTTCGGGCATGAAGTAAGACGTCTAAATCAAGCGTTATTGGCAAGTCCTTTCACCTTGCAAAACCTGCCACAAACCAAAGTGGCACACCCACTTTAGACAATAACGCTTCTAGCGATCGTAAAAGAGACCCTGACCATAGTATCTTATTGTCGAGTCTGTCGTTGTAAGGCATTTTACATCACATGAAGAGTTTAATTCTAGCACTGATTTTGGCCACAACAGAAGGTGCATCCCCCGCAGGGAAAGCCCCTGCCAGCATTTCTGAATCAGCAGCGAATTCATCAAATAATCCGCCTGCTCCTACAAACAAAGAGACAGAAAATCTTAATCAGGCGATGGATAATCTTGGTGAAGCGCTAAAAAAAGGTGAAAAGAAAAAGGAAGGTAACTCTAAGCGCTCTTCGAAATCCAAAACAGCCAGTGATTCAGAAAAAGAACTTTCCAAAAAAAGCTCAAAGGAAACTAAAGAAGCCGCTAAGCCTCTTGTCGCAGAAGAAATAAAGCCTAATGCTGAAAGCCTGCCTGCGGTGACTGAAAATTTGGAGGCAACGATTGATTCTGCTACACAAATTGCCAACGAAGCCGCTCGTCTGGCCCTGGAAGAAGTGGCAAAACTCAATGCCATCGGTAGTAATGAAATCAATATGCCACTGCAAAGTGGCAAGGAAATGGTCCAGGAAGCTGTTAAAATCGCCAAAGAGACCCTTCCTTTGAAAGAGGAAAAGCCCGTGAGTAGTCAGCCAGCGAGCGAGCCTGCACGCCCCTAAATCCTATCGGTTGAAATTGGGTGTCGGTGACTGAATCTAGTCTCCGAGGATTTCTCGGGGACTCGAACCGTTTTCTGGACCTACGTAGCCTCTTTCATGAAGAATGTCCATAATGCGAGCCGCTCGATTATAGCCTAACTTTAGTCGACGCTGTAGCATCGAAACGGAAGCCCGTCTGGTCTCTTTGATAATAGCCCAACTTTGGGCAACCAGCGGATCATCCCCATCGCCCGCTCCCTCTTCGCCTTCAATTTCGCTCGCGCCTTCTTTAATCGCTTCAACCACTTCTTGGGCAAATTCTGGGGAACCATTCTTTTCCTGAATGAATTCCACAATCGCAGCAACCTCTTGTTCGCCGACATAAGCACCTTGCACACGTTGCAAGGAAGCACTTCCAGGGGGAACAAAAAGCATATCGCCACGGCCCACTAAACTTTCGGCGCCACTGCGATCGAGAATCGTCCGCGAGTCGATGTAAGAAGAAACCTTAAAACCAATACGTGTCGGCAGATTGGCTTTAATTAAACCTGTGATGACATCGGTCGAGGGACGTTGGGTGGCGAGAACTAAGTGGATGCCTGCGGCTCGAGCGAGTTGGGCCAAACGTGCCACCGATGTTTCAACATCCTGAGCAGCAGCCATCATGAGGTCGGCCATTTCGTCGATAATACAAACAATGTAAGGCAATCTTTCTGTGGGAATAACAATGCCATCATCCACCGCACGTTCGGCTGCTTCCTTGGCTGCCGATTGCTCATCTGGACTCAGCGACAACTCTTCCTGCTTTGGCTTGCCCGCTTCATTTTTAATTTTCGTGTTAAATCCTAAGATATTTTTGACACCTACCTTGGCAAAAATTTTGTAACGACGTTGCATTTCGGCGATTAACCACTTGAGGGCCGAGGGAACGCGCTTGGGATCGGTTTCCACCGGAATAAGCAAGTGCGGCAACTTACTGTAAATCTGTAGTTCCACGACTTTCGGATCTACCATGATAAAGCGCAAATCTTCTGGAGTGCAGCGGTAGAGCATGGAGACGATGAAGGAATTAATGCAAACGGACTTTCCTTGACCCGTGGCACCAGCGATTAAGCAGTGCGGCATTTTAGCCAAATCTTGAATCACTGGCTTATTCGTCACGCTATCAACACCGAGAACTACTGGAATTTCCATCGTGGAATTAGCCCAAGCAGCCGATTCTAAAATCTCGCGCAAAAGCACATCCTTGCGATGGCGATTAGGAATCTCGATGCCCACCGTTCCTTTTCCTGGAACAGGAGCGAGGATACGGACCGACTCCGCCTCCAAATTCATCGCGATGTTGTTAGAGAGATTCGCTATCTTCTCTACACGCACTCCTGGAGCTGGCTTGATTTCATAACGCGTAATCGAAGGACCCTGTTGGATGCCCACGTCGATGCCATTTTCGGGATCTACGGGAACCACCGAAACCTTAAACTGCGTTAAAGTCTGAATCAAATCTTCCGCTCGCTTCTTAAAATCTTCGGCAGGCAAACCAGGATTAGCTGTTGGTGCATTTAACAACTTAATGGAGGGGAATTCGTAATTACCACTGCGCCGCACCGTTGGGCCTTTGGCTTTTTCTATTGGTGCTGGTTTCACAACGACCACCTTTCCTCCTCGGTCGAGAGGTTTTAGCTCACGCTCGGGCTTGGGCTCGGGTTTGGGCTCGGTGTTTTCAACCGGATTAAGTTCCGGAGTTATTTTTACATCCTTGGCATCAACCAAAGCCACAGTCTCCGCTGGAGTTTCTACGGGAGCTGGCTTGGGCTCAACTTTAGGCGCAGAGACGAGTGCTGGACTAACGGCTACCGCCGCACCCTTAACCTGTTGTTGCACGCGACGCAATTCGGCGAGCTCGGCAATTTTCTTCTGTCTCTCTAAAGCTACCTTCTTCGCGGCGGCACGTCGCTCTGCATTCCAAGCACCCAAAGCATCTCGCCATTCAGAAATCCATGAGGCTAAAGTAGCTTTGGGATCATCGGCCAAAGCACCTAATAAGCAAAATCCATAAGGAAAAACTAAAATCCAAGCTCCGTAATCACCGAGAACAGGCTGAAATAGATTAGAAAATAAAAAAGCGCCCAGAACACCGCCAGGGCCACGCGGATCAAAAGCCCCCCCTGTCTGAGAGCCTAACCACAAAGTTAAGATGGGCGTACCGAGAAGAACGCAGGCCGACATCAGGGCCACTTTGGTTGGCCAAAGAGTGTGTGCGCGATGATTCAAGGCAAACCAAGCTGCCGCAAAAAGAAAGACGGGGACTAAGAAAGAGGTGAACCCGAAAAGACTGAATAAAAAAATCGCTACCGTAGCCCCAAAGGCACCACAGGGATTATTTTCTAAAGCAACTGAAGAATCAATAGGGAGACTAAAAGTCTTTTCAATCCACTCAGGGAAAAGATAAACATCGCGTGAATTGTGAAACAACAGTGCAACGAGCAAAAAGGCCCCCACAAGAGCCAAGGTGACGGCTAAGAGAGGTCGACTCTCACTGGCTGGACGAGCTAAAGTAGTTGAGCGCTTACGAGCAGGGGCAGGCATACAAATTATTCGTTAAAAAGATTTCCTTGTTTAGCAACATCGTCGCGCTTGACGACGGGGTCAGTCTGCAAATGTCGAGGAGGTCGAGTCACTCGGGTTGCTAAAGCATGAGAGCGTTCTTGCACGAGACGCTCAACCATTCCGGCAAGGGCATGCCGAATCCATTTAGGCGTGAAAGAGGGAGGCGAATAATCACAGGGGCCATAGCCATGGACTCGACCTGCCTGCAACAAAGCATCGTTTTGAGCAAACTCGGCCTCGTTCGCCGCCACATAAACAGCGAATGCCTTGCCACCATTTTTACGGATGAGCGAAAACGAGGGAACGTCACTCGGTCCGTCAGCGATATAAATCATATTTGAAAAAGGCACGCGTCGATCTTCGGGAAGAACCACCGCATTGACGTCAATCGCGCTATCTTTATTTGAGCCCTTGTTAATTTCAAAAAGGAACCGTGTCTTAATGGTATTATCTACCATCGCTGCCACTTGCGATATTTCCGTCGGCAACTCTAGTTCAAGTTCATCCTGTTTCGAAAAGTGCGGAGGGAGTGGATGCTCCAAAAATTCACAACCGTAAATGCCATCACAATGTGCTGCCAAAGAGGTGCCACGAATCATTTCTGCCAAACCCGTACTCACGACATAATGTTCGAGTGTAACTTCGATGTTCTGTTTTTGACCTAACTCACGCACGTAATCTTTTAAGGCGGGGAAAAAATCTGGAAGCCCAGGACACAATTCAATTTCTGCTCCCAACTCTCGCAAACGACGGTTCGTTAATCCCTTCATCGAGCCATTTTTTACATAGCTGAGTAAATGATTGAGGTAAACCGAGTCCTTCGAGGTACGAATGCCTTTACGAGCATACAAACCAGGTAATAAATTTGTTTCCTTCCAAAATCGCTCCTCATCCACCCCAAAAGCTCGGAAAAGAGGAGTTTGCATATAGCCAGGACAGAGCGTCTTATCGAAGTCCCAAATACAGGTGAGAACATGGCTACCGCGTAACGTGGGTTCCTTTGAGGACATAAGGGAGTGAAGAAAGTGTTTGGTGTTAAGGGCTTGCGGTGGGTGTCACCATGCATCCATTAGATAAACGATAGAACGGTTCTGTCCAAGTCCCGATTCCCAATAACTCTTTCATGGCCGAAAAACCTCTGAGACCCGATATTTCTAGCCTCCGTCGTCGTTTGACGGAGCTCGAAGCGATTATGGCTGATCCAGCCACCTTTGGGGACAATCGCAAAGCCGCTGCCCTTGGTGCTGAGTTACGCTTTACCTCCAAGGCGGTCAAAGCCGATGATACCCTCAATCGCCTAGAAAAGGAACTCGCCGAGTCCGAAGTCCTAGCCAACGAATCCGACCCCGAAATCCGACGGATGGCCGAGGATGAAATCAAACGACTAACCCCTGAAGTCGAAAAGGCACGCGAGCAACTCGTGCGGGCCATCGTGCCACCTAATCCCGATGATTCACGAAATGCCCTGATTGAAATTCGAGCAGGCACTGGCGGGGAGGAAGCTTCACTATTCGCTTCAGAGTTACTAAGAGCCTATACTCGTTTTGCGGAAAAAAAGGGGTGGAAACATGAACTCTTATCCCTTTCTCATAGCGATTTAGGCGGAGTGCGTGAAGCCGTTCTTCTCGTCGAAGGCGAGGGTGCAACCGCACTTTTAAGACACGAAGCTGGCGTGCATCGCGTACAACGCGTTCCCGCGACCGAGGCTTCAGGTCGAGTACACACTTCGGCTGCCACGGTGGCAGTTCTTCCTGAAGCCGAGGAAGCTGAAGTTGTACTCAAGCCCGAGGACTTAGAAATGTCTGTCGCACGAGCCAGCGGTGCGGGTGGACAGCACGTGAACAAAACCGAATCTGCCGTTCAGATTATTCATAAACCAACAGGGCTAATGGTCTACTGCGCCGACGAACGCTCGCAATTACGCAACCGCCAAAAAGCCCTTCGCGTCCTGCGTTCACGCTTACTCGATTTAACCCGTAGCAAAGAACGAGAAGCCCGAGCCGATGCCCGTAAAACCATGATTGGGTCAGGAGACCGCTCGGAGCGAATTCGCACTTATAATTTCCCGCAAAACCGCATTACCGATCACCGCATTGATCGAACGGTCCACGGCATCGAACAAGTTCTGGAGGGAGATTTAGATGAACTGGTCGATGCCCTCTACGAAGCGGATTTACGCAGTCGGGCCGAGGCAATTACTCGCCCTTCAGCGTAAAGGTTCCGCGGTTACCGTTGATAATAAACTTACCACGATCGGGAACTCCATCGTCTAATCGTTCATCGACTAACTGAAGAATACGTCGGGTAGAAACACCCGAATCAGCTGCCTCAAACACAACAAAGGCTTTATCTTTACCCGCTGAAGAATCAGCGACAAATCGCCATGTACCGGGGACAGCGCAATTTTCCATAGGCCGGCGAATTGCGGCAGAAAAATTATATGGCTGCACATCGGCTGGCGGATTTTTTAAATCGAATGAAGCAGGCCATGCCTCTTTTTCTAAACGATATTGAATGAGTGGCTTACGACACTTTCGAAAGACTTCGACCACCTCATCGACCCGCAAATGATCGCGCAAAACGAACCCAAACGAAATCGATAATCCGATAAAAATCGCGAATCCAGCCCACATACCGATATCAAACCACAGGGGGGATGAGGGGGCTTTGATGATTTCAGGAACTTTGGGACTTGAGTCGGACATTGCGACGATGCCCGAGCATCCCCAACTTTGGCAGTCATTCAAGCCTTGAAGCATTCACCAAACGCTTTCATCCCCAAAAACTCTGTTTTGTCTATGACCCCTGATTATATCCAACGCTTCGCTGGTATTGGCCGTCTCTATGGTCAAAAGGGCTTAAAGCATTTATCCCAAAGCCATTTTATGGTGGTGGGACTTGGAGGAGTTGGCTCTTGGGCAGCGGAAGCCCTAGTTCGCTCAGGAGTGGGAAAACTTACTCTTATCGATGGAGATACTGTCTGTATTTCAAACACCAACCGACAACTCCACGCTATCACAACCAACTACAACCAACTAAAGACCGTCGCCATCGCTCAGCGTGCTCAAAGCATTAACCCAGAAATTCAAATTCAAACGAAAGAGACCTTTGCTGGACGAAATAACGTTGGTGATTTATTGGCTGATTTTAATGGCGTCATCATTGATGCCATCGATGCTCTTTCTCCTAAATGCTGTCTAATCAACGAAGCTTATCACAAAAAAATTCCATTGGTCAGCGTAGGCGGTTGTGCAGGTCGAATGGATATTACGCGCATTAAAGTCACAGATCTAACCGCCTCACGCGATGACCCTTTGTTAATGCTGGTCCGAAAAAGACTTCGGCAAAACTTTGGTTTCCCACGTAAGGGCAATTTCAATATTTCTGCGATTTGGTCCGATGAGCCGTTTATCCAACCAACGGATTGTGCCGATTTACCTGGAGGAGAAATCCCCGAAGGAGAAGATTTGCATCCGAATTGCGAATGGGGATACGGCACGGCGGCTCACCTCTCCGGAAGTTTTGGTTTAGCGGCAGCTGGCGAAGCCATTCGCCTTAGCCTTTTAGCGATGCAGAAATAGTCGTTTAAAATTTTTCAGAGTTTCAGCAGCTGCAACCTCTGGGCTGATTCCGCGCGTTATCGCTAACTCTCGATTATTAATGATTAAATTTGAGGGATGATTGCACTCCGATCCATCGGGAGCAAGGGGCAAGGAATGCAGTCGAAATTCAGGAGCGGGACATAACGCCGGCGCATCTGTCTCAATTAAAATACGCTCTAAGGGAATCGCCGAAGTGAATTGCTGGCGAAGGTGAATTTTCCGTGTCTGTAAATGGTGCGCACTAAAAGAAAAATAAGCTCCCCGTGAGACAAGCTCGGGCACTAATTCCACTGGGCCATTCCAGCTGTGCATTAAAAACCCTCGTTTCGGTAAAGCATCGCGACGCAAAATGCCCAACAAGGGCTCTATCGCTTTGACACAATGAATACTAACTGGGCGATCTAGTTCCACAGCCATAGCCAGTTGCGCACGTAGCGCTTTTTCCTGAGCGACGATATTATAATCTTTTACCCACTGATCTAAACCTACTTCACCGACAGTCGCCTCGGGCGTTGAAACGAGAAACCGGTGCAAGCTTTCCAGCCAATCAGGTGGAGCGGAAGGCACATCCCAAGGATGCAGGCCAAAGGCTGGCAAATTTCTGGGGTCACGTTGAAATAAGGCCAGTACATCAGGCCAATCCGCTGGCGCACTGCCATTAACCATCGCCCATGTCACTCCGTCGCGCCGAGCCTGTTCAATTGCCGAGTAAGGCAATTCGGCGAATTGATAATGACAATGGGCATCAGCGAACTCCATTTTGGGCAAACTCCTCTACCTTTTCTAAAAACTCCTGTCTCCAATGATAATGACGCAGAAGCGATGGGTCATCGTGACCTAAAAGTCTTAGCGCCCAATAGAGCGCCTCGATAGAAGCCAACCCCTGACAGGGATCCTTTGCTGCTTTATTTCTCCTTGGATAGGCGGTCGAGATCGCAGGTAGCGAACGAGGGACTGGCTGACCGACAATGCGTTTTCGCATCTGAGGAATGTGTTTCCAATTAGCATCCAGTAACAGCAATTGTCTTCCGGCATCAGCGGAAGATAAAAGAGGAGCCCCAACCTCGAGCAAAAGCATGCCCGTACCATCGAAAACCAAGTCACCTTGGGCGGTTAGGAAATGGAACTCAGATCTACCAACGATTGGTTGGAGTGTGCACTTCGCCAAATTTTCATCGGGGTGCCGGAGAATAGTCGCTAAAATAGACACTCGTTGAATCGTAAGAACGAAACCTTTCGCTCACAATGCAGAAACTGATGGCTTCTCCTTGCCCAACTGTCTGCCTCTTCTCTATCTATAGTTAAAGATAAAATGAAAACGCCCCCTTTGCCCAAGGAAGCCTTGATGACCGTAACCGGCCTACCCTTCCCTTTAAAAGCCAAAGGCAAAGTGCGTGAAGTCTTTGATTTAGGAGAAAATTATCTCATCGTCGCAACCGACCGCCTCTCGGCATTCGATGTCGTGATGCCCAATGGCGTTCCTGGTAAAGGAATTCTTTTAACACAAATTAGCCTGTGGTGGTTTGAACAAGCCAAAGA
The DNA here is from genome assembly GCA_947470855.1 of Opitutia bacterium. Lineage (GTDB taxonomy): Bacteria > Verrucomicrobiota > Verrucomicrobiia > Opitutales > UBA953 > UBA953. The sequence goes on along the minus strand of CANIUQ010000005.1, from coordinate 7,474 downwards.
AATTTTTCCGACTCACTTGGTTCCGCATCACTTAGAGAGTTTAACCAAAGCCCTCCGCGGCCATGAGTCACTGATTCCTCGATCCATGCTGGTAAGGAAATTAAAGCCTCTTCCCGTTGAAGCCGTTGTTCGTGGCTATCTCGCTGGCAGTGGTTACAAAGAATACCTTCGCTCGGGAGCGATTCTCGATCATCAACTGCCCTCGGGCCTGACCGATGGATCTAAACTGCCTAAACCTATCTTCACTCCTTCAACCAAAGCAGCCGAAGGTCACGATGAAGCGATTACTCGCCAACGTTGTGCAGAAATTTTAGGCGAAAGTATTTATCGCAAAGTCCATGATGCCTCGATTGCTCTTTATGAAATGGGGGCAAAGCGTGCGGCTAAAGCAGGAATCATTTTAGCCGATACTAAATTTGAATTTGGTACAGCTGCCGATGGCTCTTTGGTTTTAATTGATGAAGTTTTAACGCCCGACTCTTCGCGCTATTGGCCAGCTAAAACCTGGCAACCAGGTCGCGCTCAACCCTCTTACGATAAACAATTCGTTCGCGACTGGCTCGAGTCTCAACCTTGGAATAAGACAGCACCTGGGCCACGATTACCCGATGAAATCGTCGCCAAAACGCAGGCCCTTTATGCGGAATGTCTCGAGCAACTGACCGCGTAAGACACGCCTGAACTAAAATCCGCTTTTGATTAAATCAAAAACCTGCGTCGAGGATAACTCCTGAGGTAGCGTCGTTTTCGCTTCGACAATACAAACAGGCCAATCCAAGGAATCCTCTGGAATGCGTCCATGGGAACCTCGAACGGCAGCATGGCCTAAAGGAACGAGTTCCAACAAAGCCCGTAGGCCCAGTTTTTTCTTCAGCAAGAACCAATACGTTTTCAACCAAGGGGAAAGCAGTGCAGGGTCTACCAAAAGCTCTGCTGGATCATAACCAGGCTTACGATGAATATCGACGGTGCGTGCGTAGTCGGGAGCTTGGGCATCATTCTCCCACCAGTAATAACTAAACCAGCTTTGCCAATCCGCCACAACGACTAAATCCCCGCTACGCTCGTGTCGTAGTCCTTCCCTCGCCTGCTCTTCTTGGTCTAACACTTGCTCGACTCCTGGAATCGTTGCGAGAAATGACTTCACCGCAGGCAAAATCGTTTTATTTTGTACGACAATGTGTGCGACTTGGTGGTCTACCACCGCAAAGGCCTGAGAATTCATCACGTCTAAAGTTTCTCGGCCGCACTCTTCTTTAATCTCAACCCAACCCCGCTGACGTAAATACCGATTTAACGGTACCGCACGATGTACCTCGGTGATTCCATATTCAGACAAAATCATCACTTCGACACCTTGACTCTCAAGACGCTCTGCACAATCGCAGACCAAATCATCCATTCTTTGTCGAGCTTGTAGACTGCGTTCATCTTTGGGGCCGTAACGCTGTAAATCGTAATCTAAATAAGGCAGATAAACTAAATTTAAATCGGGCTTTTCCTTCTCTTCAATCCAGCAAGCTGCGTCCGCAATCCACTGCGTCGCTTCAATCCCTGCGCGCGGACCCCAAAAAGTATGAAAAGGAAATTCACCTAACGCTTCTTTCAGAGCGGGGCGGAGTTGGGGAGGAAAACTTGCGATATCAAAAATCTTCCCCCCATCAGCTTGATAGATTGGCCTTGGAGTAACCGACAAGTCAGCCGAGGTACCCATATTATACCACCAGAAGCAGTTGGCCGTTTTAAATTGCGGACGTTGCTTTCGAATGACTTCCCAAACTTTGGGTGCATGCACTAATCGATTCGATTGTTTCCAAAAATGCACCTCACTCAACGCCCGATCGTACCATCCATTGCCCACAATCCCATGCTGTGAAGGTCTCACGCCTGTTAGGTAATCAGACTGTGCGGTGCACGTAACGGCGGGGAAAGCGGGTTTGATTTTAGTCCATGCGCTGCGACGTGCTCGAGCCGATAGACGAGGCATCAAGCCCGATTCAATATCACGCGCCGAAAGGCCAACGACATTTAAGACCGCACGGCGCATGTTCCGAGATGAATCGATTTTAATTCATTCGCAGCGCGAAAAACAATTTTTCGCTCTAGCTCATGAATATTTTTTGATTGCCCCAAACCTGTTGGTAAAACCAAGCAAAGCCCTCCTCCTAGGTGTTCACGGAACTCTTCTAATCCAGTCCAGAGATCGTTGCCCTCAGCTTGCAGAAGTTCAGGACAATAGGTCTCGAATCCTAATTGATGCAAGAGATGTAAGACGCGTTGCGCGAGAGCCGCCTCCATCAAGCCCAACTCGCGAGCTGTAACCACATCCAGTGCTAAGCCAATAGCCACAGCTTCACCATGAGAGAGTCGATGATGAGTGATCGATTCTAACTTATGTGCAGCCCAATGGCCCATATCTAAAGGTCGAGCACTACCTTGCTCAAAAGGGTCGCCATTCAAAGCAATATGCTTTGCATGCAACTCCGCCGAGCGTCGCACGGCGCGAGTGATAGCAGCGAGATCGCCTGAAGCTAAAGCGGCTGCTTCATTCTCCAAAGTCTGGAAAAAATTCGCTTCTTTCAAAAGCGCCACTTTGACCGCTTCGACCAGCCCGTCACGTAATCCGCGTTTATCGAGCGTACGGAGAAAAGCGGAATCGATAATGACCGCCGCAGGAACGGCAAAAGCACCTGTAAAATTTTTTTTCCCAAAAGAATTAATTCCGTTTTTCACTCCCACTCCCGCGTCTCCCTGACTTAATGTCGTGGTCGGCATACGAATTAATCGCACCCCGCGGTGGGCCGTCGACGCCGCAAATCCTACCGCATCGAGAAAGGCCCCGCCACCAATGGCGAGGACGTACGAATGCCGACAAATCTTATCGGCTTCAATGGCTGATAAAACCTCCTTAACCACCGCCGAATCTTTTTTGGCCGCCTCGCCTCCCGTTAAAAGAAGGGGCAAACGAGTAAAGTGGATGGACTGAGACTTGGCGTACTGAGCCAGCTCTTGTAAGAGTTGAGGGCGAGCAGCCACTAGCCCAGCATCTAAAACAGGTAGGACTTTTGCTTCCGCTACCAGTTTTTTTAAAAGCTGATTTTTTGAGCCAAAAGCACCCTCGGTAAAAAATATCCGGTGACGATAGGAAACCGAAAAGTCTAATTCAAGGGCGTCATCCATTATCGTGGAACTATTCATTGAATGAGTAAGACGCTTAAGGACAAGTACAGTTCCCCAAAATAACACAAAATCTCTGTTTAAAATCGATTATGTCGATGGAATCCATCTCCGCCAAGTGAGCGCAAGCAAGAAACAAAAACTGGGAATAAAGAATCCGAACTCGAGTTGCGCAAAGAGTGCGTAATTCTCCGAGCGCTCAATTTGGGCGTGATAATAGGGGAAAAGAAGAGCCAAAAATAATCCATCCAGCAAAGGTATGGCGGCTAAGCGACTGGAGACTCTCGCACCGACACCATGGGGCAGAGGGTGCTTTAGATTAGAATATAAAATCCAAAAGCCGTAGACTGCAAAAACGAAGACTGCGGATCGACTTAAAGAAAAGCCAAGACCGAGAGGAATTGGTACGAGAAAAAAGAGCGCCTCAACCCATCGAGAAGGAGAAGAATGAGTCGCTTCATGTCGCGCAACCCCTGTAATTAAAAAAGTGAATGCACCCAGTGTTGTGAGATAAACACTAAAGCCATGAGGAGTGCCTTCGCTGAATGGCGTGGCACATAAGAATCCTAAAAGTGGCAAGGCAACTCGACATAAGCCCATGATAAGAGGCGCAAACCAAACCCCTTTGTGCCAACGATTATAAACGACGATACCGACAACGAGTAACGCCGACACCAGTGCCGTTTCCCAGCGTTTAACAGCGGGAGAAATGGATATGGCAAAGACGAAACCTAAACTCAAAAGAACCGAAGCGACGATAGCCGCAGTGCGAGAATGAATGTGTTGGGACGGAATTGGTCGCTCGGGACGATGGAGGGCGTCCCAATCTCGGTCCCAAAGGTCATTTAAAATCATGCCACCGACATAACTACAAGAAGCACCGAGCAAAAGAATCCATAAACTCATCGACCATGGATTAGGCAAACTGGACTGATTCCCCGCGGCTCCCGTGTTTAAGTAGGTAAAACAAAAGCCTGCTATCCAGCCGACAAGGATGTTTGACCAAACCGTAGGTAAATTGGAGCAACGGGAAATCGCCAACCATGCCTTTAATCGAGCGGACATAGCAACTTAGACTGAGTTAATACCCCGTAGCTTTAATTCATCAAGCACCCAGTGATATTCGGCGACAATCTGATCGACGACATCATCCGCGCGCGAGGCAGAGGGCAAAACTTCCCAGGTATAAGTTTCGATTTCCAACTCATGGTAACGTTGAGGGGTTTGCGCAATCACATCCAAACACGACTGCAGATAATCTCGCGTCGTAGATAATCCATCAATCAAACCTTCAACCTGAACGGGGACATGGAAATGAACACGCAGTTCCTCGAGCGAATTCAGGCGAGGAACTGCCATCAGGGCTTCTGGAATATCTTTAAAGCGGACCACTTCTCCCTGCGCTGTTCTACCCAAACATTGGTGTAAATAGGTTGGTTCTTGCAGGGCTGATAATCGCTTTAGTGTTATGGCATTTGGCTTTAATCGCAAAGCCGAACTCAAGTGAAACTTAACCACGGGAGCACCGGAAGAATTGAGACGATGAATCGCCATCGCTGCGTCTTCGTATTGCAAGGCGAAGTGACAAGTATCGAAACACACGCCTACAAATTCCTCAACCAAGCCCGCCGAGGGTTCCTCTTTGCGTAATTGCTCAAAGAACTGAATTGTTTCTGAAGTATTCTCAATCAACCCCAAAGGCTCGGGCTCCAAAGCCAACTTGAAATCAACACCTGTACGATCACGCCAGCGGGCTAAAAATTCCGCGCATTGTAAAATATTTTTTCGTAATGTTTTCTGGGCAGCAACCTCTCGAGCAAACCCTTTAAACGTTCCAGGCAAAGTACTAACCGTTCCCCTACCATCCAACGAACCCCAGTCGCCTAAGAGATCAAAAAGTCTTTGCGTATAGGTGAGCCGTTCCGGCTGACACCAATCAGGGGCAAAAACATTTTCTTTCACTGTCTGCCCATGAAACGCGGCGAAGGGAAAACCATTAATTCCAGCGACTAGGCAGTTTTCTTTTTCTAGCCAAAGGCGAAACTCTCGACTGGCGCCTGCTTCAATCAACTCACGGGAGGCTTGATCGCTTAAACGCAAGCCCAGCACAAAGGGGCGGCCAGCGGCGACTCGATCTCGAACCCGAAGAGCATGAGTTTTAAGTGAATGAAAGGTCTCAGCCCAGCTTTCACCTCGATGAACGTTGGTGCAATAAGCCAAAGAGAGTCCGGAGGAAAGTCTCACGCGCGTTTAAGCAATCACACCCGGGTCCTTAAACTTCGCACACTGCGAAAGAAACTGGAGAGGGTTTTGATAAATTAACCGATCCACCACCTCGACCGAATGTCCACGACGACGCATTTCCAAAGCGGCTTTGGGAACGGCGAGCGGGTCGCTATGTCCCCAATCACAAGCGCTATTCAACCAAACATTCTGGGACGAAATCGTCTCCAGCATATCCACCGCTCGCTGAGGTGAGGCTTTTGATTCAGGATAAAGAGTGATGCCCGCCCAGAATCCCTGTTCCACCACTTCGCGAAAAGTATGCTCTTCGACGTGATCGATAATCACCCGCTCAGGCTTCACCTTTCCGTGTGATTTGAGTGCATCCACAATTAGTCGAGTCCCTTTGCGTTTGTCTTCAAGGTGTGGTGTGTGAACGAGAATCAATTGATGGTGTTGAACGGCGAGGTCGATGTGTGCCTCTAAAATTTTAAGTTCGTTTCGTGTGTTTTTGTTTAAACCAATTTCACCAATACCGAGAACGTTCGGAGCTTGCAGAAATTGGGGAATCAAAGCCATGACCTCACGAGCCAGCCCGAGGTCCTCGGCTTCTTTGGGGTTAATACATAACCAGGAGTAATGAGGGATACCATATTTGGCTGCACGCTTCGGCTCGTGGCGCGTCAGCTGGCAAAAATAATCATAAAATCCGTCCGCCGATTTGCGGTCGAATCCAGCCCAAAATGCTGGCTCACAAATAGCAGCGCAGCCCGCTAAAGCCATAGACTCATAGTCGTCGGTAGTGCGACTGACCATGTGTCCATGTGGTTCGATATAGCGCATAAAAATTATTTTATGCCCGACCAAACGCCGGAGGCGACCTTCGTTTCAGCCTTGTCGGCTGGGTTGATCGTCGGGTCACTCCAGTGATGCAAAATGGTGGCAACTCGTTCCGTGCCACCTTTAAGTAAAAGCGGCAGAGCTGATTGCAGCCCCTTAATTCGATAATCAGGAGCACCCGTAGCGCGTTCAACACGGTCCAAAAATGCGGCTAATTCCAAAAGCTTGGAACGTGCCTCCATGAAATGCATATCGGCAACCTGCTCCTTTGTTCTCACTGAATCAATCGTACTCAATGCATGTAGGGCCATTGATGTAAGATTGCTCAAGACAACCTTACGGTCAAGCCACCCCACTTATTACAAATGGATTATTTGGAATCTTTATCAAGTTCCTCGGCTGTCCAAGGCGTCTTGCGATCCGCATATTTAACTTTAATCGCTTTTACCTCTTCTTCGGTGACAACGGAAGCTGCATTGCCCCATGAGTTGCGCACGAAGGTGGTGAGATCGGCAATCTCCGCATCGGAAACTCCAGCAACCGCAGGCATCATGCCATTGTAAACTTTGCCTTTGACGGTGATTGGCCCAGCCACTCCGTGAAGAATATTACGAACAATGACGGAAGGATTTTTTGCTACCCACTCCGAGCCAGCCAAGGGAGGAAAAACGGGATCGATGCCTTGTCCGTTGGCTTGGTGGCAAGCAATACATGTCCGATTATAAACCGCCTCACCTCGCTTCATGACCTCGGGGTCGGGCGCACCCATCAGAGAATTGGCTACTAAAAGTGAAGCGAGCGACAGCATCCATTTCGATGAAAAGTTCATGATTTAATTACACATGATTAAGAATGTTCGTTCGGCAAACCCATTGATAAAATTAACCATTACTCTTTTTATTTGTGTTAAATTTTTTAGTATTATTACGACATAATTTTATTTTTACTGTCTTTTTGTGTAATTTAGGTGAAAAAATAGAATTATTATATTGTTAATATATTTCGTGCTTGACGATGCGATGGATTACTTTTTTACAACTTTTTTAAAGTTGTATGAATCCGTCAAACGCCCCAATAGACGATTCTCTTCACGAGATTCACCTCTCCAGTTTAAGTCATCTTTTCGACCACCTTCCTGGGGTATTATTTTTTGCTAAAAATGACCGAGGCCAGTTTATTATGGCTAACACGGCTTTTGCGCAGCGGTTTGGGTTTATCGACCCCAATCAACTTA
>CANIUQ010000004.1 GCA_947470855.1 Opitutia bacterium | reverse complement strand
ATCCCACGCAGCGTGCGCTGGAAGGCTTTGGTATGGTAGCAAGTACTTACGAGCCATTGGAGCCTCATTTTACGGCCTCATTCATTAAAAATCCAGGTCGATACAAAGTGAAAATTTGTGGCCACTCGATTTGGGTTGGACCTGGTAGCGAAGGACGTTGGTATGTACCTAATTTTGATAAAGTTTCGAAAGGTCGTCGTGCTGAGCCCGTGACGATATATGCTCGCGGAGCCCATGTCTTACGACGACTAGCGAATGCCGATATGGGAGTGGAGCCTACGACTTTTGAATTCGAGGCTGATTTACGTTTGGGCGAGACTATTCAGGTTGATCCTGTTCGTTTCTTCCGTTCGCGACCTGGTCCCAATAATAAAGTCTGGTGGCAGAATCCATTAGCCGAACGCGATGGCCAGCCTGGCTTAGTCATGCGCTGGGTGGAAATTACAGGTCCATTTTATGATTCTTGGCCTACTGCCTCCCATAAAGTCCTTTTCGGTGATTTACCTTTCCGACAATCCCCCAAGGGTGGCTTGTGGGTCGATGTTGTTTCTAATAATCCCGAGAAAGATGCGGAGGTGCTTCTCCGAAAGTTTGTCAAAGCCGCTTACCGTCGCCCTGTTTCCGCTCAGGAAGAAATAAGATTCCTTCCTCTGATTAAGAATGCCTTAGCCACAGGAAGTAGTTTTGGTGAGGCAATGATTGCGGGATATACCGCTGTTCTTTGTTCACCTTCTTTCCTCTACATCGATGAGAAACCAGGTCGTTTAGATGATGCATCGATAGCGACCCGCCTCTCTTATTTCCTTTGGAATTCGTCACCAGACCAGCAATTGAGAGATTTAGCAGTGGCTGGTAAGTTGCGCCAACCGAATGTTTTGCGCGAGCAAACTGAACGTTTATTGGCGGATAATCGTTCAAGTCGATTTACCTTCGCCTTCCTTGATTATTGGTTGGATTTGCGAAATGTGGCGGAAAATTCTCCAGACGCTAAACTTTATCCTGAATATTATCTCGATGACCATTTAGCAGAATCGGCAACCGACGAAAGTTATGCTTACTTTGCCGAACTCCTTCGCAATAATCTACCCGCACGTTACATTGTCGATTCCGACTTCACTTTCTTAAACGAACGCTTGGCAAAGTTGTACGATCTCACTTCCTTGAATGTGAAAGGGGCTACGATTAAGCGCGTAACCTTACCTCCCGGTAGTATTCGAGGAGGATTTTTGACCCAGGCTGCGGTTCTGAAAGTAACCGCTAATGGTACAACGACCTCTCCCGTGAAGCGTGGCGCATGGGTTATGGAACGTATTTTGGGACGCAAGCCACCCCCTCCACCTGCGGCTGTTCCAGCTGTCGAGCCCGATATCCGAGGTGCTACAACGATTCGCGAACAATTGGCTAGTCACCGGGCCCAGCCAGCCTGTGCCGGATGTCACACAAAAATTGATCCAGCAGGCTTTGCCCTTGAGTCTTTTGACGTTTTTGGGGGGTATCGTACAAAATACCGTGCGATAGATGGAGAAACTGCGGAACCTGGATTCGGTAAAAGCGGTCTCCCTTTCTTCTACTACTATGCCTTGCCAGTGGAGACCCAGAGCGAACTCGATGGACGTAAGTTCAAAGATATCGTCGAGTTTAAGAAAATGCTCGCACAGAACGACCGTGTTCTGGCCCGCAATTTCCTTAATCAACTGGTGGTTTACGCGACGGGAGCCCCCGTTGGTTTCTCCGATCGCGAGAAAATCGAGCGTATTCTAGATGCCAATGCCCCCACCCAGTATCGTCTGCGAAATCTGATTCACTCGCTTGTCCAAAGTGATATTTTCCTTATAAAATAAACGATGAGTCTGCCATCCGCCTACGACTGCTCACAGGCTCCTTACGTGGCTTTTCGTAAAGCCATTTCTCGCCGACGTTTTCTTACTGGAACTGGTGTGCTTTTAGCACTTCCTTTATTGGATTGTATGACGCCGGCCTTTGCCGCTCCGGGTATGGCAGGTGACAAGAAGCCCCGTCGGATGATTGGTATCTGTAATAATCTTGGTCTTTTACCACAGAACTTTTTCCCCAAGGGGCAGGGTGGTAACTATGAGTTATCACCCTATTTAAAATTATTGGAAGCTCACCGAAAGGATTTTACGGTGTTCTCTGGTATCTCTCACCCTGATGTTGATGGTGGTCACCCTGCCGATAATTGTTTTTTAACGGCAGCGCCACATCCTGGTAATGGCGGATTTCGTAATACCATTTCTTTAGATCAGTATATTGCTGAGCGAATTGGGTTCCAGACTCGTTATCGCTCGATGACTTTAGGGGTAAATGTGGCTCGAGGTGTACGTAGTCTTTCTTGGACGGGCGGAGGAATTATGATTCCTTGTGAAGAGAAACCCTCGGAAGTTTTTCGTAAAATCTTTTTAGGTGGCAAACCTGAGGAGATTGCTGAACAGGAACGTCGTTTAGTTTTAGGAAGAAGTATTCTGGATGCGGTGGGCGCCCAAGCCACCGAGATGCGTCGTACGGTTGGTGCCCAAGATCGTGATCGTTTAGACCAATATTTCCAGAGTGTGCGTGAACTCGAGCAACAGTTAAAAGTCGCCAAAGAGTGGGAGCGTCGTCCTCGTCCCACTCCCAAAATCGCCGCCCCCGAAGATCCAGAAACAGCCAAGCAGTACATGGAAAAAGTGCGGTTAATGTATGATATGGCTCGTGTCGCTGTCGAAACGGATTCAACGAGAGCCGTTACCATCATGCTCGATAGTGTTAATTCTCCTGCTATCGAATTAGATCACGATACCACTGCCGCCGATGGTTATCACAACCTTTCACACCATGGACGTTCGGCAAATAAATTAGCTCAACTTCGTGCCATCGATGAATTGCATGTGAAGAATCTCGGTGCGTTGCTCAATGGCCTAAAAGCCACTAAAGAAAACGGCGAAAGTTTGCTGGATCGTACGATGGTTCTTTATGGTAGTAATTTGGGTAATGCCAATACCCATGAGAATACAAATCTTCCAACCCTTTTTGCCGGGGGAGGTTTCCGTCATGGTCAGCACCTCGTCTTCGATGCACAAAAGAATTACCCCATGCCGAATCTTTTCGTTTCTATGCTTCAGCGAATGGGTATCGAAGCGGATAGTTTTGCGTCTTCGACTGGAACTTTCCGTGGATTAGAAATGCAGGGCTAACCTCGGACGGCTTTCAATAAACTAGGAATATCGACGGACTCCTTAATCATTTTTTCGATAATCGGGATTTTGTCAGAATCCTGTCGCATCGTTTTTACGGTCATATTATTGATTCGCGAAGTTACGGCGAATGATTCGGATTCCACTGCGGCTACCGCAATACCTGCCTCTTTCAATTTTTGCAGAATCGATTCCTGCGGAAGTAATCCATTCGAGAGTAGAATACCAGAGAGGGATTTTTCGCCCCCCGCTTGAATAAAGGCCTCGAGTAAATCTTCACGGTCACCCGGCACAATGACGAGCGTCCCATTTACTTTAAGGTATTCTTCTGCTCGTCGACCCGACATCGCACCAATGACCACTCGGCGAACGCGCTTCAGTCCCGAAGTTTGATTGAGCCATCGTGCTTTAGTCTCCTCGGCAACCTGATCGAGATTGGGATAGACCAAGGTTTCTTGGAGAGGGACCACGCCGAGCAGGGGAACTCCGAGTCGACGAAGACCGCGTCCAGCAAAGTCTCGTATAAAGTCCAGTTTGTCGGGAAGTACTTTGTTAAGAATAACGCCGACCACTTGGACGCCTGCTTTTTCAAAAAGCGATAAGTTGAGAGCGACTTCATCGATGGGCTTGCCGATGCCTCCGGCGGCGACCAAAAGCGCCTTTGCATTGAGCACTTTGGCATTATCCGCATTAGAAGCACCAAAAACTGAGCCCACCCCTGCATGACCAGATCCTTCAACGACCACGATGTCTTTGCCGTAAGCGGCACGATCGAACGCACGACAGATACGATCCTTTAATTGCGGACCAATCTCATCAGGGTTTTCTAGAAAATTTTTCGTAAAATCAGCACTCACCGCGACCGGAGACATCGCCGCAATCGGAATATCAAGTTTGAATAAACCATCGATCAGTAAGGTGTCTTCGTCGACTTGGTCTTCACCTGATTGGACAATTCGCTGTGCAATCGGTTTAATGTATCCGACGCGAAGTCCGAGGGATTGCAGTCCAGCCGTTAGTCCTAAACAGGTAGTCGTTTTGCCGTCATTCATGCGAGTCGCCGCCACAAAGATACGACTCGTGGTACGATTCATAGGGCTGGAGAGTAGCCCTGGAACATTTTCCGCGAATCGTTTGCGATTGGCCATAAGCGATGTTTAGTCTTTTAACCTTGGATAAAGAAACGACTTATCGACCGCCTGAGCAGCCACGATAACCGCGGTACCAAAAATATCTTGAGTGCTTGCTCCTCGAGAAATTTCAGCCGCGGGACGATCGAGTCCAGTAAGGATTTGTCCATAGGCTGGGATACCAGCGACGATTTGCACCATTTTGGAGGCGATGTTTCCTGAGTTTAGATCTGGAAAAACGAGTACACTCGCTTTTCCAGCCACACTACCTTTTACCTCTTTGGCCATTGCAGCAAAGGGATTGAGTGCCGCATCGGCCTGCATTTCGCCATCAATTTGGGCTTTGATACTTAAATCGCGAGCAAACCTTTTAGCGAGTTCGGTGGCGGCTTGAACTTTTTTGACCGAGGTCAAACGAGCGTTATCAGTATGGGTTGAGTAGGCAAGCATTGCCACTTTGGGCTCTGTGTTAGTCAAGTGACCAGCCAGTCCTGCTGTTGTAACCGCAATGGTCGCTAGTTGTTCAGCGGTCGGTTCAGGGATTACTCCGCAATCAGCCAGAAAGAGAACTCCGTCTTGGCCGAGGGTTTGATTCGATGACTCTAAAATTAACATCGACGAGACCGTATCAACGCCTGCTTGTCGGGGCATGATTTGGAGAATGGCACGTAGGCCAGAGGCAGCATGGAAGGTTGCACCTGAAATCAGTGCATCGGCTCCGCCGGTTGCGACGAGAAGGCAGGCAAAGTAGTTTCGCTGTTTAGCTAATGTCGTAGGGTCGCCTTGTAAATTGACGTTTCCATAGCGTTGGATGGAGGCGATTTTTTCAGCAAAATTGGATAGTTCATCGCTACGTTCGGGTTCGATAACACGAATATCGTTGAGACTGATATTATTCTTAGCCGCCGTAATTTTAATTCGTTGTCGGTCGCCCACGAGAATGGGTGCTCCCAGTTTTTGAGAGGCGAATTGTCGAGCTGCTTGAATAATACGTAAGTCTTCACCCTCAGCGAAGACGACACGTTTGGGGTGATTTTGTAGACGAGCAGAAAGTTTAGAAATGAGCGACATTGCGAGCGTTCAATAGATAATCTTGATACCCTAAAACAAAAGATACTCCTTTGCGAGGCAGAAGGAGGGCGTCCTTCTTTTCACTTTTAAGCAGAAGCGTTACTTTCCGCACACTTTAGCGAAAAACAACCGTCTTGTTCCCTGCTAATAATACTCGATCTTCAACCACCGCACGGAGGCCGCGAGCGAGGACTACCTTCTCGATGTCTTTGCCTAAATGTGCCATGTCTTCGGGGTTTTCTGAGTGATCAACGCGAATCACGTCTTGCTCCACAATCGGACCTTCGTCCAGTTCTGCGGTGACATAGTGACAGGTTGCTCCAATTAATTTAACACCCTTTTCATGGGCTTGGTGGTAGGGTTTGGCTCCAGCAAAAGAGGGTAGGAAGGAGTGGTGGATGTTAATGATTTTTCCAGCGAAATCCTGACAGAGTTTAGTGTCTAAGACTTGCATATAACGTGCTAAGACTATCAGGTCGGCTTTTTCTTTGCGGAAAATTTCCCCCATCTTTTGATAAGCACTGGTTTTTGTTTCTGGCGTTACTGGTAGATAGATAAAGGAAAGACCGTGAGCCTCCACCACTTTACGGTGATTTTCATGATTGGAAATCACGCAAGGAATAACGAAGGGAAAATCTTGAGCGACGTAGCGAGCTAATAGATCGTAGAGGCAGTGCTCTTGTTTTGAACAGAGTACGATAACCCTCTTCGGTTTGGCAGAGTCAGAAATTTTCCAATCCATCTTAAACTTCTGGGCAATGGGGCCAAAATGCTGGGCAAAATTCTCCACAGGAAAATCAAGAGACTCGGCATTGATTTCCACGCGCATGAAAAATCGGGAGAGTTCGACTTCGGAGTGCTGGCTAGCCTCGGTAATCCAGCCACGGTGTTGGGTGATGAACCCTGAGACCGCGGCGACGATGCCCGTGGTATCCGGGCAGGAAAAACTGAGGGTAAGGGTTTTCGCCATAACTGAAGGATGTGAGGGAGGAGGTTAATGCGTCAAGTCGCGGTCACTCCAGCCAGAATGAGGATTCTAAAGCCCACCATTAGAGGGTTTAAGACTGGTTCGGGGGCTTTTCTAGGGGATTGACCAACCTTTGGGGCTTATTACCGTGAACCTTCACCTTTATCCAAGATGGCCAAAACATTGTTCCAGAAAGTTTGGGAAGCCCATACGGTCCGTCAGTTACCTAATGGTCAGACCCAGCTATTTATCGGCACTCACCTCATTCACGAGGTGACCAGTCCGCAGGCATTTGGAATGCTGCGCGATCTTGGCCTTAAGGTGAAATACCCTCATCGCACCTTTGCGACGGTCGATCACATTGTCCCAACCAATGAACTCAAGGAGCCGTATTCGGATCCGATTGCGCAAGAGATGATTGAGGCCCTGAGAAAGAATACGAAGGACTACGGTATTCGCTTTTTTGATACTAGCACGGGGATGCAAGGAATTGTGCACATGGTCGGACCTGAGCAGGGCATTACCCAACCAGGGACAACGATTGCTTGTGGCGACTCACATACCGCTACCCATGGTGCATTTGGAGCCATTGCTTTCGGTATTGGTACAACCCAAGTACGTGATGTACTGGCTACGCAGACACTTTCTCTGAGTCCGCTGAAAGTTCGCCGTATTGAAGTGAACGGTAAACTTCGCCCAGGCGTTTATGCAAAAGATGTGATTTTGCATATCATCCGCGATCTGGGAGTGAATGGTGGTATTGGCTTTGCCTACGAGTATGCTGGCTCTACCTTTGATAATTTCTCTCTCGAGGAGCGTATGACGGTTTGCAACATGTCTATCGAAGGTGGTGCTCGCTGTGGTTATGTTAACCCTGACGAGAAGACCTTCGAATACATTAAAGGACGTCCCCATGCTCCCAAAGCTGCCGATTGGGATGCTGCCGTAGTCCGTTGGAAGTCTTTTGCCTCTGACCCTGATTGTAAATACGACGATATCAAAGTTTACCGTGCGGAAGATATTCGTCCGACGGTGACTTGGGGTATCACGCCTGGGCAGGCTATTTTCATTGATGAAAAGATGCCTGCGTTGGAGTTACTCAATGCGGCTGACCGTGCGACAGCGGAAGATGCCTATAAGCATATGAAGCTTTCTCCTAGCACCCCGATTAAGGGTACAAAGGTGGATGTTGCTTTCTTGGGCTCCTGTACCAACGGACGGATTTCTGATTTACGCGAAGTGGCTAAATATCTGAAAGGTCATAAAGTCAGCCCAACCGTTAAAGCGATTGTTGTGCCAGGTTCGCAACTGACTGCGATTCAGGCTGTCAAAGAAGGCTTGGATAAGGTTTTCATCGATGCGGGATTTGAATGGCGCGGTGCGGGTTGCTCGATGTGTTTAGCCATGAACCCAGACAAACTTGTCGGTGATCAACTTTGCGCTAGTTCTTCCAATCGTAACTTCAAAGGCCGTCAAGGTTCGCAAACGGGTCGTACGGTGCTGATGAGTCCGCTGATGGTCGCCGCCGCAGCCATTACAGGACAAGTTTCCGACGCTCGGGAAATTTTTAAGGTTTAATGGAAACGATTTCTCCAGCTTTACAGCGCGTGCTTCATCGTGTGGCTCAAGGCGACGATGTTTTAGCTGCGAGTGCGGCGGAGAATCTTACCGTTAAACAAAACGTTGTGGTCGATGCTCATTATCACGGGAAGCCAGTTTGCACTGTGACTTTGCCGTGGGTGGTCGATGGCCATGCCTTGCTTATGGCTGATGCCTCAGTCAATCCTACCATTGCTGAAAGTCGCCTGGAGTCGCTAGCCAATGCCTTGGCTATGCCTCTCTGTGTAATCCGTTCCTAATTTTTTATCCTTATTCTTAACATGTCTCTCGCTAAAATTACCCAAGTAAAAGCTCCTGCTCTCGCTGTGCCTGGAGACGATATCGATACCGATCGAATCATTCCTGCACGTTTTTTGCGTTGCGTAACTTTTGAAGGTCTCGGCGAGCATGCTTTTCGCGATGAACGCACTGGTCCCGATGGCCAAGATCGTCCGCACCCTTTGAATAGCGAGCAAGCTGCTCAAATTGCCAAAGACAAAAAAGGCGTGATGGTGGTTGGATTTAACTTTGGCTGTGGTAGTTCGCGTGAACACGCTCCTCAGTCTCTCTGGCGTTTTGGTTTCACCGCTTTAGTTGGAGGAAGTTTTGCCGAAATCTTTTTTGGCAATTCGACAGCTTTGGGCGTGCCCTGTGTTACCTTGTCTAAGGATGATTTAGCGGAGTTAAATCTTTTCGTTCAAAAAAATCCAGGAACTGAAGTTGCCATCGATTTAGAGAAAATGAATGTAAGTGCGGGCGACAAAACCTGGAAGGCCTCGATTCCCGCTTCGGCTCGCGAAAGTCTCATCAGTGGTAAATGGGATCCCATTGCCGATTTATTGGAAGGGTCTTCAGCGATTGAAAAGACGGCACAGTCCCTCGCCTACGTTGCTAAGTAATTTGACCAAGTTTCCAGAAAACAAAAAGGCCCGCAGTTGCGGGCCTTTTACTTGCTGAGAAGTACTTTTGATTAACTGAAATTTACTCCGTCGGCATCCTTGGTGACGGTACAAGCTTCAACAATTGCCCAAATCCAAGTGACGAGGGCACCAAAACCGCACGTTACGATGGTAACGACGAGTTGGATGATGGCATTGCGTTTGTAGCCAGCAAAGAAGTTGTGAATACCTAGGTGACCTAAAAAGACAGCCAAGAGTATGTAAATAATACGTCCTTTAGGGGCGCCAGTAACGGGCTGAGGTGTGGGGGGAGGAGTAGGGTTGTTCATGATTAAAAGGGTTATTTGAAATCGACGCCATCAGCGTCTTTGGTAACCGTACAGGCTTCGATAACTGCCCAAATCCAAGTGACAAATGAAGCTATGAAACAGGTCGCGAGTGTGATGATGAGCTGGATAATGGCGTTTCGTTTATAGCCGGCAAAAAAGTTATGGATACCGAGTGACCCAAGAAAAATTGCCAGAATAACGTAGATGACTCGGTCCTTGGGTGCTGCAATCGAGGAGCCAGGCAAGGGGGGAGGAGGTAGAACTAATCCATTTACCAAAGCGGTTTGGTTGACGGGTAGCCAAGCAGGCATGCCTTCTTTCCAGACCAGAGAATTGACGTTGAGAGTTTGTGAGACGAGCAGGTTGCGAATCATCGCTTCATCCACAGGTCCAATACGATTATTCCCTTGTTGGTAATACCACATGGATGATGGTTATGAAAAATGATATGAATCATTCAAACAAAAAGGCCCGCAGTTGCGGGCCTTTTTTGTGACAATGAGGTTTCGATTTAGCCCTTCCAGATGCGCAAGAGGGCGTCGGCCATGTCCGAGGGCGTGGCAGCCACAGAAATACCGCACTCCTTAAAGATTTTAATCTTCGCTGCCGCCGTATCTTCGGCACCGCCGATGACGGCACCAGCGTGACCCATACGACGTCCAGCGGGGGCGGTGGCACCAGCAATGAAACCAGCGACAGGTTTTTTACAGTGCTCCTTAATCCAACGAGCGGCCTCGACTTCGGCATTACCACCGATTTCTCCAATCATGATAATGGCTTCGGTTTCAGGGTCTTCGTTGAAGAGCTTAATCACGTCGAGGTGTGAAGTGCCGTTAACGGGGTCGCCACCAATACCGACGCAAGTAGACTGACCGTGACCTTTGCAGGTTAATTGCCAAACGGCTTCGTAAGTAAGCGTACCTGAGCGTGAGACGACGCCAACTTTGCCGCGCTTATGAATATACCCTGGGGCGATGCCGATACGACAACCGCCGTGAGATTTTTCTCCGCGGCCTGGAGTGACGACACCAGGGCAGTTTGGTCCAATCAATCGAGTGCGACGACCTTGCATCGCACGTTTAGCGCGAACCATATCACGCACAGGAATACCTTCGGTAATCGCGATGGCTAAATCTAAATCAGCATCAACGCATTCGAGAATCGCGTCAGCGGCAAAGGGTGGGGGGACGAAGATAGCGGAAACCGTGGCGCCTGTTTGTTTGGCGGCATCGGCTACGGTATTGAAAATGGGAACTTTAACACCGTTGTGCTCAAAGATTTGACCGCCTTTGCCAGGAGTGACTCCAGCGACGATTTGTGATCCGTACTCAATGGAAAGGCGAGCGTGGCGAGCACCGAAATCGCCCGTAATGCCTTGGACTAAGACACGGGTGTTTTCTTGAACGAGAATAGACATAAAAAGAAGGAGTTATTTTTGATTAACGAGTTTTACGATTTTTTGTGCGGCATCGGCCATGGTATCACCCGAGACGATGGTTAAGCCACTGGCAGCGAGGGTCGCTTTACCGGCTTGTACATTGTTACCTTCGAGGCGAACGACCAGAGGGAGTTTGAGGCCGGTTTCTTTAACCGCTTCGACAATTCCTGTGGCGATGACATTACAGTCCATGATGCCGCCGAAGATGTTAACGAGAATCCCTTTTACGTTCTTGTCCCCTAAGATGATCTTAAAGGCGGCGGAAACTTGGTCTTTGGTTGCACCACCACCCACATCGAGGAAGTTAGCTGGGCTACCGCCAAAGTGTTGAATGATGTCCATGGTCGACATCGCCAAGCCAGCGCCATTGACCAAGCAGGCGATATTGCCGTCGAGGGCGATGTAAGAGAGGCCGTATTTCGAGGCTTCGATTTCCTTGGCATCTTCTTCATTGAGGTCGCGCAAAGCGACAATGTCGGGATGGCGGAAGAGGGCGTTGTCGTCAAATGACACCTTCGCATCGAGAGCCAAGAGTTGGCCCTCTTTCGTGACGAGTAGAGGATTAACCTCAACCATCGCACAGTCTTTATCCCAGTATAGTTGGTAGAGTCGGGTAACTAAAGTAACGCACTGTTTAAAGAGGTCGCCCGAGAAACCAAGAGCGAAGGCAATTTGACGAGCTTGGAATGGTTGTAAACCAACTGCGGGGTCGACTTGAACCTTAAAAATCTTTTCTGGGGTTGCGTGTGCGACTTGTTCGATTTCGACGCCGCCTTCCGTTGAGGCAACAATCACTGGACGTGAGGTTGCGCGATCCAAAAGAATGGCGAGGTAATATTCATCGTCACGGCCATCTGGGCGTTTGCCGAGATTTGCCGCTTCCGTGAAATAAATGGTCTGCACTTTGCGACCTTCTGCACCAGTCTGTGCGGTAACCAGAGTGTTACCCAACATCGCTGTCGCATTTTCAATGGCTTTTTCTTTGTTCGGAGAGAATTTTACTCCGCCTTTGAATCCATTGGTAAAGGTGCCTTTACCGCGACCACCGGCGTGAATTTGTGACTTCACCATGATACCGTTGGCCGTATTGATTTGGCCAAGGGCAGTGGAGTATTCTGCGGAGGCTTTCACGGCGACACCTTTAGGGGTGGCTACACCGTATTTTTCGAAAAGCTCTTTCGCTTGGTATTCGTGAATATTCATAGAAAAATGTGCCGCTGAGGATTAGTTTCCGGTGAGTTCGTTTTCTTTGGTTTTAAGTGACTTGTCGATTTCCTTAATCCATTGATCGGTCAGCGTTTGAATTTCTTTTTCAATACGCTTCAGGTCATCATCGGTGATGGTTTTATCTTTATTACCTTTCTTGGCGATTTCGAGTGCATCACGACGCGCGTTGCGGACGCGAATACGACCTTCTTCGGCCATGCGATGCGCAACTTTTGCCAATTCTTGACGACGCTCACCCGAGAGTTCGGGGACGGGGCAGCGCAAGAAGTTTCCTTGAGGCACGGGGTTGATGCCCACGTTGGCAGCCTGAATGGCTTTACGGATATCTTCCATGACAGCCTTGTCGAAAGGTTGAACAACGATAGAGCGGGCATCGGGGGTGGTGATTGCAGCCATATCTTTGAGGCGTTGAGTCATACCATATGACTCCACAAACACTTGAATGTTTTCGACCATTTGTGGAGTAGCCTTACCCGTGTGCAGGGAGCTGAACTCATTTTGTGTCCACTCGGCGGCTTTCTTCATGCTAACGCCGCCATCGTTAATGATTTTTTTGATATCCATAAAAATTAGACAACGAGAGTGCCGATGGATTGTCCCATGACGGCTTTTTTGATCGCTCCACGTTCTGCCATGGAGAAGACGATAATCGGGAGTTTATTTGCCTCGCAGAGAGAAAAAGCCTCAGCATCCATGACGCCTAAACGTTTGGTTAAAGCCTCGGCATGAGAGACTTTGACGTAACGTTTAGCGTCTTTGTGTTTCATAGGATCTTTGTCGTAAACACCATCCACCTTAGTGGCTTTAAGGATGGCATCGGCCCCTATTTCATTGGCTCGTAAAGCGGCAGCGTAGTCGGTGGTGCAGTAGGGATTACCTGTTCCAGCAACGAAGATTACAATCCGACCGCGCTCGAGGTGGCGGGTGGCGCGTCGTTGAATAAAGGGCTCGGCAATTCGATCCATGGGAATCGCCGTCATCACACGGACTTCGAGTCCTGATTTTTCTAATCGATCCATGAGGGCTAGCCCGTTGATTACTGTAGCGAGCATTCCCATGTTATCGCCCGTCGTGCGATCCGTTCCATTGGAGCGCGCACCTGCTAAGCCACGAAAAATGTTTCCGCCACCGACAACGAGGGCGACTTGAGTCCCAATCGCTCGGAGGGATTTAAGTTCTTCAGCTAAACGGTCTAAGACATCGCTATCGATGGCTTGGCCCGTGGCGTCATTGCGGAGGGCTTCTCCGCTAATCTTAAGGACTATTCGACGGTACTTCGGCTTTTTGGAAGACGTGGCAGGCATATAGGGGAGATGAACGAGGAGAACCCTGTCGTCAATCATCCCCTTGTCTCGCTTGACTCCGCCCCCTAAAAAGCTCTTTAGTGACCCCCTGTCAGTCCGATGGTGTAACGGTAGCACAGGAGATTTTGGTTCTCCTTGTCCAGGTTCGAATCCTGGTCGGACTACATGTTTTTAATTTAATACCTTTCAATCTGGATTGAAGGACGCCTAGCAATCTGGCCAATAAAAAAGGCCAGAAGCGTTCAAGCCTCTGGCCCTTAGGGGTAAGGAAATAATCTTAACGATTAGGCGCGACCTTGGTACTCTTTGGTTTCGGTGCTCACTTTAATCATTTCACCTTCCTTAATGAATAGAGGCACATTGACCACTAATCCATTTTCACAGGTGACAGATTTTTGAACATTGCCAGCGGTGTCGCCTTTGACAGCGGGAGGAGCCTCGATAACTTTGACCGTAACGGAAGGAGGAAGGTCAACCGTAACAGGACGGTCCTCAACGAAGAGCACTTGGTAAGAGGTGCCAGGGATAAGAAACTCTTTGGAGTCTTCGACGGTTTTGGCAGGAATATAGTATTCTTCGAAGGTATTAGGATCCGAGAAGACATAATTGCCATCGGCTTCGTAAGAGAGCTCAAGGGATTTGATCGAGTTGTCGAAGACTTCGAAACTGACACCGATACCACAACGCACGGGGATTTTTGCACCAGTCTTAATGGAGCGAAGTTCCATTTGAACGTAGGAAGCGTTGTTAGGGGGGGTGCGAACAAGACACTCAAGAACGATGCAGAGCTCGCCATTGTAGCTCATGATGTTCTTCTTTTTGATGCGATTAACAGGGATAGAAGCCATAAGATGAAAGGCGAAGACAAGCCGTCCCGATTGCTACGGTCAAGCCGGACTTGCGGGATTCAGTGCTCTGAGGCCTAAAAGTCTCTTTCAGGCCTTATTGAATCGTGAAAAGATTACCCCCAATTTGGCTAACCTTTTGAACTTCACTGGTTGGGTCGGACGGGTCCACTGTGGATCCAGGGGTAGCTGAGACGGCCGTTCCGCAATAGAGACTCTGAAAAGATTTATAAAAGGATAGGAGTTCGGATTTGGAGCTAACCATCATTTCGACCGTTTTGGCGTGGGTCGTGGTAGGGTAGGTTTTCACCACAAGCCCAGCAGTGCCTGCGGAGGTGATGTTAGTTACTTTTGATTCTAAAGCCTGAATTTGGCTAGGCACTGGAAGCTTGGTTGCGGCAGAGGGGTCAAGACCGCGATTTTCTGAGTTCGCCGCACTCATGCGGTTAGATCTCTCACTCGCGTCGGCTGTTCCGGGAGGACGCACATTGTAGATGCGAAGGAGTTGATTGGATCCACGAAAATCAATGACGACTTCGGAAACGATTCCCGCGCCCGTGACCACATACTCTTGAAAAGAGACGGAGAGAATTTGGTCAGCCCTGCCGTAGAAAGAAACATCGCTTCCCGCGACCTCGATGCCAAAGATGCCTTGGTTGGAAATGGCTTTTTTCTTAATGCTAAAAGCGAAAACATTGCTCGAGAGCAGAGTGGTGATGAAAACGAAGAGGGCGAGGTATGGCTTTCGCATATCGACAATAATTCTTTACCAACGAATGGTTGCTGGCAAGATTTCATCCTAATGTTGAGTTGCCAAAATCTTACGGTTCAAGCGGGTCCAGCAGGACCTATTATTTTGGACCAAGCAAATGCTCGTTTTTTAGCTCGAGGTTTGAATGCGGTTATTGGTCCCTCGGGTTGCGGGAAAACCACTTTGATGAAGGCCATCTTGGGGATTTTACCTTCATCTGGACAGGCCTACTTTGGCAATCAGCCGATTTCTTGCACCGAGGATCTCATTGGTAAGGTTGGTTTTGCTCCTCAATTTACGACAGCCCAGCCTCAACTTACAGTCAAAGAGTCTTTGCAGTATGCTCTCGAGTTGGCCGTTGCGGATAGTGCCGAAAGACAGCGGAGACTGGACTATGTCTTGGAGGTTACTGGATTAGCTCCTCACCAAGACAAAAGGGTAGGGTCGCTCTCGGGTGGTCAGTTGCGTCGTTTATCGCTCGGTCTCGAGCTTACGCTCGATCCTCCTTGTATGGTTTGTGATGAAGTAACCTCGGGTTTGGATCCGCAATCCGAAGACCAAATTTTAGCTTTGCTCCGCCATCTAGTCGAAACTCGAGGAAAGAGTTTTGTTTGTATCATTCATAATTTAGGAAAACTCAATCAGTTCGATTCGGTGACCGTTGTTTATCAAGGAGACGTCGTCTTCCAGGGGTCTCCTGCGGCTTTATTAAGTTATTTCGGTATCCCCGATGGTTTGAATCTTTATGAGGTACTGAACAGCCAAAATCTCTCTTACTGGAGGGATCGCTGGGCGATTTATCAATCCGAGAACACGGATTATGCTCAGACGATTGCCCAAGAGCATTCGACGCCTTTAGTGGAGCCTTCCATTCCCAGCGGATTAACCCAATTCAGCACCCTCTTAGCTCGACGCTTTAAGCTTTTTTTCCGTGACACAGGATACCTTGGTTTAACTTTAGCGATTACCTTTGGGTTCCCATTGCTGGTGATTATTTTCAACCTCGAGGGCACTTGGGATATTATGAAAATCCCCATGGATCGAAATACCGCTTCGATGCAAGAAGTGCAGCAGGCTTTGCGTATCCAAATTTCGAATGCTCAAGTCGCTTCACTGGCCGCTGGCCTGGTTATGTTCCAAGTTATTTTGCTGACTTTGATGGGGGCTAATAATGGCGGTCGTGAAATTTCAGCTGAACGAGTTCTTTATGAAAAAGAGCGAATGACTGGATTGCGCCCGTGGTCTTATGCTTTTTCCAAGTTAACATTCGTTTCTTGTGTAGCCGTTTTTCAAGGCATGTGGATGGGGGCTTTTGTGAAGATGGTTTGCCAGTTCCCTGGACCCTGGTTCGAGCAACTGGCGGTTTTGGCTGGTAGTTGTATTTCAATGTCCATCGTCTGTTTAGGCTTTTCCGCTTTGCTTATCTCTCCCGAAAAGTCCTCCTTGCTCTCAATTTATTTAGTAGGCTTCCAGTTACCCCTTTCAGGCGTTGTTTTAGCCCTGCCCGAGGCGCTTACTTGGGTCTGCCGCCCCTTCATTAATGCTTATTGGGGGTGGTCTGGGTATATGAAATCGATGATTAATTTTGACCTTTGGAACGCCTATACCGCCAGTTTGGCTAATCAAAATGCGTATGTCGCTGAACCCAGTGTGGCTTTGATTGTGCTGTTTATGCAGGCCCTAGTCGGGGTTTGCATGGTAGTCATCGGGTGCCAGCAAAAGCGCTGGAGTTAAGAGAAAATTTGTTTTACGCTTCTTTTACTCTTGGGCCTTTTCTCTTTATTACATGTCCAAAATTAATCCGCTTTTTTTTGCCTTAGGTATACCCGTTGTGGTGATTATCATCTTGCTCGCGATTGTGATTCCTCGCGGTGGCAAGTTCGCAGAACTCTCTCCATTCTCCGTCGATGCCTACCGCAAGGATTGGGCGGCGATGCAGGGTAACGCTTACCGTTTTGACTGTCAGGTGGATCAACAGCTTTCTTATGTCGCAGGTAAGGGGCGCATTTTAGCGGTGAAGCCAACCGATACTTCACGAGGAGCTGGGCGAGTTCCTCTTTTTGTTCCAGTGACGGCGGGTGATACTTTTGAAGTTGGGCAAAGATTTAAATGTAAAATTCGCGTTTCGCGCGATTTACTCGTCGTGGAGGACTTAGAACGCTTCTGATTTTTATGATGAAAAAACTTTTTAGTTTTATCACCGTTTGTCTTTTTTCTCTCAGTGTAGGACACGCTCAAGCTCCTCAGTCGGGAGGTAACACACCTGCGCCCAATGCGACTTCTGGAGGGGGTAGTGGGGGTGGAGATTATCGCAGTTCCACCGTCGAGGGCGGAGCGGATCGCCTTTTTAATGTTAATAGCGATTCGATTGATTTCGAAAACGGCTCGATGCAATGGAAAGGAAAGACTTTTAATTTAGGTAATACTCGAGCGATGCGTGCTCGTTTTGAACGCTATTTGTCATCTCCCGCTGTAGGAGGAGATGTTGAGCGCTATCATGCACTCCTTTTGCAAATTGAGAAGTTGCTTGCTCCGAATGCAATTAATGAAACAAATTTTTATAAAAATCAGCAAGAGGCTTTCGATTTATTATTCAAAGCAGCAGAGTTTGAGGTCGATGGTAATAATTCACTCACCATTGCCACGCAGGTAAGCAAGATTTGGCAGATGCGGAGAGAGTTTCGCGATTTGAATATTTCCAAAAATCAGCTCGAGCAACTTCGCAAAGCACAAGAGGCTGTGGTGGTTAACCGCGTCGAAATGATGGAGGCCGCTGAAGAAGATAAAAATGCTACTTCCAAAACGCAGACGAAGCTGACGAAGACGGCTCGCAGTCAGACTGAATTGGGTTATCGAGTTAAAGACGAACAGAGGACTCAGGCAGAAATCTTAGCCAAAAATGCAGAGATGACAGCTCTTGGCTTGAAAGCTCAGGTTGAGTTTCAGTCTCAAATGGTCGGCTTCTTGCTCGCTCGCCGTTATCATCATTGTATGATTACTAGTGCTTTTTATCGCGTACTTTTTAAGGGGGCTAATCAAAATATCCGTGTGGGTGCTAAAGAAGTGAAGGAATTCTTTCCTGTTTCCGATTTCGTGCCCACCTTAGAATCAATTGATACTTTGGCTCGCGAAGCCGTGGGTGATGTTAAAGTGGGAATGAGTGCGGTTGAGGATTTAATTAATCAAGGCGAACTCTATGGTGCTTTTGAAAGATTACAGGAGACTTATTTTTTGGGGGAATTTGAGCCCAGTGTGATGACTTTCGATCAGGCAAAAAAGCGTGAACTTTTATTGCTCTGGCGTGATTTGCGTGAGTTGCAACGTCTGGGCGATGAGCGTGATTTGGCCAACGTCGAAGGGTATGTGAACAAGGTTCGTGGTCGGGCAAAGGATTTTCCTGGAGCCGCGATTCTCTCCAAAGTTAATAATGCGATTAATGCTTCAAACATGTCCATCTTGGCCGCTAAACAAGCAGCCCTAGCAGGCAATAATGACAAATCGTTGGCTGCCCTCGATCAGGCTACCCGTATCTGGCCACAAAACCCTGGCATTAAAGAATTCGCAAACCAAGTAGTCAGTCGCCAAGACAAAATTGGGCAAATGGTGCCGGAGTTCGATCGCTTGGTGTCGGAAGCAAAGTGGCGTGATATCTTTAATAAGAAACTCGAATTTGCTTTGGCTTTAGCCACGGACAAAGAGCGCTCGGAAAGTTTGCGTAAGGTTGTGAATCGAGTGGGCGAGTTGGATGCCAATATTCAGAAGGCCTCTGTCCTCGCTTCGCAGAACAATCCTTACATGGCCTGGGATGTTTTGGTTGAAGCGTCCAAGACTGATTCTGATGACTTAGTCTTGGCCAAGACTCGTTCGGATATTGCTCCACTGGTTGCTGATTACGCTCGTCTTTTAGGTTTGGCCGAAAAATTAGAAAATGAAGGAGCGGAGGCAGCGGCACTGGCGGCCTGGATTCAGGCACAAGACTTGAACCCCGCTTCGCCCGCTTGTGCTTTAGCGATTAAGCGTCTCGCACTTTCAGTTGCGACAGGTGCACCGGTGAAATCAGCCAAGACCACACCAGCTCCTCCGCCAGCCGCTTTGAGCAATAAGACTACAGGGGCAGCGAATGGTAGTAATGACGAGGTGCCTGTTCCTGCAGCTCGATAAGGCTTTACCAAGTACTCACGGGGTCATCTTCCAGTGGATCGACCACCTTGACTCGTAGGTCGTTTTTAGCCTGCCGGATTTGATTCATCATTTCATCGACCAAGATGGTACGATTACATTCTTTGCTTAAGTGACCTAAAAATAGTTCACTGGTTCTCCATTCACGTAAACTTAGAAGAAGTTGGCAGGCCTCGTGGTTGGATAAGTGTCCGTGCTTACCACGAATTCTTTGCTTGAGATGTAAGGGGCGTTTCGAGAGGTCCAACATCTCATCATCATAATTGGATTCCAGTACGAGAATATCAGCTTGAGCGCAGTGGTAGCGAACCACCTCTGTCGCATGACCTAAGTCCGTGAGCCAAGTGATGCGTTTGCAGGGTTGTCCATCGCCCAGCGGGCAGTCGATGGCGAAGCCCACAGGATCAGCCGCATCGTGAGGAATAGGAATTGAAGTGATATTCAAACCACGAAATTCAAACGTCTCACCCGTTTCAAATAGCTGCCAATTCGGACGAAGTTTTAAGGTCGACTGAATTCGTCGTGCGGTTTCGCGATTAGCAAAAACTTTGAGTTGTGGATTTTGTCTTAGCAAAGAGGCTAACCCTATACAATGGTCGCTGTGTTCGTGTGTAATCAGAACGGCATCGATGGCCGGAACTGAAAATCCAAGTTTCTTGAGCGATGATTCAAGACGCGGTCCCTGAAAGCCTGCATCCAGCATCATTCTCAGTCCGTTTGATTCGATAATGGAGCAATTCCCTGAACTACTGGTGCCAAGGATGTGAAAAGCCAATGCCATAGGGATTGCTGGATGCAAACAGGCTTGGGCTAACCTTCAAGCCACCTTTCGGGGTCTTTTCCGCTTGTCGCTTTTGGCTGTCTCGAGAATAATGGTGACCCGTTATGCATTCCTTCCCGCGCGTTATTTGTATTATCATGGGTGGAGGCCGAGGTTCACGGCTCTATCCTTTGACCAAAGACCGCTGTAAGCCTGCTGTACCTCTCGCTGGAAATTATCGCTTGGTCGATATTCCGATTAGCAATTGTCTAAATTCTGGTTTTAACGAAATTTTTGTTCTCACCCAGTTTAACACCGCCTCTCTTCATAAACACATTCAACAAACCTATAAGTTCGACGGTTTTGGTGGTGGCTTTGTTGACATTCTCGCAGCCGAGCAAAGAGGTGATAGCGAAGCTTGGTATCAAGGAACAGCTGATGCCGTCCGCCAAAATCTTCATCACTATAATCTTAAGGATGAAGACCTCGTTTTAATTTTATCGGGTGACCAACTTTACCGTCTTGATTTTGCTGAAATCGCACGACAGCACTTAGAGACTCGTTCAGATGTGACCATCGCAGCCAAGGCGATGCCCGCCGATCAGGTTTCGGCTTTGGGTGTCATGCGCGTTAATGAAGAGTTGCTCGTGACTCAATTCGTCGAAAAACCTAAAGACCCTGCGGTGATTCAAACCTTAGTTTTAGGTGGTTCCGCAAGGGCTAAACTCGCTGACAAGTCAGATAAACCCTACTGCCTCGCTTCAATGGGGATTTATCTCTTCTCCGGTAAGGTGATGCGTGAGGCCCTAGCTGATCCTACACAAACGGATTTTGGTAAAGAGGTTATCCCTGGACTGTTAGGTAAGAAGCGCCTTTCGGGATTTGTCTTTGATGGTTATTGGGAAGACATCGGTACCGTCGGTTCTTTCTGGGAATGTAATTTAACCTTAACGGACCCCGTTCCACCCTTTGATTTCTTCGATAGCGAGAACCGTGTTTTTACTCACGCTCGCTATTTACCAACGGCTAAGGTCAATGCCTGTCATGCGACTCGCGTCTTGATGGCAGGAGGGGCGATTGTCGATGAATCAGAAATTATCCGCTCTGTGATTGGAGTTCGCTCTGTGATTCGTCGCGGTAGCCATTTTGAGAATGTGGTGATGATGGGCGCAGACCTCTTTGAACGTCCTAAAGATTTACAACTGAATCGCCAATTAGGACGCCCCGATATCGGCGTTGGTGAAAACTGCTATATTCGAAATGCAATTATCGATAAAAATGCACGGATTGGTGCAGGCTGCCGAATCGCTCCCACTGGTTTACCCGAGAAATGGGAAACCGATGCCCTCTATGTTCGCGATGGTGTTATCGTGGTGAAGAAAGGAGCGGTCGTTCCTGCGGGTACGATTGTTGGCGAATGAACCAGTTTGCCCGCACCTATTGGTTTACGTGGGGATTTTTGCTCCTCGCCGCCTTGTTCACAGGAGTTTCTAATTTGCAGCAGGCTTTCTTTGGCGGTGTTTTTGCCGCCTTGTTTTCTACTTTAGCGACCAAAGGCTACATCAAACTCGGTCTGCGTTTTGGACCCTTTCTTGGTGCCACTCTCGGAGTTGTTTGGGCTGTATTCATGCTCTATTATGTTCGGTGGACTGGCTCAGCGGAGGATTATTTATTAGCGCAATGGAATTTAGGGACGAGTATTTCCATTCATGCAGCGGGTTTTGCTGGGGCAGGTCTTTTCTCAGCTCTGGCTAATCGTATCACTTTGGGGAAATCCGCTACCGCTGGTGCTGTTTTAGCGACAGCGATGACGGCCATACCTTATGGCGTCATCGATTGGGTGGATTATCGCTGCGCTGGACCAATCGAGGCTGTGCTTTTGGTTTCACCTGATGTTGCAGCCAATGAAGCTCCTCCACGATTGCCTGGCGCTGAACCAGCTGAGTTAACCGATGCCGAATTACAGGCTCTGAAGAACAGGCTCTTAGTTGTGTCTGGCCCTGGTGGTAATGAAGTCATCGATGAGCAGGGCCGCCGCTACTGGCCGCTTTGGCGAAAGAAGTTGGTCTATCCGGGTAATCCTAAAGGTCCAGTACGTCACCTCGTAATCTTACTTCCTCCAGACGTTAAAGAAGCACAATCGTGGACTCTCCCTGTCACAGACGATCCGAAGGGTATTGCCTTTTCCATTTTAGAGGCAGATAGCAAAAGTAGTTCCATTGTCACTAAGCCTTCTCCATCCATTCGAACTGTTTTCTCGGTCAATGCACGACCCGACCTAGGTCAAATGCTGTTGAAAGAGGCTAGCCTGCAAGTAACTCGTCAATCGCCCATTGGTAATTTCTACAATCCTGATCCGCCAAAGTCAGAGTTGTATATTTACTTCCCTAAGTTGGCGGACAAAAAGGCACAGGATAAAGAGGAATTGATTTTGAAATCAAAAACCCTACCCGTTGTCGAGTTGCCCGAAGAAAAGTAACAGCTACTGAGTTAACGAATCATCGTTCCCTCAATCGACGCCTTTTTACGGAATTCAGCGAGGATTTTGCCGGTAATGAGACCAGGTTTTCCTGTACCGATAGTACGAGCATCCACTTCAATCACAGGAATGACCTCCGCAGCTGTGCCAGTAAGGAAGCACTCGTCGGCATTCCAAACATCGTAACGAGTTAGATTCGTTTCAACCGTGGGAATCTTTAAGGAATTAGCAATTTCGAGAGCTACTTGACGGGTGATTCCGACAAGGGCGCCCGAGTGAGACGCAGGGGTGTACATTTTTCCTTTGTGAATGAGGAATACGTTATCGCCTGTGCACTCAGATACATAGCCTTGTTCGTTGAGCATGAGGCACTCATGGAAACCGTGTTGTTGAGCCTCCATCTTGGCCATGATGTTGTTAAGATAATTCAGAGACTTAATCATCGGAGGTAAGGCTGCAGGACTGATACGACGCGTCGGTGCAGTGATGATTTTCATTCCTGTGGAGTAAAATTCCTCGGGATAGAGTTTAATCGAGTCTGCGATGCAGATGATAGAGGGAGTGGGGCAATTCTTAGGTGACAGGCCAAGGTCGCCAAATCCACGAGAAATGACCAAGCGAATGTAGCCATCGGTGAGTTGATTGCGGCGACAGGACTCGCAGACGATGTCGGCAATCTGCTGACGAGACCAGGGAAGGTTAAGGCAGATTGCTTTAGCTGACATCTCGAGACGCTCGAGGTGTTCATCGAGACGGAAGACACAGCCCTTGTAGAGGCGGATGCCTTCAAAGATACCGTCTCCATAAAGGAAACCGTGGTCGAAGACAGAGATTTTGGCTTCGGCTTTTGGGTAAAACTTTCCGTCGATGTAAACTTCCATGGTGTTAAACGCGGTGATGTTGGTCTGAAAAACTACACTTTTCCAGCCCGAAGCAGAAAAAACACCAACCAAACGTCAATTTCGACTACTTATTTTTGTACGAATCGAGCAGTCAGGCGAAATTTGCCAGAGTCTTCCGGGGTAATTAGCGAAACGCTTTGGCTGTTAATGGCGAAGCCAAGTCTCTTTTTTAATCGCTCGGAGATCACCGCAATGGTCTCGGTGAGCGAATCCCCAGATTTCTCGGGAAGTAAAAGGAGTTCGCAGTCTCCGTCAGAATTTTGACGTAACTGGTAATGAGCTACCTTTTTCAAGTCGCCGAATAACTCATCAATTTGTCGTGTGGTCACAATCATCCCGCTTTGGTCAAGCAGGGCATCTCTCATGCGTCCGTGTACCTGATAGCCACGGGACTCTTTTTCCACATAATCCCCAATTTCATAGCGAATTAAGGGCAAGTATGGATTGGTTAGGGTGGTGACCAAAAGTTGTCCGATTCCCGAGGATTGAGGCGAGTCGATTTCCAGAAGGGCCGTTTCTTCGCTAGGTATCATGTAGCCATCCTCTTTTTCAATCAAGAGGTGTCCCGTTTCACTCGAGCCATAGAGATTGATGATGGGTACTCCAAAAACTCGATTCATGATACGCCGATGCACTACGCTGGTGTATTCGTAACTGGTGAGGATAAAGCGTAAATCAGGAAAGCGAATTTGGTGACGCTCGCAGTAGAGTGCAAAAGCCATCCCATGTACGGGATCAACGTCCAGAAAAGTGGGATTCCACCGTAAGGTTTCTTCTGCCATTTGTGCATACTTTTCCTCGGGAATCGTAAAAGGAATGCGCGATTGATTGACGAAGAGGGTTTGGCCCAAGATGCGCTGGTCGTAGTTAAGCCATCGTGCGTAGCAACTGACACCACTGCAACCGGGGGTAGTAAAGACCGCCCGACGGGCCAGAGGATTTTCCTGTAAAACTTGGCGTATCAAGCGATGCTGACGGAGTGCACGTGCTTCCTGTTCAGCCCACCAAGTTGAACCAAAGATAACTCGTACACTCGTACCAGAAGTTCCAGAGGTGCTTTCTTCTTCAATGGCACCAGACTGGGCGAGAGTGGCTAAATTAAAACGGTCGGGTAAAAATCCTGCGGGAGAATTTTGACGAAAATCCTCTTTGGTTAACTGTGGTAAATTCGCCAATGTAGGGTGGGGTAGGGCAAGTGCTTGGGCCCATTCCGTGCGCTGATAAAACGGAACCCCTTGAGTTTGTTTTAGCACCTCTTTCAAATCGTGCTGATTTGTCTCAGGGGTTGATTGTGCAACGCAGGTCATGGATATTTTTGAAGTAACGAGGGAAGTCCTTGAAAGCAAGCGGTCCAGTCTGCCTTTAGGTTAATTTTCGCTGGTTTAATTAGAGATTGTCGCTTGCGGAAAACCGGTGGCCGATGTGTGATGAACTCATGGTGCAGGACCTTAAACCGCAACTTCAACCCAACCTCATTCTTGCGGGAATGATGGGCACGGGTAAGTCTGCTCTGGGTCGTCAGTTAGCTCATCGTTGGCAACGTCCATTTTTGGATACCGATGATTTGATTGAAAAAGCAGAAGGGATGAGTGTGGCAGAGATTTTTGCCAAACACGGTGAGGCTTACTTCCGTCAATGTGAGAGAAAATTAATGGAAGAGAAAATACCAGCGAAAGGAGCGATTGTGGCTTGCGGGGGCGGTTTAGTCATGCCGCCAGGAATGGCTGAGCTTGTTCGTCGTAAAGGAATTGTGATCACACTTTTTGCTTCGGTGGAGACAATTGTTCGTCGTACCGCTAATAAAACACATCGGCCACTTCTTGTCGGGGAAGATACCGAAAAAAAGATTCGCGACTTAATGCAACAGCGCGAACAAGCTTATTTGAATGCGGGCATTGCCGTTTATACGGACGGAAGATCCCTTCAGCAACTTTGCCTGATTGTGGAAAGAGTGTATGAACGCGAGATTCCTACCTTTGTGCAGGCTCACCCTGAACTTTGGGCCAAAGCGGATTAGCCCAGGGATTGCCCGTGGGGTTAACTTTCCGATAAATCTCAAGGAAGGCCAAGAAATCAGAGCGTGGCGCGGCAAAAGCCCCGAAACTCGCCAAGTGTGGAGTGGGTATTTGGCAGTCAATCAAGCGGTAGCCACAGGCATGTAAACGCTCTACTAAGGCGACGAAGGCAACCTTGGAAGCGTCTGTTTTTAAGTGGAACATGGATTCCCCATGAAAGATTTGGCCCATGGTAATTCCATAGAGACCTCCCACTAGTTCACCTTCCCAATAGGTTTCTACGCTATGCGCAAAACCGAGACGATGTAACTCGGTGTAAGCTTGGATTACTTCGGGTGTAATCCAAGTGCTCGCTTGGCCTGCACGTGGAACCTTGGCACAGTGTCGAATAACGGACGCAAAATCTTGGTCGATGGTTACTTTCCAGCCTTTTTTGCGCATTACCTTGCGTAAACTGGGAGTGCAGCGCAACTCACTTGGCGGCAGAACAAACCGTGGATCGGGGCTCCACCAACGAATAGGCAGACCTGGAATCGGCCAAGGAAAAATCCCTTTTTGGTAAGCACCTAAAAGGGTCGAAATATCCCAACTTCCACCGATATGAACGGGGGCATTGCCTGGAGCTAAAGCAGGGTCAGCGTAAGGCCAATGGTGCATTGTTGAGATTCAACAATGTCGGGCAAGGTACGGCAAGATTAGTCCTTGGTAATGTTGTAAACCGAAGGAATTGAGATTCCGATTTCTGCCGAAATTTCACGAACATTAAACCCTTTGTTGCGCATCGATTTTGCCTTGGTGCGCATCGAGTCGTTAATCTTCGCCCGAGCACGACTGGGTCGTGACATTAATTTGATAAGACGACGGGCAAGTTCGGTTTTGGAAAGACTGGAAACTTCTCGTGCAATAAATTCTTGTCGGTTGGAGTATTCTTCGTCCCAAGCCTGAACAGCGAGATCACGAGCGCGAGCAATCGAAGCACGGATAAAAGCATCTTTAGTTGGGAAAGTGGAGGGATCTAATTCTAATTTCATTTTGTTTAAATTTATTTTATAAAACTAACTCTGTTTAAGAGCGGACACTGGTTTCAACTTTATAATAAAGTTAGGAATGTCAAACAGTTCGCAAGAAATCTTGAAGTTTATTTACGAGAAAAAATCATTTAGCCAAGCGCTTAACGAAATTGATTGGTATAGTTTAAGTTCATTTTAAGGTAAAAAATTTAACAAAAATCATTTAAATACGGCTCCATTCCAGCATGCGTCGCAAAGGAATTTCGGCGGCTGAACGGATGGACTCCTCGAGTTCGATTTCTGGCTTACCATGGACCAAGCAATCACGGACCTTTTCCAAGGTATTCATTTTCATGAAACGACATTCGTTGCAGGAGCAACGATCCGTGGGCGCCGCAATGAAGGTCTTGTGGGGAACCTCGCGACGCAGTCGATGTATCATGCCTGACTCTGTCGTGATAATAAGCGTCTCTGCTTTCTGTGCTTTACTCCATTCGACCATCTTTTCGGTCGAGCAAACCGTATCGGCTAACTCGCGTACTGCCTCCGTGCACTCGGGGTGAGCGACGATAGGAGCATTAGGGTATTGTGCTTTGGCACGAAGCAAAGCTGCGGGAGTGAATTGCACGTGAGCGTAACAGTTGCCTGGCCACAATTGCATGGCTCGACCTGTTTTAGACGAAACCCAACTGCCTAAATTTTGATCGGGGATAAAAAGAATTGGACGATTGGCCGGAACCTTTTGGACAATTTTCGTAGCATTACCACTGGTCACGATGACATCGCTCAAAGCCTTTACGGCCGCACTGCAATTGATATAAGCGACGACATAAAGTTCAGGGTTTGTGGCTTTGACTTGGGCAAGTTTTTCCGCCGGGCAGGAGTCGGCTAAAGAACACCCTGCATTCATATCAGGCAGTAAGACACGTCGTGTAGGATTAACAATTTTGGCGGTTTCCGCCATAAAATGCACCCCGCAAAAAACAATCGTTTGATTTTTTGTCTCGGCCGCTTTGTAGGCTAATCCTAAAGAATCACCGACGTAATCAGCGACAGCTTGGATATCCTCGCATTGATAATTGTGTGCTAGAATGATGGCATCTTTCGCTTTTTTCAAAGCCAGAACTTCGCGCTGTAAATCGGTTAGCGGAATTCCACCTGCGGGTAGAGGAGGGAAGACGGCGGGAACTGGAAAAGCTTTCATAAAAAAGAAAATTTATTTTTGGCATTTAAGACAGAGAGCTGTCACTTGAAGTTTTTGCGAAATAGGTTTCATACCATGTTTAGCCGCGACGGCCTTGCCGTACCACTCCATGAAAGGCGCATCAACCTCAAGAATAGTGTCGCAGTGGCCACAAATTAATTGAGCCCGAAATGGCGTCGAACCGGTTTCCGTTAAATAATATTTATGATCGCGACCAACATCGACTTCGCGAACAACATTACATTCGATAAGCAAGGGAAGGGCACGATAAACAGTCGCACGAGAGACCGAGCGATCCAGAGCTCGAGATTTTTTTAGCAACTCTTCAGCCGTGTAGTGTCCAGCAGAGCTTCGAGCTGCTTCAAAAACGGCCATTCTTTGTCGCGTGCCCCTTAAGCCTTTGTCGGCGATGAAAGCACGAAACGCACTGGATTGGTCGCTTGAATCGTTGGCGGTTGACTTTGGCATTCTTTTTGAGACAGTTTTGATACAAGGATTACTCCTCGTCAATACGGGACGAGTCATTGACATAGCTCCCGTTGCACCCTTCATTTGACCCCTTTTCCTTAAGAAAGGCCCTTTCTAATGTTCTACCATACGGACGATTTACGCATCCGCAGCCGGCTCCCCTTGTTGCCCCCCGCTCTTCTGCTCCAGGAATTGCGCCCGACCGAACGTGCCACTGAGGTAGTCGCTCTCGCAAGACGCGATGCTTCAGCCATTCTCGCGGGCAAGGATGATCGTCTCTTAGTGGTGGTTGGACCATGCTCCGTTCATGATCCTAAGGCGGCTCTCGACTACGCAAAACTTCTCCTTCCAGAAGCAAAAAAACATGCCGCCGATTTACTCATCGTCATGCGTGTCTATTTCGAAAAACCACGCACGACTGTTGGCTGGAAGGGGCTAATTAATGATCCTGAAGTTGATGGTTCGTTTAAAATTAACGATGGGCTCCGTATTGGTCGCCGTCTTCTGGCTGATATTGCTGATTTGGGTCTTCCCTCCGCGAGTGAATTCCTTGATCCCATTACGCCACAGTATATCGCCGACCTTGTCGCTTATGGCGCTATCGGTGCTCGTACGACCGAAAGTCAAATTCACCGTGAACTCGCTTCAGGACTCTCGATGCCAGTAGGTTTCAAGAATGGCACGGATGGATCAATCCAAGTGGCAGTCGATGCCTGTTTGTCGGCTCGCTCTTCGCACTGGTTCCCCTCGGTGACCAAGGATGGTGCCGTTGCGATTTTCCAAACCTCAGGCAATCCCGATGCTCACGTCATTCTCCGCGGGGGGTCGCGCACGGGTCCCAATTACGGTGCCGATTTCGTAGCCGATGCGGAAGCACGCTTAGAAAAAGCGGGCATTTCCACACGTCTGATGATTGACTGTTCTCACGGTAATAGTTCGAAGGATCATCGTCGCCAGTCTTTGGTTGCCGCCGATATCGCCGAACAGGTTTCGCGTGGGTCTAAGATAATCGGTGGGGTTATGATTGAGAGCCATCTGGTTGAGGGTCGACAAGACTGGAAAGGTCGCGACGCTTCTACCTATGGATGTAGCATTACCGATGCTTGTATCTCCTTCGAGCAAACTATTCCCATCCTCCAACAACTCGCAGAGTCGGTCCACCAACGCCGCGCTCTCGTCAAAGCCTAATTTCTCTTCCCCATGAACTCCGTCCTGAAATTATTACTCGAGGGTGAGCCTCTCGATACCGCCCAAATAGGAAAGATTTTAAATATGGGCCAAGCGGCCGTGGAAAGTCAGTTGGCGGAACTCCGTCAGCAGGGAATTCTGTTGGGTTGGCGCGCCGTTTTGAATCCGAGTTTTGAAGCGGAGCGTCGCGTCCGTGCGGTGATTGAAATTAAAATTCGCACCGAAGGTACGGGTGGTTTTGACGTGATTGCTGAGCGTATCAGCCAATTCGAACAAGTAGAGAGCTGCTATCTAATGTCGGGTGGCTATGATCTTCTCGTTGTTGTCACGGCTGATAACCTCTACAAGGTCGCAGGTTTCGTTCACGAACGGTTGGCTCGTATCGAAGGAGTCCAAGGCACTTCTACCCATTTCTTTCTTCGAGCCTACAAGAAGGATGGTTTCGTCATTACGGATGAAGCCTCTCGTCGCGATCGTCCATCCGTCAGCCCCTAAAGCGCACTCTTTAAACTATGGATGATTCTGGTCGATTCGTGGCGCACCACGTGGCGTCGCTTCCTAAGTCAGGAATTCGGGACTTTTTTGCAATCGTTTCCAAGATGAAGGACGCGGTGTCGCTGGGTATTGGCGAACCCGATTTTGTCACGCCGTTCTCTATTCGCGAAGCAGCCATGGCAGCTTTGGAAAAAGGTCGTACCTCCTACACCGATAATCGCGGTACTCTGCAACTACGCGAAGAGATTTCACGTTATGTGGCCCAAAATTACGGGCCTGAGTATAATCCCGAAGATGAGATTTTAGTCACCGTGGGCGTTTCTGAAGGTCTTGATGCTTTACTGCGCGCGACGCTTAACCCCGGAGATAAGGTTCTCTACCATGAGCCTTGCTATGTTTCCTATGCACCGAGCGTGAAGCTGTGCCACGCTATTCCAGTTCCAGTTCGCACCACTTCCCAAGATCAGTTTGCGCTTGATCCTGCTGCTTTGCGTGCAGCTTGGCAGCCTGGTTGTAAGGTCTTGATTTTAAACTTCCCCACCAATCCAACGGGCGGAACAGCGGATCGCCAGAAACTCGAGGAGATTGCGAAATTTGCTATCGAGAAAGATCTGCTCGTAGCCTCCGATGAAATTTATTCGGAACTTACTTTCGAAGGGAGCCATGTGTCCATCGCTTCTTTGCCTGGAATGCGTGAACGTACGGTTTTTCTTCATGGTTTTTCCAAAGCCTTTGCCATGACCGGTTTTCGTATTGGCTATGCTTGTGGGCCAGCTGCCGTCATTGATGGTATGCTTAAGGTGCACCAGTATGGCATTATGTGTGCCTCGATTATCAGCCAAGAAGCCGCCGTAGAAGCTTTGCGAAATGGTCGCGACTCCATGTTGCAAATGCGTGATAAATACCGCGAGCGTCGTGATTTTATCGTCCGTCGTTTTAATGAACTGGGGCTAAAATGTCATTCACCACGCGGAGCGTTTTATGCCTTTCCTAATATTACGAGCGCAGGTTTCGATTCGATGACTTTTGCCTCAAAATTACTCGAGGCACAAAAAGTTGCGATGGTTCCAGGTACCGCTTTTGGCGAAGCGGGTGCAGGATTCTGTCGTGCTTCATTTTCGACGAGTTACGAGCGGATTCACGAAGCTTGTGAGCGTATTGCTCGTTTCCTCGATCGTTTGCCTCATCGCCCCTAGGCTCTTGGCTTGCTCTTGGGGCATCTCGCCCAGCACACTACACTCATGGAACGGAACACCGAAATCTCTCGCTCAGTTGCCATTGTGGGCCGTCCGAATGTAGGAAAGAGTCGTCTCTTTAATCGACTGGTCGGTCGTCGTATCTCGATTGTACACGATCAACCAGGAGTCACGCGTGACTTAATTACCGCAGAGGTTACCGAGGGTCGATACACTCTGATGGATACGGGTGGTATCGGTTTATATAAAGCTGAGCTGACTCCTCAAGTCGTGGCAACAGCCGTCGAAGAGCAGGTGGATTTTGCTTTGGCCGCAGCTAGCCTCGTTTTACTGGTCGTCGATGCGCACGAAGGGTGTACTCCATTGGATTTAGATGTGGCATCAAAACTCCGACAGGCCGGGAAAAAAGTAGTCGTGGTGGCTAATAAAGCCGACACCGAAGACAGAGATGGTCGAGTCGGTGAGTTCTATGATTTGGGATTTGGCGACCCGTTATTAATCTCCGCCGAACATGGCCGTGGTATTTCAGAGTTAAAAAAATTGATTCTCCAAAAGATTGGACCAGCTCCACAGAATGAAGCTCCAGCGGGCTCCCATCCGATTCGACTGGCCTTGGCGGGTCGGCCCAATGTGGGTAAGAGTTCTCTCGGTAATCGTCTACTGGGGGGTTCTCGCTTAATTGTCAGCGAAGTCGCTGGTACAACCCGTGATCCAGTTCGCTCGCGTTTAATACGAAAAAAATCCGACGGATCCAAAACTGAATTTGCTTTAGTCGATACGGCTGGACGGCGCACCGCGAATAAACGCGATACGCTCGATTTCTTTTCTCAGATTCGTGCGGAGGAAATTTTGGCCGACACCGATGTCGTTTTTTTAGTTCTCGATGCCCAGCAAGGTGTCACGCGTGTGGATAAGCAACTAGCGGGTGAACTCGC
Source organism: Opitutia bacterium (assembly GCA_947470855.1). Classification (GTDB taxonomy): domain Bacteria; phylum Verrucomicrobiota; class Verrucomicrobiia; order Opitutales; family UBA953; genus UBA953. Next base: position 55,688 of record CANIUQ010000004.1, on the reverse strand, counting down.
TCTCATCGGCTGCGGTATTGTTTTAGTGATTAATAAATGGGACTTGGCTAAAGATGCTTTTCGCCAAGAGGCCTTATCGGGTTATGAAGATGAAGAGGAGTTTCGATCGAAATTCCGTAACGCGGTTCGCCGTGAACTCTTTTTCTTACCTGAACCTCCCCTTTGCTTTGTTTCGGCTAAAACGGGTTTACGTACGGAAGACTTACTCGATGCAGCGGAAGGCGTTTATCAACGGGCAGGGGCGACGATTTCCACGGGAAAGATTAATCGGGTTATTCAAGATCTCATGATTAAACGCCCTCCACGCATGGTTTCGGGTAGACGTTTTAAATGTTACTATGTCACTCAGACCTCGCAGCGCCCTGTTCGTTTTCGACTTTTCTGTAATTCAGAGGAGCGATTAGAAGAGGCTTATCAGCGTTACTTAGTCAAAGGCGTGCACGAGAATTTTGACCTTTCAGGTGTGCCCGTTTTTCTTGATATCGTCGGCAAGCCGAAACAAGAGGGCAGAAAGTATTTTGCACCTCCAGGCACTCGTCCGGATGGTACCAATGCACATTTGGAAGGTGTTAAACCTCGGGTGACAAAAAATACCTCAAGCCAACCTCGAGTCGGTAAGAGTAAGGTAGGAAAGAAAAACGCTAAACCCTCCCGCACCTCATTTTCTCGTTGGGATAAACCACGTTCCTTGAAGGGCCGTGCGGCTCGCCAGGCACGTAAATAATTTTCCGGCTATGGCTGAACCTCGCCGACATCGTTTGGTCTTAATGGGGTCAGATGAAATCGCTTTGTCCGTTTTTGAAGCGATTGGCAAAATGCCTATGGTTGAAATTGTTGCGGTATACTCGCAACCCGACCGCCCTGCAGGACGGGGGCAAGAAATAAGATCCAATCCCATCGCGGCTTGGGCTAAGCAGAACGGTTTGGTTTTGTTACAACCTGAACGTCTGACGGAAAATGATGCTTTGGCTTTAAAAAATCTCCAAGTCGATTTGGGCGTGGTGATGGCCTACGGGCAAATTTTACAAGAGGGTTTTTTGCAATCGACCCGTTTGGGCTTCATTAACTTTCACGGCTCTCTCTTGCCCGCTTTGCGTGGTGCCACTCCAGTTGAAGGTGCATTGGCTTTGGGTTTAAAGACTACGGGGGTCTCCTTGCAGCAAGTTGTGCGTCGATTAGACGCTGGACCACTCCATGGTTATGCCGAGATGACGATTAACTCGACGGAGGGTCGTGCTTCGCTTCGCCATCGACTGGGAGAGAGGGCCGTTGACTTAGCACACGAAAAACTACCCTCCATTTTACTAGGTCAGTCTCAATCTATTATACAGGATGAAAGTCGAGTGACTTATACTCGAAGATTAACGCGGGAGGATGCTAATCTTGATTTCAATACATCGGCTAGCGAATGCGCTCAGCGCATCGCCGCTTTGGAGGGCTGGCCAGGCTCAACCTTTCCCTATCGCGATGCTTTGCTTAAAATCGGTAGTGCTGAAGCTGAAGTAGCGACCGCACAGGCTTCGCCAGGAACCATTTTATCGGCGGATGACAAAGGTTTGCGGATAGCCTGTCAATCGGGCTTACTGGTGATTAAGTCTTTGCAAAAACCAGGCGGCAAAATGTTACCCATCCGTGAATTTTTAGCCGGTCATCCGATGAAGGAGGGTGAAGTTCTGCCATCGAGACCGATGCCAGTTTTAGTCAGTCCTCATCCTTTTCCGAGGGTGTCCAAAGCATAAGCGCTTGATTTGCCAGCACCCCTAAGGTGTCATAGTCCTATGCGTGCCATTGCTCTGACCTTCTTCCTAGCAATAGGGCTTTTGGCTCAACAAAAAGAAATCACTTTTGAAAATGTTGGTGGTGGTTCATTAGCAGGTTACACCGAGGATGAAAAAGCGGAGAAAGCTTGGGAGGTACGTTCGGCTTTGATGAAGCCTGCTGGCCAACTGGGTAAATGGAATTTAACTAATTTGGAGGGTCAAACTTTTCGTGATGGAGAAGTCGCTCTCACTTTTTCCAGTCCTTCAGGTGTCATGACGCCCGCACAAAGGACCGCAGAAGGAGTGGCTCAATTTAATGCTCAGTCGGATAGCTTTAAACTGCAGGGTATTGGCTGGAATTGGCGAGGTGGTCCGCAGGGAGATTCTTTTTCAGTCTTGGCTGAAGTTGTCGCTAATCTTGATTTAGCGAAAGCCGAGCCACAACAGTTTAAGGTCAAAGCAACCCGCTTGGATGTTATGCCATCTCCACAAGGAACGCTGCTCGTTTTTAAAGGAGAGGTGACCATGAATCGTGCTGGGGAAAAACTGACCTGCCAAATGGCTACCTGTCTCTTGAACGATGTGTCGGGTGGAGATAAGACTTTGCGGAGTATTAAAGCCGAAGGTCAGGTCGTTCGCGAAATGAATGGCCAGAGAGTGGAAAGCGACGTGGCTGTTTTCGAGCAATCTTCGGGGCAAATTAACCTTGCGGGGCATGTGCAATTTCAGGAACCCGATTTAAAAGTCACGGCACAATCGCTTAACTATAATCCGAAGACTCAGGTGATGTTGGTTAAGTCTTTTGAAAAAGACCGTGTTAGCATTAAGTCCACTCGTGCCGGTTATGCAACGGGTGAACTTTTTGGTACTTTAGGAAAGTTAGAGCGTAATTTGGATACGGGATTACAAGTTCTAACCATGGAGGGAATGGCGGAGTTTATCTCGGAAAGAGGTAAAGTTACTTCGAAGAAGATTGTGGTTAGTGAAATCGAAAAAGGTGAAACTTTAGTGGTGGCCGATGGTTCCGTGAAAGGGGAGTTATCCGAGGGAGATTTTGCAGCACAGGCTGCACAGTGGAATCAGACGAAAGGAACGATTGAGTTGTTAGGTGGTGCCAGTTTACGAGATCCTCGGGGAATCGAGGTATCAGGAACTGTCATTCGTTCGAATACTTTAACCGAAGAAATCGTAGTGTTATCGACTCCAGGCTATCGAGCTAAGATTAAAATTCCTCGTGTCGGTAATTTACCCGCCGATGCTTTGGCTGAAGCCGAGACAATTTTTGTGAATAATGAATCGAGCGCTATTGAAATTGATATGAACGGAGCGGTGAAGTTCACGATGGGAGGTACGCAAAGTGACTCGAATCGATTGGTGGCTTACTCGCTACCTCGTGCGAAGAATGAAACGAGGAGAGAGTTTAATTTACAAAAAGTTTTCCTGACGGGAGCAGTGAAGTTTAGGCAGCCGGGATTGCGCTGTCAGGCTGAACGTATCGATTATCAGCCTACGGTTAAGGTGGAGGAAATTCTTCCTGCCGATAATCTCACAGGAACTCCCCAATGGCTGGTTCTCAGTGGGGGATCCGACGAGAATCGACCACGATTGTTTATCGATTCAGAATCTGGAAAAACTTCCGAATACATCGCCGATAAGCACGAGGTGCTGAAGACGGCCGAGATGACGAAGTTCTTCTTGCGTGGAGATGTCATCATGCATGGCGACGGTCTCGATGCGAAGTGCGATTTACTGGAGGGCTTGGCCAAGGCGAACGCAGAGGGTCGTCAAACCGCTCGTTTGATTGTGGGGCGTGGAGGGGTTGATATCGTGACCGAGAATTCTAAGGCCTATGGCAAGACGCTCGAGATTAACCCGGAAAGCGGCGAGGCCCGACTTTTTGGCGATGCTTATTATCGAGACAAAGAAGGACGTGAGGCAGTTCCCGCTAAAGAGATTGTCTATGATATGACTAAGCGTGTTTGGCGTATGGAACAATCGAAGAACCCCAATAACCCGAATCAAGTTGTCCGTCCTAAGATTTACCTCGGACCAGAGTTTACGCTCCCGAAAGTCAAAAACCTCGACAACTGACCTGAACCACATCCTCATTGTCTTATGTCTGACAAAAGCGAAAATGGATTAATTCGCGTTGATTCGCTGGGGAAAGTTTATGGTCAAAACGCCGCCGTTAAAGAGGTTAGCATGCAGTTGAGAGCTGGCGAGATTGTTGGATTGCTCGGACCTAATGGGGCAGGGAAGACCACGACTTTTTACATGGTGGTCGGATTGATTCCTGTTTCTTCCGGCAAAGTTTATCTTGATGGAAAAGATATTACAGCGATGCCGATGTGGCAAAGAGCTAAAAAGGGAATCGGCTATCTTCCTCAAGAAGCTTCCATCTTTCGTAAGCTAACGGTTTGGCAAAATGTTATGGCCGTTGTCGAAACTTTGGGACTGTCTCCGCGTGATGCCCAAACCCGAACTGCGCAGCAGCTTGCTGACCTTGGTTTAGAGAGATTAGCTCGTCAGCCTGCCTTTACCCTTTCCGGTGGTGAGCGTCGCCGTCTCGAGATTGCTCGCGCCTTGGCTACCAACCCCCGATTTCTTCTTTTAGACGAGCCCTTTAGTGGCGTGGATCCAATTTCGGTGGCGGAAGTTCAGACGATTGTTCGTCGGCTGAAGGAAAGGGGTATCGGGGTATTAATTACCGACCATAATGTTCGGGAAACCCTTTCTATTGTCGACCGGGCCTACCTGATTCACCACGGACGCGTGCTTGTCTCCGGCACTCCCCACGATATAGTCAATAATCCAGAAAGCCGACGTCACTACCTTGGCGAAAGTTTCAAACTTTAAATTCAATGCCCGATTCCGCTCCCGAAACCCGACCCGAATCTGTCTCCGTGAGTGAGTTCTTTCACTCCTACCGCGACATGCTACAAATGGAATTACTGGCAGGAGCTGAAGGATTGGAAAATGTCATTTCAGAAAAATCCATTAACCGTCCTGCTTTAGCGGTAACGGGTTACTTTAAGGAATTTGCTAATCGACGTTTGCAATTACTGGGCGCCGGCGAAATGGCCTACTTAATGGATCAGGCTCCAGACGTTCGTCAGCGTCTGATGGAGGATGTTTTTACCAAACAAATTCCGGCCATTGTGATTTCACGCGGGCTTCAAGTGGATGAATCGATGAAGCAATTGGCGGATAAACACCGCGTGCCCGTCATTCGCACACAGTTGAAATCGAAAGACTTTTCGGCGGAGGCGACGGTTTTATTAGAGGAAAAGTTTGCTCCGCGGACCAATCTGCATGCCACGATGGTCGACATTAAAGGCGTGGGGGTTCTTTTACGGGGAGCTTCTGGGGTTGGAAAAAGCGAATGTGCTTTGGCTTTGATTGAGCGTGGTCACTCCCTCGTAGCTGACGATTTTGTGTTGGTGACTTTGATTGCCGATCGCGAACTGCAAGGTACTTCCAAGGAGTTAAATCGCGGGTATATGGAATGTCGGGGTATTGGTATTATTAATATCGCCTCAATCTTTGGCGTGCGCTCGGTTCGTCGCGATAAGCGGATCGATTTAGTGATTACTTTTGTCCTTTGGCAGCCAGGCATGGAAGAAGAGCGATCGGGTTTGGATGTTGAGACGGTCGAAATTTTGGGAAGAAAAGTTCCTCATATGACTTTACCAGTCCGACCTGGTCGAGACATGGCTCGCCTTGTCGAAGTGGCAGCCATGGTCCAAGCCCTGCGTGGCATGGGTCACGACTCCGCGAAGGAATTCAGCGATCGCCTCATTCAATTCATGAATCGAGGCGATAAGGATCGCGAGTAATCTTAGTTACGAGAGCCGTCCCAACGACAATCGGCCATCACTCGTAAACAAATTTCGCGCAAATCGAAAAGGGCGTTTTCGATGTCGCTCGTTGCTTCGGCTGAGCTGAGTTTGGCTTCGATGGGTAAATGAGCGGTTAAACCGATGGCCTGATTGATGGCGGAAAGAGCTCGCTTCATGTGTACAAGGGCGAGCGACATGTCACCTGTATCGGTCGCATTGATGGCCATAATCATCTCGTGTTGCACATCCCAAAAAGAATGCATCAGGTCGCCAGAGGCACTGGCAGTAATGGTGTCACCAGCGTTTTTGTTAAGAACGTTAAGAGAGGAGGTGAGTTGTTGTCCAAGTGCCCGTGCTACCACATACACGGGGTGTTGATGTATGCAGTAGGGTAGGTCGAAAGACTCACCTTCTTCATCGCGAACTTCATCGGGAGGATCGCCTGGACCCCAGTCTGCATTTTCCCATCCCATACGCCGCGCACTGATGTCGAGGCGATCGGGGAGGGTTTTTATTTCGCGATAATAGGAAAGAAAGCGGGTAATTTCACGGTCGTTACGGCGCAAATAATTCGCCCAGTCGTTCTCGCCCCATGAGGCATTACCTGAACCATCAAAATCGCCCGAAGAATGGTCGCCATCGTGCATAAGTCTTATCTTTGCACAATTTCCCTTATTTGCAAACCCCTTGTCACAGAAAATCCCCTTGTCCCTAGGGGGCTGTCCGTGGCTAATAGGGATATGCAGCTTGAAGCATTAACCATGGCCTTATCCGCCGGGCAAAATCTATCCCGCCAAGAAGCGTCTTTTGCTGCACAAGCTCTCGCCGACCCCCATTTGCCTGATGAGCAGAAAAAAGTCTTTCTTTTGGCCTTAGCCAAAAAAGGGGAGACCGCCGATGAGGTGACTGGGTTTGCCCAAACTTATCGAGCCTTGGCTCGAAAGATTGATCTCGGTGATAAGCCATCAACGGGAATTGATATTGTAGGAACGGGTGGAGATAAGTCGGGGAGCTTTAATATTTCCTCCACGAGTGCTCTGATTGTCGCAGCAGTTGGAGTTCCTGTTATCAAACATGGAAATCGTTCCATCACATCGAAATCAGGCAGTGCCGATTTCTTAGCGGGATTAGGGGTTAATCTTGAAGCCACCGATGATAAAATTCGGCAAGCGCTTCACCAAACCAATTTCTGTTATCTTTTTGCTCCTGCATTTCATCCAGCATTTAAGGTGATTGCTGGAGTTCGCAAAAGCATCGCTGAAAAAGGACAAAAAACGATTTTCAATATCCTCGGTCCGCTGATTAATCCAGCACAGCCCGCTTACATGATGGTCGGCGTTTATGATGAGCGTTGGGTTGATCCCATTGCTTTAGCGCTAGGCGAACTTGGTGTGCGTCGAGGTTTAGTAACGCATACTCAGGCAGGGGGTGGAATGGATGAAGTGACGACTGCAGGTCCAGTCCGTGTACGAGGTTGTGGTGAGTTGGCTAAGATTAATGCAACTTGGCTACCTGGTGATTTTGGTTTCCGCCAATGCACCCTCGAAGACCTCCGCGGAGGAAGCCCCGAGGAAAATTTATCAATGTTCAGTGACTGTCTCGTGGGGGCGGTTTCTGAGGGCTTGATGGATACACTTTGTTTGAGTGCGGGCACGGCACTCTGGGTGGCCAATAAAGTACCCCATCCCTTGGACGGAGTTAAACTTGCCCGTGAGATTATTCTACAAGGGGCATTACGAGAAGAGGTGCGACGAGTTCGCGACGTCTACCGCGATTAAGATAAAAGCTTTTGTAGCGTCCTCTCAGTGGCTCCGCGATTTTTTTGATGCCATGTGACGGCAGCTTGGCTCTGCTGAAGCCGCTTTTTTTCATCCTTTGCCAGTGCCATTAAGGACTCTTTGGCAGAGGTTGCATCGAGTGCCTTGGTTGCAGCACCAACAGCTTCGAGACCACGACAAATTTCGCGAAAGTTACTCATGCCAGGACCATAGACGAGTGGTACTCCAGAGGCGGCACAGTCAATGGGAGTTTGTCCTCCTTCATGCGGTGATAAACTTTTTCCGCAAAAAGCTAAATCGGCGGCAGGAGTTAATGTACGTAGTTCGCCTGTCGTGTCCGCCAAATGGAAAATGGTATTGGCGGGTGCTATGGTGCCACCGACGGATCTTTGGTGATAAGAAAGTCCAGAGAGACGAATTTCCTTCATTAAGGCTTCGCGTCTTTCGGCATGTCGTGGAACTAAGAGCAAGCGGGTATCAATTCCCGAGTTTCGTAACTGTTTTACGGTTTCCAATAAAAGGGTTTCCTCACCTTCCCAGGTCGAGGATCCCAAAATAACGACCGTGGATGATGCTTGGCCAAAACCCAATGATTCTCTCAGTTTGCTTTTTTCTGCGTGGGATAAAGGACTAGTCGATGGCACATCAAATTTCAAGTTTCCCGTAACTTCGATTCGATTAGCGGATGCGCCGACATTTTCTAAACGATTCGCGTCTTCTTCGCTACCAGCTCCAATCCAACTGAATTTTTGCACCAGACTTTTAGTAAACCAATTAAACTTTTGGTGACGCCGAAATGACTTATCGGATAAACGAGCATTGATCAGTAGGGCAGGGACGTGACGACGCTCTGCATGGCCGAGGTGTTCTGGCCAAAGTTCGCCTTCCGTTAAAACAACGGCATCCGGTTGAATACGTCCCCAGGCAATGTGGCTGCAGGGCCAAAAATCGATGGGGAAAAGTCCGATTTTGAGACAGAGTTCAGCGTAGAGTTCGCGGGCGAGGCGATAGCCGGTGCTTGTCGTGGTCGTGAGTACAACTTCGGTTTTTCCTGAGTTTTTCAGGCCTCGAAGCAGCGGACCGATTGCCTGAATCTCACCCACAGAAACCGCCTGAATCCAAAGTCGGCGTCGCGATGAATCTTTGGGGGGTAACAAAGGGAAAAAACCTAAGCGCTGGCTAAAATCCTTCCGGTATCCCCCTCGTTTAATCATCCGCCAAAGATAGTAAGGGGAAGCGATGAGCAGGGCTGGTATAAAGATTATCCGATAAAGCCACTTCATGAATGACCTTAAAGTGAGACACTTACGCAGAAAGTCACACCCTTTTTCCCTTGCCAGAGGGGGTTGAGGGTGTTTGAACCCACTTTCCCTCGTTTGAAGCGACTGCCGATTGCTTTAAACATTAAACCCAAAACACCAAAACTACCTGATCCAATATTCCCCTCCTTCGGCAAGATGCGGGATACGGAGCTAAAAATACCTATGAACGTAACAGTCAAAGACCTCCTCGATGCCGGTGTCCACTTCGGTCACCAAACCCGTCGCTGGAATCCAAAATCCCGTCCTTTCATTTTCGATCACCGCAATGGTGTTTCGATTATTGATTTGGAAAAATCCCACGCGTGCCTCGTGGCCGCCGCTGCCTTCCTCGAGGAAGTATCAGCGAAAGGCAAAGAAGTTCTCTTCGTTGCCACCAAACCCCAAGCCCAAGAAGTTGTCCGTCAGGCTGCCAAAGCAACAGGCATGCCCTTCGCGGTTAACCGCTGGCTCGGTGGTACGTTGACCAATTTTTCGACGATTAAGAAGTCGCTCGATTCTTACCGAAACTATTTGCGCATGGAACAAGATGGTTCCTTGGCAAAGATGCATAAAAAAGAAGGTGCTGCGGTTCGTCGTGAGATGGCTCGTATGCAACGTAACTTTGAAGGTCTGCTCGAATATCGTGATCTACCTGCCGCGATGATTGTCGTCGACACCAAGCATGAGGCAATCGCGGTCAATGAAGCCAATCGCCTAAAGATTCCTGTGATTGGTCTTTGCGATACCAATTCCGATCCTTCGGTTCTGCAGTATCCTATCCCTGGAAACGACGACGCAGCTAAGTCTATTCGTCTCGTTGTTGAAGTCCTTACCCAAGCCGTACAAAACGGTATTGCACGCCGTAAGGTTGAACGCGATCCACGTAAGACTGTGACCCCAGTTGCTCGTGTAGAATCTGGCGAAACCGTCCAACCTGAGGTAACCATTTCTTCTGAACTTTTAGCAGCGAGCGATGGTGCTGATGCGGATGAAGCTTCAGCAAAGGGTGCAAAAGCTCCTCGCGCACGTAAGTCCTCCAAGTAATTTATCTATGTCAGCCATTACTGCACAGACCGTAAACGATCTGCGCCAGCGCACAGGTGCTGGCCTGATGGATTGTAAGAAAGCTCTTACGGAAGCCCAGGGCGATATGGAAAAAGCCGTGGAAATTCTCCGCATTAAGGGTATTGCAACTCGCAATAAGAAAGCCGATCGCAAGGCCAGCGAAGGTATCATCGCCGTGAAGGTCGACGATTCTGGCAAGTCTGCTACTTTGCTTGAGTTAAATTGCGAAACCGACTTCGTGGCAAAGAACGAAGCCTTTGTGGCATTGGCTAAAGATTTAGTTGGTCAAGCCGCTCTGGTGGGTGTCGATCAATTACTCGATAAGCCTTACCATGCGGACAAATCCCGCAAGGTTAACGATTACTTGAACGATCAGGTTACAAAAATTGGTGAGAACTTAAAGGTTTCACGTGTCCTGAAGTTCGAGGCATCGGGTAATGGCCGAGTCTCTGCCTACGTTCATACGGGAGCTAAGATTGCTGTCTTGCTCGAACTTTCGACAAAGTCACCTGCTGGTGCTTCTCACGCCGAGGTTGCAGAATTTGCCCGTCAGATGGCGATGCAAGTTGTCGCAAATAATGCACGCTTTGTTCGTCGTGAAGACGTATCGGCCGAAACCGTCGCTAAGGAGCGCGAAATCGCTCTCGAGTTTACCAAATCCGAAGCCGATAAAGCGATTGAGGAAGTAAAACGCATTATCGAGGACTATAAGGGTCAATTGGTTGAACAAACTGCAGCCAATAATGCAGAAGCGATTGCCGAATTGAACAAGCGTTTGGCTGTGGCTGATAAGCAACTCATCGCTGCGGAAGGTCGCAAGAAGTCACAACTCTCCAATATCGAAAAGATTATTTCTGGACGTGTGGATAAATACTTCGCTGAAGTCTGTTTGCTTGAGCAAACCTTCTTCCGCGATGCCGATAAAAAGATTGTTCAACTCTTGTCTGAACTTTCTAAGAAAGTCGGCGAAGAGGTATCAATCGTTCGCTTCACTCGCTATCAAGTAGGCGAAACGGCTGGGGAATAATTACCCAAATCCACTCCCTTGAAAGGCTGATTTTCTTGATGAAAATCGGCCTTTTTTTGGCCCATCCGATTTGACAGTGGGCGGGGTTAGACCAGTCTCACTTTATGTCATTTCGTTTCGATATTTTCTGGCGAAGTGCATGCGGACAGTGTCCCGATTGCGGAAAGCCTCTCCGCTTTTCGTATGATGCTTCATTGTTCGAGCGGCTGAGTAATGTTCCATCCAGCTGCTCGAGTTGCGGGTTGGTCTTACGGCGCAAAGAAGGTTTTTTCCTTGGGGCGATGGTTTGGAATTACGGGCTGATTGCTTTTGGCATTTTACCAGTGCTGCTTCTGTGTCTGAGCAAAGAATGGCTAACCATCGGTTCGACGGTGAAGATAGCCGTTGGCGTTGTTTTGCTATTACCTCCCTTTATTCACGCACTCGCTTGGCGTTTTTGGTTGGGTACCTATTATGGTTTTTTACCCGATCAACTTCCCTCGCAAGGTCGTCGGGTGGATGACTAGATTAGCGGTCGCGTGTGGCCATGCGTGCCACTAAGGCACAAAGAAAATCCATTTTCCCCTGACATGTTTGTAAGTGTTTTAGAGCCTCTTCGGTGAGGGTTTGGATTCGTTGCTCTGTTGCCTTCACTCCCATCAAGCGGACAAAGGTAAATTTTCCATTGTGTGTATCAGCACCGACCGGCTTTCCCATTTTTTCAGCATTACTGCTTTGGTCCAAGAGATCATCCACTAACTGAAAGGCTATTCCTGCCGCACGGCCAGCACGGCGACAGTGTTCGATATCAGATTTGGATCCTCCGCCAATCATGGCTCCCATCGCAAGAGGAGCGGCAATCATCGCAGCTGTTTTCCCCTGTAAAATATACTCTAAACGGTGCTCTTCGTTTTCCGCGCTGGATGTTTGCATATCTTCTACCTGTCCCCCGACCAAAAGCGAAGAACCTGCGGCGACAGAAAGTTCGACAATCAGCTGTCGTGCCAGTTCAGCATTCGCTGCATACCCTTGAGCTAAAAGTTGGAAGGATAGAGGTAGGAGTGCATCTCCTGCGAGAAGGGCGGTGGCCTCATCGAAAGCCTTGTGACAGGAAAGTCGTCCGCGGCGAAGGTCAGAATTATCCATGCAGGGCAAATCATCATGGATGAGAGAGTAGGTGTGGATGCACTCGACTGCCGTTGCCGCACAGCGTGCGTCGGCCTGACTCGAGAAAGCCTCGGCTGCGGCTAGACAAAGGGTGGGACGAAGTCGCTTACCTCCCGCCTGCATCGAATAGCGCATCGCGGTATGGAGTCGTGCTGGATGCGTGTCGGCCGGAGGGAGAAGGGAATCAATAGCTCTTTCGGCTTTTAGAATAAAAGCCTCATGGAGTTTTTGAAAATCCGTTGCCTCCATTTTTATTCAGCCGAAGCGGATGATCCTAATCGAAAGAAGGTCGCTGTTCGACCAACGCTACCAATTACTTCGCTCTGCGTCAGTTTGGCCAGTTCTTGAGCTTGTTGCTCCATTAGATCTCTTTCCGCTGTAAAACGCACTTTAACTAAATCGGCATTTTTGAATGCATCGTTTAAGAGTTTAGCGATGCCAGGATTGATGCCTGCTTTGCCGACAAAGACTTTGGGGTCGAGCGTTTGAGCCAGACCGCGTAGTTTGCCGCGTTCCGCACCCGTCAGACTGGAATGTTCATCGTGCATGACTTTTTATTCCAAAGCCAGCAGGGAGAGAGTCAACGGGCTAATCCAAAGCCGCTTTGTCTAAACTTCCCTAGTTTGACGATTTATCACCCTAAAAATCTCGATAAATTTCACTTATATTCCGGCTTGCCTAGGGTAGTTCTACCTGTCACGTATTGGGTTCAACTTCGTTAGGGAGAGGGGCGGAGCCCTTCTCACGCTGGCCGGGGAGCGAAAGCTCTCTCCAGACGGAGGTACCGGCCATTCGGCGGGTCCTCGGGAATTCCTCCCAAGTCGGCCAAACTCCCCAAAAAACTAACCAAAACATATGTCATACAATAAGTCGGAAATCATCAAAGCCAACCAGCAAGACGCCAAGGACACAGGTTCACCAGAAGTCCAAGTCGCTCTTCTCACTGGTCGGATTAATCACCTCACTGAGCACCTACGGGATCATCGTAAAGATTTTCACTCGCGTCGCGGTCTTATCATGCTGACCAACCGTCGTCGAAAGCTGCTCAATTACCTTAAGTCTAGTAATTTAGACCGCTATAACGCCTTAATTGTTAAGCTCAATTTGCGTAAGTAATTTGTCCGCTTCGGCGTAGGATTACTTCGCGCGTCCCAGCTCACGCTGGGACGTTGCCTTTTCACCCAAAAAAAATAAAAACCGCTAGGCAATTCCGCCTGGCACAAGATAAAACAAAAACATGAAACAACAACACTCCGTGACTATCGAGGAACTCGGTATCACTATCAGCACTGGATCCTTAGCACGTTTAGCGAATGGCTCCGTAACGATTCGCAAGGGCGAGACAATCGTCTTCGTTTCTGCGACCGCCGCAGAGGAGCTGCGTTCACCTGATCAAGATTTCTTCCCTTTAACGGTAGATTTTCGCGAGAAATTTGCCGCCGCGGGACGTTTCCCAGGTGGTTACTTCCGTCGCGAAGGAAAACCTTCGGACAAGGAAATCTTAACGTCGCGTCTTTGCGATCGTCCTCTTCGCCCTCTTTTCCCTGAGGGTTTTCTAAACGAAGTACAGGTTATCGGTTTACTGCTTTCGGCTGACCAAGTTAATGAACCTGATGTGCTCATGGTGAACGGTGCTTCCGCCGCTTTACTTTGCTCCGATATCCCTTGGAACGGTCCAATCGGATGTGTGCGTGTTGCCCGAATCGATGGTCAATTCATCGCTAATCCAACCCACGAACAGCAATTCGCTTCAGACTTAGATTTAATCTATGTCGGAAATGAAAATGACATGATGATGATTGAAGGTTCAGCGGATCAAATCCCTGAAGCTGATTTCATTGCAGCGTTGGATTTTGCTCATCGTGCGATTCAGCCCATTATTGCTGCTCAACGTAAATTGGCCGCTCTTTGTGCGAAGAAGAAAAAAGTTTTCCCTCTCGTAGTGTGCGAACCGAAAGCTTTGGCGATTTGCGAACGCGTTGCCGCCGAAGGCGACCAATTGCAAAAGGCTATCTTCTTAGCCTCGAAAAAAGAGCGTGGTGATGCGGTGAAGGCTGTCATCGAAAAAGCGAAAGCGGCTTGCCAAGCTGAATTAGGCGATGGCTTCGACGCTCGTCATATCAAGATGGCTTTCGAAAAACTCCAAGAGAAAGTCTATCGTTCGGCGATTATCGAAAAAGGTCAGCGTGCCGATGGACGTGGTACTAAAGATTTGCGTGCGATTTCTTGCCAAGTCGATGTGCTTCCGCGTGTTCACGGTTCAGCTATTTTCCAGCGTGGTGAAACACAAGGTCTTGTTTTAGCAACGCTCGGTACCTCCAAGGATGTTCAGGAATTGGACTCCATTACGGGCGGACCGAAATCGAAGTCATTCCTCTTACACTACAACTTCCCTCCATTCTCAGTCGGTGAGACGGGTCGTTTCGGTGTAACTAGCCGTCGTGAAACCGGTCACGGTAATCTCGCTGAGCGTTCCTTGCTTTCCGTTCTGCCTTCAGAGCAAGATTTTCCGTATTCCATTCGTTTGGTTTCTGAAATCATGGAATCCAATGGTTCGACCTCGATGGCCTCAGTTTGCGGTGGTACCTTGGCTTTGATGGATGCGGGTGTGCCGATTAAGGCTCCTGTTGCTGGCATTTCTTGCGGTCTCGTGACCGAAGAAAAAGACGGCAAAGTGGTGAAGCACCGCGTGCTTACCGATATCATCGGCGCCGAAGATCACTATGGTGACATGGACTTCAAGATTTGCGGTACCCGCGAAGGTATCACGGGCTTCCAGTTGGACCTGAAAATCCACGGCTTGCCGATTGAAATCGCGAAGGAAGCAATCATGCAAAACAAAGTAACCCGTGACCAGATTCTTGGTTACATGGAAGCTTCGATTGCTGCTCCTCGTGCTGAGCTTAAATCGCATGCTCCACGTACACACCGCATGAAGATTCCCGCCGAGAAAATCGGTGCTCTCATCGGTCCTGGTGGTAAGAACATCAAACGCATCACCGAGTACACCGGTTGCCAAATCGATATCGACCAAGATGATTCGGGTTGGATTACGATTTTCGCTACCGATGGTGAAAAACTCGCTCGTGCCGTTAACGAAGTGAACCTTATCTCTGCACAAATCGAGTTGGATAAAACCTACAAAGGTATCGTTCGCTCGGTGAAAGAATTTGGTGCCTTTGTGGAATGTCTCCCTGGTCAAGAAGGACTCGTCCACATTTCCGAGCTTGCCGACTTCCGCGTTAATCGGGTCGAAGACATCGTTAAACTTGGCGATGAAATCATCGTTAAGTGTGTGGGTATCGACGATAAAGGACGTGTACGTCTCTCTCGTCGTGCAGCCATCGCCGAGAAGGAAGGTCGCGAATACGTGCCTGCTCCTAAGCCTAGTTTTGATCGTCCGCGTGAAGACCGACCAGCCCGTCGTCCTTTCCGCGAGCGCGCTAACGAAGGCGAAAGTAATCAAGGATAATTCGCCCAGCGAACCATCCCTCAAGCCTCAGGAAACTGAGGCTTTTTTATGCCTTTAGCTTTTGCGAGCTTACTTCTTTTTGTCGTCCACGACATAAGTTCGGGTGAGCATATCATGCCACGCCCGACGGTCTCGACGAAATAAAGGAATGTGAAAATTGATTATCCCTAAAATGAGAATGAGGGGATTTACCAAAGCAAGAAAGGCAGCTTTCCAGGCTGAGCGAAGGAAACAGGACATCATTCCTGGAGATTGCTGAGTATAAAAATCGACCGTGCGTAGATTAAAAATGCGTTTACCGATGGTCTGTCCAGAAGCGACAATTTCCTGCAAGGCAAGTCCGACTAAGAGAACGAAAAAACAAACAACACCCTGGTGGGTGTACCATGTCTGCACGGCCGTTACGTCTTGAGTGTCGGGCTGCATAATCATTTTCCGTAATGCGGTTTGTTCCCGTTCGCTGGGGTTGGAAAGCGTCTTGATGTATTGTTGTTCGAGTCGCTTCTGAAAATCGTCGACCCTCTGTTTTGCCTCCAACTGTTCTGTATTTGCAAAATAACCTCCGAGGAAAACACCCAAAATAATGAGAGGAATGATGTCCGCAAGGCAGGCGAGAGTGCGCCAGCCAAAGCCAGCGGGAGGCAAGGGCAGGGGAGGTGGTTTCACTTCAGCCACGGGACTGGGCTCGCTCGCAAGCGTTCAAGGTGTTCTGCATCAGCATCGCTACGGTCATTGGTCCAACTCCACCTGGTACAGGCGTAATCGCCGCACACTTCGGTGAAACGCCCTCAAAGTCTACATCCCCAACAATGCGATAACCCGTTTTTTTAGTCGAATCGGGGACACGATTGATACCCACATCGATGACGACGGCTCCCGGCTTAATCATATCCGCAGTGATGAATTTAGGTTTGCCAATCGCAGCCACAACAATGTCCGCCTGACGAACGATGGTGGGAAGATCACGTGTACGCGAGTGAGCAATCGTAACCGTACAATCACATCCCTTGGCCAATAAAAGAACCGCAGCAGGCTTACCAACAATCAAAGAGCGTCCAACCACAACGGCATGCTTGCCCGCAGTCTCAACACCTGAACGACGAAGCAATTCGATGACACCTGCAGGCGTGCAAGCAGCAAAGGCTCCGGGCAGTTCTTGTACAAGCCGGCCAATGCTCTGCGTGCCAAAACCATCCACATCTTTATTCGCTGATACTCGATTAAAGACCTCGGTCTCCGGTAAATGTTTGGGTAAGGGTGCCTGAATCAGGATACCGTGAACGGTTGAGTCGGCGTTGAGGGCATCGAGGTGAGCAAAGAGTTCTTCCTTGCTCACGCTTTCGGGGAAAACTTTGAGGCTGGCCTTCATACCGACTTCTGCCGCCGTTTTTTGTTTTTTAGTTACGTAAGATACCGAGGCAGGGTCTTCTCCGACGCGGACGAAAGCGACGTGAGGAATCACCGGACTCAATTTGGCTACCCGATTTTTAACTTCGGCAAGCACTTCTTGGGCTATCGCATTACCATCAATAAGCTTCATGGTCTTTAAGTAGGACAAACGGGGTAGGGAGGGCGAGAAAAGTTATTCAGGAATATGACTGATTATCTCGCCCTGAGCGGAATTGTTCCTTTAGACATAGGGCGTGACCGAAAATACGATGCGAATTCATAAATTCCTTGCTCAGGCGGGAATTTGTTCCCGAAGGGAAGCCGAACGACTGGTTTCCGAGGGGTTGGTCACCATTAATGGCAAAGTCGCTGGAACGGGTCAGCCAGTGGATCCCGCTGTTGATGTGGTGCGTTATCGAGGTCGAGAGGTTAAAAGCGTTTCGAGAAATGTGGTATTGATGATGAACAAGCCTCGAGGATTTCTCTGCACCAATGTCGATGCCCACGGAGGGCACACGGTTTTTGAAATGGTCCCTCCAGAATACAAGGCTTTGCGTTTATTTTGTGTGGGGCGCCTGGATAAAGATTCCGAGGGGCTTTTACTTTTAACCAACGATGGCGCTCTTGCAAACAAGGTCATGCACCCCTCTGGCGGAGTGATTAAAAAGTACGAAGTTCATTTGAATCGTGACTATGATTCGAAACTCACGCCCAAGTTACTTAAAGGAGCGATGGAGGAAGGAGAACTTTTAAGATTCAAAAAGGTGATTCGTTCGCCCGATGACCCTAAGCAACTCGAGGTTCACCTCGATCAAGGCCGAAAACGTGAAATCCGTCGCTTATTTGAAATCTTTGGTTTCCATGTAAAGGTACTGAAGCGATACCAAATTGGTAGCCTGGTTCTACGTAAAATGCCTCTAGGCGATTGTCGCCCCCTTTCCCGCAAGGAAATTGACCTAATTTTCGAGAATTAACAAGGCTTCCAGTCCGACTTGCATTGTTTGTAAAAAAGGATTAAATTGAAAGTCGCATCAAAAATCCTATGAGATTTACAAGCCTGATTCTTGCTCTGTTTTCAGTTCAACTTTGGGCCGCTGGCCCAACGGACGGTCTAAAACTTACGTGGTCGGATGAGTTTGATGGTTCCAACTTGGATTTAAATAAATGGGATTATGTTGGAAATTCTTCTCGTGTTACTGTGAGCGGTGGCATTCTTAAGATTGCTATCACCGACGGAGGTAAGGGTTATGGCTGGCAAGGTAGTGGAATCACAACCAAAGGTAAATTTAAGCAAGTCCGTGGCTACTTTGAAGCATCCGCTAAGTACACGGCACGTCCTAATCACCGGGGGGCTTTCTCCATCATCAACGAAAAATCTCCCAAAATGCCCCAAGCAAATTTATTCATCGAGTACTACGCAGACCCATCCAATAAAGATGGAGGTGCTCTGAATTTTGGCGGAAAAATTGGTGATACATCCGGAGTTAAAAACTATAACGAAGCTCCTAAAGGTAGGTCGGTCCTGCCGGTTAAGGCTACCGAGATTCCTACGGCTTTTCATGCTTACGGTTTCCTTCTCACCGACACTGCATACGAAATCTATATGAACGGTAAAAAGATACGATCGATTGCTCGACCCACACCTTCTGTGGGTATGGAAATCAGTCTCGGCCACTGGGTGAGTGAGCAACAATTGGAAAAGGCTAATCCGACCGCTGATTTCGTGGGCGACGATTTCGAGGTCGATTACGTTCGGGTCTATAAATAAGAGCTAAAAATCTCTCCATTGTAAAAGGGTGTTGCCATCTTCCATGGCTCATCATTCTGCGGCTACAGACATGAGTGCACCCTTTGATAAGAATAACCCCTTTCACGCGAAACTGGTCGATCGTCGGCGTTTAAGTTCCCCCGCCAGTCAAAAAGACACTCAGCATTTCTCCGTGTCTTTATCTGGCAGTGGACTGACTTATAAATGTGGCGATTCTCTCGGGGTTTATCCGGTCAATAACCCTAAAGCCGTTGATGCCTTGCTGACTGCCGCAGGATTTTCAGGAAACGAATCGATTACGATTCCTAAAGATACGTCACCGATGTCTTTGCGAGAAGCGTTATCCAAACGACTCTCTTTGAATGCACCGACATACAAATTTGTGCAGTGCTTACATGATCATGCGACGGACGCAGGACAGAAAAGTGATTTAGCTTCTAAACTCGCTGAAGCAGACGCCGAGAAAAAGAAGTCATGGATCGAGCAACGAGAGTTTGTTGATCTTTTTACTGAATACCCCTCGGCCAAAATCAGCGCGCAAGAACTCGTGGAACTGCAGCGCAAATTAATGCCACGTTTGTATTCGATTTCTTCAGCACCTTCAAAGTATCCCCAAGAAATTCATCTCACAGTCGCGGTCGTTCGCTACGAAACGAATGGTCGAGCAAGAGAAGGGGTGTGCTCCACTTATTTAGCTGATCGTGCTAGAATGAACGAAGCTGATTTACCTATCTTTGTGGCCGACTCACACTTTGGTTTACCAGCTAATGACGATGCCCCCATTATCATGGTTGGACCAGGAACGGGTGTAGCCCCTTTCCGTAGTTTTGTGATGGATCGAGCTACGCGTGGTGCCAAAGGAAAGAATTGGCTGTTTTTTGGCGATCAGCGTCGCGAGCACGATTTCCTCTATGCCGATGAATGGGCCGATTATTTAAAATCGGGTGTCCTAACCAAACTCGATTGTGCGTTTTCACGCGATCAGGCACAAAAGATTTATGTGCAAGATCGTATGAAGGAAAAGGCTGCCGAGCTTTGGCGATGGATTCAGGAGGGGGCTTATTTCTATGTCTGCGGTGATGCCAAAAGAATGGCCAAAGATGTCGATGCCACCTTGCACGCTATTGTCGCTGAACAAGGAAAGATGACACCCGAAGCAGCGGTTGAGTGGGTCAAACAGTTCAAAAAAGACGGCCGCTATCAGCGCGACGTTTACTGATTTGTCTTTGCAGAGGGTTATTTCACCTCTTGCCTAAGAGGCATTTTTTCTCCACATCCATGGCAATGCAACTGACGCATCATCCCCGCGTAGCCCTTGTTACTGGTGCCGGTCGTGGCATTGGAAAAGCTATCGCTGAACGGCTCGCCTCGCATGGCCATACGGTTATCTGTGTTTCTAAATCCGAAACCTGTGTTTCCGTCGCCAACGATATTTTGGCCAAAGGTCTCAAAGCTAAGGCTATTCAGGTGGACGTTTCTGACGCCACGGCTGTGGCTAAGGCTTGCGAGCAGATCAATGCTGAGTTTGGTGCCGTGGAAATTTTAGTGAACAACGCAGGTATCACTCGCGATAAACTTGTCATGGCGATGAGTGAGCAGGACTGGAACGATGTCATTTCTACCAATCTTTCTTCCGCTTTCTTCTGGGTTAAAGGTCTTGTTCGCCCGATGACCAAAAAACGCTGGGGTCGTATCATCAGTATCTCCTCGGTGACAGGCGTCCAAGGCAATGCTGGGCAAGCCAACTACGCCGCCGCCAAAGCCGGTCTTCATGGTTTGACGATGACACTTGCCCGAGAGCTCGCAGGTCGTAGCATTACGGCCAATGCCGTTGCTCCTGGTTTTATCACCACCGATATGACAGGTGAATTATCCGAAGAGATTAAACAGAAGATTTTGGGTGTAATCCCGCTCGGTCGCTTTGGAACCACCACCGATATCGCCGCAATGGTCGATTTTCTGGCCTCCGAAGAGGGGGGGTATATCACAGGTCAGGTCTTTTCGGTTGACGGTGGGATGGCTATCTGACACCCAGAAATCACTCCCAAATACCTTTTACCATGACTGAAAACATTGAAAAACGCGTAACAGACATCATCGTAAAGCAGTTGAGCGTCAACCCTGAGCAGGTCACTGCCTCGGCTGGCTTCCAAACTGACCTCAAGGCCGATTCTCTCGACCTGGTTGAGATCATTATGGCCTTCGAAGACGAGTTCGGCATTTCCTCCATTCCTGAGGACAAAGCAGCATCCATGAAGACCGTGGGTGATGCCATCGAGTTCATTAAGGCTAACGCCACTAAATAACCGCCACGGGCTTGCGATTTAGCCCGTCAACGTGAGCACACCAACCAAACCTCGTCGAGTTGTCGTCACAGGCATTGGTTGCCTGTCGGCACTTGGACCCGATACGGCTTCTTTCTGGGATTCCCTGATGAAAGGCCGTTCAGGTATTTCCCGTCTGACTCGTTTTGATCCGACTGATTTCCCGTCGAAGGTCGGTGCCGAAATCAAGGAATTTGATCCTGGTAAATACATGGATCCCAAGGAGGCAAAGCGGAATGATCGCTACACTCAGTATGCAGTAGCCGCCTCGCGTATGGCAGTCGAGGACGCGAAACTCGATGTTAACAAAATCGATTCGGAAAAATTTGGAGTCATTATCGGCTCTGGAATTGGTGGTATGGAAACCATCGAGGCTCAGTCACGCGTGCTTTTTGAACGCGGACCTTCTCGGGTTTCACCTTTCACGATTCCCTCGCTCATCGCCAACATCGCCTCAGGCGTCGTGGCCATTGAGTTCAAAGCCAAGTCCGTAAACTTTGGCGTTGTTTCTGCCTGTGCCTCAGGCTCGCACTCACTCGGTGAAGCGATGCGCCACATTCGTGATGGTCACGCTGACGTGATGCTCTCTGGTGGCTCGGAAGCTGCCATCACTCGTTTAGGCTATGCAGGCTTCTGTAATATGAAGGCCATGTCTTCCGATTTTAATGATACGCCCGAGAAGGCCTCGCGTCCTTTTGATAAGCTTCGCGATGGTTTCGTGATGGGTGAAGGTGCAGCCGTTTTAGTTATCGAATCCCTCGAACACGCTCAAGCTCGAGGAGCTCGCATTTATTGCGAACTCGCTGGTTATGGCGCGACCTGCGATGCTTACCATATTACGGGCCAAGACCAAGAGGGTAAGGGTCTCGCTCTTTGTTTAAATCGCGCCTTAGACGATGCGGGTGTAACCAAAGAACAAGTTCATTACATCAACGCTCACGGCACTTCGACGCCGATTAATGACCGTTGTGAATCGTTGGCTATTAAACGCACGTTTGGGGAACAAGCTTACAAGATTGCAATCTCCTCCACGAAATCGATGACGGGTCACCTGCTCGGTGCTGCCGGCGGAGTGGAAGCCGCGGTTTGTGCTTTATCCATTTTCCATAATAAAGTTCCGCCGACGATTAATTACGAGAACCCAGATCCCGATTGCGATTTAGATTACGTACCGAATAAGGCTCGTGAAATGAAAGTCGATGTTGCGATTTCTAATAACCTCGGCTTCGGCGGGCACAACGCCTCCTTGGTCTTTAAGCGTCTGTAAATCAGCCAATCGATTTCTCCCACCAGGTGGGCTCTTCGGGTAATCCAAAGGACTTTAGGCCTTGAAGGATTTCACGATGGGTTGGCTCAATGACTTTATGACGAGGGTCAGAACTTAAGTCGGGTCTCGTTTTTCGAACGACGGCCCACGCTGCCCATGCCCGCCATTTCTTGATGTCGGCACGTTCGCCCCTCACACGATCCGCAAGGTGTTGATAGTGCACGCGAGCATTTCCAGTAAAGTGCTCCGTCGGCTGACTGACTAGCCATGCAATTGCCTGATAAGGTAAAGGCCATTTTTTCAAGATAGCCGCTTCGGCAGGAATATCACAGTAGAGAGCACGATCCACCGCCAAGAGAGCTCTGGCTGGTAAATGATCGAGCCAAAGTTGTTGCCCGTATTCTAAGCAGCGTTGGTAAAGTTCGGCACCTTGATTTTCCCGAAACTTAGCCAAATCGCGCCACGAATACCTTCGAGCGGAAGAGGGTAGAAACGGACAAGGTGTCGCCACGATTTAAGGTTTCGCGTAGGGATTGGTCTGCTTTTCTCGTCCCACGGTCGTACTTCCACCATGTCCTGGCAAAAGCACTGTGGCATCAGGGAGGCTGTAGATATGATTCCGAATCGATTGCAAAAGCTGATTCCAGTTCCCATTCGGCAAATCGGTTCGACCCACTGAACCAGCAAAGATGGCGTCACCCGAGAATGCGAGCTGATCCGTGGCACTGTAAAATAGCAAACTACCCGGGCAGTGGCCGGGAACATGGCGGGCTTCAAAAGTTCTGCCCAAGGCACTAAAGGTGTCACCGTGCTTGAGCCACTGGGTTACGTGCGTTGAACGAAAATCATTATCAGTTAAAAAAGGCATCATCGCAGTGTAGCGATCGCGATAGGCTTCAATGTTTTCGATGAGTTGTTGATCATCATGATGTGCAAAAACTTCAACGCCCGCTTTGACAAAGGCGTGAGCATCGCACATGTGATCCCAATGCCCGTGGGTTATGAGTACATGGGTTAGGGTGAGTCCTCGACTTTGAATAATCGGCAAAATTTTCTTAGCTGCATCTTTCGGTGCATCGACCAAGAGACACGACTTATCATCTTCTGACGTGAGCAAATAAGCATTGGTTTCAAACGGTCCAAGGGACCAGACTTCAATTTTCATAAATTCTTTATTTAAATGCCCGCTGCATGGCTTCGGCAAATACCGCAGGTGGACGCACGGGTTTAAATTCGCGATTCACAAAAGCATGCACCGTAAAACCTTCGACCAATATGTCCTGACCCCGCTTCACTGTATAATTTAAACGCAAACGCGCCATGGGCTTTTCCAGTAATTGCACGGTGATAGTCAGCCGATCATCAAAGTGCGAGGGTTGATGATAGGTGAGGCCAGTTTCTAAAACGGGCAAAAGAAAACCTGATTTTTCTAGTTCGCGATAAGGGCAGCCGATTTGATCGAGCAATGATACGCGAGCCATTTCAAACCACGGCAGGTAATTTCCATGGTAGGTTACGCCCATGGCATCTGTTTCGGCAAATCGAACGCGGGTCTCGACCGTAGATTGCAGCATGTGTTTAAGTTACGTAAGAACCTTGTTTTTCCAATGAGAAAGGAGCGACATTTGGGAAAAGCTTCTTCTTGCAGGCTTGGCGGGTAGGGTGAAGATACACTTATGGAGCAGAAACAGCGCTTTATGATTTTTATTTTAGGTACCATCATGGGTGCTCTTTTGCTCTATTTTTTTAAAACCCACAGTCAGCCCGCCCGCGATGAACGGACCCGGGTCCGCGAATCACTCAGTTTACCTGGCATGATGTACGATTACGCGGTATCGCAAAAAGGTTTTTACGGACACTTTGTCTTGTATGAGGCGCTATCGACTCAGCCTGATGGCACACGCCAACGTTCGATTGTTACTGGAGGTCGCCGTCGTTACGACGCTGATAGACGCGAGTTACCAGAAGAGTATTTGTGGATTACGGAAACTTATGCTCCGCAAACGGCATTGGCCGAAGCGGGTCCAGTTTTAAGTTACGATTTTCGTTACGCCGAACGTATTGCAATACAACTCAAGCCTGGACACCTCGCTTCCGAAGTTTCACTCCTTTCGGGAGATGTGGCTGAAACGGTGTCGGGTAAACCGCAAGAAGCCGTCCTTACTTTGCGAGCCTGGCGAAAAAATCAGAAAACAATGAACTGGGCTTCAATTCCTGAGATTTTAAAAATACTGCAAGCTAACCCGGCGGTGCACTCTGCTGAATTAGTGAAAATCCATTGGCAAGCCGAGGCCGATTTGATTAAGGCTAATACGGCAAAATAAAATGAGCAATCTCCAGCAAGAAGGCACGTTAACTTGTGCGCTAAGCTTTGTCGTCAACGTGGTGTTGGCTGGGGTGAAGTTAACGGTGGGTTTCATTTGCAATTCCCATGCCCTCATTGCCGATGGTATTCATTCTTTAGTTGATATCGCGAGTGATATTGCCGCATTGATTGGTTTGCGATGGTCGCATTTGCCTAAAGACGAGGATCATCCCTATGGACATCATCGTTTTTCGACATTGGCTACGCTCTTGATCTCTGGTCTCGTTCTCGCCTTCTGTTTCGGTTTAGCCTGGCATTCGCTCAACGCCCTCGTCGCAGGAACGAAACAAGAAATTCCTGGTTTAGCGGCTGCGTGGGTTGCCGGAGTCGCGTTGGTTTTAAAAGAGGGATTTTACCAGTATGCTCGACGTCAAGCTGAGCGCCTAGGCTCTCGTCTGCTCATGGCCAATGCAGCGGATCATCGAGCCGATGCGATAGCCTCTTTCATGGCTTTGTTAGCCGTCGTTATCGCACATACCAAACCCGAGTGGGCTATCCTCGATAAAGTGGTCGGTTTAATTCTGGCTGGTTGGTTGGGGGCAGAAGGTATTCGCCTCTTTAAAAATTCCTGTGCCGATTTAATTGATACAGCACCCGCCGAAACGGTCTTGAAGGATTTGAGTGAACATATTTTAGCGGTGCCTGGTGCGAAAGGGTTTCATGCTTTTCGTGCTCGACGATTAGGTGACCGCTTCGAGGTCGACTTTCATTTACAAGTCGATGAAACCGCCACGGTGGCTGAGGGCCACGCCATCGCTGGTAAAATTAAGTACGATATTCTTAGCCAACACCCCGAAGTAATTTCCGTCCTAGTCCATGTTGAACCCGATGTCCCGCAACATCGCAAGCGCGACGGTCATCACGGAATGGCTGATTAATTATACGGCTAAATTGAAGGACTTAAATCCGAAGCGAGATTTTAGCCACTCGCGAAGTTTTTGAAAATCAGCTGGAGGATCAACGGCGATGGTCAATGGCTTACCCGTCTGTGGGTGATTCAGGGTAAGACGATGAGCATGTAACATTACCCGCTGTATTGGCCAATGGGCGAAGGCGGGCGTATCAAATTTTCCGTAAGTACGATCGCCGAGAATAGGATGTCCAATATGGGCAAGGTGTACCCGGATTTGATGGGTGCGACCCGTGTGTGGAAAAGCCCGAATTAAAGCGGCCTGTGGACCATACTTTTCCTCGACTCGCCAATCGGTCGAAGCCTCGCGACCATCTTCCCTGACGGCCATACGTACCCTAATGGTGCGATGGCGATTGATGTTCGCGTCAATGCTTCCACTGAGTAGTCGCGGGCTTTTATCAACCAATGCCAAATATTCCTTTTGTGCATTTCGATGGGTGAACTGCTCGACAAGAGAGTGGTAGGCTTTGTCAGTTTTGGCTAAGACAATGACGCCTGAGGTTTCGCGGTCGAGACGATGGACGACTCCAGGACGAGGCGCGCCCCCAGCCGGGGCAAGTTTTCCTTGGGTGTGATATAAGAGCCCTTGTACTAAAGATTTTTCATTGGATCCCGAAACCGGGTGAGTGAGTAATCCAGCGGGTTTATTCACTGCAATCAGATGCTCATCTTCAAAAAGGATTTCGAGTTTCATTTTCACGGCAGACGCCGTTGGTTCAACGGGGTCGGGTAATTGAACCACGACCTCATCGCCAGGTTGTAAGACGGTGCGAGAGTCGATGACTATTCCCTGTCTTTTTACCAATTGTTGATTGAGAGCACGCTGGACGCGCGAGCGACTCACGCCTTCGATTAAATTCGACAAAATTTTATCCGCTCGAGCAGCAGGCGTTCCTGCTTCCACTGTGACTTTGTGAGTCTCTAGTTCTTTAGCGACTGCTTTAAGAATAGGCGGTGCGAGTTTCTTTTTAACGACAGCACGCTTAGCGCTTTTTTTACGCTGGGCACGTTTGGAACGATCGGCTCCAGGTGAAGGCTTGTGGGTCGGTTTTGAGGAAGGAGCCATTAACGTTTTTTTCCGAGTAAATACGATGGGTTTAATTTTTGCAGATGATTGGGGACGAAAAGCCCATTTTGACGAATGAGTTTTCCGTCAAAACGAATCTCTCCACCGCCATACTCAGGTCGTTGAATGCATACCATATCCCAGTGGATAGCCGAGTGGTTGCCATTGTCAGTACTTTCGTAGCATTTGCCAGGAGTGAAATGGAACGAGCCCGCAATCTTTTCATCAAATAAAATATCCTGCATGGGATGTAAAATATGGGGATTAAACCCAAGGGCGAATTCGCCAATGTAGCGTCCACCTTTGTCCGTATCTAAAATCTCATTCAAGCGCTTGGTGTTGTTGGCGGTCGCTTCAACAATTTTTCCTTTTCGGAAAACTAAGCGAATCGCATCAAAGGAAACACCTTGGTAAACGGTGGGGGCATTGTATTGAATGACGCCTTCGACCGAATCGCGCACAGGGGCTGTAAAGACTTCGCCATCGGGAATATTGTGTTTTCCGCCGCAAGGAATGGCTGCAATGCCCTTAATCGAAAAACGTAAATCGGTCCCAGGGCCAGTGATATGAACCTCGTCTGTTTTCATCATGGTTTCACGCAAGGCCTCCATGCCAGGAACCATGCGAGCGTAATCCAATGTGCAAACCCTGAAGAAGAAGTCAGCAAAGGCCTCGGTGCTCATTTTGGCTTGTTGAGCCATCGATGGCGTTGGCCAACGCAAGACCACCCACTTGGTTTTGTTTACACGCCAATCAAGGGTGGGCTGCAAAGCCATACCGAATTGTTTGGCCATCGTTGCAGGCACATCGCTCGACTCAAAAATATTTTCTGCACCCCGCACAGCAATGTAAGCCTGCATCTTTTTCATGCGGGCGAGTTCGTGCTCATTAACGGCTTTAAATTGTTCGAGAGTTCCTTCTTTCACGAGTTCGCGATTGATCCGGGCGCGTTGTAAGTTGACCATCGGTATGGCTTGATGTTTTCGCGCCGCTCGGATGAGGGCTAAAACGAATTCTTCAGGAACTTCGGCGGCGTCGATTAAAACTTTCTCTCCTTTTTTCAGACTGGTGGAGAAGCCACAAAGTGCTTCGGCGAGTTGTGCGTAACGTGAATCCATGCATCACACTTGCCCGCCCTTGGTATCTTTCCAAGCGCGAAAGGTACGCTTGCGAGTTTCGTGAGTCTACTCAAGGTAGACGTATGTCTTCCGATAATCCCACTCAGCGCGCCAAGATTCTTACCGATGAGGCGGCCTTTGATTTTGCCCTCGGGGATGAACGAGCTGCTCTTTTGAAACTCGAGGAAGCTGTGAAATTGAATCCAACGGCTTTTGAGTCTTGGCTGGCCAAAGCCGAGGTGCACTTTGCCTTGCGCGAACTCGACCAAGCCCTTGCCGCAGGAGAAACCGCTTTATCACTTCAGCCAAAAGATATCCATATACACACTTCATTGTCGCGTATTTGGATGGAGCGAGGGGATAAAGCTAAAGCCGAGCATCATGGTGCCCAGGCCCGTATTCTAGGCTGGGGAGACCAACTGAAATCTCCTGAGGGTAAACAGCCGGGAGAACTCGCCTAGTTCTGTGACAGCTCCACAAACCTGTGGGACAGGCTGTCACGTCCAACGGGGGGCTGTTTCGTCCTTATTCTTAGGGTAAACCCTAGGATAACGAATAAAAACCCCGTAAACGATTGCTAAACCCGCGTAAAACCGTTTTGGCATTTGTTCTGCAAGTCGCTTTTGCCCTTACGGGCACTCTTTCTACCTACATACCTATGGCTAAAAACACTAAACAAACCGTTAAGCCCCTCGCCGATCGCGTTCTCGTAGAGCGCATCGAGGAAGGCGAAGAAATCAAGGGCGGCATTATCATCCCTGATTCCGCCAAGGAAAAGCCCCAAGAGGCTAAAGTCATCGCTCTCGGCACTGGAGCGGTTGATAAGGATGGTAAGAAAATTCCTTTCTCCGTGAAAGTCGGAGATAAGGTCCTCATCGGCAAATACGCTGGAACGGAAGTGAAATTGAACGACGAAATTTACTTACTTCTTCGCGAAGAAGAAATCCTCGCTGTTGTCGAATAACTAAAATTCAACCTCTCCACTTACTACTATGTCAAAAAAACAAATCCTGTTTGATGAAGCCGCTCGCCGCAAAGTGCTGAACGGTGTTTCGACTCTCGCCCGGGCGGTGAAAGTCACCCTCGGTCCTAAAGGCCGTAATGTGATGATTGATAAAAAGTTTGGTGCTCCCAAGGTCACCAAAGACGGCGTCACGGTAGCGAAGGAAATCGAATTGAGCGATCCCTTTGAAAACATGGGCGCACAAATGGTTCGTGAAATCGCCTCCAAGACCGCTGATAAAGCAGGTGATGGTACGACCACCGCCACGGTTCTCGGCGAAGCGATTTACAAAGAAGGTCTTCGTTTCGTGGCTGCAGGAGCTAATCCTATCTTCGTCAAGCGTGGTATCGATAAGGCGACGGAAGCGGTGGTGAAGGAACTCGCTAATATTTCAAAGAAGATCAAGACCCGCGAAGAAATTAAACAAGTCGCTACCGTCTCGGCTAACTGGGATGCCTCCATCGGTGATATCATCGCCGAGGCGATGGATCGCGTTGGTAAAGATGGAACCATCACGGTTGAAGAAGCCAAGACCATCGAAACCACCCTCGATGTTGTTGAAGGTATGCAGTTCGATAAGGGATATCTTTCTCCTTATTTCGCTACCAATGCAGAGACTCTCGAAGCGATTATTGAAGATGCCTACATTCTGCTCTATGAGAAAAAGGTGAGCGCGATGAAGGACTTGTTACCACTCCTTCAAGAAGTGGCCAAGACAGGTAAGCCTCTCTTAATCATCTCCGAAGAAGTCGAAGGTGAAGCCCTCGCGACTCTCGTGGTCAACCGTCTCCGTGGTACCATCAACGTCTGTGCGGTTAAAGCCCCTGGATTTGGTGATCGCCGTAAAGCGATGATGGAAGATATCGCCGTTCTCACTGGCGGACGATTCATCACCGAAGATCTCGGTATTAAATTAGAATCGGTTAAACTCGCTGACCTCGGTCGCGCCAAGCGCGTTGTGGTGGACAAGGAAAACACCACCATCGTTCAAGGTGCTGGTAAGTCGGCTGACATCCAAGGTCGCGTGAAGCTTATCCGTCGTCAAATCGAAGAAACCACTTCCGATTACGATAAGGAAAAACTCCAAGAACGCTTAGCGAAATTGGCTGGCGGTGTGGCCGTGATCCATGTCGGTGCTGCTACCGAAGCTGAGTTGAAAGAAAAGAAAGACCGAGTGGATGATGCTTTGCATGCTACACGTGCTGCGGTTGAAGAGGGCATCGTCCCCGGTGGCGGTGTTGCCTTGCTCCGTACGGTGAAAGCCATTGATTCCGTTATCAACAGTCTCTCGGGCGATGAAAAGATTGGTGCACAAATCGTGCGCAAATCGATTGAAGAGCCTCTTCGTACTCTCTGTGCTAACGCCGGCGTCGAAGGTTCACACATCGTACAAGAAGTCTTGCTCAAACATAAGGGTGCCCATGGTTACAACGTTGCTACCGCTGAATACGAAGACCTCGTGGCAGGTGGAGTCGTTGACCCAACTAAGGTAACCCGTATGGCCATCATCAATGCCTCGTCGGTTGCAGGTCTCTTGCTTACCACGGAGTGCATCATCACCGATCTGCCTGAGGAATCAAAGCCTGCGGCTGGCGGTGATCATATGGACCACTGAGATTCCTCTAAAGTCTCGTGAACACGGCGCCCGATGGGCGCCGTTTCTTTTTGGTGCGAACGATATGGGATTGCCTCAGTCTTTTTTCAAATTACCCCTTTAAGTCTATGGCATCCGTCAAACTACAAAAAGAAACTCCCACCTGGATGAAGTTGTCGATTACCTCCAGTATCACGGTGCTAATCTTTTTAGCACTCTATTTCGGCATCCCAGGTACGGCATTTAATGGCGTTCAGTCGGGCGTCTATTTCGACATGGAATCAGGCGTCGAAGATGCTTACTTCATGGATAACAAAATTAAGTGTACCTCGGAAGAAGCCGAATCTGTCGTCCGTGCCGCTCTCTCCACTTTGCGCAAAGATTATCCCACTGACCGAGTATCGGTGAAAATTGAAAATTACTCATCGGGCTACCGTTACCAAGTCCGTTTTGTCACTTACTACGCCCAAAGGTTTTCTTTATTTGGCGAAGGCCCTATTTTCCAACGGGGGATTCAGGTCGGTGATCCTCAGTTAGATGCACAGGTTAAAAAACTCGACGACGAGATCGAAAAAACGATTCGCGATTCTTTGGAGTACTATTTCCGCTCCAAAGGTGCTAAATAAAACCTTAAGAACCCCAGTTAAAACTGGGGTTCTTTGTTAAAGTGGGGTGAATGAGGGGACTTGAACCCCCGACCCTCGGTACCACAAACCGATGCTCTAACCAACTGAGCTACATCCACCATAAATCCCGATAGGGAAGGGTATAAATGCAGTTAAAAGCTCATCGTCTGTCAATCTCTGAGCCACACGTTTCTCTATCCTTGCCCTCAGCCTATAAGTTTCTGTCGTTTGTTCTTCCCCTTTTACCTCCTCTGACCCTTATCTACATTATCCATGCCCAACTTTAGCGAAATCGGACTTCCTGAGCCAGTTTTACGCTCGCTCGCTGAAGCGGGCTACGTGAACCCCACACCAATCCAAGAAAAAGCGATTCCTGTAATTCTTTCGGGTCGCGATTTAATCGGCGCTGCCCAGACGGGCACCGGTAAGACGGCGGCTTTCGCTCTTCCTGCCCTGGCTCGTCTCGGTCCTGCCGCCGGCAAACCTCGTTGCCTCGTTCTCGTGCCCACGCGTGAACTCGCCGTACAGGTTGATGAGAATTTCCAAAAGTACGGAAAATACCTCGGTACGAAGACGGCATTGCTCTACGGAGGAGTCGGTTACGGTAATCAAACCAAGGCACTGCAAGACGGAGTCGATGTCGTGATTGCCACTCCTGGTCGATTGCTCGATTTGCACGAGCAGAGAATTTTAGACTTACAGTCTATCCAAATCACGATTCTCGATGAAGTGGACCGTATGCTCGACATGGGTTTCATCGAAGATGTTAGCCGCATCATTCGCTTATGTCCCAAGGAAAGGCAGACGCTTTTATTCTCCGCCACGGTGGATGAAAGAATCGGTAAAATCGCCAACTGGGCTTTGCGTGACCCGATTACGGTCGATGTGCGAACAGGAAAAACCGCCGCGGAAACGGTGGACCACGCTATTTTCCCCGTCGATGTCTTCCAGAAGTACGATCTGTTGCTCGAACTCCTGCGTCGTAGCGATTATAAATCAGTCATCGTCTTTACTCGGACCAAACGGGATGCGGATCGCATTGCAGAATGGATTGAGGGACATGGTACACCGGTTGCGACTCTGCATGCCGATCGCTCGCAATCCGAGCGCACCCAAGCCTTACAAGGTTTTAAACAAGGCAAGTATTCTATCTTGGTTGCGACAGACATCGCCTCGCGCGGTTTAGATATTTCGGGTGTTACGCATGTCATTAACTATAATGTCCCCGAACATCCTGAGGACTACGTTCACCGCATTGGCAGAACAGGTCGTGCGGCTACCGAAGGAGAGGCATTTACACTTTTCTCGCCCGATGAATTGCATCACCTACAACAAATCGAGCAGCTTCTGGGTCGTCCTATCGAACGAAGAAAATGCGAAGGGTTCCGTTATTTCTCCGAACCCAACTTAACGCTCGGTGGTGCAAAAACATCAGCGCCTCGAAAAAGAAATCGATAAATCTATGGAGTGGAAACCGAGCGAAGTACCGATGCGTCGAGCTTTGGAGCTCGCCCGCAAAGCCTGGGGAGAAACTCACCCCAACCCGATGGTTGGCGCGGTAATCACCGAGGGCGATGTCATCGTTGCCGAGGGGTTTCACGCCAAAGCCGGCGAACCTCATGCCGAAGTTCAAGCTCTGAGAGCTCTCGGACGTCCGCCAAAACCTAACGCCGTTCTTTACGTTACTCTTGAGCCTTGCTCCACCCATGGGCGAACACCGCCTTGCGTGGATGCGATTGTCGTCTCAGGAATCAAAACCGTCGTCGTTGGGGCAGAAGACCCCAATCCGCTTCATGCCGGGAAGGGGTTAACGCACTTACGCAATCACGGCATCAAGGTTTTTAGAGGTGTATTGGCCGATGCTTGTACCGACTTAAACCTGATTTTTAATCACTGGATCAAAACTCAACGTCCGTTTGTTGCCGTTAAAGTTGCTTCCACTTTAGATGGTAGGTTAGTCGCGATGGAAGGAGCGGGACCCTATATCACGGGTGAGTTGGCACGGGCAGATGTACAAAACTGGCGCAAACTTTTTCCTGCCATTGCCGTCAGCGTAGACACGCTTCTTAAGGATAACCCACGACTGACCGCACGCCTACCGGGTAATGAATCATGTCCAATCCGTTTCGTTCTCGATCGCCACTTTCGTTCGGTTGGCAAGAAGGGCCTAAACTTATTCCAAGATGTTTATCGCGATCGCACGATTGTGGTTGGATTGAAGAGTTCAGCGAAATCCGCCGACCTTCACTGGTATGAAGCAGAAGGTATCAAAGTCTGGTGTCTTGAGGGTACTGCCGATGAATTCCTTTTTCACTGGCTCGATACCTGCGCCGCACAGTCGATTGTCGGCGTTTATGTCGAAGCTGGTCCGCGTCTCGCTTCCGTTTTTCTAAATCATCACTGTGCGGATTATTTCTTTGCTTACTATTCGCCGATGATTTCAGGGAATCCAAATTCTCCTGCATGGACCGAGGGAAGTCTGCCACAACTCTCCATGGGGCGAACACAGGCATTTGGTCAGGATGTACTTTTTCGGGGATTCCTGGCTCAATAAAAGACCTATGTCACATTTTTTAGGCTAGGATAGAGAGCCCCTTTAACTGCCTTTTAAGCCCTTATTGGCTCTCAATTCGACCTAGATGATAGAAGGGTGGTCCCGCTTGCCCTTTTTGGCTCGACTTTTCAAGAAAAACTTTCATTAACGGCAGTCCGTTCCCCTGATTTTCAGGTTCCCCCTCCTAAACACTTTAACCCGAAACACTTATGGCAGAAAAAACATTAGCCTCTCTCCGCAAAGAAAAGCCCTCATTCACGGCCTTAATTGAAAAAAAGCGGGATGGCGGGGAGTTTACCGACGTCGAGATTCGTCAAATCGTTGATGCAATCATGGATGCGGAAATGCCTGAAGCGCAACAAGCGGCTTTGGCTATGGCCATTTTCTTCCGACAAATGTCAGCGCAAGAGACTGCCATGTTGGCGGAAGAGCTTCGTCTCTCTGGTGAAGTGATTGACTTGGATCGTTTAACTCAACCCAAGATTGCGAAAGTTTCCACGGGTGGAGTCGGCGATAAAACTTCGATGGTCTTAGGACCTCTCGGTGCCGCGGCGGGTGTCATCATGCCTGGCATGAATGG
Source organism: Opitutia bacterium (assembly GCA_947470855.1). Classification (GTDB taxonomy): domain Bacteria; phylum Verrucomicrobiota; class Verrucomicrobiia; order Opitutales; family UBA953; genus UBA953. The sequence goes on along the minus strand of CANIUQ010000004.1, from coordinate 21,733 downwards.
TAAAGACGAAGAGTTCTGCATTTCTACCGTAGAAAAGTTAACCGCTATCGCAGGCTTCAAAGGTAAGCTTTCGCTCGACCAATACCGTCAACAACTCGAACGCGTCGGCTGTGCCATCGCTGATCAATGCTCCGAGGTCGCTCCTGCCGATGACTTGCTCTATTCTTTGCGACAAAAGACAGGCACGGTTCCTTCTCTTCCTCTAATCACTGGCAGCATTCTTTCTAAGAAACTTGCCGAGGGATGTGAAGGCTTGGTCGTCGATGTGAAATGGGGTAATGGCTCGTTTATTCGTGACCTCGAGCAAGCAAAGCAACTCGCCCGTATCATCACTCGTGTCGCTCGCTCTTTAAATCGTAAATGCGTCGCCTTAGTTACGGACATTAATCAACCCCTCGGCGATTCCGTTGGTACTGGACTGGAAGTCCTCGAAGCGGTTCGATTGCTCAAAGGGGAAGGTCCCGAAGACTTGCAGGACTTGGTTCTTAAACTGGGTATGGAAGTCGTGCGCTTGGCTGGCGTCGCTGGTTCAACACTTTCAGCTAAACAAACCATCGAGAAGCATCTCAAAGATGGTTCAGCCCTGGAGAAATTCAAAGCGATGGTGCGTGCTCAAGGAGGTAAGACGGATTGGATTGATGATCCTTCGAAATTCCCGCACGCGAAGTTCATTCGCAAATTACCTGCGCCTAAGCGCGGTTATGTTCATACCATCGACGCTGGAAAGATTGCTCAAGGTGTTCGCATTCTCGCTACACAAAAAGATGGCACATTGGATCCTTCGGTCGGCGTAACCGAAATTCGCAAGGTCGGTACCCAGGTTAAACAGGGCGAGCCACTTATCATGATTCATTATAATGATGAAGCGAAAGTGGATCTGGCCTTGCCATACTTCCGCGATGCTTACCGCTTGGCACCTAAGCGCCCCAATATACCTCCGCTCGTCGTCGAGCGTGTTGCTTAAAGCAAAAGGCCGTCGCAAGACGGCCTTTTTTGTCAGCGGATATTTTTAAGCTAAACCGCGTTTAGTACTTTGTGCAAAAGCGACGAAGTTTTGCACAACCCGATTCTGGGACTCTATCAACGCCTGTGCTTTTTCAATGGCTTGAGAGGAATTGAGTCCTTCGCGATAAAACAGTCGATGCATCGTCTTGGCCGCTGTTATTTCTTCTGCAGAAAAACCGGCGCGGGTGATTCCTACCACATTGACCATTTTGGTCTCAGCGGGATTGCCATCCGCAATCATATAAGGTGGCACATCTTGCACGCATTTGGAGCAAGCAGCGAGCATAGCGTAATCGCCGATACGACAGAATTGATGCACCCCCGCATTCCACGCAATGTTGACGTGATTGCCGACTTGGGCGTGACCAGCAACAGCGGAGTGACTGGAGATAACAACATGGTTTCCGATGGTGCAATCGTGCGCGATGTGTGAGTAGGCGAGGAGAACATTGTCATCGCCCAGTATCGTCCATTCACCTTCTTGCGTACCAGCGTGGACGCTAACGTACTCGCGAAAAACATTTCGCGCACCAATACGTAAACCGGGTTTACCGGGACGTGCTTTCAGGTCTTGGGTGCGACCGCCAATCAAGGCATAGGGATAAACTTCACACTGGGTTCCTAATTGGGTTAATCCTTCGACAGTAGCATGGTGATGTACAACGCAACCATCGCCCAGGGTAACATCCGCACCGATAAAAGCGTAGGCGCCAATCGCAACGTCTTTACCAAGTTTAGCACCGCTCTCCACAACGGCGGTGGGGTGAATGAGAGGAGCCATAGCTAATTAACTTTGTGCGGGTGAGTCGGCGATAGTGAAAAGCAACTCAGCCGAAGAAACCGTTTCATTATTAACCAAGCACTCACATTCAGCCGCAGCAATACGACCACGTACCTTGGTGAGTTTGGCGCGAATTTCTAAAGTGTCTCCCGGGGTCACGGCTTTGCGGAACTTCACTTTGTCCGCACTCATAAAGAAGACGACTTTAGGTGCTTCATCATTGGCGACTCTGCCTAACATAATCAGCCCTGCGGCCTGTGCCATGGCCTCAACTTGCAGTACTCCTGGCATCACAGGTTGACCTGGGAAGTGGCCTTGGAAAAAGGGTTCGTTGATGGTGACATTTTTAATGGCAACCAGAGAATCGCTTTCCATTTTTACGACGCGATCCACCATCACGAAAGGATAGCGATGGGGAAGGGCATTGAGAATTTGGCGAATGTCCAAGGCGTTGCCTAAAGGAGCGGTTGGAGTTTCAACCTTAGTCTGAGGCTTGGTCTTTTTTTCTTTCGATTCCAACCACTGTTTACGAATCGCCGCTGCTAAACGGGAATTAAGCGCGTGGCCTGGTCGGACAGCAATGATGTGAGCTTTTAAGCGAACCCCGGCGAGCACGATATCGCCAATGATATCGAGGATTTTATGACGGACGAGTTCCTCTTTGAATCGCAGGGGCTCTTTGCTTACCACTTTATCGCCCTTGAGAATAATGGCTGAATCAAGCGAGCCACCTTGGATAAGCCCTTTTTTCAAAAGTTCTTCGATATCTTCGTAAATCGTAAACGTACGTGCCGGGGCGATTTGGGCTTCGTAGGTCTCAGGATCCACATCAATGGTTAAGTGTTGAGTGTGAATACCGCGATCATCGGCTGAGGTGCAGGTGATGCGCAAACCATCAAAGGGCAGGGCGATAATCGAACGACTGCCCTCATTGATGGTGATAGGCTGTGTAAGAGTGAAAACCTCACGCACTGGGTCTTGCTCCACAATGCCAGCTTGATGAATCAAGGTAGTAAATGGACGAGCCGATCCATCGACAATCGGAGGCTCCGAGGCATCAAGTTCCACGATGGCATTATCAATCGACATGCCACTTAACGCGGAAAGAACGTGCTCGATAGTATGGAGCTTAATCGTGTCGGAAGTAACCGTTGTCTTGCGCTCTAACTCGGTGACCATTTCAGACACAGGACGAATTTCTGGTTTTCCAAAAACATCAGTGCGACGGAAAACGATACCCGTGTTCGGTGCCCCGGGTTTAATCGTCAAGGTGACATCTTGGCCTGTGTGCAAGGCCTTGCCTTTGACCGATGCGTCTTTGCCGATGGTGCGCTGTTTCATGTCTTCACATAGTTATTCACACCGACTTGCCCCTGTAAAGGCATAGTTTTTAACGATTTAAGGCCTTTTTAACAGTGAAGTCGATCCACCCCATGTTAGTTATTTGGGGCGATTTTTTAACAATTTTTTACGGTCACACGGGATTAATCGGTAGCACCATTTTAACCTTAAATTACCGAGGTTTTATGAGTCATTCGTTGGAGCGAACTCGGCGTAATTTACCATCATTCACACCTACTATTTTTTCAAAAAAAAGTTTATCAATTTCCGTGAATGATTCGATAGACATCATCGAGTCATCGGTGAAATGAAAACGCCTTTCACCCGCACTCACTTGTTCACACGCCTCGGCGACTCCTTGACACTTTGCACAGGCGGGCAAATCGTTTCCTGTGCTTCTCGTTATCGATAATTACGATTCGTTTACCTACAACCTTGTCCAATATTTTGGCCAGTTGGGTGTAGAGCAAAAAGTTTTTCGTAACGATCAAATCACGGTCGAACAAGCACTCGCGCTCAATCCTGATCGCGTGATGATTTCTCCTGGCCCTTGTTCGCCAGTGGAGGCAGGAATTTCGTGTGACATCATTCGAGCTTTTGCCGGAAAGAAACCTTTGCTCGGCGTTTGTTTGGGTCATCAAGCCATCGGCCATGTCTATGGCGGACGCGTCATTCGCGCCCCTCATTTGATGCACGGAAAAACTTCTCCTGTTTTTCATAACAACCAAGACCTTTTTCGTGGGTTGCCAAACCCCTTTCATGCGACGCGTTACCACTCGTTGGTGGTAGAGCGGGAAACCTTTCCTGCCTGTCTCGAAATCACGGCGTGGACCGAGGACGGTTTGGTGATGGGCCTACGCCATCGCGAATTGCCGATTTGGGGTGTACAGTTTCACCCGGAGTCATTTGCAACGCAGAATGGTTTGGATTTATTAGCTAATTTCCTCCGCCTTTAAGCAATGTTCTGCCCCCGCTGTAATCACGAAGATACGAAGGTTCTCGAAACCCGTCTCGGGAAGGGAAACCATTCGATTCGCCGTCGTCGGCAGTGCCTGGCGTGTGAGACGCGTTTTAGTACAGTCGAAGAAATTATTCGTGAAGGTTTGGTGGTAGTTAAACGCAACGGTGCTCGCGAAGATTTTGATATTTCAAAAATCGCGTCGGGTATTCGTAAAGCTACTGACAAACGTCCTGTCGAAGTGGAGCGGATTAATCTTCTGATTTCTGAAGTCGTCGAAGCCTTACAAAATAAATTCGAAGATGAAGTACCTTCGAGTGCGATTGGCGAAGAAATCATGAAACACCTACAGTCGGTGGATCAAATTGCCTACGTACGTTTTGCCAGTGTCTACCGTGAGTTCCGCGATATCGACGAGTTAGCGAAAGCCATCGACCAATTGCGTAAGGGAGGTAAATCCTCGTGACGGCTGCGACGCCTCTACGTCCGACGCGTTTGCGCACGCTCAATGCGATGCTGGCAAGTCTTGCGGGTTCTGGCCCGCAACTTCGTCGTGATATCGATGCGGTGGTGCGTATGTTTGAGGCCGACGAGCAATCAGCTTCGGGTCTAGATGCTCATGGGTTAGCTCAAGCCGCTACGCAAATGCTGCGTCTTCTTGCGACCGAACACAGTCTACCGACCATTACGGTCTTGGATTATCGTACAGACCCTTTTGATCCCCTTTGGGCGGCTGACCGAATGCAGTCAGCGCTCGCCACCGTGGCAGACGCTTCGGATGTCTTGCTTTGGGTGGTTGGGTTGCAGGATCAATTTCTCCACGGTCAACGCTCGCGTTCTTTAAAAAGTCGCACGGCCTACGATGAAGCCGTCGAAGCGATTAACGCCCTCGCCGCCAAACTGACGAATCACCAGCGAGTCACAGTCGTGGTTTTGTGATTTTCTATGACAACTGCGAAAACAATCTTTCAAAAAATAGCCGATGGGGAAATCCCCGCTAAATTGATTCATCAAGACGAGCTCTGCGTCGCTTTTCACGATATTGCTCCGCAAGCCCCCGTGCATGTTCTGATTGTTCCCCGTAAGCCTGTTCCCCGCATCGCTGAAAGTGCAATCGAAGACCAGGCGCTCTTGGGTCATCTTTTACTTACCGCACGTCGTTTAGCCGAGCAATTGCCCTGTCAACGTGGCTATCGGTTAGTGATTAACAATGGACCCGAGGGAGGGGAATCGGTGCCTCATTTGCACGTCCATCTCTTGGGTGGCCGTCCGATGCATTGGCCTCCTGGTTGAGATGAATCTTCCTCCCGAACCTTGTCTCGTCATCGATGGTTCCGCTCGTCGCGGAATCGATGTCGGTGTCTACAAGAATCAGAGTTGGCTATCTCATGCCAGCGCTGAAGAAGGCGCCCTCGAAGGCCTGTGGCAGGCAACAGAAAAGGCACTACAAGAGGCACGATTGTCTTTGAGTGATATACGATCGTTTGCTCTCTGTGTTGGCCCAGGATCGATGCTGGGTATTCGTATTACGGCGCTGGCAGTACGTACCTGGTCAGCCCTCGAAACACGCCCCATTTACGTTTGGGAAACGCTGCCCGTTTTGGCTCAAGTCATCCTTCAACGAGGTGGTTGTACTAAGCCATTCCTCGCTTTGACCGAATCGCGAATGAAACGCTGGCACGCCATTCACGTCAATCCTCTCAGCCAATCACCGATTGTTTGGCAGAAGGAACTTTCAGTCGAAGAAGTAAAAGCCGAAAAAATGCCTCTCTTTGTCACTTCGGAATCGGCCCAAACAGTCTTTGCCGAAAGCGAACTCTGTGCCCCAGTTTGGCCTGATTTACCTTCGATTATTGCGCAGGGTAATTCTTTGCGTCTCGAGCCCAAACCTGATGCATTGAATGCGGCCACTGATTATGCAACGTGGTCAGGCGAACGACATCGTAGAAATTCATGAGCCCTTCTGGACATCTCTCACGTGCCTGGGCGGAAGTCGATCTTCCCGCTCTGGATCGTAATGTCGGTCGGATTAAACAAGCCTTACCAGCTCATGTTCAGTATGTAGCGGTGGTTAAAGCCGACGCCTATGGTCATGGTATGCCCGAGGTGGTCACACGCCTTCTGCAAGCTGGGGTTCATACCTTTGCGGTCGCCAATGTGCATGAGGCGACTCGACTTCGAGAAATTGGTCACGATGCCGATATTCTTTTACTCAGTCCAACGTTGCCAAGCGAAGTTCCGCGAGCCGTCACTTTAGGTTTAGATATTACATTGAATTCTTTAGCCGAAGCTGAAGCGGTAGCGGAATTTGCTCAGACTCATAAAACGCAAGCCCGGGTACATATTAAGGTCGATACGGGAATGGGGAGATCGGGCGTTTGGCACACCGAGGCTACCGAGCTTTTTGCAAAAGTTTTGAGTGCCAAATCTCTCGACTGGCGCGGGGTTTACACTCATTTCTCCGATGCCGATAAAGATAACGATTACACCGCTCAACAGCGTAATCTCTTTTTAGAATTAGTTGAAAAAATTCCTGCACAGAAACGCGAGTCCTTGTTAATCCACGCCGATAATAGCGCTGGGCTGGAAACCTTTTCCAGCGCCTCGCCTTTCAATGCGGTTCGCATTGGATTAATGCAATACGGTCTACCTCCTTCAACGGGATCGTTTTTGGCAAGTCTCCGTCCCGATCCAGTCCTCTCCTTTCACTCGCGAGTGGTGTTAGTTAAATCACTTCCTGCTGGAACGGCGATTGGTTACAATCGCACCAAAGTCATTACTCGCGATTCGCGTGTTGCCGTCGTGGCCGTCGGTTATGGTGATGGCGTTCCGACCGCTGCGAGTAATCGCGGACAATTTCTGATTCGTGGTCAACGCTGTCCGATTTTAGGTCGCGTTAGTATGGATCAAACGGTGGTTGATGTGACCGACTTGCCCGAAGTGGTTGCGGGTGACCAAGCCACGATTCTAGGCGCACAGGGTAATGACTGCATTACCGTAACGGAGTTCTGTCATTGGGCTGATTGCATTCCCTGGGAGGCACTTTGCACACTGACACAACGTGTGCAAAGAGTCTACCTTTCTGACCGCACTTAGGATTAGCCTGCGACGACCAGGTTCACCAATTTGCCGGGCACAACGATTTCTTTGACGATGGGTTTTCCATCGATGAATTTTTGTACCGCCAAATCGGCTTTAGCTAAAGCCAGTAACTCTTCTTTAGAAGTATCTTTCGCGACTTTCATGGTGGATCGCACTTTGCCATTAACCTGGAAGACCACTTCAACGACGGATTCAACCAGTTTAGCGGGGTCAAAACTGGGCCACCCTGCCAATGAAATGCTTTCTTTATAACCTAGGCGGGACCAGATTTCTTCGCAAAGGTGCGGAGCGAAGGGAGCGACCAATTTTACAAAACTTTCCAACGTTGAACGATGAATAGTATGCGCTTTTTCAGCGGCATTCATTAAAATCATTAACTGCGAAATAGCGGTGTTGAACTGCAAAGTCTCGATGTCTTTGCTGACTTTTTGAATGGTGCGATGCAACTCGCGCACGAGTTCTTCGGGCTCTTTGCCATCTGAAACAATCTTGGCCGCCAGAGTCCCTTTTTCTTCGTTGATGGCCAATCGCCAGAGTCGTCTTAAGAAACGCGTGATACCAGCAATACCATCGGTGTTCCACGGTTTGGCTGCTTCGAGAGGGCCTAAGAACATTAGGTATAGGCGCAAGGCATCGGTTCCGTGATCTTTGACGATGGCGTCGGGGTTAACCACGTTACCGCGGCTCTTGGACATTTTTTCACCGTCTTCACCTAAGATTAAACCTTGGTGGAAAAGTTTTTGGAAAGGCTCAGGGTTAGGCAGAACTTTGATGTCGTAGAGGAAACGATGCCAGAAGCGGGCATAGAGCAAGTGGAGCACCGCATGTTCTGCACCGCCGATATAAAAATCGGGACAGCCCCAATAGTTTAATGCTTCAGGGGAGGCAATGGCCTGAGCATTGTGAGGATCCAAATAACGCAGGTAATACCAGCATGAGCCAGCCCATTGTGGCATGGTATTGGTTTCACGTGAAGCTTTGACCCATTGAGCTCCAGGTTGCGCTTGAGTTTGTGAAACCGTTTCACCCGTTTCTAAATTCAACCAGACTTCTGTCCATTCGACTTCTTTCGAAAGCGGTGAGTCACCCGTGGGAGAGGGTTTATAGGATTTTACTTTTGGTAAAGTGAGGGGAAGTTGTTTTTCAGTCAGAGGAACAGCACAGTATTCTTTTTGATTCATCTGACACGTGACTGGCTCGGCCGGTAAGAATTCACGTACGGCTGCTTTGGCCGGAATCTTCGCATAATCTTCACGAGAGACCCAGAGAATAGGGAAGGGCTCGCCCCAGTAGCGTTGACGAGAGAAGAGCCAGTCACGCAGTTTAAAGTTAACAGCAAATTTACCCTGATTTTTAGCGGCTAAATCCGCCGTCATGCGTTTTTTCGCTTCAGAGGCACGTAAACCATTATAGGCGCCCGAATTAACCATCGGACCATCCCCAATCCAGGGCTGTGTTGTGACATCAATGAGCTCAGTGGAGTCGACCACTTGAATAATCGGCAATGAATACTGCTTAGCAAATTCCCAGTCACGCGTATCATGCGCAGGCACCGCCATAATCGCTCCGGTTCCATAACCCATGAGAACATAATCAGCGGTCCAAATCGGGATTTTGACTCCGTTAACGGGGTTAATCGCATAAGCACCCGTAAACACACCTGATTTTTCTTTAGCTAAATCGGTACGCTCTAGGTCCGACTTATTTTTTACCTTTGAGACATAGGCTTCGACACTCGCTTTCTGATCAGCCGAGGTGATTTTTTCTAAGAGTGGATGTTCAGGTGCAATCACCATGTAAGTCGCCCCAAAAAGAGTGTCGGGACGCGTGGTGAAAACCGTTAATTTTTCATTGAGACCATCAACCGCGAAAACAACTTCAGCTCCCTCGGATTTACCAATCCAGTTTTTTTGCAAACGCTTGGTCGAATCGGGCCAATCCAGAGCATCGAGTCCATCAATCAATTTATCGGCGTAAGCGGTGATTTTGAGAACCCACTGGCGAATCGGACGGCGTTCTACAGGGTGATTGCCACGTTCAGAACGAGGACCTTCCTCAGTGTTTAAAACTTCTTCATTGGCGAGGACGGTACCGAGTTCAGGACAGAACCAAACTGGTTTTTCAGAAACATAAGCTAAACCATTTTGGAAAAGTTTTAAGAAAATCCACTGCGTCCAGCGGAAGTAATCGGCATCGGTCGTGGAAATTTCACGATCCCAATCGATACCAAAGCCTAGCATCTGTAACTGACGACGGAAGTTGTCGATGTTGCGTTGGGTTTGGACGGCGGGGTGTTCGCCTGTGGCGATAGCGTGCTGTTCAGCGGGCAAACCAAAGGCATCCCAACCCATGGGGTGAAGAACATTGAAGCCATTCGCCTTTTTATAACGTCCTAAAATGTCGGAGGCGGTATAACCTTCGGGGTGTCCAATGTGCAGTCCCGCACCCGAAGGGTAGGGGAACATATCGAGAACATAATATTTTGGCTTACCGCATTGGATGGGTTCAGTGCGAAAAGTTCCCTGCTGCTTCCAAGCAGCCTGCCATTTTTCTTCAAAGGCAGTAAAGTTATAAGTTCCGGAGGGTTGTTCCATGGATGTTTGGAGATAGGAGAGTTGTGGCCAAGGTGGCAAGGATTTGGAGAGGCTAAAGGAGGCCTATCCCGCTTGCCTTGGTGGCGTGATTGGGGTTATTTGCCATCATGAACATTTTGGTCGTCGGCGGAGCTGGTTATATCGGGAGTCATTGTGTGAGGCAGGTTTTAGCCGCCGGACACCAAGTTGTCGTTCTCGATAACCTTTCTTATGGTCATCGTGAGACTATTCCACCAAGTGTGACTTTGGTAGAGGCAGATATGGCCGACACACCTCGGGTGCGCCAAGCGCTACGTGAACACAAAATTGACTGTGTGATGCATTTTGCCGCTCTCATCAATGTGGGTGAATCGGTGCATCAACCTGAGCGTTATCGTGATAATAATGTGATTCGAGCATTCGCTCTGCTCGATGCGATGCAGGCCGAAGGGGTTAAGCGTTTTGTTTTTTCCAGCACCTGCGCCATTTTTGGTCTACCGGAAAAAATGCCGATGACCGAAGATTTACCCAAGAAGCCCATCAATCCCTACGGCGAGAATAAATTGGAGGTAGAAAATAAATTAAAAGAGCTCGCGGCTGCTGGTAAAATCGCCTTTGCCGCCTTTCGCTATTTTAATGCCGCGGGAGCTTCGCTCGATGGAGCCATTGGAGAAGATCATTCTCCCGAAACCCACTTAATCCCTCTGGCGATTGCCGCCGCTCTCGGTCGACGTCCCCCCTTAAAAGTTTTCGGTAAAGATTATCCAACTCCCGATGGTACTTGCCTTAGAGATTATATTCACGTGGATGACTTATCGGCTGCGCATATCGCTGTTTTCTCTCGATTGGATAAACCTGGTACGGCACTTTTTTATAATCTCGGCGTAGGCAAGCCTTACTCAGTCGATGAGGTCATTCATAGCATTGAAAGACTGACTGGTCGTCACGTTCCACGGGAGTATGTCGAGCGTCGTGAAGGCGACCCTCCTGCACTCTACGCTGATGCATCCAAGGCGCGTGCGGAGTTGGGTTGGAAGCCAAAATACGAAACTCTCGATAGTATTATTGCCACTGCTCTGCGCTGGCATACTACTCACCCCCGTGGCTTTGCCACCAAGTAACGATGGCCGAACACCTTCATCCCTATTGGCGTATACAATACATTCTTTCTCGAAAAGATAAGCCTCTCAGTGATACGCCCTTTGCCGATTTACTCGCAGCCAACGATGATCGGGCCTCGCTCATTGTTTACCGCGGGCCGCGTTGTTTTGTGATTTTAAACAACTCTCCTTACAATCCAGGACACCTGATGATTTTACCCAATCGGCAGGTGGCACAATTAGCGGAGTGCGATGCTGCCGAACGCGCAGAGCTGATGGATACGATTATTCTCTGTCAGAGCGTTTTAACGAAAGTAATGAAACCAGCGGGATTCAACATGGGGCTCAATATCGGTCGCCCCGCTGGAGCTGGCATACCTGCCCACCTTCATTTTCATATCGTTCCTCGGTGGGAGGGGGATCATAACTTTATGCCTGTCATCGCCGACACACATATTCTGCCTCAAGCCCTGACGGATATTTGGGAACGTTTGCAACCAGAGTTTGCCGCACTTTCGAGCAAATCCTAGATGATGAGTTCGCGAAAAGCTCGAGTTGTGGAGGTGGCGGTTCATCATCCGCGTTATCGTATTTCCACGGCGAGTGTACAAAAATCCATCGCCTGTTTAGAGGGTTTATCCACCTTCCGTTGTCCGTTGGGTAATCTTTCCATCGTCTTCGTTGATGATCGCGAAATCAAACGATTGCATCGCGAGTTTATGGATGATGCTTCGGTGACGGATGTGATTACCTTTGTCGGGGAGGATCATCCCTTAGAGCCTTTTGCCGGAGAGATTTGTATTAATCTTGATCAAGCCAAGAGAGCAGCTCGTGAACATAAACTAACCTTGGAGAGGGAAGTGACACTTTATTTAGTTCACGGTTGGCTACACTTGTCTGGTTTGCGTGATCACACTGTGGCGCAGTCGAAACAGATGCGTCAGGCCGAGGCGGAAGCCTTAGCCCATCTCGACTGCCATCGGCAAAAAGTTAAAGTCCTGGATTAACTTTCTCGCTCTTTTTCGGTTTCCAACTTTATCTCTGTTTGATGCAGCGCACGGTGCTTATTCATTCAGGAGGAATCGACTCCACGGTTTTGCTCGGCAAACTCTTAGCCGAGGGACGCGAAGTTTTTGCGCTAAGTGTTGATTATGGACAGCGCCACCGACGTGAAATTGAGGCCGCCAAACAGATTGCTGATTTCTATAAAATTAAACACCAAGTCGCCGACTTGCGTGCACTGTCTCCCTTGTTTGGTGCTAATGCTTTGACTGATGCGAAAGTGGCTGTGCCCGAAGGACACTACGAAGAAATTTCGATGAAGGCTACGGTGGTCCCCAATCGCAATATGCTGCTGATTTCCGTGGCAACGGCTTGGGCAATTTCCTTACGTGCTTCGTCGGTGGCTTACGGTGCCCATGGCGGTGATCATGCGATTTACCCCGACTGTCGTCCCGCTTTTGCCGAGGCTCTCGATCAGGCGATGCGCCTAGCGGATTGGCATGAGATTTCTCTAGAACGGCCCTTTGTTGGCATGGATAAAGCGGCAATCGTAAAACTCGGAGCCAGCCTCCAAGTTCCCTTGCACCTCACTTGGTCTTGCTACGTCGGTGGTGCCAAACACTGCGGTAAATGCGGTACGTGTGTTGAGCGCAAAGAGGCTTTTATCAAAGCAGGCGTTGCTGATCCAACGGAGTATCTGGCTTAGCGTCTTATCTCTGCTATTAGATAGTTAATTAGTTCGCAGACCACTTTTCGTAGGCTTGTTTTCCGAAAAATCTGTCCTAAAAGTGCTAAGGTGTTTCGCTTCCTGAAACAGTCGATGGCGTGGGCCGCTCTCATGGCTTGGTTGGCATCTTCAGGAATTTGTTGGGATCTTTTGCAAGTGGTAGCTTGGGTGAATATGTCCAAAGCCAATGCCGCTTCGATGCCAGTGGGCGCAGCGATTGCGAAAACACTTCAAGACGCCCCTTGTCCGCTTTGCGCCGCTTCGAAGAAAGGTCGCGATTCAACCGAACAGTCGCCTGCCTCTAAGCCAGAAATGCTGAAAGCGAAAACCGCGACCGATTATGCACCAGACGTTGTTTTGGTTTTAGAATTACCAACATCGACACCTTTTACTTTTTCTGCTGAAGCAGGAGCTAAGCCGAAAACCTTAAATCAAGAAGTACCTGTGCCACCCCCGAAAGTTTAACGATTTCTTCTCGTTTGGACTTCGGTCCATCGTGGCTTCACTTTTTAACAAGTCGCTCCCCAATGGGTGCGCGCCTGTTTGCGTGTAAGATTTGGCCACACCTTACACGTAAACCAAAAACCTAATAATCATGAATACTTCTTCCTTCGCTCGCTCAACGCCAGCGGCCCTACTCGGATTCCTTGCTTTAGGAGTCTTCACCACTGCACAGGCCTGTCCTTGCGGTTGCGTTAAAGTTACAGTCGATAATCTCAGTGAACGTCCTGCTGCACAAGCGGGAGAGTACACGCTCGACCTGCGATACGACTACATCAATCAAGATGAGCGTAACAACGGAGCGCATGCGCATTTTACGGCCTTACACCGTAATTTGATTGCGACTCTCGAAACGCAACTCTTTGGCCAGACGGTAGCGATTACCGTGCCTCGTATTGATCGTACGCTCAAAACCAGTTCGTCTTCTGGTAAAGTCGTAGGCTTAGGTGATATCACTGTGTCTACGCGTTTCCCTTGGCAGGGTTATACGGTTATCGCAGGACTTAAACTGCCCACGGGTAAAGACGACTTGGTTCTCACTGTGCCACGTCGTTATTTGCAGCCAGGCACGGGTTCAACCGACCTCTTACTGGGATTGCGTAAAGACTTCGGATTATCCACCGATGTGTTTACGCAATTTCTGCAGGTACAAGCTCAAGGTTCATTGCTTTCCGATACCTATTTCCGTCCTGGAAGTATTGTCTCGGTGAGCGGTGGTTTGCGCTATGAATTGACTCCTGAGTTGTCGGCTTCACTGCAGGCGACTTACCTTCGTCAATATCGCGATAAAAATATTCAGCGCACCGTTGATGCGACTTATAGCGAAGACCTTGAGAGTGGAGGATTCGAAACCATCCTCGCGGCAGGGCTTAGTTATAAGATGAATCAATCAACCTCAGCCTATGTTTTTTACAGCGAACCTGTGAAAGTCGAAAGCAAGGTGCCTAAAACAAGTGGATTGGTGAATCCGGTACACGCAACAGGTATTTGGTCCATTGGCGTTATCCATTCGTTCTAAGACAATCACCGTTTCATAGCCGTACCGAGGCCTACCTAAGAAATCGAGGGTAGGCCTCTTTTTTGTCTAATTCTTAGGGTTTATCAAGAATGTGCCTTGCGAGGAGACGAGCGCCTCGTCTATTTCCCTGTGTTCATGTTTACGTGTCGTAAAGTCTTTGCCGATATCCCTTTCGCTCATCGTCAGTTTAGGCACGAGGGGCGTTGTGCTTTTATTCATGGACATAACTGGTCGATTGAAATCGAGTTTGCTTGTAAACAAATCGACCAACGAGGCTTTGTCGTCGATTTCGGCGGTCTCGGTTTTTTAAAAACATGGATTGATGAGAATTTGGATCACGCCTGTCTTTTCGCCAAAGCGGATCCTCAGCGTGAAGCCCTTTTGAAAAATCACCCACAACTTTTCAAAGCCTTGGTCATTGAGTCCGTTTCAACCGAAGGTATCGCGCAGTTTCTTTTCGAAACCTTTGATCCGATGGTAAGAAAAGAATTCGGTGACCGAGCTTGGGTGCAGCAAATCATTCTCCACGAAGATTCTAAAAATTCGGCGCGCTATCAGCCCGATGTCTAAGATGGCTGAACTCTATCCGGTCAATGAAACGTTTCTCAGTTGGCAAGGGGAGGGTGTTCACCTTGGGCGCAAAGCTTTCTTCATTCGCCTGCAAGGTTGCCCAGTAAAGTGTCCATGGTGTGACTCTGCTTCCACTTGGCATCCTCAGTATATTCCTAAGGACATTCGTAAGGCGAGTGCCGAGGAGTTGGCTCGAGAAGCCAAGGCAAACCAACCTGAATTTGTGGTGATTACGGGTGGCGAGCCTTGCGTGTACGACCTAACTTCCTTGTTGAAGGCCTGCAGTGCTGTCGGTTTACCCGTCCACCTTGAAACCTGCGGAGCTTATCCCATTGCCGATGGCTTTGCCTGGGTGACTGTAAGCCCCAAATGGGCAAAACCCCCTTTACCAGACTCCCTAATTCGGGCGAATGAGATAAAACTCATCGTGGAATCGCCCGATTCGATGAAAAAATGGACCTCGGCTGTCGGCGGGCATTGGCATGCGCCCAATGTGTGGCTCCACCCAGAGTGGTCACAACGGTCCGAATCCACGGTCTTAAACTCGATTACCGAATGGGTAAAGTCTCACGGTGCCCCTTATCGTGCAGGCTGGCAGGTACATAAGCCCTATTTTGCTGATTCCCTTGATACTGGATCCCGTCCGCCAGCCCCTTTAGGTGGGGATGCGATGAAGGGTTTCTAGCCTCCCTGGGTAGGGTGTTTATAAGATTGTTTTCTTTTTTGCTTCACTCCGAGGGCGAACCGTCATTCAAAACGACCTCATGACACGCCACGCTGTTCTTGCTCTTGAAGATGGAACGATTCTGAAGGGCAAAGCATTTGGGGCGGAGAAGACCCTCTGCGGCGAAGTGGTGTTCAATACCAGCATGACTGGGTATCAAGAAATTCTCACAGACCCTTCCTACTTCGGACAAATCGTTACGATGACCACGCCACAAATTGGCAACTACGGCGTCAATGAAGACGATCTTGAGTCGCAGCGTCCACACGTGGCTGGATTTGTCGTACGCGATCTCTCTCCCGTTGTCTCCAATTGGCGTGCAACGACGGATCTCAGTACTTGGTTAAAAAAATACGGCATCCCAGGTATTACTGGAATTGATACGCGTGCCTTGACGAAGAAACTTCGCTCGGGCGGAGTAATGAAAGCCTGTCTTTCAACGGAAGATATTTCCGATGAAGAAGCCTTGAAGCGCGCTCGCG
The DNA here is from genome assembly GCA_947470855.1 of Opitutia bacterium. GTDB lineage: Bacteria > Verrucomicrobiota > Verrucomicrobiia > Opitutales > UBA953 > UBA953. The sequence goes on along the minus strand of CANIUQ010000004.1, from coordinate 5,849 downwards.
CATGGTCGGGTACGGTGGGGGCTGATTTCGTTAAAGAGGTAACCTGTTCCGCGCCTTATAACTATAACCAAACCGTCGGAGACTGCGCCCCTTTTACCGTTACTGGCACAAATCTTAACAAGCCCAAGAATCGTGCGGTCCGTTATCGAATCGCCGCTTATGACTTTGGTGCCAAGACTTCGATTTTCCGTCGATTAGTTGATTCGGGTTTCGATGTTCAAGTTTTCCCCGCGACAACTCCTTCCTCAGTGATTCGTGCCTATAATCCTGACGGGGTATTCCTGTCCAACGGCCCAGGCGACCCTGCTGCACTGAAATACGCCCACGAAGCGGTGCGCGATTTAATCCAGTCGTATCCTGTTTTTGGAATATGTTTGGGTCACCAAATTATTACGCACGCGATTGGTGCATCGACTTATAAATTAAAGTTCGGTCACCGTGGAGGAAATCAGCCCGTAAAGAATACGGAAGAAGGTCGCGTCGCTATCACGGCACAAAATCACGGATTTGCCTCGAAGCCCGAAGAGCTTGAGCGTTGTGGTGCTGTCGTCACCGAAATCAATTTAAACGATAATACCGTTTCGGGACTTCGACTCAAAGATAAGCCGGTCTTCTCGGTGCAGTATCACCCCGAAGCCGGGCCAGGTCCAAACGACGCCGATGTTCTCTTTGACCGTTTCTATGAAATGGTCGCTAAGAGTAAAAAGGCTAAGTAAAGTCGGCCGATTCTTAGAGTTCGACCTGCATTCCCAGTTCGACCACTCGACCTGGAGGTAGGTTGAAGTAGGCGGTTGCCGAGAGTGCATTGCGATTCAGCACTTCGAAAAGTTTTTCCTGAACAGTGTTGAGGGAGAAGTTTTTCGATGTGTCGCGGACAATCGTTTCGCGACTGAGGAAGTAGGTGACTTCTAAGGGGTTGGGTGAAATACCGAGCTCTTTATAAGCCGCTTCGAGAATGGGGAAGATGTCCTGTTTTTCACGGAAACCGAATTTACCGACCACACGTAGAACAAGCGGGAAGTCTTCCTTTTTATTAACGCTACAGAATTTGGATCCGCGCGAAGTGAATGTCACACGCTCATCGCGATTCACATAAGCCCGGTCTTCATCGACAGTCATCGTTACAATGATGATGTGATCATGCAGAACACGATTATGCTTTAGGTTGTGGGCTAGAGCCATCGGCACCGCATTCGAGGTTCCAGCTAAGTAAATCGCAGTACCTTTAACCCGACTCAGTTTACCCGAACAAAAACGATCTTCCACGCTATCGAGGAAAATGGCAAAATCATCACCTGTTCCTGTTTCAATCAGTTTATTACGCATCGCAATGCGACCCTTGTTCCAGACCGACATGATGTAATAGAGTAAAAAGCCAGCGGCTAAGGGAAGCCATCCAGCTTCAAAAATTTTCGGCAAATTCCCGAGGACGAAGAAGGATTCGAGAAGTAGGAGAGGAGCGACTAAGATGAACCCAGTGAAAACAGGAATATTAAGTTTTCGGCGCAGGTACTGTCCAAATAGAATCGTGGTCACAAACATCGTCAAACTGACCGCAATACCATAAGCGCTGACCAGATTTTCGGAGGTTCGATATTGAAGAACGAGATAGATGGAGCCGATCATCAGCATCCAATTCACAATCGGCACATAGATTTGTCCGTATTCTTTATCTGAGGTTCGCTCAATGCGCATGCGAGGCAGGAAGTTTAACTGAATTGCCTGCATCGTGGTGGAGAAAGCTCCCGAGATAAGTGCTTGTGAGGCGATAATCGCTGCGAGGGTTGCCATCACCGTTAAAGGAATCTGTGCCCAAGCAGGTGCCATATTAAAGAAGGGGTTGAATCCGCCTTGTAATAAACGAGCTTCGGAAGCGAGCGCCCAAGCCCCTTGTCCGAGGTAATTTAAAATCAAAGCAGGGAAGACGATAAAATACCAGCCAGCACGAATGGGTTTTTGTCCAAAGTGACCCATATCGGCATAAAGAGCTTCCGCACCCGTAACGGCCAAGAAAACAGCACCCGAGATAACCAACCCTAAACCTGGATGCTCCAAGAAGAAGCCAATCGCCGTTAAAGGATTGAAGGTCGTCAGCAGGGCAGGGATATGCTCGCTGTGTTGGATAATCGACCAAATACCTGTCGTCGCCATACAGATAAACCAAATCAAGGTAACGGGACCAAAATACATGCCTACTTTTCCTGAACCTCTTTTTTGTAAATAGAAAATACCGAATAAAATCAGCACGGCAGCACTAGGAATGAAGTAGTGGACAAACTTCGGATCAGAAATTGTTCGCAGGAAAACATTTAACTCCGCCGGATTGGTTGCATGTGCACCTGCCTCTTTGATACCTTCGAGTGCGGAGAGAACCGAAATCGCAGGCGTGATAACTCCATCGCCAAAAAGCAAAGCGGTCCCAAAGACACCGAGAAGCACGAAGGCGTTACGATGTTTGCGGGGTGCGGGACTTTTAATCTCATCACTGTGGTTTTCTTTTGAGGCCAGAGAGACGAGGGTCATGATGCCCCCTTCGCCGTCATCATTGGCTTCCATCAAAAAGATGACATACTTGATGGTCACCACCGCGATCAATGACCAGATAATCATCGAAAGAGCCGGAGTCACTATTTGCATCGGAGACGCTCCAGCCGCCATTCCATAGCGAATACACTCGCGAAAAGCGTATAAAGGACTCGTCCCAATATCCCCGAAGACTACCCCCAAAGCCGCTATCGTGGCTCCAAGAGTTAAAGGCTGGGCCAGTGAAGACGAGGGGCTGAGGTTAGCCGCCGGAGAAGCTTCTTTCATGAAAGTGAGTTATTCACACTGAGGACTCTTTTTGGTTTAATCAAAACCATTCCAGCGAGCTGGGGCTTGCCTTTTTGTCCCACAAAGGCATTTCAGAGGGTTAATTGACGGTTTTAAGCCAATTTCCAAACAAAACACACATGAACATCATCCAAACTATTGTAAATCTCCCCCTAGCTCAGGCGACAGGCGCTGCTCCTGAACAAGCCAGCCCTTGGACCTCACTCATCATGATGGTGCTAATGTTGGCTGCCTTTTACTTCCTTTTGATTGCTCCACAACGCAAAGCCCAGAAACAACGTGAAAAGGTGCAAAACAGTTTAGCGGTCGGTGATGAAGTCCTTACGGGTACAGGTATTTATGGCCGTGTAGTCAGCATCAAGGATGATCGTATCACGATCGCTCTCGATGATGGTCGCATGACGGTTCATAAATCCGTAATCGAGAAAAAAGCTGAGAGTGCAGAAAAACCTGCGTCACTCAACTAAGCCTCACTTCGCACTTATCTTACCGAAATGAAATCCAGGACATGGTTCTGGAAGGTTGCGGTCTCACTCGTTGCCCTAGCGGTCGCTTACTACGAGTTCCACCCAATCGCTCCAACTCCTTTGGCGGACTTTGTTCCGACCCAAGTCATTAATCAATCCGATGAATTTGCGAAAATTCATCAAGAGGCTCTGACGCGTGTTGAAAACGCGAAAACAGCCAATACCGCAGCAGACCAGAAATCGGTTTCCTATTATCAAGCACTGCGTGACATCGGCGAAGGTAAAGGTCGTGCCTCAACCGTCGACCTCCGTCCTTTCTTCTTCACGGAAAAGGAATTTGTTCGTGAACCCGATCAGTCCAAACGCAATGTGATTGTGCTCAAGGAGCTGCTCCGTCGTTCTCAAGGAAAATTAAAACTAGGTCTGGATCTACAAGGCGGCGTTTCCTTTACGCTCAAGGTCGATCCTTCGGGCGCCGAATCAGGTGCAGCGGGTAATAAAGAGAAAGCCAATCTGCCTGCCTCGGAAATGGTCAATCAAGCCATCCATGTGATGGAGCAACGGGTAAATCAATTTGGTGTCGCCGAACCAGTGATTCGTCCAGTGGGAGAATTAGCTCTCGAAATTCAATTACCGGGTGAAGATGCAGCCAATAATCCCGATGTCATTGATGCTTTAAAGAAACCTGCGAAACTCGAGTTCCGTCAGGTCTATCGTGGCATCCGTCCAACGGCAGAAGAGCGTGAGCGCTCAACCAAAGCCTTGCAGGATGACAATGGAGCGATTGCGACCTATGAAGTTCTCACGGAACGCAATGTGGATCGTCGCACTGGAGAAGTCACCATGGACCGTTATTACGTCAAAAAACGTGCCGAAGCCACAGGAGCGATTATCAAAGCCTCCTCAGCTCGTTCTGATGATGGGATTTCTTTCTATGTCGATATGAAGTTCACCGATGACGGTGCCAAAAAGTTTGGCGACCTCACGGCGAAAATTGCAGAAGGAAATAATCGTTCGAACTCACTCGGACAACTCGCCGTCGTTCTTGATGGAGTTCTCCAATCAGCTCCGACAGTTAAAGAAGCGATTCGTAGTTCGGGAGCGACCATCACGGGTTCATTCACCCGCGAAGAAGCGATCAATCTCTCCAATGTGCTGAACAACCCCTTGGAGTTCCCCTTGATTACTCAAGACGTCACCGCCGTGGGTCCTTCACTCGCGAAGGACGCACAGTCGAAGTCCGTCGTGGCCTCCATTGTGGCGGTCGTCCTCATCATTGTCTTCATGCTCGCCTTCTACGTTTGGGGCGGACTGATCTCAGTTTTCGGTATGGTGCTCAATTTGCTCCTGATGTTAGGTGCGATGGCCTACCTAAACGCGACGATCACCTTACCAGGTGTGGCCGCATTGGTGCTGACGCTGGGTATGGCGCTCGATGCTAATATTCTGATTCTCGAACGTGTTCGTGAAGAAGCACGCCTTGGTAAAGACCGTGCGGTCTCGCTGCGAGAGGGTTATAACCGAGCCACTCTCACGATTGTTGATGCGAACTTAACGCACTTACTCGTCGCCATGATTCTTGTCTTCATGGGCACGGGTCCAGTGCGTGGTTTTGGTGTGACTCTCGTCATTGGTATCTTCACCACGCTTTTCACCACACTCATCACCTGTCGTGGTCTGCAAGAGTTCACGCTCTCGCGCGGCATTCTCAGTCGTATCTTTGGTCTGCCAGTCTTTAAGCCGACTCTCGATATTCCATTCCTTAACTTCGCTCGCGTGGCCTTCATCGCCTCGTGGGTCGTCATTGCTCTGGGTATCACTGAATTAGCTTATAAAGGTAAAGACGCTTTCGGTAAGGATTTCCGTGGAGGTGAATCAACCATGGTCGCGATCAACCCAGAAGCGAAGATTGATACGAATGATATCGTTAAAATCGCCGCACAAGGGGGTATCCCCGACACCACGGTGACGCTACAAGCACCGATTGGCGGTGGAGAAAAACGTCTTCGTATCGAAACGGAATTATCCAAATCTCAAGGGAAGGCTGACTTCACGAATGTGACCAAAATCGTGGAAGGGATTAAGGAAAAGCATCCTGAAATCCTTCGTGATAAGGATCTCTCTATCGATAAAATCATGCTAACCCGCGAAGCCATCGGTGGTTCGGTCAGTGAAGATCTGCGTATGAACGCTATTCTCTCCGTGGTACTCGCCCTCGTTGGTATTGGTATCTACGTAGCCCTGCGTTTCGAAGCAGGCTTTGGTATCGCTGCCTTGGTTGCGACCTTGCACGACGTCTTAATGACGGTTTCGCTCTTCATCTTCTTCGGTGGTCAATTCAACGCTGCTCTCATTGCGGCAATCCTGCTTATCATCGGTTACTCGGTGAATGACACGATTGTTGTTTTTGACCGAATTCGAGAAGAGCTGAACAACAACCCGTCGCGTTCATTGCGCGAGGTGATTCATTTCGCGATTAATCGTACTTTGTCTCGTACGATTCTGACTTCAGTCACGGTCTTCCTCTGCGCTCTTTCTCTCTGGGCCTTT
>CANIUQ010000003.1 GCA_947470855.1 Opitutia bacterium | reverse complement strand
CCTCGCTAGGGCCTTCATAGCGAATGACCGTTTCAGAAAGATCTTCGACTGACTCTGGTGCAATTTTGTAAGCTCTTGCTGCACCTGGAATACGTTGTAAGAAACCTTTGCGCTCGAGAGCCTGTAAGTGACCGAAGACGGCATTGGTGCTGGCAAAGCGGAACTTGGCTTGGATATCCCGGATGCTTGGCCAGTAGGAGTGCTGGCTGACATGTGATTTCATGTAGTCCAAAATTGCCTTCTGCTTTTTGGTCATCGATTCCATAGTGAACGGATGTTCTATGAAACTTTGTTCACTGTCAAGAAAGCATTAAAATGATCAGAAAAGTGCCAAAATTTATTAAATAAAGGCACTAACCGACCTCAGATCTCAAAATGGCAGGCAATCTCTCATTGCTGATAACTTGGTCCACCTCGGCTTCGACCATAACCCAGTCTTTCCATGATGTTTGAGTCATTATTCAGATATAAATAAACCTCCAAGCGTAAGAGATTAAACATACTGCGTAGACAGAGTGCCGCCTCATCGAGGTCTTTTTTGGTAAGTGGCGGCTCCTTTTTGAGATTATAGGAAAAGAGTTTTTCTAGTTCGGCCTTAAACTCTGCTCTGCCCAATTGATTTTGGGATCGATTGTTGGTTTCTTTAAAACCAATTCGACAAAGGTTAAAACTGGTATCCAGTCCAAAAGAGTAGCGAAGATTTTGAATTCGAGTAATCGCTTCTAGACATTGTGTAATTTCCGCATCGGTTGGAGTTATTTTACTATCCATTTTAACAACCAATTTTCTTTGGGTATTTAAAAAGTCGTTTTGAACGGAAACTCTCTCTTTCGAAATCGCTTCTAAAGAGGGGAGGAGCTTTAACGATGGTGCTGGGGATTGGCCATAAAGACCTAAAGTGGAGAAGAGAAGACAAAAAAGAATTAGGTGGGGTTTCTTTATCATCCCTCCATTCTTGCTCCTTGTTAAAAAAAGCAAGTTTATACAATAATTATTTTATAATTATTTACTACTCTCTTGAAATATAATTTTCCGTTTTTTACTTATTTTTTAGGGTCGAATTCAGCAGAGAGGCAACATCTTGAGGGCTCTCTAGGTGGACGGAGTGACCGCATTTTTCAATGAGGCTAATGCGAGAGCGGGGGATTTTTTCACCCATGCGATATGCGATTTGAATAAACTTATCATCATGTTCACCGACCACCAAATCGACGGGGAAACGGCATTCGGAAAGACGATGCCATAAAGAGGGAAGGGCGCCTGTGCCGACATTTTCGAGACTGAGAGCCAAAGCCTCAGGTTGGTTTCTTTTTCGTCTCTCTAAAATCGGTTCGAGTTTCTCGGGTGGTAAACTTAGCAATGGCTTAAAAAAAGTTTTGGTGTTCCAGTATTTAAAAAATGCATCTAGCCCTTGTGTTCTGATAAAGTTAGCTAAAGCGAGATCACCTCGCACGCGTTCGCTCTGTTCTTCGGGTGAGGCTAAACTAGGACTCGCTCCGATGAGGATAAGTCTTTGAATTGGTGAAGGGTTAGCCAAGGCCCAGTGCAAGGCAAGTCGACCGCCCATTGAGTAACCAAGTAGGGTGACGGTGTCGTTCTGAACGACATCGCTAATCGTTTTGAGATGAGCGTCTAAAGAGTAATCCTCTTTCTGACGGAGATGCACTTTTGTGCCGTGGCCAGGGAAGTCAGGGGAGAGAATTTCGAAAGATGGTCCGAGGGCCGCTTGTAGAGGTCCAAAGTCCTGTCCACTGCCTGTAAAACCATGAAGTGCGACGACCTTGGGCATGGGCTCTCTCGACTACTTAAGCTTGGGTCGGCTTTGCCGAAGGCTCGATTTCTCTTCGCGATGAGGTATCAAATAAGTCCGTCCACGGATGAGACGTTCGTAAAGATCCACCATGGCCACGCCTTCACGTGGACGTACAGAGTCAGCTTTCGTCGCTTTATCGACCTGGCGTTTAAGCATACGGCAAAGGTCTTCTGAATTGTACTGAATCATATCCAGAATGCGTTCTACCGAATATCCTGGGATGCTTTCTTCAATGTAGAAACCGTCCTCTTCGTCATCTTCGAGGAAGACGTGGGCTTCATTCACTCGACCGAATAAGTTATGCAAGTCACCCATGATATCTTGATAGGCACCGACCATAAAGGCGCCGATGTAGTAAGGCTGTCCGGGTTTCAGCGGATGAAGAGCCAAGGTGCGACGGACATCTTCCAAATCAATAAAATCATCTACTTTACCATCCGAATCACAGGTAATATCAACCAAGGTGGCTTGAACCGAAGGCCGTTCATTGAGTCGATGTATCGGGGCAATCGGGAAGAGTTGGTCGAGTGCCCAGTGATCGAGCAGCGATTGGAAGACAGAGAAATTACAGACGTATTGCTCGGCTAACATGGAGTCTAATCGAGCTAATTCATCAGGGATTTCCGTACCATTAGCTAAGCTTTGGCGAATTTGACGACAGATATCCCAGAATAAACGGTCGGCCATCGCACGGTCTTCGAGACGGAGATTGCCTAGACTAAAACGGGCATGTGCTTCTTCGCGTTTTTGTTTGGCGTCATGATAACGCTCGAGAGGATCGAACTTGCGTTTATTTTTTCGAATCGCTTCGAGTTCGCGAACAATTTGGTGTGATTTTGCTTTCGGTGCCTGAGTTAAAGACTCGTCACGCGTAATTCGATCAATCGCTTCGAAAATGAGGATTGAGTGCGGGGCCACGAGGGCACGGCCTGACTCGGAAACAATATCAGGAACGGGAATCTTACTTTCTTCGCAGAGTTGCTTAACATTGGCGACGACGTCGCGGGCATAGACTTCCATGCTGTAGTTCATGGAAGATTCAAAAGCGGAACGGCTGCCATCGTAATCGATACCAAGTCCGCCACCGACATCGAGTAACCCCATGGGGAAGCCCATGCGTTTGAGTTCGCAATAGAAGCGAGTCGCTTCAATCACCGCTTTCTTGATGGTGGCGATATTGGGTACTTGTGAGCCAATATGGAAATGAACCAGACGCAGAGCCTCTTTCATTTTTGCTTTCGCTAATTTCTCAGCGGCTAAAACGATTTCAGAAGCCGTGAGGCCGAACTTAGCATTTTCTCCAGTACTGTCGGCCCATTTTCCTTCTCCAGCGGTGGTTAACTTTACGCGAATTCCGATATGCGGTTGCACGCCCATACGGCGGGCAATGCGGATGATAGCATCTACTTCGGAAAGTTGTTCGACGACAATAATGGTTTGTTTGCCGAGACGACGGCCCATCAAAGCGAGTTCGATGTATTCTTCGTCTTTGTAGCCATTACAGACCAAGAGTGCTTTGCGATTTTCGAGAAGGGCTAAGGCAATAATCAGTTCAGGTTTAGAGCCTGCTTCGAGTCCGAAATCGTATTCCTCGCCAGCATCTAAAATTTCTTCGACCACTTCGCGGAGTTGATTGACCTTAATCGGGAAGACCCCGCGGTAGCGACCTTGGTAATCTTCTTCTTCAATGGCTCGACGGAAGGCTTCGTTAATTTGCGTGACGCGGTGACGCAATAGATCCTGCACGCGAATTGTCAGCGGCGGTTTTAAACCCGAGGCTTCGGCTTCTTTGACAATATCGGTAATGCGAATTTTGCGATGATCGCCTTTGGGGTGGACGCAGAGGTGCCCTTGTGGGTCGACCGAGAAATTATTTCCTCCCCAGCGTTTGAAGCCGTAGTAATCTTCGGCGTGTTTAATGGTCCAAGACGATTGTTTGCTCACGTTTGTAGATTGGTAACTTTTAATCCTCAGGCCGAGAGTGCAAGGGGAAATCATCGTAAGTCAGACGCCTTCCGGCTCGACCCGCTTGGTGATTTGCCCTGAGATGAGGTGTGGCCTCCACACGCATCATTCAAGCAACGCTCCAGTTACGAGAAAGTCTTCGGGGAATTCAATTTTCTTCGCCTGCTGATTATGTCTACAGTCCATTGGAATACGCATGGGCTCCGCATGAGGCCTATTTAAGTCGCTATGCACCCTTGGGCTCTAAGCGTGTTTTATTTTTAGGCATGAATCCAGGGCCCTTTGGCATGGCTCAAACGGGTATACCTTTTGGCGAAGTGGCGGCGGTACGGGACTGGTTAGGGTTAGAGATGTCAGTTGGTCGGCCCGATCGCGAGCACCCCCGAAAAAAAGTAACTGGTTTTGCCTGTCATCGTTCGGAAGTGAGTGGACGACGTTTATGGGGATTGTTTCGTGATCGTTTTGGTACGCCTGAAAATTTCTTTCGAGAACACTGGGTTCATAACTACAACCCTTTGCTTTTTTTAGAAAATACGAAGTTGGGTCGAAATGTTGTGCCCGAGGAATTGCCAGCTCAGGCAATTCAAGTGGTGAACCGTGAGTGCGATCTTTACCTACAAGAGCTGGTGCAAACTTTAGGGATTAAAACCGTCGTCGGTGTCGGTGGTTATGCTAAGACTCGTGCCCGTGAAGCTTTGCAAGGAATGAATTTAAAGTTTGGGCGTATTTTGCATCCCAGTCCCGCCAGTCCCGTGGCTAATCGAGGATGGGCTGAGGCTGCCACGCGTGAACTTATCGAACAGGGGATTTGGCATTGATGGCATTGATTGAATCCATTTTAGCCCGACCCTATTGGCGACAAAAGTTGTGGGCTTGGTGGTATCCTTTTTTTACGCGTCGGGTGCGTGCCCAGGGAATCGATTTTCTGAATTATGCTTTTGAAACCAATCCACCTCTGAGAATTCCCTTGGCCCCTGAGGATGAGAGAAACCGTCCCAACATCCAGTTATACCATTTTGTCGCTAGCCACGCTTCTTTGTCGGGTAAGAAGATTTTGGAAGTCAGCGGTGGTCATGGCGGAGGGGCTTCTTACCTCACTCGCACTTTCCATCCTCAACAATACATTGCGATGGATCTCAATGCTGAAGCCGTTGCCTATAGTCAAAAAAAGCATATCCTTCCCAACTTAAAGTTTCAGCAAGGCGATGCCATGGCTTTGCCTTTTGCTGATGAAACTTTTGATGTGGTTATCAATGTGGAGGCCTCGCATTGCTATCCTGATTTTGCTCGGTTTCTGAGAGAAGTTTCGCGGGTTTTGAAACCAGAGGGATGCTTTTTGTATGCTGATTTACGTTATCCCTCTGGAGAAGAGGAGTGGATGAATGATCTTTTTCACACTTCGGCTTTACGCGTCGATTCCATGCGGTTGATTAACCCTGAAGTTGTCCGCGGGATGGAGTTAAACACCGAGCGTTATCAGACTATGGTCACCCAAAGTTTACCTAAATTCTTGCATCCTTTGGCTTTCGATTTTGCTGGTGTCAAAGGTTCGAGACTTTATCGCGATGCTGTTTCGGGTACCCTCAGCTATCGCTTTTTAAAATTAAAGAAGTCGAAAGTGCCTTAAAAGTGGTGGGCCCACCCGGATTTGAACCGGGAACCAAAGAATTATGAGTTCTCTGCTCTAACCATTGAGCTATAGGCCCCTCCGATGCTTTATCTTTAATACCAAAACGGACTCGGTGGAAAGAAAAAGGTGCGTTTATATTCGGGGGTGTTGCCATAGACTCGAAAAAGATTACGATAAGTGAATCTATGGTAAAAACTCTGCCGATTCTTTACGTGAAACCTGGCTGCCCTTGGTGTACTCAGGCTTTGGAATTCTTCGCCCAACAAGGGGTAAAGTGTGACATTAAAGATGTCATCGCGGACATGCATCAAATGCGTCAACTGGTAGCCACCACGGGACAATCCAAATGTCCCTCATTTTGTTATGGCGATTTTATCGTCGCTGACTTCTCGGTGGATGAGTTTATCGCAAAAGTAAAAAAGAATACTCAGGTCTGCCAGGAATTAGGACTGAAGGTTTAAGTTTTTTTTCGACGCATCGATTTGCGATCGTAGAAAACTTTTTCCATAAAGAGTCCGCGGGCGGGAGCTGTTGGAATCTCCGCAGTAATTTTTTTCTCTTCGCGATAAGCGACTAAGCGTTCGGGGGGCATCTTGCCTTCGCCGACACGAATGAGTCCACCCACTAAGCGTCGAACCATCTTGTAAAGATAACCATTGGCTTCGGTGGTAATGGTAATGCGTTTACTACGCTGTTTAACTTCTAATCGTCGAAGATCTTTTACGGGATGTTCATTTTCCATCCCTTGACTATGGCTCGCACCAAAAGCACGGAAATCATGTTTCCCTAAAAGTAACTTGGCGGCCTTTTGCATGGCTTTAACGTCCAGATTATCCCAGTCTCGTCCGAGGCAATAGCGAGACTCCCACGGTTTACAGTAGCCAATATTAATTTCGTAACGGTAGCGCTTGCCGATCGATGAATAGCGGGCGTGAAATTGACCATGCACACGCTGAATTTTGGTGATGAGTAAACCCGCTTGATCACCGGTGTTCATCGCATCAACTAAACGAGCAGTAGGGTGAGGCCAAAAGGCATCGAAGTGAAAACATTGTCCTTCGCTGTGGACGCCGGCATCGGTGCGTCCGCTGGATTGTACGGTGATTTCTTTTTTAAAGATACGACTTAAGCGGGCTTCGACTTCACCTTGGACGGTACGAACGTCGTTCTGAATCTGCCAACCCATATAATCCGTTCCATCGTAAGCCACGGTGACGAGAAAACGTTCAGGAGATAAATCGGTTCGTTTTTGTTTTTTACCCATGTTACGCACCCCATCCTCGGCTATTGAGGTAATCTTGCAGTAAAACGGTGGCCGCACGAGAATCGCGTTCGCCCGTTTTGGCTTGGGCTTGGCGCTCCTGGATTGATTTAGGTTTTTTTATTTTAGATAAATCGTCGGCAGCTTGGCTCGTGAGCCCTTCATCGATGAATGCGATGGGTAAGTGAAAACGTTTTTTAAGTTCTTCAGCAAACGCATCGACTTCCAAACATCGTTTGGTTTTTTCTCCTTCTAATGAAAGGGGGTAGCCCAGAACGAGGTGCGTCACTTTCAGTCGTTTAATTTCTTGAGCGATTTGAAGGAAGCGCTGTTCTGCATCTTCGGCGGTGGCTGCGGGAAGGGGGAAGGCAAAGCCCAGTTCATCGCCGTGGCTTAGTCCCACACGTTTGGTGCCATAATCGATGCCAAGAAAGATGGATGCCACGGCCAGACCCTGTGCCATTCAGGTTGGTTTTTCAATCTCTGCTTTAATTGTTGTCGGGGGTTTGACACTGACGGTTGGTTGCTGTGTATGGAGGTATGGAGAGTCACCTTGGAGAGCACGAACGTACGCTTTATGGCCGCCAGATGCGCATTCCTGGGGTAGGTGAGGTAGGCCAACTGAAAATTAAATCGGCGAGAATACTCGTTGTTGGTGCGGGTGGGCTTGGTTCGCCTGCAGCCATGTATTTGGCGGCTGCGGGGGTAATGACTCTTGGCGTCGCAGATCCGGATGAGGTTGAGTTAAGTAACTTACATCGACAAATCTTACATGGCTTTGATACCTTAGGTTTACCTAAAACAATCTCTGCAGCTGAAGCGTTATCGGAAATTAATCCTGGTATTCGTATCGCTCTACATCCAGAGGGTGCTAAGCCCGTAACAATTTCTGAATTATTATCGCGCTATGATTTAGTTTTAGACGGCACGGACAATTTTGCGACGCGTTACCTCATTGCCGATGCTTGTGTTTTGGCCCAAAAGCCTCTCGTTCATGGCAGTATCCTGCGTCATGAGGGGCAGGTTGGAGTTTTTTTACCAAAGTGTGGGTGTTATCGCTGTGTCTATCCGATGATGCCTGACCCAGCCTCAGTTCCAACCTGTGCGGAGAGCGGTGTTTTCGGTGCTACTTGTGGGGTGATAGGATCATGGATGGCGTCCGAGGCCTTAGCGATTGTGTTAGGGCAACGCACTCAGTCTCGCCTGCAAATAGTCGATGTTGCAGGAGGCACGGCTAAAGTTTTACAAATTAAACCTGATGTTCACTGTCCCCTTTGTGGTTCTAATCCTACGATTCAATCAATCCGAAGTGAACTCTATCAACCCACGATTTGTCCTGCACCGATGATGAATGATGTCCCTCTTGAAGTATCTGTAGAAGAAGCACGCGATCTTTTACAATCGGATAACCCCCCTTTGCTTATCGATGTACGGGAACCGGATGAGTATGCCCATTGTCGGATAGCCCATGCCAAACTCATTCCGATGGCATCCGTGCCCGAAAGACTGTCTGAAATTCCAAAAAATCGACCCCTTTTGGTGCACTGCCACCACGGAGGTAGAAGCCTGCGTGTAACCCAATTTTTACGCAGCAAAGGCTATAAAATGGCCACTAACGTCAAGGGGGGTATCGATGCTTGGTCTCTCAAAATCGACCCACAAGTGCCGCGTTACTAGGTTGAGTCGAGGCTTGCCGAATCAAAGAACTATACATTTATTGCCCCTATGATGAAACGTTTCTTCTTAATCCTTTTACCTGCGGCTCTTCTCGTCGGTTGTGGCCCCTCTAAATTACCTTCTGGTTCTGACGGTGAAGGTTTAGCTGGTGCAGGTGGTTTGGAAATGCGTGGCTCTGGTTTCAGTGCCATGGCTGAAGCCATTCGCAGTGGTAATATTCCTCCTGAAGCGATTCTCACTACCGTTTATTTTGGTTTTGATAAATACACCGTAGAATCGAATGAGCGTGCAAAACTCGATGCCATTGCGGGACGTGCCTCTAACACCAAGCTAATCATCGCTGGATACACCGACCATTTTGGTACTGAAGAATATAACTTAGGTCTCTCGGATCGTCGTGCTCAATCTGTCCGCGAATATTTAGTTAAACTTGGTAGTAGCCAAGGTAACATCGAAGTTTTGGCTCTAGGTGAGCAACAGGCTGACCACTCGGCTTCGGGTCGTGATTCTGGTGCGAAGGATCGTAAAGCGATTGTCGTTGATGCGAATTATTCCGGACCCATTTCTGGTGGTGCAAGCAAGTCTGCTTCGTCTGCGCCTGAAGCTGCTCCTGCTCCGGTCACGAGTCTCTAATCGATTCTCTCATTAAACAAGAAGCCCGCTAACGCGGGCTTTTTTATTTCTTGTTTTAAGTTAAACTAGCGAACAGGAAGTAAACTGAAGTGACAAAGATTGTGACCGAAAATGTTGCAGCAATCCATCGTGTGAGTGTTGAATAGTGAGGTGCTGTCCAACGTCCCCAAATCCAACAAGCACTGGTAATGAAAATAAACCCTACCGAGACTTGGGTTAGATTGAGCGACTTTTCGGAGAGTCCGTTTAAGACCCAGAGTAAATAAATCGCATAAGCAAAGAGCGGTAAGGCAAGGATACGCTTAAGGTGAATCATCCATTGTCCTGGTGCGGGTAGGAAGCGAGCCAGTTGGGGGAAGAGGGAGAAGAGAAGGTAGGGAGACGCCAAGCCTAGCCCGATAACGCTAAAAAGTATAAAGGTTTCTGACCCTGAGCGATTTTCATCGAGAGCAAAGCCAAGCGCTGCACCCAAACCAGGAGCTGTACAGGGTGTGGCTACTGCCGTGGCTAAAACTCCAGATAAAAAAGAACCCCCTAAACTTTGAGATTGGTCCACTTGGCCTGCTTTACCGGCAAGTGAGGTGCCGATTTCAAACAAACCGAGTAAACTTAGTCCGAGCGTGACCATCAAGATAGAGGTACCGAGTACAAAACCTGGAGACTGCATTTGGAAACCCCAGCCAATCGAACTGCCACCTGCTTTGAGTCCCAAAATGATGGCTGCTAAGCCAAGAAAACTGACGACAACACCTGCCGTATAACTTAATCCCAATAGAATAACGGTTGAAGGTTCTGCTCGTGATTGTTGGGCAATACTCAGAACTTTAATTCCTATCATGGGAAAGACACAGGGCATTAAATTGAGGATAGCACCGCCAAGAAAAGCTAAACTAAGCCAAAAGAAAAAAGAATGATTGGTGGTCGGGAGAAGGTGGGGTTTTTGCGTGGTAATCGCTTCGAGACCTTGTAGGACCTCGGATCCAGTCAAAACCTCGGAAAGGATGACAGGTGCCTGATCTTTCTTCAGAAAGACATTTAGGGGAATACCTTGCCGACCGTATTTTTTTAATTCAGCGGCAATCGCGGCATCTTTTTTGGTCCAATCGGCTTTCAGTAAAACGACTGATTGAGTGAGAAGAGCATTTTGGACATCTTCTTGTGTATAGACGCGCTTATTCACTTGGCAGGTCGCACACCAGCGAGCGGTAAAATCGATATAAACAATTTTTCCGTCGTTGAGTGCACGATTTTGTGACTCTAGCGACCAAGGTTGCCAAGTTAAAGAATGACTCTCTTTGGGCTTTTTCGTTGAAGCTGAGGCAGGTGCTATGGTCGTCTTTTTTACGACTATTCGCACAAAGGTGCCATCGCTACTTTGAGTGATAAAGGAGAGTGGACCGGCTTCAAGTTTCTCGGGTGCGTCGTTCAAACTGAACACTTTATTGAATCCTTGTTGGCTTTGTTGGTCGACGGCACTGGCGGTGATGAAGTTACGCTCAGGAAACCAGATAGAAGAATAGGTTCTTCTTTCTTCAGGGTTTATTGGAGCGGGTGGTGAAACGACTAAATTCTGTGATTCGGATTGATTGGTCGAATCGATGATTTCGGCACTCAACACAGATTGTAAATCTGGGTACTTTCGCGAATCAAACGAGAGGGCCTCATTTTTTTCTCCGATCTTTAAAGATAACGCGACTTCCTTTTCTTGAGGATAGCAGCCCGCTTCATTGCACTCGAGCCATTCCACTTTAGCTTTGAGATTAAGAACTCCTTTAGCCTCGGCGGGAGGGGTTACTTCGAGAAGAAAAAGAGATTCCTCGCTGTGGATAAAACTGATGATACCTTTTTGATTGTAGAGAGTCGGGCCTGGGAAAAGAAAATCACTGATGGATGATCCAGCTTTCTCACGCCAAGTAATGGAAGGGGGTTGGCCTGCATCACCAGGTACTTTCCAGTAAATATGAAAACTAGGGTCGCAGCGAAAACGCACGCCGATGAGAATTTTTTTCTTGGGCTCGATTTCAGGCGTCAGATTAACCAAGTCAACCTGAGTGCGAGCGGCAGCCAAACAATCCGTTGTGAGATTGGTTAGTGCTATTAGAAACAAAACCCAGAAACGCATAGGGAAAACTTATGCGTCAAAAGGCAGTGATAGCAAGGCGTCACTCGCTTTTGCTTTTCAAGAAATACGATGACAAGGCAGTAAAGCAGCGTCTTTCATGCCATGGATAATCTTCTTATCCGCTGGACAAAAGGTGGAGAGAATGCCGCTGATTTCGACAGTATCGCCATCGACAAAATAATAGGGGCAAAGTCGCACTCGACCCTCAGCTTGAGTAATCGAACCATCGCTGGCATAAACCGGATGCGTGAGTCGGGATGGTTTATGATACTCCTGTAAAATGTGGAAGGTTTCGTTCTCTGGATCGAGAGCGTTATCGATGGCTTCAATCCATTCCTCACGTGAAACATCGCTACCGAGTGTTACACTGCGTGCTCCCCAGGCGGTTTCATGGAAGCCACTGGCCTTGATGATGAAATGGCGTTCTCGCTGTGAGGCTTCGGCTAATTCGTCCCATTCACGAATCGGACGGCCATTGACGGGCGGAGCAAAGAGTACGGCGGTCGGTGGCAAATCGGTACGCTCCATAATCCAGGTCTTGGGCACTAAACGAAAAAGCACCTCGTAATGATCTTCTGGCAGATTTTCTTTCCAGAATTCGGAAAGGATAGGGTGGTGTAGGAGAGCCAGTCCTAGTTTTTCCTCTTGGAAAGCTTTCATGGGAGGCGTGAGCACCAGTTTCCCGGCTTCGACGCTATTAAAAATCCCATCGGCACTCTTCACATTAGCCAAATCAAACAATTCAAAGAAACGATAAACTAAATCGACTTTGCGCGGCGCACCATCAACGGGGATATAACACTCTTCGCCCATTTGCATAATCTGCGATGGATCGATGACGTGGACATCGTGTCCAAGTGAGCGAAGTTTTTCGCCCAACCACTCGAACTCCGGACGGTAAGTGGCAGATTCTTCACTCACGACAATGGCCACCAGCGGAAAGCGCTGAAGTGGCGTTAAACGATTGAGTGCTTGGAAAAAGCGCTCGGGTATTTGGGTTCCACCGATGACTTGAGGGTAATCTTCGGCATAAACCTCATTGAGATAGGCAGTCAGACCAACCCCGCCAGGCACACTATCTAACTCGGTGAGAGTGAAGCCTTGATCGGTGATGAGCAAGTCGGGTCGAAGAACGACGGGACACTGGCCCTTGATAGCGCGGTGTCGGCCGTGTTCAACTAGGCCTTGGGGCTTGTAGCGATCCAGATAATCGGCAACCCAACGTGCGTGTACATCGCGATTACGTAAGATTTTCTTATCGGTAAAGGATCGAACGTAAAGACGTTCCAAAGCTCGGTGATAACTTAAACAAGCTTGGCCGATAAGTTTTAAGCTCTTCAGTTGAGCTTCAGTGATGGGCCAAGGCTCAGGTGAGAGTTTCCAAATTTTTTCCGCAAAAAGAGGAGGCTCGAGCAATTTTTTTCTTAGTTCTTCTTGCGATGGCATCGGGTTAGTCCTCGATTTTTATATCTTTATTACGCGTACGAGGACCACCCGCACGAAGCCAGCCGTTGATAAAGGCATCGATATCCCCATCCATGACGGCTTGAATGTTACCGGTCTCAACGCCTGTGCGCAAGTCCTTCACCATTTGATAAGGTTGGAAAACATAGGAGCGAATCTGATTACCCCAGCCAATATCACCTTTTTCACCGTAATAACGTTCCATTTCAGTACGTTTGTCGTCCAACATTTTTTCGTAAATTCGGGCCCGCAGAATTTTCATGGCGAGAGCACGGTTTTTGACCTGTGAGCGTTCGCGTTGGCAAGCAACGACAATACCCGTAGGAATATGGGTAAGACGAACGGCCGATTCTGTTTTATTGACGTGTTGTCCGCCTTTACCGCTCGATCGGTAAACATCGACCCGTAAATCCGCTTCGTTTACTTCGACATCAATATCATCATCAATTTCGGCGACGACATCGACCGAGGCAAAAGAGGTGTGTCGGCGAGCATTGGCGTCGAAGGGCGAAATGCGAACGAGCCGGTGGACTCCGCGTTCGGCTTTGATGTAGCCATAGGCATTGGGACCTTCGATACGAAAAGTGGCTTGGCTGATACCAGCCCCTTCACCTTCGGCTACGTCTTCAACTTCTACTTTAAAACCACGGCGTTCAGCCCAGCGTGTATACATCCGGAAAAGCATATCCGCCCAATCGTTGGACTCCGTGCCACCCGCTCCCGCTTTAACGGTCACGATGGCGTTGGATTTGTCGTGCGGTCCCGAGAGGAATGAAGCGATTTCTAATTCAGCAACCTCTTTAACCAAATCTTCGGCAACTTGACGTAACTCCTCACATTCTGCTTCGGCTGTCGCCTCAGTCGCTTCGGCTACCATTTCTGCCAGAGTTTTGGCGTCTTCAAGTTTACGGCGGAAGGCCATTTGCGGGGCGACAATATTTTTGTAACTATTGCATTCGCTAATGACTTTTTGGGCGGCTTTTTGATTGTCCCAAAAGTTGCCTGCCGCCATTTGGTTTTCCAGTTGGGCGATGAGGGCTTGTTTGCCCGGTACGTCGAGAAACTTCCAGAGGTGGCCTGAACGACGTTCAACTTCCTCAAGGTTATGACGAATTTCGGGTGAAATATACATGAAATGGACAGAAAAGGGATGGGCAGGATTAGTGCAGGGAGGAAGTCATACGCAAGGTGCTTTGCTTTTCAATGGCATTGTCTCCCTTCTTGCGAGTCACTCTTGCACCTTCTCGCGAGACGGTCATATCTATTTTATGCCTTATCTCGAGGGTCTAAGTTTTTCGGAAATCGCTGGGCCATTGCCAGAGCGCCGAGTTTTATCAAATGGACTGGAAGTTATCTACGTATCTCGTCCTGGTATCGGCCTTTGCACGGTGCAAGCCTGGGTGAGAACAGGAAGTGTTTATGAGGGAAAGTGGGAAGGTTCAGGAATCTCACATTATCTCGAACATATGGTATTCAAAGGGACGGGTCGGTTCGCCAATCGTGAATTGACTGAAGCCATTCACCAAGCGGGAGGTAATTCCAATGCCTATACAACTTTTGATCGTACGGTCTACTATGTCGATGCACCAGCTGAGGGTTTTGCGACGGCGATGGAGGCGATTTCGGAAATGGTCTTCGATCCGTTGATTACGGAGAGTGATGCCGCGATGGAGCGCGAAGTTATTTTACGCGAAATTGCGATGAGAGATGATGAGCATGACAGTATTTTGGCGGAAAAAGCCCTAGCGGAAACTTTACATAATCACCCGATGCGTCATCCGATTATTGGGCACAAAGATTTATTTATTCGGATTACGCCTGATGATTTACGATCCTACCATGCTTCACGATACGTACCAAGTAATGTGGTTTTAGCCATCGGTGGTTCGATGGATAGTGAAGAAGTTTTTGCTACAGCAGAACAATGGTTTGGGCGGTTTTCACGGCAATCCACGGCACCCCTTCTCGTGCCTTCCGAACCTCCGCAGGCTGGTCCCCGTCGCGTTGAATGTGTTCGCGATGTATCGACGACCAAGGGAATTGCCACCTGGCGTGTTCCAGGTTTTCTTTCGGAAAAGCGGAATGAATTTGATTTGTTCCTCTCGGTTCTCGGGGGAGGAAATAGTTCGAGGCTTTGGCAAGAATTACGTGAGAAGCGACAGCTTTGTCATGCCATTGATATCCATGCGACGGGGTTACATGATTTGGGATTAGCATGGTTGAGTTGGATTGCTGATGCCCATGCCGATGTTCCCAAAATCGAAAAAGCGGTCTTTGAAGTCGTCGATGATCTTTTGCAGAAAGGAATCAATGAAGCACAATTGAATAAGGCGCGCCGTCAAACCGTGGTGGCGATGGTAAATGGGTTAAAAGGAATTCATGCAGCCAGTGCGCGTTTTGGTTATGCTGCCTGCGTCGCCCATGATATCCATAGTCCATTGCGAGATGTGAGTGAAATAGCGGCAGCGACTCCCGAAGGCATTACGGAGATTGCTAGGGAATGGATTTCGCCGATGGCAGTGACGCTTGCGACACTCAAAGGAAAAAAATCAAACAACGAACCAGTTCCACGTGATAGACGTGAGATGCCAGAAACGTTTGAGGTCGTTACTTTAGAGAATGGCGTTCGCGTTTTGTTGCAGCCTGATGATGCCTTGCCCAAGGCTGGGTTTGGAGTCTTCCTTGGTGCGGGTATCGCTTATGAGGAAAAAGAAAAGCGTGGGGTGACGGGATTACTTTCCACGCTGCTTGCACGGGATACGGTGATGCAAACGAAAGAAGAGATTGCCGAGTTGGTTGATCAAATGGGAGCAACGTTCCGTGATTGTGGCTCACAGTTGTCTTGCGGACTTTGGGGAGAGGCTCTGAGTTCTGATTTTAATCGTATTGCGGAGTTGGTTAAAAACGGAGTCTTGTACCCTAAACTAAGTTTAGAGACATTTAAGATCGAACAAAGTTCTGCGATTTCGGCTTGTCGAGAAGCGGCTGATGATATCGTTGAAAAAGCCCGATTAAGCTTATTGAAACAATTTTTTGGAGAACATCCATTATCCATTGATGTCCCTGGTACTCCCGAAACGCTGGCGACTATCCGTGTGGATGATGTCGTAAAATTACATCAGTCTCTGGTGGTACCAGAAAATCTCGTCATCGGAATCAGCGGAAGTTTCAATCGCACCGAGGCTTTACAATTTGTGCAGGAACATTTTGTAAAACTGCCCCGTACACCTTTTAAAGTTCATCAACTAATTCAGCATCAGCCACTTAAAGCCCAACAAGTCACGATGGAAGCAGTGGGCGAACAAGCGGTTGTCTGCCTTGCTTTTCCTCACTGTGGTTTTGGTCCTGAAATCGTAACGGCGGCTAATGTTACGGAAGAACTGCTGAGTGGTATGGCCAGCGGGCTCTTTCATCGCGTCCGTGAAACCAAGGGACTGGCCTATTTTGTAGGAGCCAGTCGTTTAGAAACAATCGATCAGGGTATGTTTTACCTTTACGGAGGTACAACGGCGACAGCGGCAACCGAAGTAGTGGCCGAAATGAAAGCCGAGTTAGAACGTTTTCGTCGCGGAAAGTTTGGTGAGACTGAGATTGAAGATGCCAAGCGTCGTCTACGAGTGACTCGTCGTCAGGGGCGCCAATCGGCCAGCAATCGTATGATGAGTGCGATGACTCGCGAGATCGTAGGATTGGGTGCCAATTACGATGCGGAGTGGGAACGTCGTATGGCTTTGACTGGACCCAAAGCTGTCCAATCGTTTGTGGAGAAGTATTTAAATCCGCAGTTCGCTCAAGAACTGATTGTCTATCCTAAGAAAGGTTAAACTTCACGCAATTGACGTTGTGCAATCGCGGCCGAAACTAAACCAGGGATGGCCAGTGTGATAGAAAAAATAAAATAACCCGAATAGCCGAGTCGTTCACTCAGTGCTCCTGCCCAAATTCCTGGAACATAAACTGAAATAATGGCAATCGAGGAGAGTATCGCATAGCGCACCGCTGCGTGCGGTCCGCTCGCTACTCGCATCATCGCCAACAACAGTGCACAAACACCAGCACCGAAAGCGACATACTCGATAAAGAAAAGAGTGCTAACCACGCTGATGGGTTGGTCGGGGTAATAGGATAACCAAGCGATTCCCAGTAAAGGAAGGTGCATACAAAAGCCTAGGGGTAGAAGGGATTCGGCTAATCCGCGTTTTGCAATAATCCAAGACCCAATGATGCCGCCGAGAGCTAGGCCTAAAATCGCTGTCATGAGACGCAGAAAAGCAAAGTGTTCATTCGATAAAGAAAGTCCGCCGTGGGCATGGCTATCGAGTGAGAATAAAGGAACTACCCGGATGAGATGCACTTCGCTTAGACGATAAAACACAATCAATCCCAACAAGGCTGGTATACGTGAATCACGCATGAGACTCACCACGGCCGTTTTCATTTCATTTAATTTTTCCCGCGGTGAAGTGAGATGATCTACTTCGTTGGGTTCACGATTAAAAGCGATGATGGTAAAAAGTAAAATGCCTAAGGTAGCGAGTGCCGCGAGTGTGAGAGCATGACTCCAGGCCTCGCTGGGTGTGCTTTGGTGCGAGAGGGCATAACCGGCTAACCAGATTAATCCAGGACCTGCCAATACTTGACCAAGCTTAGAAGAAAAACTGAGCAACCCAGCATGGGCAGAGCGCTGTCGATCGGATAAAGATGAAACATAATATCCATCTAAAAGGAAATCATGCGCAGCGGAACTGAGACTGAGAAGTGCTAAAGCCGTGCCAATAAGAAAGAGGTGATTGCTTTGGGCGGAGACTGCGTAGGCTAAGACAAAAAGAATCAAGGCTGTTCCAATTTGGGTGGTAAGGATGAGTCGACGGGGTTTTCCGATAAGCGTTAAAATCGGCGCCCAGAGGACTTTACAGGTGACAATCAGGCCAAGAATGCTGACGACCTGAGTGATGGTGGTATTAGCCAAACCAGCATTTTTAAGGGCAACGGGTAACGCTTCATCGCGGATAGCAGCTGGAATGGTTTGAAAAAGAAAGCCAGCCAAGACCCAGAGCCAAATCAAACGCTGGGAAGGTTGCTTCGAATTTTCGACCATAGCGATTAGGATTGGGTACCTAATTGTTCACGACCATAAGCATCAACTGATCGGAATAAACCATCGAGGAATTTTGCTACGGTGATATTTAAACTAAGAAGTTCCTCATCGGTTAAATCGAGTGTCTCCCCGGGGCGGAAAGTGCGTTGAGTGTCGACGAGTTTTGTTTTGATTCCTTGAGGAGACGATGTGTTTTCGTCATCCGTTTTTTGCATCGACTTAAATTCAAGGGTAAGGGCGCCATCGGGAGAGAGATCATCATTCGTTACTAAGCCTCCGCGTGCTAAAACCCGCAACGCCGTGGCGATACTGAAAATACCGTCCTCTAAATCACAAACAATGCTGAAAGATTGTTCTAACTCATTAAACTTTTGCTGTAGTTTCATGTGCACAAAGGCCTCCTGTTTTTCACCGATAACTTTATCGATGTCGGGTTGGCTATTTTGATTTCGTCCACGAAGTTGAATTAAGGTACAAAGCAGATGGCACTGATTCATGCATTCAGCGGATAAGGCTAAAAGGTCATTGATACTGGTGCGAAGTAGGAGACCCCGCGCGTAGGCCACCATTTGTTCGTGGTTCAAATGAGCTCCTGGGGCAGGCATCACACGAGATACGGAGGAGTAATACTCGTAGGCTTTAGGGTCGGCTGTGCGAATGCCAGCGAGAGTAAAAGCAAGCATGTCGTATTGACGTTGTAATGCCGTGAGGAAATTACGGCTAATGCCTTGCAGAGAAATAACGTTTTCCTCGGGATTGGGTTGAGCAGAAGACATGGAAATAATAAATTAGGGATTCTTGGATTTTAAATGACGTGCTTTTTTGCGGGCCATAAATCCATCCGAACGTGGTTTTGGGGTCGAGGCAATCCAAGCCATCGCGATTGGAGCAACATCTTCTAGATTAAGACCAGCGGAGTCGGAAAGACCTGGATAACGATAGACGTGTTCGACTCGGGGTTGGAGGTCAGAGTCGAGTTCACGTGGAGAGAGAAGGAGTGCAAGGTGACGTCCAGGGACACGCACGGGGGTGCCAAGGTCAATTTTTCGTCCCAGTCCAGGGCAAACTCCAACGACACAACATTTGTCTTTTACCAATTTAAGCAGTCCGCCCAAGGCTGCGGCCCGCATCGGGCGAATTGATTCCATCGCTCCTTGCGCCAAATGCCAAACTTCTGGATCAAAAAGAATTTTTTCTGAACCCGAGGAAAGTAATAAGCGTTGTAAACCAAAAGCCCTCATTGCCCGAGCAATGGCTGCGAGCTGATGAGGGTCGGAAACATGATCTGCAATAACAACTGTCTCTCGTTTTTCTCGCCATTCCGCAAAGTCTGCTACGCGCACGTGGGCAGGGTCAGGGCGTTGGGTTATGGCACACATATCCTGACAGAGCGTCTGGCATAAATGGGACATGTCCTCAGGGGAGGAGGTACGAAATTTTACACCTTGTGACTCTAGCTCAATAATATGGGGGGAAAGTTCTGCTACAAATTTGGCTGAGGCGTGAATTTCGCGGAGTGATTTAGGGTGAAGTTTGATACAGGCTAAGACAGCTTCTTTACCTCGAAGAATCAAACGATGCGGATTATGCGAATCGGTGCTCACAGGATTCGACCCTCATCAAAATCAATCATATCGGCAAACGAGATGATGTCAGTACGGTGTTGTGCGCCCATTTTTCGTTTGGCGTCATCGAGAGCCTCTTTGCCCATTTCGCTCATTCCTTTTTGCACTAATTCACGATTCCAGACGTGTACCCTAAGGTCGGCGGGAAACAAGTTGAGTAGTCTAGTGGTTAATTCCTCGTCGGAATGTGATTCACGAACGCATTGAATCACTTGCTCGGGGTCGACTCCGAGATGGAGGCAGAGGAAACGGTCAAAACCTTTACAAAAATTCCTTTGGTAGGACTTGGGCAGTTCGCCTTTGAGGTGTTTGCGAATTTTGGCAATGAAACGCGGTAAATGTAACAGTCCAGTTGCAGAATGAGGAATATAAGACGATGGTAAATCGTAACAGATTTCTCCCGTGGCTTCACTATAGCCATTTGGTCTAGGCGTGGGGGATGTGTTCATCGGGCGGGTGATGGAGTGTGATCGATAATCACTTGGCTGATTTCTCCGGCTGCATTGGCAAGGTTAATAGACTGTGCTTTCACTAAACTTGCAGGATCGTTGTTAGCTTTATTCTCCCATTTCCCGTAACCTTGCTTAATTAAATCCCCTTTGTCGGTCTCTAATCGATAAGAGAGATGCAGGGTTGCACCTTGGCGGCCGAGGTTAAACTCGGAGATATCGATCAGTAGGACAAAGTAGTCACCAGAGGGAGTCTGTGCTGTGGTAGGTAATTGGGTGTTAAGTGTAATGTTTCTTGCAATGGTTTCGCTGATGGCGCGATCCAATGGAGATACCCAGCGTGTATTATCGTTGAGGGATAATTCACCTTTTTCTTCGGTTAGTACCAAGTTTGGACGTCGCAGGCTGGAAGGAATTTGTGCACGCGGAACGAAAATGATGGGGCTATCTTTTTGCGGAGAGGCTGCCGGAGCAGAAAGTTGATAAAAATTAACCGAGGTGCTTTTTTTATCAAAAACGATACAGCCCGTGAGCCAAAGTGAACTTAATAGAATAAAGATAATCAGTCTCATGGCTGGGCATTTTCTTTTTTCTTTAAATCCACTTCCGGAATTTCGGGGAGAGCGGATTTAGGGCCTCGCCCTTGAATAATGGTTTCGGGGTTGCGTTCGATAAAGTCTGCAAATGAACGAATCGCATTAGCCGCTTCAGAAACATCGGCTAAGGCTGTATCGAGTTCCCGGCGGGTGGGCGATCCGGCCTTGGTCAGTGCGCGGACATTTTCAGCGGCCTCATTGAGTCTTTCTAGGGCTTTACGACCCGCTGTAGCCATGCCTTTTAAATCATCCACCATCGGGTCAGCATTAGCGCTAATGCGTTTAACTAAAGCATCAACGGATTGCATGGCTGCAGAAAAATCATTGATGGCTTGGGTAATGGCAGGGTCACTCGTAATTCGGGCAATATTACTTGAAGCCTGAACTAGGTTGCCGTTGATTTTCTCAAATTCAATTTGTGCCGTTCCCTTATCAATTCGGGTGAGAATAGAATCTACTTTTTTGGTGATGGAGACGAAGTCGACTCGACTTAACTGATCGAGAGTTTGAGAAACGGCTTTGGTGAGAGCGCCCAAATTCGAAGGCAGGGTCGGGATTTCAGGCTGTTCGCTGCGAGTGTCGTGCAAGCGATACGTGGTATCAGGAAAGTAATCGAGTTCAACATAGAGTACTCCAGTGATAACCGACTGTTGTTGGAGTTTGGCGCGTAATCCTTTTTCAATCGAAAGACGAAGACCTTCTTTATCGAGTAGCGTTTGGTCGAGACCACGACGATTCATGAGGTCGGGGGTGAACTCGAGAACCACGGGGATCGCGTAGTCGGTATTGGTTTGGCCGGCAGTACGCAATAAAACCTGAGAAACGCGTCCAATAGTCACTCCGCGAAATTTAACGGGAGCTCCGATATCTAAGCCACTGACTGAGTCATCAAAGTAAGCCAGAGCATTGGGACGTGAGCCAGAGAAAGAGCCAGCGCCTAATAAGATAAATGCGACAATAAAAAGCACGATGCCACTTGCAACAAAGGCACCGATGAGAGATTTATTGGCGGTTCGACGCATGATTACGAAATAGTAGGGCGGAAGAAGAAGTCGTGAACTTTACGATTCGATTGATTATGGAGCAGTGTCTTAGGTGGTCCGTAGGCGCTCATCGTGCCCGTGTCGGGGTCAAGGTAAACGCAGAAGTCGGCCGTACGTAAAATGCTGGGGACCTCGTGGCTTACTAGAACAATGGTAGTGCCAAAAGACTCGCGTAATTTGAGAATAAGTTCGTCTAACCTTGCCGAGGTAATGGGGTCGAGACCCGCACTGGGTTCATCCAAAAAGATGATTTCAGGATCCAGGGCCATGGCGCGGGCTATGCCAGCTCGTTTGGCCATACCGCCACTGATTTCAGAGGGAAGTTTATCCATCGCATCCGCTAAGCCAACCAACGCTAATTTATATTCAGCGAGTTGACGTATTTGGGCGGGTGAAACTTTGAGGAATTCCCGCATCGGCATTTCGACATTTTCCCTCAATGTTAAGGAGGAAAAGAGAGCCGAGCCTTGGAATAAAAATCCGGTTTGTTTTAAAGTCTCCTCTTTTTCGCGAGCTGTGGCGGTGACTAAATTATGTTGGAGTAAGAAGCATTCACCCTCGATTGGTTGATCAAGGCCACCAAGTACTCGCATTAAGGTGCTTTTCCCGCAACCACTCGGACCGACAATCGCTAGTATTTTTCCAGGTTCTAAAGTGAAACTCAAATGACTCATCACGGGCTTGTCGCCATAGCCTACGGCTAAATCGTTACAGCGCAAAATGGATGAGTCGGCGGTCATTAGAAATTATAAAGATTAAAAATAACCGCAAAGAGTGCGTCAGCGATGACGATGAGAGTGATGCCTAAAACGGCTGCGGTTGTGGCAGCATCTCCCACTCCTAAGGCAGAGCGTTGGGCAACATACCCTCGGTAACATCCCGCCCAAGCAGCGATGAAAGCAAAGGCGATTGATTTATAAAAACCTACCAAGAAACTTTTAAAGCTGATGGCTTTGATGGCCTGAGTAAGGTACTGATTAACACTGAGGTCGCCTGCACAGGCCACGACCATACCTCCAAAAATACCGATAAAGGCCGCAAAAATACTGAGCAGAGGTACCATCAATGTTACTGCCAGAATTCTTGGCACGGCGAGATACTCCACGGGATTGATTCCTAGAGCACGCAATGCATCAGTCTCTTGACTGACATTCATGCTACCTAGTTGGGAGGCGAAAGCGGTCGAAGTGCGTCCGCAGGTAATCACTCCTGTCATCAGTGCACCCATTTCACGAGTCATCGCCAGTGCAACGAGGTTGGCTACGTAAATGGTCGCACCGACCTGTCGTAACTGAATAAGCCCTACATAAGCCATGATAAGGCCAGTTAGAAATCCTAAGAGCGCGACAATGGGCAAGGCATCGACACCTGACGATTGAAGTTGCAGAGTGAAGTCGTTCCAGTTGACCCGCCCTCGACCTAATAAAGTACGCCACAAGCCGACAGCCGTTTGGCCGATATGATCCATAGCTCTTTGCCATGAGAGAAAGCTATCAATTCCCCAAATACCAAATTTTTCGACGAAGGTAGGTGGACGCGAACTGGAATCCCAAGTTGTTGATTTCTCGGCAAGATTGACCAGAGATTTTAGGCGAGGCGGTAATGACTCAAGGTCGAGTTGCCGAACATTTTGGAAATGATGATGAATCCATGCGGGCAGAGAGGAGTCGAAACCGTCTAAATCTTCGACCCGGAGTTTAACTTTATCCCCCTTGAATGAGATACTCGGTAATGGGTTGGAAATTTTCCACTCTCCCGAAAGTGTTATGTGGACCGTACCATGGCTATCGACTTCGACGATGGCACGAGGAGGTACGGGTTGAGTTTGTGACATCCTGATAGCCAAATACTTGGGACTCGTTGGATTCTCAAGCAGAAAGGCATTGTCCCGCAGGCTTAACCGCATTTGCTGATACTCTCGGAAATGAAAAAACTTCCCTTATTCATCGCGACGATAGGCACACTTTGGGCACAGGAAACAGTGCCTTCTTTGCCGGTTGCCTCGGGTCTCAAAGGGATTGTTTCGATTTGGGAAGAGAATGATAAATTTGCCATCAAGAATCAAGACCGCTACTACACCCAGGGTCTAAGAATTTCCTACCAAGGTGATGCGCATCATTTTTGGGCACTTACCCAAGAGATTAATACGCCATCGGATACTTCGAATCCGAATCCACCTGATACCGACTTACCTTATTCAGCCGCCTTGTATTTGACCTACGGTTATGGACAGGTTCTCGATCGCGGTGGTCGAAAAGATTGTTTGTTCATCGTCGAGGGAAACCTCGGTGTCATTGGTCCATCGGCCTTAGGCGAAACGATACAAAATCGTTTTCATGATTTAGTTGGTACGCCGACAACTGCGGGTTGGGGTACTCAAGTGCCCAATGAAATTGTGCTCAATGTCGATATCGAGTTTCGACGCCGGTTTCTTTTTGACCAGTCAGGTTTGGGTTTGCGGGATTTAATTACACGTGGGGCATTGCAATTTGGCACGATGCGAACTGAGGCTATTTTTGGCACACAATTTCGCTGGGGGGTAGGCTTTGAGCGGAATTGGGGGCAAACTTTTATTCGTCATGGCTCTGCTTATAATCCCAATTTTTCTGATGCGAGTTTAGATAAATTCTCTTCTTGGTTTTTTGCTGATGCACAAGTGGAAGTGGTAATGAGAAATTATGCGACCGATGGGACAAACTTTCGTGAATCACGCAGTGTAGCCCGCAATCCAGTCGTAGGACAGTTAGCCATCGGGGCTACGATGTGTGTCCATAGCGTTGAGTTGTCGTATTACCTCGCCATGCGCAGCAAGGAGTTTGAGACACAACTCGATCCGCATTACTTCGGTGGCTTTAGAGGGGAAGTTAAATTTTAATCTCGATGAAACGTTTGGCTGTTATTGATGTGGGTTCAAACTCAATCAAAGCGGTGGTGGTTGACGCTTTGACTGATCAAGATATCGCGCGAAAAACGGAGTCCGTTCGCATCTACCCCGTAGGTCCTAAGATGGAACTAACGCCCGACCGGGTGGAGATGGCTGCTAATGCGATCGCGCGTCTGGTGGATTTCGCCAGAGAGAATGGAGCTAAGGATATCGCAATTGTGGGTACCAGTGCGTTGCGGGAATGTTCGAATCGAATGGATTTGATTCAACGTGTTAAGGTTCTCACCCATTTACCACTGACGGTTATTTCTGGTGAGGTTGAAGCACGTTTAACGGCGGAGGGAGTGAGAAGCGATCCCGCTTTTTCTTCTTACTCCAAGATGATTGTTTTTGATTTAGGCGGAGGAAGTTTAGAAGCGATGATTTTGAATCGTGATATCTGTCTTCGTGCGAAAAGTTTTCCCTTGGGTTCGGTACGTTTGACGCAGGCTTTTTTACAGGGTGAATTAGGTAAAATTGATGCTCAAAAAGAACTCGATATCTCGACCGAGGTCGTGCGTAATGTGCAAGATTTTCTTCAGGTTTCTCATCCCGAAGAGTACTTAGTTGTTGGCGCGGGCGGTGGTTTTGTTGCCTTAGGTCTTTATTTAGAAGCTATCGGCGAGAAGCCGGCGAATGGGCGTTTACCGATTTTGCGAATTCGCGAGTTGAAAGACCGTCTCTGTTCACTCTCGGCGAGTGAGCGATCTTCGGTGCCAGGGATTCCTGCGGATCGCCTGGATATCATGCCTGCAGCTTTAATAACGATTTGTGCATTAGCCGATTTAACGAAAGCCGAAGCGTTTTATTTTACCTCCCGCGGCTTGCGTCATGGCGTGATTCACATCCTCTTACAAGAGCCACACTTTTTCAGTCATGAATAAATTTTTCACTCTCGGGTTTTTTTTACTTTTAGCCTCATATTTAGAGGCGGAGGTAGTCAGGGAGGAAGGTTATTTGCAAATCACGGCTGAATCTTCAAACGAAGCCTCCTGGGAGAGTGGCTCACTGACTCGTCCTGTCAAAATCTCCTCGGGCGATGTAGCAATCGGTTGGAAGAAACGTCGGGTCTCGGTCGAGCTTGTAAATTCCGAGGGGTCTTTGCGGGCGGAGCGAATTTTTCCCGCAGAACCCGTTGAACTTCGACAAATGGCAGAAATTACGGAGGCGCTAAATCGCGACATTATGGAACGTAGTCGAGCCGTTACTCGCGGAGCGAAAGACCTCATGCCTCCCATGGCACTTTGGAATCAAGCTGGTGAATTTCGTCTGAAAAAAGATTTCTTAGGGCATCCCTTGGCGATTAATTTTATTTTTACCCGCTGTGCGAATGCACGAATGTGTCCTGCCTCGACGCAGGCCATGCAACGGTTAGCGGAGGAATTGGATAAGGATTCACAGCTCGCTAACGTTAAGTTACTTACTATTTCCTTTGATCCGACCTATGACTCTCCAGGGGTGCTTCGCACCTATGCCGATAGTCGAAAAATCCCTCTCGCACGACATGAGTTCCTCACAGGTAATTTGGCACAAATTAATCATTTAATGCGCCAATATGGTATTATTACTACGCGCGAAGATGGAACCATTGTCCATAATGCTGCGCTGATTCTTGTCAGTGCCGAGGGGCGAATCTTACAGAGAAGGGAGGGGGCGGTTTTTGACGCCGTCGCCGTGGCGCGTTACTTCAAAACACTGAATGAACTTTCTGCCCAACCATGAGTCCTTTACGACAAACCCTTTGGCTTACCGCTGGGGCGGTCCTACTTTTTTTTGGTCTTCGTTCATTGCCTGATACGCACTGTGCCTTTTTACATGCTGACCATCAGCCAGTCATTTTTAATGGGGTAGAGTTTTGTGGGGTCAATGAGGAGGCGAATTATTACCAACCGCAGGTGATGCAGTTTCCAGTCAAATTAGATATAAAAATAGAAGGACAGGGCGGTCATCTTCGATTACTGAAAGAGGATGGACGACCATTTACAGATTATGAAATAGGTATTTCCCATACGGAGAAGATACACCTGCATTTACGTCAGATTAGCGGCCGTTCGGATTACATTCACCTACACCCCGCATCGAAGGAGGAGGGAGTTTGGGAATTCACCTTTCCTGAAGCTTTTATGGCCGGAAACCCTGGAGGATATTTTCAAGCCTTTGTCGATTTTGTCCCCTTGCGTACTGGGCGTGCGATGCTGGCTCAATCCTCTGTCCAGTGGCAACATCCTACCGTTAATCCCACATCTCGAACTTCTCGCAACCAAATCAAGTCTTTGCAAATGACGACGGATAAAGCAGGAGAGTCTGCCTATATTCGAGTGCAGTTGAAGTCTGCCCAGGAGCCAGGCACGCTCAAGTTAATGCCCATCATGGGTGCTTTGGGTCATGCGGTGTTGTTTGGTGAGGCGAAGGAAAATCCTGGGTACGCCCATATCCATCCCTCCTTTGAAGGGAAAGAGTATGATCCTCAGCCAACCCTCTCTTTCCGTCTACGTCTACCCAAGGCAGGCCACTATGATTTATGGATTAACATCAATGATGGTGCCGAGGACTACCTCAGTGCACCGATTACGGTTAAGCCCTAAGTTTCTTAAAGTAATCAATCGTCGACTCTAGACCGCTTTCCACTGAGTACTCAGGTTTCCAGCCAGCCTTTTGGAGTTTATCGGATGAAGCCATCGAATGCTTCACATCGCCTAAACGTTCAGGTTGGAAAATCAATCGAGAGCGTGACTGAGTGCGACGAACAATTTCTTCTGCCAAGCTTCGGATGGTTATTTTTTTACCATAACCGACATTAAAAGTACCTGAAAGTGGAGTTTCGTTGGCGGCGAAAACCAGTGCTCGCACAATGTCTTTAACATAGATGAAGTCGCGGGTTTGTTCACCATCACCAAAAATCGTGATAGCTTCTCCGCGAAGAGCTTTTTCGATAAAAATTGGAACGGCGGCTGCATAGGGTGACTTGGGGTCTTGTCGTGGACCAAAAACATTGAAGAAACGTAGACTCGTGGTGGCTAATTGATGCTCCCGGCGAAATAGTTCGAGGTAGTATTCACCATCGAGCTTTGTAATGGCGTAGGGAGACTTCGGCTCAGGAGTCATCGTCTCCACTTTAGGAATAATAGGGTTGTCACCATAGATGGCAGCCGAGGAAGCGAGGACGACTTTTTTAACCTTCGCAGCCACGGCAGCTTCAAGCACCTGCAATGTGCCAACAGTATTAATTTCAACACACTCCCGAGGATGTAGCATCGACTCGGGCACAGAAATCATCGCGGCCAAGTGATAAACTTGATCAACCCCGCGCATCGCTTGCGAGAGTTTCTTGGAATCGAGGACCGAGCCCTCAATGATTTCACAGGCAAAAGAGGAGCAATGTGAACGATGACCCGAGCGGAAGTTATCCAAGACCACTACCTCGGCTTTTCCTTGAAAGTGCTCAACGATATGTGAACCGATAAAACCAGATCCACCTGTTATTAAAACACGCATCTTAAGCCCAGAGATTAACAGGATAGAAACCTTGATTGACCAGTTGGCGGATATTTTCTTGCACGATTGGCTTGTCTTCGCGGTAGGTGACACCGAACCACGAGGAGGTGGTGCGCAAGACAGCGCAATCGCCCTGGCCAGTGCGAACAATTTCACCGAGGCTGAGAGGTATATAGCATTCGCTCTTCATCTCCTGTCCCTTATGCTTCAAGAAGTCTTTGAATAAAACCTCAAGCTGTGGGAAGATGTGTGGAGTAAAACCCCACATGTTTAGCGAAACGGGCTCGTTTCCTGTCAGCGTGATAACTGACCCATCTTCTTGGGTGTTTTGTGCACCTTGAGCAGTCTTAGCGACTTTGAGTAGTTCTTGGATATCGGTTAAGAATCCACGTTCGTTGACGCGACAGACTCCTCGAGCGACGGTACCGTGGTCGGACAGAGTATTTTTGAGCGTAAAGCCAACCATGCAATAATGAGAGGCATCGGATGCAGTGTTTTGCAATTTTTTGGCTAAGACTGCATAGGAATCTTGTCCGTAAAAGTCGTCGGCATTGATAACAGCGAAAGGTGTTTTGACGACGTCACGGGCGCAAAGGATGGCGTGTGTCGTTCCCCAAGGTTTTTCGCGACCCGCAGGAACACTAAAGCCAGCGGGGAGTCTGTCCAAAGTTTGGAAAGCGTAGTCGACTTCAATTTTCCCAGAAAACTTTGTTCCGATTCTTTCGCGAAAATCTTGGGCAAAATCAGGACGAATAATAAAAACCACTTTACCAAAACCAGCCCGAATCGCATCAAAAACAGAGTAGTCTAAGATGGTTTCTCCGGAAGGGCCCATGGCATCGATTTGTTTGAGCCCGCCGTAGCGACTGCCCATGCCTGCTGCCATAACAAGAAGTGTTGGTTTCATTGGGGAGGGGTAAAGCGAGAGAGGCGCTGAAGTACGTCGCACCTGAATCGGTCAAGATACTGAGCCGTAAATTCAGCGATGTCCAGCGAGTCGTTGAGGATGAGGGGGGTTAAATCCATCGCCCACTGGATGGCAGAGGCTTTATCAGGCTGATGTGACTGGTGAAAAGTAGCGTTAGCCAGACGTCGACCCGTAATGCCCTGAGGGTAGTTTTTCCCGCCCGCAATCTGGGTTTGAAAAATAGCATTTAACTGTGCGGCAAGATCGGGAAAGCCGGAAACATTCATTAAGATTTTGTCGTTATCGACTAGCCAGTCTAGACTCCGCCAAACCTCACAGCCTAAAACTCGACGAGGTCGATGTGGTTTAGGAATTTCACGCAAGGCATGAATGCAGTGAATGAACGAGGCGACGTGCGTGTCATGTTTATCTGCGGGGTTATGGAGATAGACGACTTGGGGCTTGGTCTGCGATAAAATCGTTACGAGGTCTTTTTGCAAAGAGGGATCCTGGGAATTTTTCACATCACTACTCCGATATCCTAATTGAGCGAGGCAGGCGTATTGACCTACGGTTGCAGCCTGT
The DNA here is from genome assembly GCA_947470855.1 of Opitutia bacterium. Lineage (GTDB taxonomy): Bacteria > Verrucomicrobiota > Verrucomicrobiia > Opitutales > UBA953 > UBA953. The sequence goes on along the minus strand of CANIUQ010000003.1, from coordinate 73,601 downwards.
TCCTGTTCTTTGATTCGCTCGGCGGCGATTTGATTATCTGTCCAGTCACGATAAAGACCAGACCGAGAGCTGCCACGTCCATCCGTCAAAATCACACCACTAAACCAAAGGTCATTCTTTTGATAACACGTTTGGATGCCCTCGTATGCCATGAACTCTAGGTCGTCTTGGTGAGCACCGATTCCTAGGTGTGTGGTTTTTTGAAGGGCTTTTGTAAAATCGCCCCCTTCAGGTAAAAAAACTTTGGCTAATGGATTGAGGCTTAAGGGTGTCATCGTTCAAGCCTCGCTGAGAGTTAACTAAGCGAAGTTAACATTCGGGCAATTTCTTCTCTCTTGGCTAATGCTTCGGCGAGTTGTTTGCGAGCGCCCTCAAGAATTGCTGGTGGTGCTTTGGAGACGAAAACTTCGTTAGCGAGTTTTGCTTCGCCGGCTGCTACAGCTTTTTCGATTTTCTCAAGTTCTTTCGTCAAGCGTGCTCGCTCTGCGGCCATATCGCGATGGTCACCAATCTCCAGAATAACCGTTCCTAAGGAGGTTAAGGATCCTGGACGATCCCCCGATTGTGCCGTTAGTTTCATTTCCTGTAAACCTGCTAAACGGTAAATCTTATCACGATTGGTCTCTAAAGTTTTTTGTGCTGATTCATCTTTAACGACAACCGTGATAGAGGAGTCTCGACGATTAGCTTGATTCGCTTGTGATTTGAGCGCGCGAATAGCGGCGACAAATTCACGCAGGTGGGCGACATCAGTCACTTTAGAATTCTGCAGTTTAATTCCGTGGCCTCGGAGAGCCTTGAGCAAATCGCCGCCTAGGCCAGGAGACTGATTTTGAATAAATTCTTTTTCCGTACCGTATCCTAATAAATGCCAAAGCTCTTCGGTAATAAAGGGGGCTATGGGGTGAAGCAGGAGTAGGAATTGACGTAAAACCAGGTCCTGCACGGCTAAACCGTGATCGCGCAGGGCGGGGTCTGCCAAACGTGCTTTAGAGGCTTCAACATACCAATCGCAAAAATCTCCCCAGAAGAAGGCGTAGAGTGCTTGGACATAGGCAGTAAATTCGTGTTCATTGAGTTTCTGAGCTGTTACATCAGTCAACTCGGCCAACCCATGAATGATGGCATAATCATCATCATCCATTAGATTTGCCTGCAGACGTTTTACCACGGCCTCCAGCGAGTGGTTGTCCGACATCGGCCCCGACATTTGTCGGAATCGGGCTGCGTTCCAAATTTTATTACAGAAATTGCGACCTTGGGAAACCCGTTCCTCGTCAAAAAGAATATCCTGTCCTTTGGGTGCAATCGAGAGCAGACCAAAGCGCAAGCCATCGGCACCAAATTTAGCAATCAAGTCTAAAGGCTCAGGAGAGTTGCCCAAAGATTTGGACATCTTGCGTCCAAGTTTATCACGAATGATACCATTGAAGTAGACACGCTTGAAGGGGATTCGTGCACGAATTTCTTCATCGGTTAGAGTTTTCTTTTCGGGTCCATGTAACTCAAGTCCAGCAATAATCATTCGAGCTACCCAGAGGAAAATAATATCGGGTCCAGTGGCTAAAGCACCTGTTGGGTACCAGTGTTTCAGCTCAGGAGTTGTTTCGCTGGGCTTACGCCAACCAATTGTTGCTAGACACCAAAGCCATGAAGAGGCCCAGGTATCGAGCACGTCGGAATCTTGCTCCCAATTGCTTAAATCAGCGGGAGGTTGCAACGAAACGTGACGGTTCTTCGGATCATTGCGATCGGCTCCTTTGCGATACCACACTGGAATACGATGTCCCCACCAGAGCTGGCGACTGACACACCAATCCTGGATATTTTCGAGCCAATGCAAATAAGTTTTAGTCCAGCGTTCGGGATGGAATCGAATCATGCCTGAGGTAACGGCGCGTTTAGCTTCTTCGATTTTTGGATAATGAATGAACCACTGCTCGCTGAGACGTGGTTCGATGGGTACATCGGCCCGCTCGGAGAATCCGACGGTGTTTTCGTAGGGTTCTATTCTTACAAGAGCACCCAGTTCTTCCAGAAGTTTGGCCGCCACGGTGCGGGCTTTAAATCTCTCTAGCCCAGCGAGAGGTCCAGCTTCTGCGTTCATCGTGCCATCAGGATTCATGACATCGAGTACGGGTAGCTGATGGCGTTTTCCGATATCGAAGTCAGTTCGATCATGAGCCGGAGTTACCTTGAGAACACCTGTGCCAAATGTTCTATCCACTGCGGTATCTCCAACGATGGGAATAGGACTGCGAGGGAAGGGGCGCCAAACGTGAAGACCAATCAGGTCTTTATATCTCTCGTCTTCGGGATGAACTGCAACACCCGTATCGCCAGGAATCGTTTCAGGTCGAGTTGTCGAAATTTCCAAAAATGTACCAGGCTTTTCCACCACCTCGTAGCGCATTTTGTAAAGAAACCCCTGCGAGGGCTTCATGATAACTTCCTCATCCGACAAGCCTGTTTGCGAGACAGGGCACCAATTCACCATACGTTTACCGCGATAAACATAGCCACGCTCGTATAAGGTAACAAAGGCTTGGAGTACGGCTTGCGAGTATCCCTCATCCAGTGTGTGTACTTTACGATCCCAATCGCAAGAAGCTCCCAGTTTGCGCAACTGGTCTAAAATAATACCTCCATGCTTATCGCGCCAAGCGGAGGCCATTTCGATAAACTTTTCTCGACCGAGGTCGTGCCGAGTTTTTCCATGTTTTTGTTTTAACTCTTTTTCGACACGAGATTGTGTCGCAATTCCTGCGTGGTCGGTGCCAGGGAGCCAAAGGGCCGATTTACCTTCCTGCCGCGCTCGACGAATCATGATGTCTTGCAAGGTGTTGTTGAGCAGGTGTCCCATGTGCAAAACTCCTGTCACATTAGGAGGCGGAATCATGACCGCAAAAGGCTCACGGGAGGGGTCGACCTTACCCGCAAAGCAACCAGCATCGACCCACCGGGGATACCACTTTTGTTCGACACCTTGAGGTTCGTAGGACTTTGGAATTTCGGCCATGTTTAAGGTCGAATCATTAGAGGGGAAGTTGGTGATTGAAAAGAAGGGAATAACGGACTAGGAATACAAGTCAGCCAGGCCCCATGCAATGGGTGCCGACGAACCCCGCCAGGTCCGGAAGGAAGCAACGGCAGTCAGGTTCCCCGTGTGCCGTGGTCAGCCTGGCCCCCATTTTAGCGGCTCAGTGGTTCCCTTGAAAGTATGGGGATACAAAAAAAGGGTGCCGGAGCACCCTGTGAAGGAGATGTACTCGAATTTACAGCGAGTGAATGCTCATCTTGGAAACCGCCATGGCAGCTTCTTTGAAGGATTCACTTACGGTCGGGTGAGCAAAGCAAGTGCGAGCGATGTCTTCCGAGCTGCCACCGTATTCCATATGAGCACAGGCTGCAGCAATCATTTCTGAAGCGCCTCGTGCGACGATTTGAACACCTAGAACTTTGTCAGATTTTGCATCAGCAATTACTTTAACAAAGCCCGTGGTAGCATCGGTGGCGATGGCACGACCATTTCCTGCAAGCTGGAATTTACCGACTTTGACTTCGACGTTCTTGGACTTCGCCTCTGATTCAATCATACCGACGCCCGCAACTTCGGGCTCAGTGTAGATTACCCCAGGGATGATATGATAATTCACGTGACCCGATTTGCCGGCAATAATTTCGGCAGCGGCAACACCTTCTTCTTCCGCTTTGTGTGCGAGCATGGGACCAGCCACCACATCACCAATAGCGTAGACACCAGGAATGTTAGTACGGAAGTGATCGTCGATGACGATGCGCTGACGTTCGTCTAATTTAAGACCAGCTTCTTGTGCGCCCAGTCCTGTGGTGTTAGGTTTACGACCCACCGCAACGAGGATTTTATTGGCAGGGAATTCGAGAACTTTGCCATCGCGTTCAGCCGTAAGAGAGACACCAGCGGAAGCTTTCTTTACGCCAGTGACTTTAGCACCGAGCTCAAATTTGAGACCTTGTTTTTCAAAAGCGGCTTGGGCGACTTTGGTGACATCGGCGTCGTATGCAGGACCACCAATGCTGGTCATCATTTCAACCACGGTGACTTGTGACCCGAGGCGAGACCATACGGAACCGAGTTCGAGGCCAATCGCACCTGCACCAACGACAACCATTTTTTCTGGTACTTTATCGAGCGCAATACCGTGATCCGAGGAAATGATGGTTTCGCCATCAAACTTGAGGAAAGGTAATTCGACAACTGTTGAGCCAGTAGCGATCAAGATATTTTTGGTCTCCAGAGTGCGTTCTCCACCAGTGCTACGCACCAAAACTTTGCCTGGCTTATCTAAGCGACCTAGACCGCGGACAATTTCAATCCCACGTTTCGAGACCAAGTACTCGACGCCTTTGTTTAACTGAGCGACGACTTTATCTTTGTTCGCCAGCATCGCACTGACATCAAAAGTAATTTTTTCGGCACCCACTAAGCCATGTTTTTTACCGTGCAGAGCTTGTTGGTAGACTTCAGTCGAGTGAAGTAGAGCCTTGGAAGGAATACATCCAACATTAAGGCAAGTACCACCTAAAGTAGGGTCTTTTTCAACGAGGGCGACTTTCAGTCCAAGTTGAGCGGCTTTGATGGCAGCAACATAACCGCCTGGGCCTGAACCAATGACAACGAGATCGAGTTGAGACATGTGAGGGTAAGGAATTAAGAAATACCAAAGAGTAGGGTTTGTGGTTCTTCGATGTACTGACGTACTTTAACCAAGAATGTTACAGCTTCTTTACCATCAATGATACGATGGTCGTAAGACAGAGCGAGATACATGATGGGGCGAACAACGACTTGTCCTTTTTCAACGACCGCACGCTCAACGATGTTGTGTAGACCCATAATCGCCGCTTGTGGGTGGTTAAGAATGGGCGTGGAGAGCATCGAGCCATAAATGCCACCATTGGAAATGGTGAAGACTCCGCCTTGTAATTCAGGTAACTGAATTTTTCCATCGCGAGCACGTTTTCCGAAATCGCCAATGGCTTTTTCGATGCCAGCAAAGGAGAGTTGATCGCAGTCGCGAACGACTGGAACCATGAGACCTTTGTCAGTTCCCACAGCGACACCGATATCATAAAAATGATTTTCGATAATATCTTCTCCGTCGAGTTGCGCGTTAACCTGCGGAACATCTTTCAAGGCTTGTACAGCTGCTTTGACAAAGAAAGACATGAAACCGAGTTTGACCCCGTATTTCTTGAGGAATTCTTCACCGTGGCGTTTACGCAATTCCATCACCGGAGCCATGTTGACCTCATTAAAGGTGGTCAGCATCGCCGTTTCTGATTTTGCCTGAACTAAGCGTTCTGCAATTTTACGACGAAGTGGAGACATGCGTTTGCGCGTCGTGCGACCATCTCGCGAAGGGATTTCAATAGCAGGTGCTTTAGCAGTTGAGGGTGCAGGAGCCGATGGGGCGACTGCTTGAATCGGCGTTTGACCATCAAGTGCGGCAAGCATGTCGCCTTTGGTAACACGACCATCTTTGCCCGTGCCAGGAATCGAGGCTGGGTTAAGTCCCGTTTCAGCTGCAATACGACGAACGGCTGGAGAGACATCGCCAACGTCTACGGATTTTGCGGCGATGGGTTGTGGAGCTGGTGTCGCTGTGGCAGGTTTCGCCGCAGGAGCCGGTGCAGAGGTTGCTGGAGAAGCAGCAGGTGTGGGGCTAGATCCAGCTGCTCCGATCTCAATGGTTGCAACCACTTGGCCTACGAGAACTTCCGTTCCCGCGTTTACTAAAATGGTAATTTTTCCATCAGCTTCTGCGGTGCCTTCCGAGGTAATCTTGTCAGTCTCATAAGAATAAAGGTTTTGGCCTTTTTTCACGGCATCGCCGCTTTTGACTGACCAAGAGGCCAACAGGCCACCGGTGATGGATTCTCCCATCGAGGGAATTTTGACTTCTAGAGCCATAAAGTTAGATAATTTACCTTGGAAGCCCTTCGCCCGAGTTTCAACGGGGAAATAGGGTAATTATTACCAATTTTTCGGTGAAAGGATGGTTGGGAATCCGCCGAAAGTCCTGATTAAGGGACTTGAGCATCTTTTTAGATAGAAAAAGCCTGTTTTATGAGGTCCGCTTGCTCTAAGCGGTGAACGGAGAGTGCTCCGACGGCAGGCGAAGCTGCAGCATCGCGACCAGCATAGTGGGGTTTAATACCTAAAGTGGATTCGAGCAGAGGTGCGATGAAGGTCCAAGCACCCATATTCTGAGGCTCATCCTGAACCCAGGCAACTTTGGCTGGTGAGCCGTACTGCTGATACAACTTTTTAATGGTTGCTGCATCAAACGGATAGAATTGCTCAGCCCGAACGATGGTTGTTGTCGTATCTTTGCGCTGCGCGCGTTCCGCTTCTAAATCATAGAACACTTTTCCAGAGCAGATGAGTAAGCGTTCGGTCTTTGTGGCTGGAGTTGAATCAGGCAAGAAAGCTCGGAAAGATCCTTGGGTGAAATCGGTTAAGACGCTGACGCAAGCTTTGTGTCTTAAGAGACTCTTGGGAGTCATCACCACTAAGGGCTTACGATGTTCAGACTTCACTTGTCGACGAAGGGCATGGAATAACTGAGCCGGTGTGCTGGGTTGAATCACTTGAATATTATTTTCGGCACACAATTGTAGGTAGCGTTCTATGCGAGCCGAAGAGTGCTCGGGGCCTTGACCCTCGTAACCGTGAGGCAGTAAAAGGACGAGGCCACTGGTTTGACCCCATTTCGATTCGGCGGAGGCGATGAATTGATCGATGATGATTTGTGCACCGTTAGAGAAGTCGCCAAACTGTGCTTCCCAGATGACTAAGGAATCGGGAGCTTCGAGAGAGTATCCGTAGTCAAAACCTAAAACAGCATACTCAGAAAGCGTTGAATTTACGAGTTCGATGGATTCACCGCCAGCGACTGAATTGAGCGGCGTGTACTCAGCGTCATTGGAAGGATCATGTAAAACCGCATGGCGGTGGGCAAAGGTGCCACGTTCACAATCCTGTCCAGAAATGCGGATAGGGTGGCCCTCTGCTAAAAGGGTACCAAAGGCTAAAGCCTCGCCGAGAGTCCAATCAAAATTAATACCTGATTTGAATGCTTCAGCGCGAATATCCAAGGAGCGCTTAATCTTGTGATTCGGTGAGAAATCAGGAGGCATCTGCCAAAGTGATGGAGCCACTTTGTCGATTAATTCTTTTGCAGCCTTTGTTTCGACCGAGGTGTCGTAGGGAGACTTAAATGGACGTAAGAGAGAAGGAGCGCCTTTGTTTTGCTCCTCTTCTTTTTTTGCCGCTGCTACGGCACGTTCTTGGGCGGCGTTTAAAGTAACATCAAATTCATTTCGTAGCGACATTAACTCGCCATCGGGTGCCGACCCCGACTCGACGAGGCGTTTAGCGTATAGCTCGGAGACGGTGGGGTGGCTGGAAATGGATTTATAGAGAATGGGCTGAGTAAAAAGAGGCTCGTCGGCTTCGTTGTGACCGTAGCGACGATAACAAACGATATCCACCACGACATCAGCGGAGAATTTTTGACGATATTCTAAAGCGATTTCGGTCGCTAAAGCTACAGAGTCAGGATCGTCTCCATTCACATGCAAGATAGGAGCTTCGACAAACTTGGCGATTTCAGTGCAGTGACGACCAGTGCGAGCTTCGTCAGGATTGGTGGTGAATCCAACCTGATTATTCGTCACAAAGTGTAAGGTGCCACCAACGGAGTATCCTTTGACTCCCGAGAGATTCAAAGTCTCCATGACAATGCCTTGTCCAGCAAACGCGGCGTCACCGTGAACCAGAATAGGGAGAAGCTGTGAACGATTAGATCCGTTCTGCAAGTCCACCCGTGCGCGAGCACGACCAAGAGCCACAGGGTTAACAGCCTCGAGGTGGCTCGGGTTATAAGCTAAAGTTAATGCGACAGATTTACCGTCAACGGTTCGACTGTTTTCATAGCCGAGGTGATATTTTACATCGCCGTCGCCATTGGTTGTATCGGGAACGTAGCTTTCGGAAAATGCCTTGAAGAGTTGTTCGGGTTTTTTTCCAAGAACATTAACCAAGATATTGAGCCGACCACGGTGGGCCATACCAATAATAATATCAGAAATACTCAATCCTGGTGCGCGTTGAATCACGCGTTCGATAGCGGCTAATAAACTTTCTCCTCCTTCAATCGAGAAGCGTTTAGCACCCACAAAGGTGCGATGAAGGAATCGCTCAAATTGTTCACCTTGCACAATGGTGCGGAGGAAAAAACGACGTGTTGCGGTATCGTAGTTGGCGCGTAATCCAGAGGATTCGACACGCTCCTGGAGCCAACGACGACGATCGCCATCCTGAATATGCGTATACTCTACACCGATAGTGTTACAGTAGATGGACTTTAGTTTTGCGAGGATTTCTGAGAGAGGGAGATTGGTGCCACCAAGAAAATCGCCTGTGTAGAAGACATGATTGGCAGGAATGGTATCGAGCCCGAGTGCTTTGTCGGTTAATTCAAAATGAGGGAAGGGCTCAGCCAGAGGGTTGGTTTTAGTTTGGAGATGGCCCAATGTTCGGTAGGCATGGATTGCTGCGAGAACTTTGGCTTGAGCAATGGCATCAACCCCACCCGATGCAGGGGCAGCGCCTGGTTTCCCTGGCTTGGGCGGAAGAGCTAATCCGAGCTCAAAACCCTCAAAAAATGACTGCCAATCGGAGTCAACGGACTTCGGGTCTTGCTTCCATTGCTCGTGCAATTGCGCGACAAGGTCGGCATTCCATCGTGATCCTACGCTAAGATGTTTCATTTTTGATTAAAAAGTTCTTAAGATTAAAGAGAAAATGGTCAGTTAAACAAGTCCAGACCCTATGAATAATTATCAGACTTTGAGGGTTGAACTGGCTAAAATGATGAACTTTAATCAACGACCCGTCGATGTCCACCCCAAGGCCGGCTAATCGTTCCTACTCCACTGAAGCCCTCGAATACTGGTTTGAGGCACTTCCAGCGGAATGGGAGAGTCTTTTTAGGCCCAAAGACCTCACCAAGGGTCGCGGACTTTACACCGACGGGCTTGTCCGCTCCGTTGAATTGAAGGTACAAACTGGAGAAGTTGTGACGAAGACAGAAAGTCAGACAGTTCGGGCAGTCATTGAACTCAAGAACGGAAAAATCGAATGGCGTACCTCTTTGCCTGAGGAGGAAAATGGTGCACCCTTTGCCATCGCAGCGATTTACGAGATTGAAGAATTGCTCGCTGATGAAATCAAAGCGATTGATGATTCAGCTGTCGCTCCTGAGCCGACGGTAGCGATTGAGCCAGGGAAAAAAGATTCAGGTTCGCGCTCAAGTTTAAAACTACAGGTCGCCTTTGAACTAACTTCCGATGGTTTGACTTGCTCAGCCTCGTGGGCTGGTCGCGGTGGGCATTCGTATAATTGTTTCGGGCCTGGATCAATTCCCAGTGAGGAACTGTCCGATGAACAACGTCAAATGTTGTTTCGCTTTAACACCGCTGCTCATCGAGCGGGATTTGTTTACACGAAATCATCAGGCACGTGGACGATGGATAACATCGGTAAAATCGAACGGTTTGTTCGCGAAGATCTTAATGAATGGCGTAAGCGTTTTCGTCTATCTGGTGAAGAGGTTCTTACTATTTTTAAAAATGAACAATTGCAAGTGGCTGTAGAGGCTCAGGTTGAATCAACCGAGGATAAGAAATCGTTTCGCCTTAATTGGAATCTGCGTGCCGGTTCACATCCTCTGCAGGAGCATGAACAAAAACTGTTATTAAAGGCGGGTGGACGTCCGGTGATTCTTCCCGGTAAGGGAGTCGTGGCCTACAACGCGGCGGTAGCCGATTTTTCGGAGGATTGGAAAGCGAAGGAGGGTGAGATTCCTCGCTACTTGTTACTTTCGCTCTTTGATCACGCCGCCGTAGGCTCACTTAAACTCAATGATGAGTTAAAAGCTTGGAAAGATAGCCTACTGCAAGAGCCTCCACCTCCAGAGGGTCTGCCTGCACATCTTCGACCCTATCAGGCTAAAGGTGTCGCATGGTTGGCGCGTCTCTGTGATTTAGGTTCACACCCCCTATTGGCCGATGAAATGGGGTTAGGAAAAACTGTACAAGTTTTGGCACTCTTAGCTTCACGTCCGCTGGAAGAGCGATCCATCATTGTATGTCCTGCCAGTGTCATTCCCGTGTGGCTTGGGGAAATAAAACGTTTTCACCCTGAGTTGCAGGCTTCCGTTTTGACGGCGGAGAACGATTTTACAAAAAACCCTGAGCCCAAGTTGTGGATTTCAAGTTACACGCAACTTCGCCGTCATGCCGACCTTCTCGGTAAAACAAAATTCGGCTACATTGTTTTAGATGAAGCCCAAGCGATTAAAAATCCTGAGGCTAAAACGACTCAAACATGCTTAAGTGTTCAAGCACAGCACCGTCTCGCCATCACGGGGACACCCTTAGAGAATCGACCGACGGATTTATGGACGATTTTTCGTTTTTTGATGCCAGGTCTCTTGGGTAAACGTGCACACTTCGAGCGCATCATGCTGCGCGATTCGGCCACCGCTTTAGTGAAAGTGCGCCGTCAAGTTTCGCCGTTTATTTTAAGACGATTAAAGCGACATGTGGCTTCCGATATTCCGCCTAAGATGGAGGTCGTCTTGCCGTGTCCTTTGACGGTCGAGCAACGAGCTCTTTATCAGCATTTGTCGCAGGGGAGTGGGCTTTCCGGGGAACTCGCTTCATTACTGTCGCGCGATGCAGCTTCGGTTCTCACGCTTTTAATGCGTCTTCGACAAGTTTGTTGTGACCCTGGTCTGCTTCCTGAAAACGAACACTCCCCGAGTCTTCATTCAGGAAAAGTGACTCTTCTGGTTTCCAAACTTTCTGAGATAGCAGCGAACGATTCCAAAGCCGTTATTTTTTCCCAGTTTGTTTCACTACTCGATCGGGTGAAGTCGGCCATCCACAAAGATTTACCCAATCTTCCCATCTTTGAATTAACGGGGGAAACCAAAGATCGCTCAACCCCTGTCGAGCAATTCAAGGAAACAAAAGGCCCAGCGGTGTTTCTCGCTTCATTAAAGGCTGGTGGCACGGGTATTACCCTCAATACAGCCGAATATGTTTTCTTGATGGATCCGTGGTGGAATCCCGCCGTTGAAGCACAAGCGGTGGATCGGGTGCATCGTATTGGACAAAAAAACCCTGTCTTAATTTATCGTATGATTGCTCCCGGAACCGTGGAGGAGCGTATTGAAGATTTAAAACAAGAGAAACGTGAGCTGTTTTCGACGGTGGTCGGCGATATTCCTGATATGACCGACTGGACACGTCACTTCAGTTCCTTGGATTCATTAATTAGACTGAGTGACTCTGCTGCTTTATCGGAGCCAGCTGACTTTACGCCAGAACGCGAGTGAGTCTCCGTTTATTTGGCAAGTAAGTCGTACTCTTCCGCGCCTGTAATGACAACATCGGCAAATTGTCCTACAGGATATTGGGTAGGCACTTTAACCACGCCGTCGATATCCATGGCGTCACCTTCGCTTCGTCCCACTCCAGGGTTTTCAATGAGCACGCGTAGCTTACGACCGATGAAACGCTTGCCACGTTCTTTAGACAGACGTTGCAGTAAAAGCATCGCCCGTGCGTGACGATCGGTTTTAACTTCATCAGAAAGATGACCTTCCATCTTGGCTGCCTTAGTGCCTTCCTCTTTGGAATACTTGAAAATACCAACTCGATCGAAGCGGGTATTTTCTAAGAAGTTCAAGAGTTCATTAAAGTCTTCCTCGGTTTCCCCCGGGAAACCGACGATGAAAGTCGTTCGAATCACCATATCGGGAACGCCACGACGCATGCGGGTAATCAGGTCGCGAATATAGTCACCACTGGTTTCACGCTGCATCGCCGTCAGCATCTTATTCGAAATATGCTGCAGAGGTATATCAACATAGCGAGCGATGTGACGTGATTGTGCAATGGTTTCAATCAACTCATCGCTCCAGTGTGCTGGGTGTGTATAAAGTAAACGTATCCAGAAATCGCCTTCGATTTTATCTAACTCACGTAAGAGGGAGGCCAACGATTCGCCTTTAGATGAGTCGACTTTACTGCGAGGATTAGGACGTTCATCGGTCCAGCGATCCATGCCGAAATAGGTAGTATCCTGAGAAATGAGGTTAATTTCTTTAACCCCTTCTTTAACCAGTTGCTGAGCTTCTTTGACCACAGAGTCAATGGTACGACTACGGTGGCGACCGCGAATGCGAGGGATGATGCAAAAGGTACAAGGGTGATTACAACCTTCAGCAATTTTGATGTAGGCGGAATGTTTTGGGGTTAAACGAAAACGTGGTGTATCGTAATCAGGAATAAACGTTGTCGTTTTGGCGACAAACTCGGTACGACCAGCGGAACCGCCCATCACTTTTTCGATAACGGGAACAATGTTGGTTACCTGGTCTAAACCAATAAAGGCATCAACTTTGGGTAGCTCGACTCGACCCTTGACTCCTTCGACCACGGGAAGGGCTCCTTGATACCTTTGCGACATGCATCCCGCGACGATAAGTTTTTGGTTTTTCTTTCGTGCCTTCGCTTTGCCATCACTCATTTCGTAAATGGCTTCTAGCGCTTCATGCTTAGAGGCATCGATAAATGAGCAGGTATTAACAATGACGACGTCGGCCTCCGCAGCATTACTGGTCATGGACATCCCCGCCTTGGCGAGATGGCCAATCATGATCTCAGAATCGATGAGATTTTTAGCACAACCGAGGGAAACTAATCCTACTTTAACAGACATAGGCAGACAAAGAGCAGAGATTTGCCGAAAGGCAATCCAACGTGGATTTAAAGGTTAAGCCAGGCTTCGGCAGGAATGTCCTCGGGGCGAGCTTGTGTCGTTAAACCATAGTTTGGCAGGTTATTTAGCCAATCTGTGACATCGGATGCACCCAGAAACAACTTTTTTGCTGACGACCCAACTTGCTTTCTGCGTTGGGTGAAAAGCCCTCGAGCAACTTCTCGAGCACGTTGACTGAGTCGCTGTGCATCGGGTCGTTTTTTCAAAACCAAAAGACAGGAATCAACCCGTGGAGGAGGATTGAATGATTGAGCAGGTACGGGGTGAACTTTTACTTTTTCGAACGCCAGTTGCACTTGTGCGGTAACAGCTGACCAATGCTTGGTTCCTACTTCAGCGGTTAACCTCTCGGCAGCTTCTCGTTGTAACATCAAAACCATCACCGATGGAAGTGGCCCCTGACAAATGGCTTCAATCCAAGGAGTGGAGATGGCGTAAGGTAAATTGGCGATAACCTTAAAGGTTCCTTCGGGGGGATTTACTAAATCGGCTAAGGGGTGTTCAACAGCGTCACCCTCCATTAAATGAAAGCTTTGAGGCCAACGTGACTGGAGTGAACTTTGCAAATGATAGACCATGGTGGAGTCGGCTTCAACGGCATGTAAATCAGCCCCTGCTCCCAAAAGTGTGCGACTCAGTGTTCCTAACCCCGGACCAATTTCGACCACAACGTCTCCCGGTTTTACTTCACCTAACTCGAGAGATTTACGAACGATATTGCCATCGACTAAAAAGTTTTGCCCTAACCATTTTTTGGGCATGTGCGAAAGACGTGCGAGCAACTCGCGAGTCTCCGAGAGCGACAAGGGGCCGTCGTTCATACTTCTCGAAAAGCAGATAAAAGTGCTTGAGGATTTGGGGATCGCATAAGCGATTCCCCGACGAGCAAGGCTTGAGCTCCTGCTTGACGCATGCGTCGAGCATCGTCCACGGTCTTAATACCACTTTCTGCTACTTTTAAAATGTGGGAAGGCATTTGCGGAAGCACGCGTTCGGCGAAAGAAAGATCGATTTGGAAAGTCGAAAGATTGCGGTTATTTACTCCAACCATCGTAGGGTTATGCTTCAATGCACGTTCCAATTCAGCTTCATCGTGAACTTCGAATAAAACATCCAACCCAGCAATTTGCGCAGCGTGGTGCAGCGGGCGAATTTCGTCATCCGTTAATCCGCGCACGATGATGAGAATACAGCGAGCTCCCGCTTGAGCAGCCTCAAAGACTTGGTACGGGTGTACCATGAAGTCTTTGCGAATGCAGGGCAGGGGCTTGGAGCGACGAGCTTGATCCTGGACGACGGTAATTAAATCTTGCAGGTGACCTTTGAAATACCGGGACTCCGTTAACACGGAAAGACAGTCGGCACCAGCATCCGCATAGAGGCGAGCCTGTTCGACCGCATTGATGGATTGGGCGATATCTCCCACACTGGGAGAGGCTCGTTTAACCTCCGCAATAATCGTGAGACGATGGGGGTTGACTAAAGAGGCTCGAAAACCTGGGGGCAGGGTGTGCTGGGCGAAGACGGCGAGCTCGGCTTCTGTAACCAGACGAGCGTAAGGGGCTATTTCCTTACGTTTGGCATTCATGATTTCCGTTAACTTGTCCACCCCCCTACGGAAACAAGCTATTGAGTTCTGGCAATCGTTTTGACTCTCGTTCGATAAGCCACTCCATCGTGCCTATGTCAGGTATCCAAAAGCTCCTTGAAACTACGGCCCGTTTGCGTGCCCCCGATGGCTGTCCATGGGATCGTGCGCAAAATCATCAATCGATTTGTGACTGCCTCGTCGAAGAAGTTGCCGAAGTTCTAGAGGCGATTGACCGCAAGGATATGGCAAATCTGCGCGAGGAGCTCGGCGATTTACTTTTTCATGTGGCTCTCCATGCGCAAATGGCAGCCGAAGCAGGTCATTTTACTTTTGATGATGTGGCTGAAGAGGTGAACGAAAAAATGGTTCGTCGCCACCCTCATGTTTTTGGTACTGGACAAAAATTAGGTTCGGCGGATGCGGTTGTTCAGCAATGGGAACAAATCAAAGCCCGAGAAAAAGGGGCAGCAGCTCCCACACTTTTTAAACAACTTCCCAAGTCACTCGATGCCCTTTTGGTTGCGCGTGAGTTATGGAAGCAGATTCAGAAAAAGCAATTAACCGTGGGGTCGGTCGTAAACAAAGAGTCGATTGCTCGTGAAGCAAAGGATCTCGATGAGCAAAAAGCAGGGGAAAAACTTTTTAGGCTCGTGGCTGCTTGTCGTGATGCAGGGATTGACCCCGATTCTGCTTTGCGACGATTTACCTCTCGGGTTAAGGAAAACGCTGAGGGGCTTAATGCCTCATCCTAATGTCATCGCCCGATTCACCGATTGTTTTGCATGTCGCAGGAAAACCTTTATCGGTTTGGCCTAAGATTTCAGAGCGTTCGCGTCGGGTGCGATTATCCGTTAAACCTGGTCCGCGAGTTGAATTATCTTATCCAGCAGATACCAGCCGTGCTGCAGCCATTGCCTTTTTAAATAATCATTTACCTTGGTTGGAGAAGGTGGTGGCAAAGGCTCGTCCAGTCCAACCGTCGATTGTTAAACATCTCACTAAATTTCCCTGGGCTACGCTGGATGATCGTTTGGTCGCCATCTCGATTACCTCGAGTGTGCGTGCCAGATTGCATCTCGCGACGGAGGAGGATGTTGTTACT
Organism: Opitutia bacterium; assembly: GCA_947470855.1. Taxonomy (GTDB): domain Bacteria; phylum Verrucomicrobiota; class Verrucomicrobiia; order Opitutales; family UBA953; genus UBA953. Next base: position 58,010 of record CANIUQ010000003.1, on the reverse strand, counting down.
TTTGGGTTGCCCGATGATAATCGAGAATCTGCGGCAATTCGAGTGGCCAGACGTTTGGCGGATACCGGTTTGCCCTTAGCTGTGGCTCGTTTATCACAAAAAGTCGGTGTTACGGTTGGTTCCGTTAGTGTTCGCGATCAGACTAGTCGTTGGGGTTCTTGCTCTCATCAAGGGACTTTATCGCTCAATTGGCGTTTAATCTTATTACCTCCTTTGATTCACGACCATGTGATTCTTCACGAGTTAGCGCATCGACGACACATGGATCACTCCGATCGCTTTTGGAATCAACTCGCCGATTGGGATCCAGAATGGAAGAAACACGATCGCGAGCTTTCCAAACGCTGGAATACGATTATGGATTTGGGACGATAATGCGTGACGAAATTGGCCAGTCTCCGGAAGAAATTTTTGATATCGTCGACGACCATGATTGCGTGGTCGGCTCCCTGTCACGCGACGCGATACACCAACAAGGACTGAAGCACCGTGCTGTACATATTTTTTGGCTTCGGTCCGATGGACTACTTTGTTTGCAAAAGCGATCTTATGCCAAAGATAAAAGCCCTGGTCTAATAAGCACCTCTTGTGCGGGGCATCTGGATAGTGGCGAAACATACCTAAAGGCAGCTGTGCGTGAATTTCGGGAAGAGATGGGAATTACGATCATGAATGAACAATTGCTGGAGATTGATTATGTTCCGGCACACCGTCGCTTAGGTAATGAGTTTGTGCGTGTCTATCTTCTGCGGGGTGATTTTACCTGTCGGCTTCACAAACCAGAGGTAGACTCGGTTCTATGGCGAACCCCGCGCGAACTTGAGGTATGGTCGTCGGCGCAACCGGAAATTTTTGCGACGCCGTTGCTCTTTTTGCTCGAACGCCCTGCCATTCGACGTGCTCTCGGCCTCGGATAAGTGTTTGAACTTATCCGAGATTATTGATTAATCGCATTGTGGCGCCAGATTCACCAGAGATACACGATACACCCCAAGTTGTACCTTGGTATCATTGGATTTGGGTTTTTCCCTTTGCGTTGTTTTTGCGTCTTTGGCTAGCAACTTTACGTGTTCAGTGTTCAGTGCCCAAAGTCGATGATCGTGAAGGTCCGTACATTATCGCCTTATGGCATGATCGACTTTTTCTTGCTTCACTTGTGTGTAACCGATTTTTCGGGCGTCCGATTGCTGCGCTGATCAGTGCGAGTCGCGATGGAGGTTGGCTAGTTGCCTTTTTTAAGTTGATGGGAATTCACGCCGTGCGAGGCTCTTCAAGTCGTCGTGGTACAGAGGCACTTATCGCTCTGACCAAAGCCGTGCGCCAAGGTCACCATGCTGGAATTACTCCCGATGGCCCCAAAGGTCCAAGACGCGTCTGTAAATTAGGCCTAGTTTCTTTAGCCAAATTGACGGCAAGCCCTATTTTGATTTTGGGTATTCGTTTTCACCGAGCCATTTACCTTAAAAGTTGGGATCGATTTGGTTTACCGCTTCCTTTTTCAAAAGTTGAAGTGACATTTGTTCCGCTTCCTCCAGTTGACCGTGGGCAAAATGACGAGACCATTGCTCGCGAAGTGGAGCAAAAACTCAATGAGCTTTCGTGACTTTAGCTTTTTGCTAAAAGTTTTTCCGTATATTTTGCCAACAAATCAGCCTCTAAGTTAACCCTATCGCCCGAAATTCGTTGTGCGAGATTAGTTACTTCTAGGGTGTGAGGAATAATCCAAATCCGAAACCCTTCAGGGAGTAGCTCGGCAACAGTTAAAGACATTCCGTCGACTGCGATACAGCCTTTCGTGACAAGATAGCGTGTAATCGCAGGGGGTGCTTTAATGTCTAATCTCCAATCGGCGCCGTCAGGCCCCCAAAAAAGAATGGTTCCACAAGCATCGATATGACCCGTAACAAAATGCCCTCCCATCGGGTCAGTGGGACGAACGCTTGGTTCAAGATTAACCAGAGAACCTATTTTTAGATTTCCTAGATTGGTCAGCGACAAAGTTGTACCAAGTAAATCGAAGGTGGCACGGGAGGGCAGGGGGTCGGTGACAGTGAGGCAGCAACCATTGACCGCGATACTTGCGCCGGGAGAAACCTTTTCAAAGAGGGTAGATTCAATCTGTAATCGTACACCACCCTGAGGTGTTTTATCGAGTGCGATAACTTTACCTGTTGCCTGAACCAATCCCGTAAACATAGCCAAAGAAAAGGGGCCTTTTGGCCCCTAAGGTATTAGTTTTGTTTTCCTTTTAGGCGCTCTTCTTCCTCAATACGAGCTCGAATCTTGGCACGCTCTTCTTCTTCAATTCGACGAAGGCGGGATTGGCGACGTTCGTCTTCCTCCACGGCACTACGAACTTCATCCTCAACCTCTTCCGAGGCCTTTTTAAATTCTTTCTTCGCCTTACCTAAACCACGAGCAAGTTCGGGAAGTTTGGATCCACCGAAGAGCAAAATACCAATACCAATAATAGCCCAGAAAATGGGGGCATCGAGAACGGCGAGAGGGAGATGCATAGATAAAGAAGGATTGCGGTGGATGAAACCCTACCAAACATCGGGGAAACCGTAAAAATGTCAACCCATGTCTCCCATCGCGAAGTTTGGTATACAGGCCATGTTCAGGGGGTCGGTTTTCGCGCCCAAGTTTTAGGTATCGCACGTGGATACGATGTTACCGGCTTTGTCCAAAATTTGGCTGATGGGCGTGTTTACCTTCATGTCGAAGGGGCGGAAAACGAAATTGAGGCCTTCACGGCCAGTATTTTAACTACCCTCGATGGCCATATTCGGCAGGTAGATATGCGTAACTTTTCTGGCGTTCGTACGACGAATCAATTTACCATTAAACGATGAGTGCGAATTCGGCGATTTCGGTCCAAGGGTTGACTAAAGATTTTCGTGTTGGAATACGCGGACTTAAACTTCGTGCCGTTGATAATCTTTGCCTGGAAATTCCCCGTGGCCAGGTCTTTGGATTATTAGGTCCTAATGGTTGTGGGAAAAGTACGACGCTAAAAATTATTCTTGGCTTAGTTGCACCTACTTCAGGGAAAATCTCTATTCTAGGTTATCCTTCTGCGACGAGTTCTGCTCGACAGCGCACCGGATTTTTACCCGAAGCTCCTTACTTCCATAAATTTCTAACGGGTCGTGAATTAGTCCGCTATTGTGCGAGACTCAGTGGTGTTGCTCCGTCTCAACTCGATTCGGCTGTCGAAGAAGCCCTCGCTCTCGCGTCTATGTCCGAAGCGGGGAATCGGACAATTGCTACCTACTCCAAGGGTATGTTGCAGCGCATTGGTTTTGCGCAAGCGATTGTCCATGATCCCGAATTGGTTATTCTCGATGAACCAACGGCTGGAGTCGACCCCGTTGGTTCAGCTGCCATCGGCAAAATGATTCACTCCATGCGAGATAAAGGAAAGACGGTGGTGCTTTGCTCACATCTCTTGGGCCAGGTTGAACAAGTTTGTGACCGTATCGCGATTATGGATCGAGGTCGTCTCGTCCTTGAAGGACGGGTTGATGAAGTGCTCGCACGTCGCGATAAGCATGTCATTACCGTCGAGCATCTCACGCCTGCGGCCCAGGCTGCGGCTGAAGCGGCATTGCAAGCACAGGGTGCTCACGTAACTTCTATTACTCACCCTCGACGTTCTCTGGAAGATCTCTTCCGCGAATTAGTCACTGGCAGTCGCGATGCTTAAATCAATGAAACCCTCTCTCTTACGAATCTTTTGGTTGGCCCGATTGACTTTCTTGGAGGCGGTGCGTCAACGGTTCTTCGCTTTCCTCATCGTGCTCGGTGCCGCGATGGTTTTGTCCTCATTCGCTTTTCGTTTTCTCGATTTTGGACATGGAGAATTAAAATTCATTGCCGATTTTGGATTTGGCGGACTCTTTTTCTTTGGATCCATTTTAGCCCTAGTCATGACGGCTCAGCTACTTTTTGCTGAAATAGATAATCGCACAGCTCTAACTCTTCTCGCGAAGCCCGTAAGTCGGACCGAGTTTCTGCTAGGAAAGTTTGCGGGTATTTGGATTGTCTTAGGACTCTTTGTCTTCGTCCTTTCTACCCTTCTGGGAGTGATGCTTTGGGGTCGTTGGCAGGAGCTGGTTATTCTGGCTGAGCAAACGGCAAAAGTTGCTCCGCAGTTTAGTCTCGAAGGGGTTTTCTCTCACGCACTTTTACAGTGGTTCCGACTGGGCGTTGTCACCTCAATGGTTCTTCTTATTTCTACCATTGCTCGCACATTTCTTTTTGCGGTTGTTGTCGGTGCCATGACGATTGTGGCTGGTCAATTACAGTGGCTTGCCCAAGAGGCCCTTTTTAAGCCTGCTGAATTAAACCCTTTCAGTCATGCTTTACTCTGGTTGGCTAGTCGTCTCTTACCTAATCTCCAACAATTCAATATCGGTGATGCCTTAGCACTCGATCCGAGTGCCGTAGCGACGGGGGCGGTGTCCGCAGCTATTCTTTCAGGCGGATTCTATCTCATCGCTTATCTGTTTCTCGCGAGTTTGACCTTTCAGCGTCGCGAAATCTAACGATGTGGCATCGTGCAACATGGCTATTAGCAGGCACGCTACTTTTGGGCGCGGGAGTGTATTCCGAATCCTCCTGGCAAAAGATTCGACCTTCCGTTCCTGAAATTGGTCGTAAAGAAATCGAGCCATCCTTAGGGCAGGGCGTACTTTTAGGTATTCTCGGTGGACTGCGTAACATTATCGCTGATGGCACGTGGATTCGTAGCTATGTTTACTGGGAAAAAAAGGATCGTGCTGCTTGCGAGGCCTTAATGCGAACGGCTTGTGCACTGGAACCACGTTCACGTTATTTTTGGGAGAACACGGGCTGCGTGATTGGCTATGACATGGCACATTGGGAAATTCGTCGTCGCGGTGGCTACAATAAAGTTACTCGGGAAATCCAAGATGAAATTTTTAAGAAATATGCCCGCCACGGATTAACGGTTTTTGAAGAGGGCGTGAAATACACTGGTGGCAGTCCCAGCCTCTTAATTTCCGCAGGCCAACTTTCTGAAATTAAACTCAAAGATTCTCTGTTGGCTGCAGAGTATTATCGACGTGCAGCTGAGTCGAGAGGTGCCCCGTGGTTTGCTTACTTCCTTTGCGCTAAATCTTATTGGGAGGGTGGAAAAAAAGTTGAGGCCTACCTCTGGTATCGAAAGCAGTATATTGAAAAATTACTTCCGATGGAGGATGGTAGCCCCGATGATCTTAATCATTTACGCTATTTTGAGGAGGAACTTAACGTGCCTTTTTTACAGCGTATTCCTCGGCAAAAGTGGGAGAAAAAAATTTAGAAGGGATTGCCGTCGCTGGACTTTGCGTCGGAGTCGACTGCGGCCTTCTTTCCTGCTTTAGGTTTACGCGGAGGAAACTCAAACCACCATCCCTTAGATTTGTCAGCAACGAGAAAGGCTTCAAAGCCACGGTTAGTGCGTCTAGAGATAAACTTTTTCAGAGGTGTCTTACCTTGATTCAATAAACTCTTCACATCCTCGGGGGTAATCGATGCTTTGAGCATCTCGGCATTAAGGCTAAAAGTCTTCTTTGCTCCTGCAGCCAATGCTTTCTGGGGGCAGACGCGGTATCCGGCCGAAGGTGTTTGTTGGACGGGTAAGCCAGAAATAGGGCAGAGGCCTAAGACTGGCCAATCGGCGTCGAAGGCATCGGGATTACCGTCTACACCTTCACGCGGCGGAAGGTGTAAGATAGCCTTCAGTCGTCCAGAAGGAGGCTTTGGCTTGGTTTTGCGCTTAGGCTTAGCTTCACCCTCATCCGATGTCGTTGCTGGTTTATCTTTCCATGACACGATGGAATCTTCATCGACTAAATCAATGAAGCCGGTGAAGTTTTTACCAGACTTCATGGATTTGAAATCGTGAAATGGTCCGATGCGACGTTTGGCGATCAGTTCAGCTAATTCAGCGGGAGTAACGGTATGTCCATTAATGCCAGCGTAGACAATCAGCATGGGTTTTTTGCCATCCGCTGAGCGATCCTGCGAAAAAAAACTTTCTCCGTTAGTCAGTAGTGGCTTGTGGTCAGTGGGGGAAAGAATTTCAGGCTGAACCACGGTGGGAGGAATTTCAGCACTCCCTTTTTCCACCATAATATGAACTTGATCCTTAATATCTTGGATGAACTTTTTGACTGATAGGTCACCGTGCTCGATTTGTTTTAGCTGATACTCCCACTCGCCTGTGAGCTGTGGTTCAGAAATAAAGGCTAAGCCTTTGGCATGAATGAACTGATGAAGTTGAAAAGCTTTCGCTAGAGGAACGAGTTCTTTGCCTTGGCGTTCGATATACTGATTATTGAGTAAACCTTCGATGGTTTGAGCACGCGTTGCAGGGGTCCCTAATCCGCGCTCTTTCATCGCCTCAGCCAATGCTTCGTCATCCACTAACTTACCCGCATTTTCCATCGCACCAAGAAGAGAAGCTTCATTATAGCGAGCGGGAGGTTTGGTCGCATCTTGTTTCGTTTCGACTACTTCTAGTTTCGCTTGGGGTGGGGTGCCATCAGTAGACTGGAGGGCGGGAAGGTTAGTTGAACCTTCCTTTTCTTCCTCGGCGTCGGCTTCTTGACCCCAGACCGCACGCCAACCTGCGACCACCAGGACTTTACCTGTGGTGCGAAAAGTATGTTGACCGACGGCTGTGGTCCGCACGGTTTCCTCGAATTCTGCCATCGGGAAGAAGACCCCAATAAAACGACGTACAATCAGGTCAAAAATCTTTCTTTCCACTTCACTCATCTCAACTGGAATCGTCCCAGTCGGTACAATCGCGAAGTGATCGCTTACTTTTTTGTTATCAAAAACCCGTTTACCAGCCGATTTCACCCAACCTTGGGAGAGAACTTCGCGTGCATGAGTTCCCGCAGTGTGTCCATCAGACAGCGAGGATAAAACATTTTGTGCGTTCGATACATAATCCTCGGGTAAATATTGTGAATCCGTACGTGGATAGGTGACCGCCTTAAACTTTTCGTAAAGAGCTTGCGCAGCACCTAAAGTGGATTTGGCCGATAACCCGAAACGACGGTTGGCTTCTCGTTGTAAACTGGTTAGGTCAAAAAGACGAGGAGCACTTTCCTTCTTGGGTTTACGCTCATCGGCAACTGTACCAACCCCGATGGACTGAGATTCTTCGGCAAGTTTTTTGGCTTGGGCCTCATCAAAAAAGCGTTCGGCTTCTTTGCGATCGGTGATTCCTGGAACCTGGGCTACACCTTTATACTGTCCGGCTTTAACCTGAAAAGTTGCTTCAATTTTCCAAAATGTTTTGGGCTGAAAGGCGCGAATTTCTAATTCACGTTGCACAATTAACATCAGCGTTGGCGTTTGTACGCGTCCAACTGAGTAGGATTCATTACGACGACCGCCGCCAATGCGAATGGTGGAAAAACGACTGGCATTCATGCCTACTAGCCAGTCGGCTTGAGCTCGTCCCACCGCTGAATCGAGAAGTCCCGCCTTGGCTTCGGCGTTGAGTAAGTGGGCGAAGCTGTCTTTGATCGCCTCGGCTGTCATACTGGTAAGCCAAAGACGTTTAATTGGTAACTGCCGTCCTGCTAAAACATAAATTTGATGAAGAATTAATTCACCTTCACGTCCTGCATCGCAGGCATTGACAATCGCGCCAACATCTGGGCGTTGAATTAGCTTTTTTAAGAGTTTATAGCGGGAACCATCTTGGCGATCACCCGTAATAATTTTTAAGATATCACTGGAGACGCTACCGTTGAACTTCTCAGGTAAAATGGGCAGATCTTTTAAGGACCACCGTTTATATTTCTCATCTAAATCTTGCGGGTCTTTGAGTCTCACTAAATGGCCGACCGCTGAACTGATGACCCATTCGTCATTTTCAAAAAAATCATCCCGTTTGGGTACTTTAAGAACTTTGGCAAGATCCGCAGCAACCGAGGGTTTCTCGGCAATGACAAGAGTCTTGGAACCAGCGATGGCGGGTTCGACGGAGGGGGTTTTGGTCGATTTCTTAGGCATGCGTGGGATGATAACCGAGGGTCAAGAGTCGGTTACATTCCTTGCTCTGCGAAAGCATCATCCAAGGCCGCAATGAGCGTTGCAATGGTGGCTTCCGTTTCATCGCCCATATTAGAGATACGGAATGTCTTACCTTTAAGTTTTCCGTAACCACCATCGATGACCAATTTATGGCGTGATTTTAGGGTCTTATTGAGACGCTCGAGGTCGACATTGCGATCGTTTTTGAAACAATTGAGACCGCGAGTGGCGTACTTGATTTCAGGAAGTAAGGTAAAGCCTTTGGCAAAACCCCATTCACGGATGCGTTCATTGAGTCGACGATGGCGCTCGTAGCGATTTTCTAAGCCCTCGGCTTCGACTTCGATGAGTCGCTGCTGCAATCCAAAGAGAAGGGAGATACAAGGGGTGGAAGGTGTCATGCCCTTGCTGTGGTTATCATGGAATTCAATCAGATCAAAATAGTAACCGCGATCGGGACTTTGCTTGGCGCGCTCGCGGGCTCTCTCGCTGACCGCAAAAATAGCCAGTCCAGGAGGAAGAGCTAAGGCCTTTTGCGAACCAGTAAGTAAAATATCAATCCCGAGTTCATCTTTATGAATCGGCAAAGTGGAGAATGAACTGACCGAGTCGGCAATGGAGATAACGTCAGGGAACTCTCGTACCACGGCCATAATGTCAGCAATGGGAGAAAGGGTTCCTGTGGATGTTTCGGAGTGAATGAATGTGATGCAGTCAAATTTGCCCGTCGCTAAGGCTTTACGTACTGCTTCAGGGTCAACGGGCTTCCCCCATTCAAAAGAGAGGGCTTCGGCGTACTTTCCACAACGCTTGGCTACATCATTCCATTTATCAGAAAAAGCGCCATTCATGCAATTAAGCACACCCTTGCGACAAACATTGCGGAGGGCACCCTCCATGACTCCCCATGCCGAGCTAGTGCCGAGATAGACTGGATCCTGGGTGAAGAACATTTTCTTCAGACGAGGTTGCATGTCTTCATAGAGAGCCACGAAGTCTTTGGAACGGTGTCCAATCATGGGCTTGCCCATGGCTTTGATGATAGACTCTGAAACAGTCAGAGGTCCTGGAATATAAAGACGGTAACTCATTGGTGGAAAGTGGAGAGAAGTGAGGAGGGTGCTTCAGGGTTATCGAGACGAACAATACGTTGATTGCGCTCCGCTAGGGTGACGGTTTTAGGTTTCCAGCTTTTGGCTTCTTCGGGGGTAACTTCAGCAAAAGTCATCACGACAAGCAAGTCCCCTGCTTTACCCAAATGGGCTGTCGCACCATTAAGACATACCTGACGACTGCCCGCTGGAGCAGGGATGGCATAGGTTTCAAAACGTTCGCCCGTGGTAATATTTCCTACGAGGATTTTTTCGTAAGGCAGGGTGCCAACCAAGGCCATGAGTTCGGAGTCGATCGCCAGCGAACCTTCATAATCAGGACGTGCACCGGTAACTTCGGCACGGAGTAATTTAGTGCGTAAAAGATGATAAAGCATGTCCCTGAGCCGTCCCTTCTCAATCGGTTGGCTTGCCTGCGTCAAACAAGTTTGCATCAATTTGTCTCATGGCAGCAAAGCAACGAGGTCTATTTTCCGCAATCGGCGAGGCAATTGCTGCCTATGCCATAGACGTCGTTTATGAGCGTAAAAAGGGCCTTGGTGCGATGCTTTTAGGGGCATTTTTATTCGTTCTTTCGTGTCTTTTTAACGTCATTGTACGACTCCGACTTTGGCTCTATCGAAATCGTCTTTTTCGGGATACACCCCTCGGTTGTAAGGTGGTGGTCGTGGGTAATTTAACCGTCGGAGGAACGGGAAAAACCCCTATTGTTATGAAAATGGCCCAAATTTTGGCCCGGCGTGGTCGCAAAGTGGCCATTTTATCACGAGGCTATAAGGGCTCGAGCGATTCTTTGCTTAAAAGTTTCTGGCGTTGGCTCACCCAAGGAAGTCGTCCTGACCCCCTCGTTGTCTCCGACGGTAAATCCGTTTTAGCGGGTCCAGATGAGGCGGGCGACGAGCCTTACATGCTTGCGAGCAACCTCGTGAACGATGGTGTCGTCGTGATTGTTGACCGAGATCGCGTTGAGGGCGGACGATTCGCCTTACGCCGTTTTGGTGTGGATACCATTCTGCTCGATGACGGTTTGCAGTATTTACCTCTCCGTGGACAAATTAATTTGTTGTTAGTCGATAGCCAAAATCCATTTGGCAACGGCTGCCTTTTGCCACGTGGTATTTTACGTGAACCGATATCGAGTTTAAAACGTGCGACTTATGTTTTTGTTACGAAGACTACGGGTGCTCCTTCGGAAAAATTAGTGAATCTCATTCGACAGCATAATGCGAAAGCTGAGATTATTGCCTGCGCTCACCGTGCGAAGGAGTTGATTGAAGTCGAAGGTCGTAAGGGTATTCCTTTATCAACTTTGGCTGGTAAAAGAATTGCGGCTTTTTCGGGTATCGCAACCCCCGAGCGCTTTGAAGAGACTCTTAAAGCTGAGGGGGCAAAGATTGTTTCGAATCGACGGTTCCTCGATCACCATGCCTTTAATGATCAGGACTTGGATGAGGTTTTAGACTCCGCCCTGAGAGCAAAAGCTGAGATGATTGTTACAACGGAAAAAGACGCTGTACGCTTACAGGCAAGATTCCGTCCGCCAATTCCATTGGTTTATGTGCGATTGGAAGTCGAAATCTTGGGCGATAGTGATGGCTTTAACTCTGCCGTCGAACGGATTTGCTTGGGCGCTTCGGCTTCTCGATAAGGTTTTCTGGGCTGACTTGACGAGCCAAAGCAAGGAAAGTGTCTTGGGCCAAGGGCGCCCGTCGTCCTTGAGGTGTTAGCACGAGATAGTCTCCATCAGGCTGCAAAGCTTTGGCATCACCGAGATTCGAGGCATAGGTTTGGAGGATTTCTTGCTCAACGCGTTTGCGCAGTGACTTATTTTTAATCGGGAAAACACATTCAACGCGCCGCAGGAAATTGCGGGGCATCCAGTCGGCGCTACCCATGAGGATAATCGGTTCGCCTCCAGAGTTTTCAAAACGGAACAAGCGACTGTGCTCGAGAAATCGGCCTAGAACGCTGTGTACGCTAATATTCTCACTCTTACCAGGGATGCCTGGTTTGAGGCAACAGATGCCACGGACTAAGAGATGGATTTTTACTCCCGCACGCGAAGCTTGATAAAGCATCTGAATGACATCGGGATCAACGAGGCTATTGATTTTTGCAAAGATGGTGGCTTTACGTCCAGCTTGAGCGGCACTGATTTCACTTTGAATCAATTCGAGAATTCGGCGTTGTAAATCAAAGGGCGCGACAATCAGGTGTTTAAACTTAGGTTTGGCTAAGTTACCAGTGAGGACATTGAAGAGTAACCCAACATCAGCCGTGATTTCATCATCAGCGGTGAAGAGTGAAAAATCGGTGTATAGCCGGGCGGTCTTTGGGTTATAATTTCCAGTTCCTAAATGTGCGTAGAGTTTAAGTCCGCCTTTTTCCTGACGAACAACCAAGCAAGCTTTGCAGTGAGTTTTGAGTCCCGCCAAACCGTAAACAACGTGAGCTCCAGCTTCTTCCAATTGGCGAGCCCATTCAATATTGTTCAATTCATCAAAGCGCGCTCGCAATTCCACTAAGGCAGTAACTTGCTTGCCATTACGGGCTGCTTCTTTGAGCGCCTCGACCACAGGTGAATCACCACTTGTACGATAGAGCGTGAGTTTGATGGCGACTACCGATTCATCACGTGCCGCTTGTCGTATAAAATCCACGACGGGTGTGAATGATTCGTAGGGATGGTGTAAAAGAATGTCGTGTTTAGCGATGCGATAGAAAATCTTGCTAGAGTCGATAAACTCTGCCGGCAGGGCGGGGGCAAAGCTGGGATAAAGCAAGTCAGGCCGACCCGCTAAATCAATCAGGCTGCTAAGACGCATCATGTTGACCGGGCCAGACGAGAGGAAGGCATTCATCTTCGGCAAACCTGTCACTTTCAAAAGCCAGTTTAACTCTTCTTCAGGAACTCCCTCATTAATTTCTAAACGAACAGGTGCACCTTTGCGTAGGTTACGAATTTCTTCTTCAATCACTTCGAGTAAATTACCCGCTTCCTCTTCATCGACATACAAATCGCTATTTCTGGTGATGCGGAAAACATGAGCTCCCTTGACCTCGAGACCAGTGAAAAGTCGTTCAATGAACTTTTGAATGACATAACTCAACAGGGTGAATGATTTTTGCCCTTGGTTCCCTAAACTTAAAACACGAGGTAAAATTCGTGGAATGGGGACAACCGCACGACGAGCCTCGCCAGTCGTGGTATCTTTCAGTAAAACAAGAAGATAGAGTCCTTTATTCGTTAAAACAGGGAAAGGGTGCGAGGGATCTATCGCCAGTGGCGTTAGCGCAGGTAAGATATCGCGATCAAAACGTTGAGAAAGTTCACGCAAATCTTCTTCCGTTAGACTCACGATGTTTTTGAAAATGATTTTCTCTTCGGCGAGAGCCGGCAGCAATTGTTTATGCCAACACTCCTGCTGAGCACTCACAAGTTTATGAGCTTTCTGTAAAACTTCTTCGAGGAACTCTTTAGTAGCAGGGTGGCTGACAGATTCCTCTTGCTGCATCAGTCCAGCGACACGAATTTCAAAAAATTCATCTAAGTTAGAACTGACAATCGAGAGAAAGCGGACGCGTTCAAGGAGTGGAACAGAGTTATCCTCGGCGAGTTCTAAGACTCGACGATTAAAGGTCAGCCAACTGAGTTCTCGATTGAACATGATAGACGTCAACTAAATCGACTTTAAAGGTGTTTGTCAGCAATGACCCGCTCAACTGCCAAAACTTCACTCTTTTGCCACTCATCTGTGGTCTAAAAGTGACAAAAGTGACAATTAGGTTAAAAGATGTTATTGAGAAGTGCTCTCATGGGCTGAGTAGAGCACCTCCAAGTCGGCAAAGGATGATAGCCTGACTTTAGGGGCGTGCTCCCCCTGATGGGCGATGACATCACCTCGCTCCAATCGACCTGCAAGCAGTTTAACCTCATGTTTCGAGTGACCCCGTGTAGCGATTTCAATCGTTTCGCATTGCCCTTGATAGACTGCAATAAAACGAATCAAACCCTTAATCATTTGGATGTCGGAAACAATTCGGCGTGCTCGAGCTGGAACTGGGGGACAGGCTCGATTAGAAAAAGCGGCAAAGGAAAAACGAACTTCGCGTAAATCACGATGCAACTTTCGGTTAACAAAATCGACCGTTGCTGGAATGTGCCATCGGCGAACTTCATGTGACCAATGCTGCCCTTGGGCAAGTTGCGGGCAGGGGTGAGCATCTAAGTCGGGACCAAGACGAGTGATGATTCCACGATGTGCTAGGTGATCACTCAGTCGTTGCAGACGCTCTGAGGTCTGTCGAAGCGCAGGCTCGATAATCAACAGCAGACCTTCAGGATGAAGGTGTTTTTGAACTTCCTGTATCCAAGAGATTAAATCGCTATCTGAAAGCTGTTTCATCTCGTTCATGACGAACCCAGCAACCACGACATCAAAACTCCCGCTGGGCCAATTTTGTGGATGCGAGGCATCCCCAACACGCGTCGAAATGGTTGCTTTATTGCCCAGAACACTTTGCGCAAATTGTTCGAATCCAGCGAGAGCAGAAGGAGATTTATCAACCCCTACCAAATCCACTTTCTTAACTCCACGTTGCAGGAATTGGTGGGCGACCGAGACACCGCAGGAACCAGGGCCTGAGCCTAAATCGAGAATTCGCGGACAAGGGTTAAGGCACTTCCATTGTCTAAAATCCAAAAGATAAGAGAGCGCAAAAGAAGTACGGACAAAACTTTGGGGTAAAAAGAAAACACCGTAGGCAGTGAGCAGGGTGGGGTCTTTGAAATAATCGGGGAAATGAGTGTCAGGTCGATCGATGGTGAAAAGATCCGAAAGTTCAGAAACATAAGGAGTCATCCGCTCGAGAGCCTCCTCCTCAAGTAACCCCGTTACTTCCTCCGCTTGCTTGAGCCAAAAAGCTTCAGCTTTCTCGGGGTATAGATGAAAAGGATTAGGTTCCCACATTGCGACGACCCTCGAGTGCGCTCCGTAATGTCGCGACATCAGCAAAAGTTAAACCGCTACCACTGGGTAAACCAAAACCGATACGTGAAACTTTCATTTTGGGCTGAATGCCTAGAATTAACTCGTGCAAGTAATGGCAGGTTGCTTCTGCCTCAATATCATTGCCCAAGGCCAAAACCACTTCGGTTATCGGTTCAGTTTGTAAACGTTTTTCGAGGGAGTTTAGATTAAGGTTGTCTGGACCAACGCCGTTAATGGGAGAGAGACGTCCATGGAGAACATGATAGGTGCCACGATGTGCTTGGGAGCGCTCGATAGCCATTAAGTCTGGAACTTGTTCCACTATACAGAGGGAGTGGGACTCTCTTTTAACATCCGCACAGACTTCACATAAATCAGTTTCGGTTAAACTGCCGCAGCGTGCGCAGCGGTGAACGACTTTCGCTGCTTGCTCTAATGCCTCGATAATGGGGTGAAGTTTCTCAGGTTTTTCAACGAGCAAAAAGAGGGCAAGTCGCTCCGCTGAACGATGTCCTAATCCGGGTAATTGACGGAGTAACTGACGAACTTTTTCAAAATGAGGGGTCACGTTTTTAGAGCCCAGGAAGGGAGAAGCCTGCCGTCGCTTTGGACATGGCGGATTCATTAACCTCACGAGCTTTATTCGCTGCTTCTTGTAGGGCAGCGACCAGAGAGGATTCGATGACCGCTTTATCTTCTTTCAGAAATTCGGGATCAATCGACAGTGCCAAAACCAAGCCGTGGCCATTGACAGTTATCTTGATGGCTCCGCCACCGTGGGAAAAGTCGAGACGCGTTTCCGAAAGTTGCTGTTGGGCTTCGGCTATCCCACGTTGCATCTTTTGTGCTTGTTTGAGTAATTTGCCTACGCCAGCCATAGTGTCTTAAGAGTCTCGCAGATAAGACTTTGAGTCAAGGTTGCAGCCAAGTTTTCTCTCCGCTTGCCAATGCGACAACATGTTTTAGTGGTCAAAAGATGTTAGGGCCCAAGGCTATCGAAATCGTCGGACAAGGCATCGCGGTAATTTGGCCAGATGGTAGCGAAGATTTTTTAACGGGTGAATTTCTCCGAGAACGTTCGCCGAGTGCTGAAAATATGGGTGAAGTCGATATCCTCGGACAACGCTGGGGTGGTGACGGCCCTCGCCAATTTCCCGGGGTGTCTGTCACGCAATGGCAAAAAGTGGGTAACTATGCGGTGAGTTTCGAATTTAGTGACGGACATAAAACAGGAATCTACAGTTGGGCTTACCTTCGCCAAATCGCCGAAGAAAAAAGATAATCCATTTTCCTTATTGCGCAGAGTGAAGAAAAGACGATAAATGAAGTGTGAAAAAAACCTACGTACTGGACACGAACGTTTTAATTCATGATCCGGAATCGCTCTTTAAGTTTGATGAGCATACGGTCGCAATCCCAGTGGAGGTTTTATCCGAACTCGATCGGTTAAAAACCCATCAGGGCCAATTAGGTGCCAGTGCACGTCGCGTTAATCGATCAATTCGTGCACTCTTTGAGAATCGAAAACTCAAAGAAATCGCCGAGGGCGATGCCTCTAAGCCAAGTGCTTTGCGTGCCGACTTAAAAGACGGTGGCGAACTACGCGTCGTGGTTAATGAAAGTTTAATCCGTGAACATTTTACTGGACCTAAAGCAGAGAGGCTTCGCAGTGTGTTTATGCAAGTGGATGCGCCTGACCATCGTATCATTGCCTCGGCTCTTTACCTTCGCGACACCTCCAATCATCCAGTCATCTTAGTCACCAAAGACTCGTGCATGGCACTCAAAGCGCAAGCTTTGGGCCTAGAGGTTCAAGATTACCGGAATGACCGCATCGAAAGCACAGACATCGGTGATTATCGTTCGATTTCAATTTCTTCTGCTGCCATGCGCGACTTCCGTGAGCTCGCTCAGGTAGCCGTTAGCTTCAAGTCCGAGCCCTTACCTGTTATCAATGAGTATGTGATGTTAGTTTCCGATTCGTGGAGCGAGCCTGCTCGACATGTCGGGGAGGGGGCGTTTGTTCCGCTTTCATTATATCGCGAGTTTCTTTCCAACGAGAGTGGTGCTCGCAAAGGCCTTCAGATGCCTCGCGGCATGAGAGTCATTCCCAAAAACTATGAGCAATGGATCTTCCTCGATGCGTTGCTTAATCCTGAAATTAAATTGGTAACTTGTTTTGGTCGTGCTGGTACTGGAAAGACATTTCTCTCCATTGCGGCTGCTCTTTCTCAGGTCTTAAGCGATTTTGCTCCTTATAAAAAACTCTACGTTTCTCGCCCAGTTGTCCAGATTGGTAAAGACATCGGTGCACTTCCCGGCACCAAAGAGGAGAAGCTTTCTCCCTATATTCAGCCTTATTTCGACAACTTGGAAGTGCTTTTCTCGCGAAGTGGTGCTCCTGCTTCAGCGCAAGTATCTCCCAGTTCTAAACAACTCATTGCTACCGATTCACAACGCAAACAGAAGAAGGCCCAAGCGATGAAATCGGCTCAGCCTATTTTCGGCTCTCAATTTCAACAAGTTGGTCAACCGCGTAAGCCCTATCAATGGCTGATTGATTCTGGTTTAATTGAAATCGAGGCCATGACCTTTATTCGCGGGCGCTCGATTGGTCATGCCTTTATGATTGTCGATGAGGCTCAGAATATGACGCCTCATGAGGCAAAAACAGTTATCACGCGAATAGGCGAGGGTTCTAAAGTCGTCCTTATCGGCGACCTCGATCAAGTTGACACCCCCTATCTCGACGGGAAATCAAACGGCCTTATTCATACCTACGAACGCATGAAGGGACATAGCATTACCGCCAATGTTCGTCTCTTGCACGGCGTCCGAAGCGCCCTTTCTGAACTCGCAGCACAGGTGATGTGAGCAACTTTGGGCTCCGCAAAGCCTCGAGACATCACTCCATTCTTGCCCCGTTCAATGCAGGGCTTTGGCTTTTGATTGGTGGAAAAAGAAACCCCCATGCAACGTCAGTACCGTGAGTTTCGAGAGAAACTGGCGCCCGGTACTTTATTGCTCTTTCGCTTGGGAGATTTTTACGAGGTGTTTAGTGAAGACGCTGTTACCGCATCAAAAATTTTAGGACTCACATTGACCAAACGTCATGAGACTCCCATGGCAGGTTTGCCCTATCACGCTGCCCCTGCCTATATCAATCGTTTGCTGGCTGCGGGATGGAAAGTGGCGATTTGCGAACAACTCGAAGCGGCGGTGACAGGTAAACTCGTGCGCCGCGGAATTACCCGTATCCTGACACCTGGAACGGCCATCGAAGACTCTCAATTAGACTCTCGTCGCGGAAACTACCTCGTCGCTCTTCATTGGGATAAACAAGGTTGGCATGCCGCTTGGCTCGATGTATCGACAGCCGATTTTCGTCTTTGTACCGACGCTTCTCCGCAACGTTTACTGCCCTTGCTCCATGCTCTTGACCCTAAAGAGGTTCTTCTCGCCGAGGGCGTCGATGACCCCACTGAAGGTCGAGAGGCGCTTCGTCTTTTCCTCGAGGATCGACCCTGCACGCGTCTGCCAGGATGGAATTTTGATGTGGCAGGAGGAGCCCGCTTAGTATCCCAAACGCTCTCCGTTCACAGTCTGGCTGGATTTGGCATTAACGAGCAAAATGCTGCACTCGGCTGTGCTGGAGCCGTCTTGGGTTATGTCACCGACACTCTGTGCGATCGCCCTAAAAATATTTTTCGTCTTACTGAAACTAAACTCGGTTCTGCGGTTTTACTCGATGCAGCATCGGCTAAGAACTTAGAACTTTTCACCTCGAGTGGCGGTACCCGTGAGACTTCGCTTTTACAATCCGTCGATGGCACTGTGACAGCAGGAGGTGCACGATTACTCGCACTTTGGCTGACGGAACCGTCCACTGATTTAAAAGTTATCCAACAACGTCAAGCGATGGTTGGAGTGTTGCACAAACACCGCGGTTCATCCAATCGACTCGGCGAATCTCTCAACTTAGTTCGTGATATTCCACGTATTTTAACCCGCTTGCAAAATCGTTTACGCAATCCGCGAGAACTCGGTGGGATTCGTGATACATTAAAAATACTCCCTGCGCTACAAGAGGAATGCGCTAGTTTACCAAGCGATGTGGCCAAGGAATACGCAGGCCGGATTGAGTGTGAAACGGAATTGTTGCAGCTGTTGGATAAGGCTCTCGCTGATGAACTGCCGATCGACTTAACCGAGGGTGGAGCTCTCCGCGCTGGGTACGATGCCGAGTTGGATCGGCTAAGAAATCTTGCCTCAACCAGTAAAACGTGGATTGCTGATTTTGAACGACAGGAACAGACCCGTACGGGAATAAAAAATCTAAAAGTTAAGTACAATGGCGCTTTTGGGTATGCCATTGAAGTAACCAAATCCAATCTTGGTTCCGTCCCTGCTGACTATATTCGCAAGCAAACGATGGTAAATGCCGAGCGCTTTACGACAGAGGAATTACGCACTAAAGAAAAAGAAGTTTTGCGTGCCGATGAACAAGCTCTCGCTCGCGAAGTGGAACTCTTTCAACAAATTTTAGAAAAGGTAATGACCAAAACGGTTTCTCTGCTGAGTACCGCTCAAGCTCTTGCCGAGATTGATGTTTTGCGTGGCTGGGCCGAGTGTGCTCTGCAGTTAAATTGGGTTTGTCCCACAGTGGATCAGTCCGATGTACTGGAAATTAAACAAGGACGACATCCCGTCGTGGAACGCATGCTGCAAACACGTGCTGGTGCAGGGGCCTTTGTGCCTAATGACACTTTCTTGAGCTGTCGGGGTCAGCAGATTGCGCTCATTACGGGTCCGAATATGGCTGGAAAATCTACCTATATTCGCCAAGTTGCATTGATTGTCTTAATGGCACATTTGGGCTGCTGGGTGCCAGCTCAGTCAGCCAAGATTGGTCTAGTTGATCGCATTTTCTGTCGAGTTGGTGCCTCCGATGAATTGGCACGAGGAAACTCGACCTTCATGGTGGAAATGAATGAGACGGCAAATATCTTGAATAATGCCACGGTCCGCTCGTTGGTCATTCTTGATGAAATTGGGCGTGGCACCAGTACCTATGATGGAATCAGCATCGCATGGGCGGTGGCAGAACACTTACACGGTGCAAAGGAAGGTCCGCGCACTTTGTTTGCCACACATTATCATGAACTGACACAACTCGCTCATTCACTCCCACGCTTACAAAATTGGTCAGTGGCCGTTAAGGAGTGGAAAGATGAAATCATCTTTGTACGCCAAGTCGTTCCCGGTGCAGCAGATCGCTCCTATGGAATTCAGGTGGCTCGCTTGGCGGGAATGCCACCCGCGGTGGTTTCGCGTGCCAGGGAAATTCTCCAAGGTCTCGAAACGGGTAAGAGTCTGCCTGTTGCACCCATCGTCGAGACGACTAAGAATAATGCCCCCAAAGCAACGCACAAACCCCAGCCAACCAATCAGTCCGAAATGGACTTATTTGGCTAGAGGCGCTGATTCCACGAGGCAGAGTTAAATTTAGCCCAGGTTCCCTCGTGGTCAGATTGATCGTAAATGGGGTAGGGAACTTTGACGGGTTTGCTTTTTAGAACTTTACCAAGTTCTTCCGCAAAATCTTTTTCGAATCGCAACCAATCACAATCGGGTAGGAGAGGTCGACTAATGTAGCCTTCGATGAGTAGCCCTTTGCGCGAACGTTTCTGTGATGCACCCGCCACTTTTCGACCATCCTCAATCAACACGACATCATGAGGCTCAGCGCGGTGCGCACAGTGATCGGGAGCTTGAAAAACTCTTTCACCTTGTGGCAAGGGTACGAGTTTTACGGGCATTTCCTGAGCCAACAAACTGGTCATTAAGGCCTGATGAACCGCAGCATAACTTTCGAGGGCATCGGCTTTAAAGAGTTCGTGTTCAGGTGGAATAGCTAAAGCAAAAGTCCAATCATCTAAATGCGAAACCAATCCACCACCAGTACACCGACGAATTAAAGGAACAGGGGGGGGAACTACTGATCGATACTTTTCCCACTTCTGAGAAACTCCAAAAGTGTAGGCTAATTCAGACCAAGCAAATGGACGAAATCGAATGTGGGTGGGCTGAGGATAATGCTCCAACAAAAGATAGTTCGCCGCCATGTTAGCGACCGCGGTGTTGGCTTCTCGTGGCAGAACGTCCATTTTAGAAGTCTATCCCTTTTTGCAATAAACGCACGACCTTTTGACCAGTTTCTTGTTCAAACCAGTCCTCGCAACCTCGAGGAACCCGTAATTCACCCAATTGGTCGGCAAAAGATTGGGCTGGAGTTCGTAATTTCCCCGCTAAGGGGTGTAAAAGCATACTGAGGTTTTGAGGGCGATTTTCATATTTAGTCAGTTCGCCACGTTCACTAGGTTGGATAAGTTTCTGAGCATCGAGTCCAAAATGCTCGGCAACTTTTAGGCCAATGGCGTAACGACTCAATGGCTCCGCACCAGCCCAGTGATAGACGCCTGACAAATTGGGGCGCTCACATAGTTCAACGGCCATATCGGCTAAATTGCTTACGGAAACGGGCTGGCGTATTTCATCAGTGAAGAGGTTAGTTTTCCGCCCTTTCGCCCATTCATGGAATAAACGCTCATGTAGACTCTTGGTTCCTCGAAAAGAGTTTCCATTTAAGAGAGTTGTACGAATGACGGCCGCATGCTCTCGACCATACTGTAAAACTTCTTTTTCACCATCAGCTTTCGTTTTGGCGTAGTGATTAAGAGGTCGTGGCAAATCGGTGTGTTCGTAGCGCCCTTTTTGACCATCAAAAACCATATCGGTTGAAAAATGGATAAGCTTGGCACCCACATGAAAAGCGAGCTGGGCTAACTTCCGAGGTAGGTCGACATTGAGCCGTTGGGCTAAATCGGGATTTTTTTCACACGCCTCAATCGTACTCAAGGCGGCACAGTTGATTACCGCCTGAGGAAATTCATCAAGAATCAGTGACTGTAACTTAACCTCGTCGGTGCAATCGAAACACTCTGATCTTTTTAAATCAGGAATCACTGGAAGTTGGGTTCCACCAATCGCAAAAACCTCATGACCACGAAGCAAAGAAGCCATCACCACTTCTCGTCCAGCAAAACCCGAGGCTCCTGTTACGATGATACGCATGAGCGTCGACTGTGAATAAAAGGTTGAGAATAGGCAAGCGGGTAGGGCTCGCTTGACTTGCCAATCGGATATCCCTGCATTCATATTATCCTTATGCCCAGTTACACTGAGTTGGCTAATCAGCCTGTTTTGTCTCAACCCATCTATGAGGCGGGTCGGCCTATTGAAGTTGTGGCTCGCGAGTTCGGACTGGATCCCACGCAGGTCATCAAATTGGCCTCCAATGAGAATCCTCTCGGCCCCTCACCTTTGGGACTCGAGGCAGCTCGACGTGCCCTAGACTCGGTTCACCTCTACCCCGATGGTGGCTGCACTTTTCTGAGAGAAAAACTGGCACAACATTGGCAAATGCAACCCAACCAATTTGTCATCGGTAATGGGTCGAATGAAGTCATGATTTTATTAGCTCAAACATTTCTTCGTCCAGGTGATGAAGTTGTTTTTGGATCACAAGCGTTTGTCGTCTACAAATTGGCCACGCTGATGCAAGGGGCGACACCAGTCGAGGTGCCGATGCCAAACTTCCGTCACGACTTGCCAGCTTTCAAGGCAGCGATAACACCGCGAACAAAGATTGTTTTCTTAGCCAGTCCCAATAACCCGACGGGAGGCACCGATGAGCCCGAAGCGATTTTAGATTTAGCACGCTCACTGCCTGAACATGTTATCTTCTGTCTCGATGAAGCTTATGCTGAATACCTCGATGCTTCGGCCGATTTGCGTCCCCTGATTCTTTCTGGAAGAAAAGTGGTGATAACCCGGACATTTTCGAAAGCCTATGGCTTAGCAGGTTTACGCGTCGGGTATCTTATGGGCTCGGCGGAAGTCTGTGGGTTGCTCAATCGCGTACGTCAGCCGTTTAATGTCAATCTTCCCGCTCTCGCCGCTGCTGAAGCGGCCCTTCAGGATCGCGAATTCGTTCAAAAAACAAAACTCGTTAACGCCCAGGGGATAGTACAACTCGGCCAAGGACTAAAACAACTCGGGTTCCACTTTATTGAGGGTGAAGCGAATTTCCTCGCCGCACAAATTCCTCAAGCGGAAGAAGTTTTCTTACGTCTGCAAAAAGTGGGCGTCATCGTTCGCCCTCTGAAAAGTTACGGTATGACAGGTTGGCTTCGCCTTACAGTGGGTACACCCGAACAAAATCAACGTCTCTTAAAAGAACTCGCTAAACTCTAAATGGATTTTGATGAAATCGTCCGCGCCCTTTGCCAAAAAGACCGGCGCTATACTCCACAGGCCTATCATTTAGTGCGACTTGCACTCGACTACTCGCAAAAGAAAGTGCACGGCGAAGAGAAAAAAAGCAAAGACGCCACTGAATCTCCAAATCGTCACGTTACGGGTGAGGACCTCTTAGACGGTTTTCGTGAATATGTCCTCAACACCTATGGGCCGATGTCTTACCACCTTCTACAAAACTGGGGACTGAAAAAGAGCGTGGATGTGGGACATATTGTTTTTAAGCTCATCGAAGTGGGTCTTTTTGGGAAATCGGAAGAAGACGACTTGTCCGACTTCGAAAATCTTTATGATTTTAAAGAAGCTTTTCTGCGTCCGTTTGAGCCATCCTCAAAAGTTAAGAACTCGTAAAGAGCAGGCCTTTGACAACCTGACAACCGGGGAGTTGGCGAATCTTCGCCAGCAGAGCTTTTTCGTGAAAACGCACCTCGGATTTCACCACATTACTCTCACACTGAATCATGAGACGACCGTCGTCTTTGAGCCGGAGAGGGGCACACAGTTTAGCAAGTTTGCTAGGCAGTAATTGATGCCAATGTGCGACAATCGCATCCTCAGGAACAGGTTTATCAATACGCCATTTTTGTAAAGCATCGCCGACCGCTTCATCTAGCGACTTCAGTTGTCGGTCGGTCGAGCGTCCACGATCCTCCGGCAAACCTCTAAGGTTAGCTAAAAGATTTTGGACGGTGCGGGAAAATTTACCCTGACGCATGCCATCAGTCATGACCGCACGCAAAACATAAGGAACTTCCCAAATTTTTTCAGCTCTAAGACACCGTTCTGGTGCATGCCTGCCGCCCACAATCAAGCCCATGGCACCAGCATCACGTGCCCCCTCGCCATCCTCTTGAGGGCTATCTCCAACATGAACCAAAGAGCGAATGGGTATACTGAGTGACTTTGCCACAGCATGAAAAACTTTGGCATCAGGTTTATCAAAGCCGATTTCGGTTGAGAGATATACGCCATCTAAAACCTGACTGAGTCCTTTGCCCTGTAAGACTTTATGCATACGAGCGTCTGCATTGGAAAGAATCGCTACTTTAAGTCCCAAAAATTTTAAAGCAGTGATGGTTTGCTTAACTCCCGAAGCTAAACGCCACGCTTTCTCGTCAGCAAAAGCCTGCCAACATTCCCGGAAAACCGCCTCTGCTTTATCATTAGGTAAGTCCGCTCCAAAAGTGCGATATACCACTTCGCGCCAAAAGTGTTCGGCTGATTTCTGTTTCTTGGTTCCAGAATAGGCAGTGAGAAAGTTTTGGTTGAGAATCTTTGGCTCAACCCGAACACCCACCTTGGCCGCACAATTGGCATAAACTTCACCCACGGAAGGGTGAGGAAAAAGAATCGTTCCCGCTAAATCGAAGGTGACTGCTTGAATGACGGGCATCCGATGGATTAGATACGCCAGAGATAAACCTGCAAGCCGACTAAAGGAGACATTGGTTTACAGGTCTATTTACAATTTATTGCAATTAACGGGTATTTTTTGGCTTTCTATCAGAAGGTTTATCGCTAATTTTCTATTACCCCTAGTGCCCATGTTTACGCGAAACGGATGCCTTTCGTTGCGACTATTGTTATTGTCGATGGTTCTTGTTGGTTGTGAAAGTGGAGCCGACCATTCTCCAGGTTTATCCTTTCGCAAAGTCTACATCGAAAACCCCCGTCTGACCGATTGTGCGGCCGCCAACTCTCTTTCTAATAACTTAGCAGAGGCAGTATCCGAGGAATTCGCCATTCACGGTTTTATCGTGGTTAGTGATAAAGCCAAAGCACAAGGCTTTGTTCGTTCTTCTTGGCAAATTCAGCCTCCCAACGGATCCGAAACAATCATGTCGCTTTCGATTAGTGTTTTTGATGCCAACGGTAGAAAAGTATTTTCAGGAAGTTCGGGTCCAGCCATTCCAGCATCATTCTGGACGATTGCTCGGACGAACGCAGAGGTCATTTCTATTCTACATCATCTACCAGCAGCGGCGAGCGCTTCCCAGTAATAACACGTTTACCCCCGGGTCTTGAGGCGTTGCTCGATTTCACTTTTGAGTTTGGCCAATTCTGGCATAGCTGCACCAACCGCCTGACCTCGCCGCCAAGGCTCACCCCAAAGGGCTTCGACTTCGACGGCACGACCTTGCTCGTAATCAATCAGACTCGATGGGCGATAGGGACCCATACCTTCGGTTACGGTAAATTGACGATCCAAATGCTCGTCAGTAAAGGGCACGCCATCGAGTTTTGCCGCAGTCTGCACTTCAATCATCAACTTTCTGGCTCGGGCTTTTAACAATGGGTCTTTCAGAATTTTATCCGTGGTCAATCCGCCCGCCGCAATCGCCAAACCATTAAACGGAATATTCCAACACAGTTTTTTCCATAAAATTCCGTTCAGTGAATCCTCCGCTTTGACCTCAACACCTGCTTGCGAAAACAAGTCTACAACCGTTTTTACAGCAGCGTTTTTTGAGCCTCGAGCCGCTGCCATACGAATATAACCAGATAATGTATTTTCGATTACCCCTGGAGAAAGGCGATTGATACAAACGAAACAAAGTCCAGCAACCAAACGATCTGCAGGAATAATCGGAAGAAAGGCCTCCACGTTTCCCATTCCGTTTTGCAGGGTTAAGAGAAGGGTGTGCGACTCGAGTAAAGGCTTAATCAACTGGGGTAAGCTGTCATTAGCGGTCGATTTGGCTGCGACGATAATCAAATCACAACCCCGCACAGGTTGTGGCTGCGCTGTAGCCGAGGAGAGCCTTACTATGCGCTCCGTTTGTCGATCCCTCAGGATTAAACCACGTTCTTGAATGACTCGACAATCACTGGGCGTAACGGCATGAACTTCGTGACCAGCGAGTGCCAATAACCCAGCATACCAACCACCCACTGCACCAGTGCCGACAACAACAATTTTCATTGAGCTATTTTCCTAGGGAACTCACCACGGAGGTGTGCAAGGACACAGAATTTTTTTGAGGATAGTCTAAAGTATAATGCAAACCACGACTCTCTTGTCGCTGTAGCGCACAGTCGATAATGAGTTCAGCTACTTGAATCAAGTTACGCAATTCGAGAAGGCGTGGCTCAACGCGGAAATTCCAATAGTATTCGCTGACTTCATCGGCTAGGGTTTTAACCCGGGTCTTCGCACGACGCAGGCGTTTGGTTGAACGGACAATACCCACATAATCCCACATGGTTCTGCGAAGTTCATCCCAATTATGTGTTAACACAACGCGCTCATCGGGATCACCGACCGAGCCGTCAATCCAAGAGGGAAGGCGGCCATTAGGTCCCGCATGCTTTTTAATCCAATCATCGGCAGCTTGGGCACCATCGTGGGCTAAAACGACAGCCTCGAGTAAAGAGTTTGAAGCCAGGCGATTGGCTCCATGCAAACCAGTGCTAGCGACTTCACCGACAGCAAAAAGACCTGGTAAACTGGTTTGACCATGTAAATCGGTCTTCACCCCACCACAGAGATAATGCGCTGCCGGAACGACAGGGATAGGTTCCTGAGTTAAATCAAAACCAGCTTGTTTACAGGTCTGATAAATATGGGGGAAACGCTCTGCCAGATGACCTTTTGCAACTTGGGTCGCATCCAATAAAACATGCGGTGAACCATCTCTCTTCATGACTGAGTCAATCGATCGCGCAACAATATCACGCGGCGCAAGGTCACCGAGCGGATGAAAATCTTTCATGAAGGGCCGGCCATTCAGATCTTTTAAAATGGCGCCTTCGCCACGCACGGCCTCGGAAATAAGCGCTCTGCCACCATCGGGAGATTTTAATGCGGTGGGGTGAAACTGCACCATTTCCATATCTCTTACTTCAGCACCTGCGCGATAGGCTATTGCAATTCCATCGCCAGTCGCAATGTCAGGGTTGGTGGTAAATTGATAAACCTGACCTAAACCACCTGTCGCCAAAACCACCGAACAGGCAGAAAAGGTTTCCACCCGACCAGCCTTGATATTCAGGACATGAATCCCAACCACCCGATTTTCTTGGGCATGCGCTGGGCGTAAACCCATTTTAGCCCGCGTAATAACATCAATGGCAAAATGATACTCGAGAATTTTAACTTTGGGTTGGGCACTAACGGCACGGATAAGAGCAGACTCGATAGCCCGACCTGTCATGTCGCGAGCGTGTAAGATACGACGTTGCGAGTGACCGCCTTCGCGACCGAGATCAGGTTTCCCATCAGGACCATTTTCAAATTTCACACCCCATTGGATTAACTCAGCGACGCGAGCAGGACCCGACTCAACAATGTGTTTCACGACATCCATTTCACAAAGACCATCTCCGGCACTCAGAGTATCTTGAATATGACTTTGAAAATTGTCGGTTCCACTCGTCACACAGGCAATGCCACCTTGTGCCCAGTTGGTATTCGACTCCGTACTCGTCTTTTTGGTGACAATGGCAACGGAATGACCGCGATTGGCCAAATTCAGGGCAAAACTAAGCCCACCAATACCACTTCCCACAATGATTGCGTCAAAATGCGTCGCCATTCCATGAAACCTTAGAGAACTGACGGCTTGGCAACAAGCGGATTTGACTGAAAGAATGAGGTCCTTTTCAATTCTTTAACGTGGAAATTGTCATTATTATTATCTCCTGCTGGTTAACCATTGGATTCTTCGAACTCTCGGAGATGTCACTGGTATCGTCCAATCGGCGTCGTCTCTTTAAGTTAGCCGAGAATGGCAGCAAAGGAGCTCAGAAGGCTCTCGAACTCCTCGCCAATCCGACGAAATTCCTTTCCACGGTTCAAGTGGGTCTAACCTTTGGTGCTATTTTAGCCGCAACCTTTGGCGGTCAACCTCTCGCGGAATTCCTTGCACCCTACCTACAAAAGTTTCCTAGCGAGTTTATTGCCAAAAACGCCGAAGGCGTAGCACGGGCTTGCGTCTCATTTTTTATTGGTTCCCTCACCATTATCTGCGCTGAAATTGTCCCAAAAAAAATAGGGCTATCAAATCCGGAATCAATTGCCACTGTGCTTTCGCGTCCCATGGCTTTCATGGCCTGGGTGGCCTCTCCTTTAGTAGGTGCTCTGAGTGGTGCAGCGAATTTAGTGCTCAAAATTTTTGGCATCACTCGAACCCGAGAAGACATAACCTCGGAAGATGAAATTCGAATGATGGTGGATCAAGGCATGGCCTCAGGAGTTTTGCATGCCTCTGAACACCGCATGGTACATGGTGCACTTTCCATGGACCAAATTACAGCTGAACAACTCATGACTCCCAGTAATCGAGTTGTTTGGCTTAATCTGGACGATCCCGAAGAAATCAATTGGCGAAAAATCGTTGCCTCGGGTCACACATGGTTTCCCGTCTTTCGCGGAACTCCAGATCGCCCACTCGGGGTTGTCTCCGTTAAACGTCTTTGGGCTAATCTCTCATTAACTGGAACAGCTCAAATTAAGGATTTGATAACGGAATCACCCACAGTCTCGCGCCAAACCACAGGCACACAGTTACTCGAACGATTCCGCAAAGAAAAAATTCACCTCGCACTCGTGCTGGATGACTTTGGACACGTTCGTGGAGTGGTTTCACTGAACGACGTCCTTGAAGCCGTCGTCGGTGAACTGCCTACCGAGGGTTCTCCCATTGCTCAACCCAAGCCAGTTCGACGACGAGAAGATGGTAGTTGGATGGTCGATGCGATTATCACTCTTGATGATTTCCGAGAAGCGACAGGTATCACTGGAAAATTCCCCGGAGAGGGTACCGGACGTTTTACAACGATTTCTGGATTTATCATGCGCTCACTCGGTCGCATTCCCTGCGAAGGCGATTGCATCGAAGCACTCGGATATATCTTCGAGGTAGCAGACATGGATGGTCATCGCTTGGATAAAATCCTCGTTATGCCCAAAGCTAGCAATCGTACCAACAGTCTCTAGAGCCTCACGGGTAAACCAGCAGACTTGAGATGCTCTTTGGCTTGTCGCACGGTAAAGGTGCCGAAGTGAAAGATACTGGCAGCTAAAACGGCGCTGGCTAAGCCCTCTTTTAGCACCTCAGCCAAATGCTCAAGTTTGCCTGCTCCGCCTGAAGCAATAACGGGCAACTCAACCGCCTCCGCCACGGCTCGACAAAGGGGAACATCGTAGCCTGCGGCCGTCCCATCGCAATCCATGCTCGTTAGCAAGATTTCGCCGGCACCATAACTCTGCATCTGACGAGCCCAGGTAACCACATCGAGTCCAGTGGGATTTCGACCGCCATGGGTGAAAACCTCCCACTTCCCAGGAGCAACACGCTTCGCATCAATCGCCACCACAATACATTGGCTACCAAATTTGCGCGCAGCCTCTAAAACTAACTCGGGATTCTTCACCGCTGAGGTGTTCAAGGAAACTTTATCCGCCCCTGCATTCAGCATGGTTCGTATATCTTCAATCGATCGTAATCCACCTCCAACGGTTAAAGGCATAAAAACCTGATCCGCGGTACGTTCGACGACATCAACCATGGTTTTTCGCCCATCGCTCGAAGCCGTAATATCTAAAAATACCAATTCATCGGCTCCCTGAGCTTCGTAAGCCGCAGCAACGACCACGGGATCCCCAGCATCGCGTAACTCTTGAAACTTTACACCTTTCACAACTCGTCCGTCATGCACATCAAGGCAGGGAATAATGCGGACAGAAAGCATAACACATCTTCAAGGGAAGAGTCTTTCTGTGGCAAAGAAAATTTATTCAAAAACAATGGTCACGGGGCCATCATTCATGAGTTCTACTTGCATATCGGCACCAAAAACACCCGTAGGGATTTTTCGACCAAGGGTTTGAGTCAATTGGTCAACGAAGTAATCGCAGAGTGGCTGGGCAATTTCAGGTCTAGCAGCTTGATGAAAGGAGGGGCGATTGCCTTTCGCAAAATCAGCCAATAAAGTAAACTGACTCACCACCAAAATCTCGCCACTAATATCCACAATGCTCGACTGCATTTTGCCATCTGCATCGGAAAACAGTCGGGCTTTGATGATTTGCTGAGACATTCGTTTCACCTGTTCTTCGGTGTCTCCCTGTGCAATTCCAACCAGTAAAAGATAGCCACGCCGAATTTCCCCAACGACTTGATTGTTCACTGAAACCGAGGCCGAACGAACTCGCTGTAAAACAACTTTCATCTTAAACCAAGGCTTCGAGGATTGTGCGAAGCTTCATTTCAGTCTCCATGGTCTCCGAGGCTGGGTCCGATCCTTCAACAATACCTGCTCCTGCAAAAACTCGTGCCGTGTTTCCATTGATTTTCGCACAACGTAATGCGACATAAAGCCGACCCGAATCACCGCCCGACTCAATCCAGCCAACGGCACCCGTATAAAGACCGCGCAAATGTGGTTCAAATCCTGGAATAAAGGGTAGGGCAGTATCTCGTGGTTTACCACCAACAGCAGGGGTGGGATGTAATTCACCAGCAATCTCTAAAAACCGTCGATCCGCTGACATGGCTCCCACAATCGGAGTACGTATATGCATCACATTCCCTAAACGTAAAAGTTCGGGAGGTCGCTTCGTTGCCGCTAAAACGCCGACCATACTCAAACGACGCAAGATGGAGGCGGTAACGGCTTGGTGCTCACGTTGGTCTTTCTCGCTAGACAATAATGCTTCAGCCAAACGAGCATCCTCGGAAGCGGATTCACCTCGCTTGGTCGTACCAGCCACTGCTTCCGTACGAATCTCCCCATTCAATAAAAAGAGCAAGGTCTCAGGGGTTGCTCCCAATAACGCCCCATCATCTTCGTCCATCAAAAAACTGTGACAATTAGGATTGGCCAAACGCAAACGGTGTAACGTACCAAAAACATTAAAGGGCTCCGAGCGTCGCCAATCAAATGCCCGACATAAAACAATTTTTTCGAAAGCACCTTCGCGAATAAGTTCCGTCGCACGTTTGACGGCCGAAGGGAACCACGCACCGCCGACTTCACTCAAAACAGTAGGGGATTGAGCACGTGGACTAGTCTCGGTCAGGCGATAGTGGAAATGCTTAAAGGAATACAAACGGGTCAACAATCTTTCCGCACAACCTGCAGTGGCCGGTTCACATAAGATGACCGTGGTCACGCCTTCCTCCGTGATAACCTGCCAAGACGGCAGGAAGAGACATGAGTCACTTCCAAAATCAGGCTCGCTGGGATAAAAGGGGAAACTCGCAAGGATACGTGGTTTTCGACCCACAGAAATCAGCGATGCGTTTAGTTTTTTTAACCACAAGTCGGCTTCAAGGAAGCGCTGTTTACCGCGACCACGCCATTGCACCAAAGGACTTCCCGCAGCACTGGCACGACGACGAGAAGGATTTTCAAAATAAGCTCGAGGGGCCGACTCATTCAAGGTCTCTAAAACGGCTAAAGGATCGAGTTCAGGTACAAGCAATGAGCAACTGACAAAACCGTTACCCGCAGCCCGCTTTTCGGCGTCCTGCAACTGGGACAGTAGCTGATCCGTGGCGGAGGGTTGCACAAAAGAAAGTGAAACAGAAAACCGTGATTTGTCTAACCACGTCTAAGGAGATTCAGCCACCGTCTCAATGGGAGGGAATAAAATACACTTTTCTGCTACTTTTAAGCCTGTGCAACGCTGGCTCCACGATAACTGACCCTCATAAAGCCTAGGCGAGTCCAAGCCCAATGTGCTCTGAAGTTTAGCACAGGTTTCCGGTAAAACGGGGGTTAAAACAATCGAAACCAAGCGCAACCCCTCAGCAACAAGTGCTAAACAAGAATCCAATCGAGCTTTATCCAAAGGATCAGTCGACTTGGCTAATTTCCAAGGCGCCCGGTTTTCAATGTAGGCATTCATCGCACTGATAAACACCCACAAGGCTTCCAAGGCATGGCTAATCTGACACTCAGCAAAAGAGGCTAAATATTTTTTCTCGGTCTGCATCCACAATTGACGCAAAGATTTTTCGCTCTCCTCATCGGCAGCAGGAGCTGGAACGGTGCCTTGATAATGACGACCCACCATCGTGAGCAATCGATTGACGAGATTTCCTAAATTATGACTAAGATCGGCTTTATACTTATCAGCAAAAACTTTCTCAGAGAAGTCAGCATCTTGCCCGACCACCATCTCGCGACTGAGATAGTAACGAAAAGCATCGGTACCATAAAGTTTAGCTAAAGCTAAAGTGTCGGCAGCATTCCCCGCACTCTTTGAGGCTTTTTGACTGTTAATTGTCCACCACCCGTGAACCAAAAGTTGCTTGGGCGGTTCAATGCCAAGGGCTTTCAGCATACAAGGCCAATAAACCGCATGCGGAGGAGATAAGATGTCCTTTCCAATAACGTGAATATCCGCCGGCCATAAGCCTTTTTCGACGACGGCGGAGTAGTAGTTGGTCAGCGCATCAAACCAGACGTAAGTAACAAATTGGCGATCAAAAGGTAGTTCAATGCCCCAGGTTAGACGTGACTTCGGACGAGAAATACAAAGGTCGTTCAGAGGTTCTTTGAGGAACTCTAAAACCTGCTTACGTCGAAAAGACGGATTGATGAAATCGGGATGCGATTGAATGTGCTCAATCAGCCAAGGCTGAAACTGGGAGAGCTTGAAATAATAATTCTCCTCCGTGGTTTGTGTTACTTCACCATAAATTTCAGGCCAGTTACCATTTTCATCCCGATCCTTATCAGTCAAAAACTGCTCCTGACGGGTAGAATACCAATCGGTTTTTTTCCCTAAATAAATCAACCCCTGATCGTAAAGTTTTTGCAGAAAATCTTGGACGACTTTTTGGTGGCGAGGTTGAGTCGTGCGAATGTAATCATCATTCGAAATCTGAAGATTTTTTAACATCTCTTGAAAGATGACGGCAATGCCATCGACAAACTGCTGTGGCTCCACCTTCAGCTTCTGCGCGGTTTGTTGAACTTTTTGGCCGTGTTCATCTAAACCAGTTAAAAAATGAACCTTCTCTCCGAGCATTCGATGATGACGTGCAATAACATCGGATAATACTTTTTCGTAAGCATGTCCGAGGTGGGGTGCTCCATTGGCATAATCGATAGCCGTGGTGATGTAAAACGAACGAGACATTCGGGCTAGGGAATAGGGGAGTGGGTTCGAGAGGACAATAACGAAGCAAGAAAACCCACCGTAAAATGAGCCAGTTTACTTAGTTAATTCTTTAAAACTGAGTGGAACGGACTTTAAGCCCCGCGTTGGATATCAGGCTGATAGGCAATTTCGAATTGATAACTCGACCCCGCCCGCAAGCTAATCGGCTTACTACGCTCTAAAACTTGATAGTAATGCACCTTGCCCCAAAGCGTACGATGACGGCTATCTTCGGTGACAACCTTCGTCTCTTGCCATTCGGCTTGGAAGTCATCACGCAACACTTCGCAACGATGTGACTCAGGGCCCAGTCGCAATGCATTTCCTGAAGTCATCTGTGAGTGAAGCGCAGCAATCGGTAAAACCAGGCGGAAATGATCTAAGATAACGGGCGACTTAGGAATTAAAGTAAACCGGCCAACGATTCGATTTCCAGCTAACTCCCAGTCGACTTTTAATGAGGCAATACCCGAGGAAAGTTTTTCGTTCTTATCAATCAACTCAGGTTGCTCATAACGGAAATGATAGGTGCCGGAACGAGTTCCCATGACGACCTGCAAGTTCTTTCCATAGAAAGAGGGCGTATAAACACGGTCCGCAATGGTGAATTCAGGAATAAAAGGGGAAGTGTAGTGATTAGCCGGCCAATCAAACACGCCCGGCATATGCGGGAATGCCAGCGAGTCAGAATACTGATGAATTCCACCTGAGAGAATAGGCATTAAAATGTGCAACCCAGATGCTGGATCGGAATAAGCTAACAAGCCTTGTTCCTTTCGAGCCGTCTTATCGAAAGAATAGAGGCGACAGGTGGCTTGACGATGGGGTGAAGGGTAAACATCCATCCCGCCACCAATGGTTTTAGCCAAGCGCGACCATTGAGAAAGGTAGCGCGCAGCATCAAAATTAGCCATTCTTGTTGTGTGCCCTGGAATGGTATCGCGCTCACCATCGCGCACCACAATCAAACCGTGCTCCATATCGAAGTAGGTCGTGAAAAAATTCGTGTAAAGACGACGAATTAAATCGCGTGCTAAAAGTTCTTTATCCGAAGCAATCCAACGGTCCCGCAAAGCCTGCATTAAAAGGGTAATGCAATGCATCTGCCCATAAGCACCAATACCACGGCCATACGACCAACCTAATCCATCTTCACGCACAGTTTCTAAAATTACCCGAAGATACTTCTCGGCGGTCGTACGCAGTTTAGGCAATTTACTATCGCGTAACTGAATATTGGCGTGAAGTTGCAAAGCCTGCCGAATAAAAATAAGAGCAACCACACCATACAAATCAAAGGCACCACCCAAATTATCAGGTTTGGCAGACTTTGAAGCATCGTCATGGAATCCACCCGTGGAATGACTCGTAACACGCTCCAAGAATCGATCCACTAACATTCCGGTTTCGTCTTTCTTTGTCAGACCAAACGAGAAACGACAAACAGCCTTAGCAATATCAAAAGCCTGCACGTGATCATAATGATCTAAGGTTATCGCTAAACGCTCATCGATGAGTTTGCGAATATCCGCATCCAAAATCTCCCAAACGGGATTGCGTTCACGTGTTTGACCAAAGGCTAAGAGACCTAAACAGGCAAAAGCCATCCCGTTATCAGACCCCTGAGAAAGCCGCACCTGGGCGGTGATGCACTTGGCAACAATCGGAGGTATGTCCCGTCGCTCTAAGGTAAGTTCACCCGTTGCTCGGAAATACTCACCAAAAGCTAAGGCCACATGGCCAGGCTCGTCGGCTCGTGAAACTTCTCCAGCGACAGGTATCACTAGTCCATCTTCAGAGAGTGAACCGAGATTTAACTTTAAAAGTGTTTTGGCCTGATCGAGGCACTGACTCGCGAAATTCTGCATGCGAAAGAGTGTTGGATTGAGGCAAGGCAGAGTTCTGTCAATGCCACATCACAAAAAATATTTTTAATAAGCAGAGAAAGAATCATTTTTTCTCTCACTAATGACCAAAGGAGTGAATGTTTCTGAGATTTCTCGACACTCGTATGAATTCTGATTCATCTGAACTAATAGCAGCGCCTGAAAAGAGATCGGGAAGTCGATTTTTCATGTTAATCATGGGGTGCTTTTACCCCTTAAAATTGCCTCGCCTGTATTTCGCACAATATACATTATGTCTAATTAAGTAATAACCAATAAATACAGGCATATAATCGATAATAATCGTATTCTTTTGTCACTAATACCCGCTTCACTAGGCTTACCCCATCTCAACACTCGATGTATCAAAGCGCTTCAAGCTATCGGAATATTCTCACTCTCATTCTAAGTCTGTTCCTTTTCGCCGGGTGTGCATCGAGTCCGAAGCAGTGCCCACGTGACCGGGTTAGCATCGCACAAGATTTACCCTGCGTGGAAGTTGAGCCTCGTAAGCAGCCCATTCGCTACTTGATCCTCCATCACACAGCTGCCTCCCTGCCCTCATCGATACAGATCCTTCAAGGTAAAAGTGAAACCAATAAAGTAGGCATCCATTATCTCGTTTGCAATAAACCCCAACCTCAAGTCTACCGCTTTGCACCTGAACACCTCGCCACCTCGCACGCAGGAAAAAGTGCGTGGCGACAAGACCAGAGTCTCAACCAATCCTCCGTCGGAATCGAAATCGTCAACCTCGACGGCAACCTGAATACTTACTCGCCATCCCAGATCTCCCAAATCATCGCCCTCTGCCAAGAAATCGTTATTCGCTATCGCATCGAGCCAACTCATATTCTCGCTCATTCAGATATCGCTATCGGCAGAAAGAAAGACCCCGGGAGTCTGTTTCCTTGGAAACAACTCGCCGACGCTGGCATCGGAGCCTGGCCAG
Source organism: Opitutia bacterium (assembly GCA_947470855.1). Lineage (GTDB taxonomy): Bacteria > Verrucomicrobiota > Verrucomicrobiia > Opitutales > UBA953 > UBA953. Next base: position 22,512 of record CANIUQ010000003.1, on the reverse strand, counting down.
ATGAAGCAGATATCCAAAAATTCCAAACGCTCTACGCCAAAAATTTACCCGATAAAAAAGAAATCGTGGGTCAGTTAATCGACTATGGCTACCGTCCCTACGACTCTTCGGAGATGAGTCTTAAACTTACCATCGAAGCTTTTCAGCGACACTTCCGAGGTAAGAAAGTTGATGGCGAAATGGATGTCGAAACCGCAGCGATGATCAGCGCACTGCACGCAAAATACTGTCAGCCTCTGCCTTCCACCGCCAAAAATTAAGCCTCGCGCTTAAACAGCCGCCGAACGCGCTGCACGAATGGCTGGAACATGTCCCGCTCAGGATACTTCCATCCATAAAGCACCACGGCATAGAAACTCGCCCCGATACCAGCAGCGATGGCTAAGCTGACCATCAGATTCATTTTCATACCCAGCCAATGCTGATTAAGACCAAACAATATCTGGAAGGACTGGTAAGCCAAAGCCCCCATTAAGAGAGATCCAACCAAAGTCTGAAATACGGGTAAAACTAAACTCTCTTGGAAAAAGACATCCGAGGTTCGACGTAAAGCACGGCGCAGTAAAATGAACTGGAGAATCGCCGCTAAGGCATTGGCTAATGCCAAACCTTTAACTCCCGTCCAACCATTAAAACCAAAACCCGTAAAAACAGCGATAATCGATAAAACAATATTCGCTGCCACTGACACCATCGCGACACGAAAAGTCTCCTGTGTCTTACCCAAAACATTGAGCGCACGCGTCAAAATTGAAATCAAGGCGTGAAACGGCATGGCTAACGCAAAGAGTAATAAAATAATCTCTGTTCGCTCGCAATCGATAGCCGTGAATCGACCGAATTCAAAAAGTAACTTTATAATCTTTCCTGAAAAAACGATAAACCCGACAGCCGCAGCCACGTTAATCGCCAAAACTAAACGCATGCCACGAGCAAAGTTCCGACCTAAACTGGCTTGGTCATTTTGCGCATAAGCTGTCGCCATCGCAGGAAAAATCACGGTGGCAATGGAGGTTGAGAATAAGCCAATCGGAAGTTCAACAATACGATTCGCGATGTAATAATAGGTTAAGCCTGAGACATCGACGTTGAACGCCAAACTGCGTGAAATGAGAAAGTTAACCTGTAAAATTCCCGCTCCCAACGCCGCAGGAATAAAAGCAATTTTCAATGCATTCCAGGCTTTGACATCCGCTTGCACAGGTTGACTGCGCCAGCCCTCGTTCTTCAAGCCCCATAGGGGAATTAGTAGTTGTAAAGTGCCACCTGCAATCGCACCGACACACAACCATCGAGCACGACCAATGTCAGAATCAGCTAAATAATAACCAAAAAAGCCTACTCCCAAAATCATACACAAATTCAGACACGATGAGGCAATTTCAGCTAAACCGAATTTCCCACAAAGATTAACCGCCGAAGTAAAAAGTGCCGCAATACAGATAATGGGCATATAGGGCATACACCAAATCGTCAGTTCAGCCGCATACTGATTCTCCAAATTCGTTGCCAACAAAAGCCACCCCAAAGCAACTCCAATGGCCAAGAGGGTCAAACCAATCATCCAAGGTAACATTCGACGTAAAACATAATTTAAGAAGGCAAACGCCGCTGGTTTACCTCCTTCATCAGTCTTCGCCGCTAAAACGGGTACAGTCGCCGCCGTTAACGCACCTTCCCCTAACAAACGTCGAAAGAGATTAGGAATCTGAAAAGCAAAAAGAAAAGCCGCACCGACATGACCAGCGCCAAACATCGCCGTCGTTACTTGATCGCGAACTAAACCCGTAATGCGCGAGACCATAGTCCACGAAGCGGTCTTCGCCATGTTGCGATACTGGCGTTTCTGTTCGTTGGTCATTTAAGGTAAAATCGCTTTGATGCCTTCTTCACGCACGGCACGCAGAGCTGGAACAAGGTCAGCCCGTGGCACCATACCCTCCACACGTTCACGCAAACAACGCACCTTGGTTTCACCTTTAGCCACTTCCTCGCCACCATAAATCAATGCATAAGAGGCACCAATGTTCTCAGCGGTTTGAATCAACTTACCAAATTTCCCGTCACGGAAATTATATTCCACTCGGAAGCCTGCACGACGCAAGGCGGCCACATCGGCTAACGCAGTCGCACGTGCCTCTGGACCTAAAATCATAACATAAAATTCGGGTCCATCGGCGTATGTCGGTATAAGGTTCTTGGACTGCAATAAGTCACGCACCGTGACATCGCCCATACCAAACCCCACCGCAGGTAAATCAGGGCCACCCATTTTTTTCACCAAGGTATCATAGCGACCACCGCCAGCTAAGGCACGAGCATCCCCGCCCGTTTCAAAAGCCTCAAAAACAAATCCAGTATAATAAGCCAAACCTCGAACAATCGTTAAATCGATGGTGACACAGTCGCGGAATCCGAGTGCTTCTACAGTCGACAGCAATTGCCTCCAATCCTCCAAGCGAGCCATCATGGGTGCGTCGCCCGCCGCCAACTTTTCTAAATCAGCGATGGAATTGATTGCCGCAAATCGACGAGCTGCCTCTAGTAATTTAACAGCATCACACGCGGTATCTTGAATCGCCAAATTCATGGCCTTCAAGAGCTCCTCAGGACTACCACGCTCTAACTTATCCACCACATTCAAGACACCAGCAATTTTCGGCTCAGGAACACCCTGACCCTCTAAATAGCGAAACCAAAGCGTGCGGTCCGAAATCCGAATCCGAAAATCATTCGAGGTTAAACCAAACCCGAGTAAACAATCGGCACAGAGAGCCATCAACTCCGCATCCGCCGTCGGACCAGCTTCACCAAGCAAATCGGCATTCAACTGATAAAAAGCACGGAGTCGGCCTTTCTGCGGCTTCTCGTAACGATAGTTTTCACCAATCGCAAACCAGCGAATAGGCTTAGCCATCCCATTCGCCCTAGCTCCCACCATTCGTGCCAAAGATGGAGTCATCTCCGGACGCAAACTGACCTGACGACCACCCTTATCCTCAAAATTAAACAACTGCCGAACAATCTCTTCGCCAGACTTCTCTGTGAAAAGCTCAAGGGGCTCTAAAACAGGAGATTCCCATTCCCGAAAACCATATCGACGGCAGGCCTGACGCCAGACCTTGAAAAGATGATCCAAGACCGCACGGTCCTCAGGATAAAACTCGCGAAAACCAGGGAGTGATTTAAAATCAGCCATCGGCTTAAAGCAAAAAATCACTCAGGCTTAGGTTCAGTCTTATCAAGATTATAAGTCTTCAACTTAGCCTTCAGCTCTTTGCCGGCTTTAAATTTAATCACTGCACGTCGAGGAATCACCACGTCAGTTTCAGGACGATTGGGATTACGACCAATACGACTCTTGCGCACTTGCACTTGAAACACACCAAAGTTTCTCAACTCCACGTCGCGACCAGTTAGCAATGCCTCACAGATGGCATCTAAGGTCAGCTGCACGCTATCGCGAATATGCTTTTGCGGATAACCTTTGTCGGTGAAGATTTTGAGAACGATTTCCCGCTTAGTAAGGTTGTCAGACATGGCAAATGCGTAAGTGTTGATAGACAAAGGCATGCGAAAGCCCCCTTGGCAATACCACACCCGAAAAATTATTCTAAATTCTGCACCTGCTCTCGTATCCGCTCAATTTCCGTTTTGGCTTCTAAAACCGCCTTAGTTGTCGAGATTTCCGAGGCTTTACTACCAATGGTATTTACTTCACGGAGCAATTCTTGCACTAAAAAGTCGAGTTTTCGTCCAGTTTTCTCGCCGCCTAACTCCTCACGAAACTGAGAAAAGTGACTCCTTAGTCGCACAATCTCCTCCGTAATATCACTTCGATCGGCATAGAGAGTGAGCTCCTTTAAAACCCTCTCGTCTGATAAATCGACCGAAAGACCCAAATCCTTGAGTCGTTTTAACAATAAATCTCGGTGACGCTCAGGAGCATTTTCTTCCGATATCTCCATAACCGCGAGTAATTTCTCGAGCTGTTCAATTCGCATCATCAAATCTTTACCTAATCGCGCACCTTCTTGCTCACGCATCACTACCAAACGGTCGAGGGCTTCGGTAAAAGATTTTTGCAAGTGAGGCAGAACGTCATCCCACGAAGGCAAAGCGACGCGATTCTGGCGTCGAGATTCTGCTAACTCTAAAAGCAAACGTGCATCGGGTTGAAAGGGAATGTTCAACTTGCCTGCGAGTTGTTTAAGCTCAGCAAACGATGCCTGCAAAGAGGTCTCATCCCAACACGAAATCGCCCTTGTGTTCCCCTCAGCTGAAGTAAGACGAACAGTAATTTTACCTCGATAAACACGAGGTCGAATCCATGCAGTTAAAGTCGATTCTAACAAGGGCCATTCCTCGGGACCATAGACAGCAACCTGTAACGATTTTTGATTCACCGAGGTCAACTCAATCGCCCAGACTCGACCAGGAAGTTTTAATTCCGACCGACCGAAGCCTGTCATCGACGCCAAAGCCATGATTAAAGTTTAATCTCAACTCCCATCGCACGCGCAGCACTCCATACATCTTTGTCACCGCGACCAGAGAGATTAATCAAAACAACTTCCGTACGCGGACTGTCGGACGCCAATTTACATCCATACGCGATGGCATGACTGGACTCTAAGGCAGGTATGATTCCTTCGGTGCGAGAAAGTAATTGAAACGCATCGAGACATTCTTGGTCCGTAGCATAAGCAAATTGAATCCGACCTTTCTCACTGTAATAGGCATGCTCAGGTCCAACAGCCGCATAATCCAATCCTGCTGAAACGGAATGCGTGGCTTCAATTTGACCTTCTTCGTCCTGCAAAATCGGCGTGAGACAACCCTGTAAAACACCTAAACGACCACCCGCAAAGCGAGCTGCATGCTGACCTTGCTTGATGCCACGACCACCCGCTTCAACCCCAACAAGATTCACACTCGGTTCATCTAAATACTCAAAGAAAGATCCAATTGCATTCGACCCACCACCGACGCACGCAACCACGTGGTCAGGGAGGCGTCGCTCAGCTCTCAACATCTGTTGCTTGGATTCCATAGAGATAATACGATGAAAATCACGCACCATCATAGGGTACGGATGCGCACCATAAGCGGTTCCTAGAATATAATGGGTGTCGCGTACATTCGTCACCCAATCACGCATGGCTTCATTGACAGCTTCTTTAAGAGTGCGTTGACCAGCCTCAACTCCACGCACCTCTGCCCCCATCAATCTCATGCGATAAACATTCAGAGCCTGTCGCTCCATATCGGCAGCACCCATATAAATCACGCACTGCAAACCAAACTTTGCACACACCGCCGCGGTCGCCGTACCATGCTGTCCTGCTCCAGTCTCAGCAATGATTCGCTTCTTACCCATACGCACAGCCAAAAGAGCCTGCCCAATAGCATTATTAATCTTATGCGCACCAGTATGCAGCATGTCCTCGCGCTTTAAGTAAATTTTCGCCCCACCACAGTGCTTGGTTAATCCTTCTGCAAAATACAAACCTGTCGGACGCCCCGCGAACTCGTTGAGCATCTTAGTAAAGGCACTCTGAAAAGCAGGATCTCGACGCGCCTCATCGTAAACCTTTGCTAACTCTAATAACGGAGTCATCAAAGTCTCGGGAACATAGAGTCCACCAAATTGACCAAATCGTCCCCGAGCATCAGGTACCTGAAAGCGAGGTTCGTTGGTCGGAATGAGACTGGAAGCCGACATAAGTTCTTCAAAGTTAAAACGAAAGTGACTCCGAAGCGCAAGCGACAAGGGCAGATGTCTTGCGGTATCACTGTTTTTAACCTACACGAATGCCATGTCTTTACGACTCCCCTGCCTTTTCCTGCTCTGTCTTTGTGCGCCACTTCAGGCGAACACAAGTCAACCCCCAGCCCAAGCCACAATTTCTGCCGAAGAAATGCGCGCCCAATTCACCCTGACTCGCGCCATCGTGACAGGAACCGTCGAAGGTATTACAGAATATCTACCCGTTTCCTCGACCGGTCACATGATTATCAGCGATGAAATCATGGGGGTGAAAAAAGATAAAAATGTCATCATTTCCGGCGTCGCCGATCGTAAAAATCGCCCCATCAACCAAGAACAAGCTGTCGACGATTACATTGTAATCATTCAGCTCGGTGCAATCTTAGCTGTCATCGCCGCTTTTTTTACGCGTCTTAAAAATCTCGTACTCGGAATCATTCGACTAGAGAAACCGTCCCTCTGTCTCGCGACCTGCGTAATGATTGCATTCATCCCCGCTGGTATCATTGGACTACTCGTTAAAGACATCATCGCCTTCGATATTAAAATTGTCGCCTCAGCTCTCATCATCGGCGGCTTTGTTATTTTCTGGGCAGAAAAAAAATTACCTAACCATCATTCCTCTCACGACGAAATCCAGAAATTGAATTTCAAACAAGCTCTCCAAGTCGGACTCTGCCAATGCGTCGCCCTAATCCCAGGAACGAGTCGCTCACTTGCCACCATTTTGGGCGGACGTTGGGCAGGCCTGTCTAATGGTGCAGCCACAGAGTTTTCATTTTTAGTCGGCTTCGTAACTCTCACCGCAGCCTCCCTCTACAAAATAGTCTCCCTTGGGCCCGCCCTCACCCAAATTTACCCCATCCATTACGCCTCACTGGGCCTCATCATCGCCGCCATCACCGCCTTCATCTCAGTAAAATGGATGATTGGATTTATCACTCGCCGCGGTCTAGGTCCATTCGCCTGGTATCGAATCATCCTCGGCACAGGTATTATATTTTTCGAACTCACACGCTCTTAAAACAGAAGCAAGACAAGGTGAACCGGACACGGTGATTTCATTCTTAATGCGTAGAATAGGGCTTATTCTGTCAATTCAAGGGTCAAACCGACATAAGTCTATGGGGAAAAGGGGTTTGACTACCCTGTTCATAAGTTATTTATGACGTAAACCACTCACGACTGATGTTAAAGCGCTTTCCAGGGTTATTCAATCAAGCCATCGGCATCGACCTCGGTACGGCGAACACTCTGGTGTTCCTCAAGGATCGTGGTGTGGTCTTACGCGAGCCCAGCGTAGTCGCAATCCGCTCCAGCACACGCAAGCCCATTGCCGTCGGTAACGAAGCAAAATTAATGCTAGGTCGTACGCCTGGAGATATCCAAGCGCTTCGTCCAATGAAAGACGGTGTGATTGCCGACTTCGAGATCAGCGAACACATGCTTCGCTATTTCATCGGTAAGGTCGCCCGTAAATCCGTTTTCACCAATCTCACCGTCGTCGTCGCTGTTCCTTACGGCATCACCGCCGTGGAACGTCGAGCCGTTATGGATTCAGCTTATCGCGCGGGTGCAGATGATGTCATTACCATTCCTGAACCTGTCGCCTCCGCTATCGGCGTTGGTCTACCTGTCGAAGAGCCCGCTGGCTCAATGATCGTCGACATCGGTGGTGGTACAACCGAAGTCGCCGTTATCTCTCTGGGTGGTATCGTTTACGCTCGCTCGATTCGCGTCGGTGGTGACGAATTCGACTCCTCGATCATCAAATATATCAAGAATTCCTATAACCTCATCATCGGGGAACGTACCGCTGAAGAAATTAAGATTAAAATCGGCTCAGCCTACGCCCTTGAACAGGAAATGACCTACGAAGTACGGGGTCGCGACTCGGTCACTGGCCTCCCCCGCGCCCTGCACCTAACTTCTCAAGAAGTTCGCGAAGCCATGGCCGATAACATCAACCAAATCATCGAAGCCATCAAAGGATCATTGGAACGCATTCCGCCTGAACTTTCTGCCGACTTAGTTGATCGCGGTATCGTCATCGCCGGTGGTGGCGCCCTCATCCGTCGCATCGACCGCGCTATCTCCGAAGCCACCGGACTCCCTGTTATCATCGCTGAAGACCCACTCTGTGCAGTGGTCAATGGTACGGGTAAAATTTTAGCCAACGCTTCTCGCTGGAGCAGTCGGGAATAATTCTCGCGGGCTAACCCGCCATGGATAATAACCGCCAAGGCGCCAAAGCATCCATCATCGCCCTGATTGTTTTCATCGGGCTATGGATTACACTACCGAGTACAATTCGTCGCCTTAACAAAGAGGCTTTTTCCGAATTCCAAGCTCCCGCTATCCAACTCCTCAGCAAAAGTCGCGACCTCGCGCGTTACTGGGAACTGCGCAGTCGTAGCACCGAAGATCTCATCGCCGCCGGACGTGACCTTGCGCGCATCAATGCGACATTAGAGTTAAAACTCCATGCAATGGAGGATATCCGAAAGGAAAATCTACGTCTCCGTGAGATGCTACGCTATCCGAATTCGACCGAATACCTCACGGTCGTCGCCCGGGTCGCCACACGCGACACTTCAACGTGGTGGCAACGCATGCTCATTCGCAAAGGTCGCAATGACGGCATTCGCCCAGGTTGCCCGGTTGTCTTTGGCAATCGCGTGGTCGGCCGCGTCACCACAGTCCACCTTAACATCAGTGAAGTCGAACTGGTAACTAGCCCAGCCTTCCGCTGCACCGCCTTTCTCGAAGGAGATGACCCTCCCCGCATCGTTCACGTAAGCGGCGTTGCCTCCAACCCCTTCACTACGGGGCGCGCTAAGGTATCAATCATTCAAGCCGACTACACCCCTCCAGCCGGACAAGTCGCTAAAGTCATTACCACAGGTCTTGGCGGAGTTTTCCCCACAGGCCTCATTCTCGGAACTCTCGAAGGCGGAGTCACACAAACAGCCCAAGGTAATCTTAAAGAAGCCTACATGGTGCCATCAAAGAATCTCGACACGATCGAAGAAGTCTCAGTCCTCGTTCCCAAATACCCAACCGCAGGCGAAATTCTCATGTCGCCTACCGACCGGATTAAGTTGGAGGAATTTAAATGACCCTCACCTGGGCCTGGCTCATTCTCTTCCTCGCAACCTACCCTTGGTTGATCGCCGCTGATTTGCTCAGTAGCTCACTCTCCTCCTGGAACCTTGTCTTCTACATTTCAGGATTAGTCATCGTCGCCCCCTGCCGCCGTCTACGCCGCTGGCAAGCGATTCTCTTCTCTGCCTTCATCGGATTTACTTTTGAGGCTCTTCGCCCCATTCCCCACGGTAGCCTAGCATTCTGCTTAATCTTTCTCGCCATTATTCTTTCCAGCTTCCCCGAACTCCTCCGCGACAAAGCACGTCTCCGTCAAGGTGCCATCCTCGTTAACGCCATCAGTTGCTTTATCTGGTATCTGGCGATGTCGATCTCCATGCGTGAAGAAATTCCATTCCAGTTCTCTTCATTTTTATATAACCTAACTCTTCAACTCCTGCTGTCTGCAACACTTACCCTGCTTCTCTTTAATACTATCTCAGTCTATCAAAATCGGGTAATGGACAAACTGCGTATCCCGTAAGCCACGTTGGCAGTTAATGAAAAATCTTTTTAACGAATCACCTCACTCAACCCCTTCTGATCCCCTCAGTCGGGTTCGTATCAATTTTCTTTTCATCTTTTTCATCGCCGGGTTCATCTACATCACCGCTGGCTTAGCCTACCGCCAACTTGTCCAAGCCAATGAGATTATGGTGCAGTCGGATAACCAAATTAAGCGCGTTGTTATTCGCCCTCCCGCACGCGGAAAAATCTACGACCGTCACGGCTACACTATCGTCGATAATCGGGTACGCTGGAGCGTTAAGGCCGATATTCTTTCTCTCCAACCAGAATTTCGCCAAGAATACCTTAGCCTCATTCGTAAAGCTAAATCGGATCCGACGGTCTTAAAAATTAACTATGACGCTCTTGGCGAACAAGCACGACTCAACGTACTTAACGGCTGGCTAGACAAAATCTGGTTCGTCATCGATGCCAATACAGATAAGCCTAAACGATCCAAAACCGCATCAAAACTTCCTACCAATAGGGATGAACGCACGGTCAATCGTCTGGCGCTCCGAAAACACTTAACCGAATCACGCGCCCTTAAATTCATTCTCATTACTGACCTCGCTTTCCCAGGTTCTGAAAACGCCTCCGACCCCGATGAGGCTAATCGTACGGTTGCCCGCTTCATCGAACAGTTCCCCCAAGGTGGCCCCATCTCACTCGAATCCGATATGGTGCGCTCCTACCCGTATAGCACGATGGCGGCTCACGTCCTTGGCTATATCCGCGATTCAACCGACTTGCCCCCAAACGTCGATGACTTCACCGACCTCAATTTCGACAATCTCCAAAAGCTACGCTACACGGGTAAGCGCGGAGCAGCAGGAATCGAACAGACGTTTGATCCGATTCTAAGTGGCGCTAGCGGCTGGGAACTTTGGACCAAAACTTCCTCGGGCTATAATAAAGAACTTTTACGCAGCAGCGAACCGCGACAAGGTTCCTCAATCAATCTGTCACTCGACATTAATATTCAATTGGCCGCCGAAGAAGCTTTGCGCGCCATCAAAGACTCAACCGACAACCCTCTTCCTGGGGCCGCCGTAATGCTCGATGTTAATACGGGCGAAATCCTCGCCATGGCCAGCCAGCCAACGTTCGACCCTAATCAATTGGTCAATCGCATCACCAATAAATACTACAACGAAATCGAAAACCAAGGCGGTTGGCTCAATCGCGCTACCCAAGGTCAATACGCCCCAGGCTCAACTTTCAAAATCATCACCGCCATCGCCGGCATGCGCAACCATGTCATCGACTGGGATGATATCCTCGAATGTGGCACAAGCTTCCGCGTGGGTAATCGCGACTTCCCTGAACACGGTGGCGAAGCTTTTGGTTCGGTTGACGTGGAAAAGATGCTCACGATTTCCTCCAATGTTTGGAACTATCGCGTCGGACTAAAACTTGGCCCAGACCTTCTCGCGAAAGAAGCTCGTCGCTTCGGACTCGATGCCCCGCTCCTACGCATGCCACCCAGTCTTTCCAACCCCTCCACAACCGAACTACCTTATCCCACTAACCGCTTGGTCATCCCCGACCCCGCCTACAAGCTACGCATTGGGGCCGGCCCTTGGAATGCGGGTGACACAGCTAATATGTCCATCGGACAAGGCTACACGCTCACAACCCCACTCCACATGGCCTGCTTAGCCGCATCCGTCGCTCGCAACGAAACCCGCACCACTCCAACCATCATTCACGATCCCAATCGCGATGGACGCCACGAAGGTGCAACATCCATCGGTCTTAACAAAGACCAACTCGAAGCCATTCGCTCAGGGATGAAACGCTGCGTCGAAGAAGGTACCGCACGCAGTATGCAAATCGAGGGTCTGACCATCGCCGCTAAAACTGGTACATCAGAATATTTTAAGAACGGAGAAAAAGCCCACCTTGCTTGGGTCATCGGTTACGCTCCCGCCGATAATCCTGCCGTGGCTTTCGCCGTCTTAATCGAAGGCCAACTCGATACAAGCACTTGGGGCGGTAAAACGGCTGGCCCTGTCGCCAAAGCAATGCTCGAAGGCTGGTTGCAGGAAAACGATAAAGATTAAGCAATGTAAACGAACGTTCCCAGCGGAACTCGTTCATAAAGCTCAATCACATCCGCATCGGATAACAACACACACCCATGACTATTGGGCTGACCTAACTTCTCCTCCTGATTGGTGCCATGGATATAAATGAAACGCGACTTGGTATCAACCACGCGCCCTTGATCATCCTCTCCAGCGTTCACTCCCGATTCCATACCCTCGAGCCAAAGAATTCGACTGGTAATTAAATTATCAGGCTGAGGCTTCCCACGCTGCCAAACCTCACCCGTAGGCTGACGAGCCTTAAACACCATTCCCTGCGGCGCCCCCGCACCATGCTTCTCGGCCACTCGTAACACGCCCACCGAGGTCTGCAAAGAATCCTTAATACATCCACGACCCGCCCGCGCCGTGCTGACTTTATAGGCATGAACCGCATTCTCTGCAAAATACCATAATTTTTGCTGGTCAATCGACACAACTAGGCAATGTTTCGAAGCAGGAATACCGAGTGCCTTGAGGCGCTCTAACAACTCCCCTTTTAACACCAAAGATAACTCAGAACATGGCATATCGTATCGGCATCGTGGGCGTGACAGGCGCGGTGGGTCAAGAACTGCTCGCTCTCATGGCAAAAAGAAACTTCCCCGTGGAAGAGCTGCGCCCCCTCGCCTCAGCTCGCTCGGCTGGTTCTAAGATCAGCTACGGAGGTAAGGAATGGACGGTTCAAGAGGCCAAACCAGAGGCTTTCGAAGGACTCGACTGCGTTATCTTTAGCGCCGGAGGCTCCGTCTCCCTCGCCCTTGCCCCCGAAGCAGTCAAACGCGGTGTCATCGTCATCGACAATAGCTCAGCCTTCCGGATGGACCCCAAAGTCCCTCTGGTCGTCCCCGAAATCAATGCCGATGCACTCGATAACCACCACGGTATCATCGCCAACCCCAACTGCTCCACAGCCATCGCTTTAATGGGACTCTTCCCTCTCCATAAAGCTTTTGGTCTAAAGCGATTCTTTGCCTCCACCTACCAAGCAGTCTCCGGCACAGGCGCCGAAGCCATGCGCGAACTCGACACTCAAGTCCGCGCTTGGGTCAAAGGCGAACCCTCCCCAGCCAAAGTCTACCCACACACCATCGCTTTCAATCTCATCCCACACGTCGATTCATTCTTGGAAGATGGTTACACGAAAGAAGAAATGAAAATGCTCAACGAAGGTCGTAAAATCATGAACCTTCCTAGCTTAAAGGTCACAACCACCTGCGTTCGTGTTCCAGTCTTCCGTGCTCACTCCATCGCCATCAGCGCCGAATTCGAAAAACCCGTCGATGTCGCCGTCGCCCGCCAAGCCATCGCCGCCTTCCCCGGCGCCGAAGTCTGCGACGATACCGCAAAGAAAATTTACCCCATGCCACTCGACTACGCTGGCAAAGAAAAATGCGGTGTGGGTCGCATCCGCAAAGACACACTCTTCGATAACGGTCTCTCCCTCTGGGTCAGCGGTGACCAGCTCTGGAAAGGTGCCGCCCTCAACGCGATCCAAATTGCCGAAGCCCTCCACGCTCGCGGTCGCTTAGCCCGCAAAAATTAATCAACGATGTCCAGGTCCAACGATCGAGCTCCGCGTCACGCCGACCTTCATCGTCCTCTACAATTACTCGACGAGAGTAATATCCCCGAACTTCTCCAGCGCCACAAAGATCCGCTCATTTTAGTTTTAGACGGAGTCCAAGACCCGCATAACCTCGGCGCCTGCCTCCGCACCGCCGATTGCGCAGGCTGCGCCTTCGTCGTCATCACCAAGAAAAATTCAGCACCGGTAAATGAAACGGTAAGAAAAGTAGCTGTCGGCGCCGCCGAAAGCATTCCCATCGTCCAAGCTAACAATCTCCGCAACGCCCTCGTTAAACTGAAAGACGGCGGAGTCTGGATCGCCGGCACCAGCGACCATAAAGCAAGCCAATCTCTCTACTCCGCCAAACTCACCGGCCCTCTCGCCATCGTCATGGGCGCCGAAGGCGAAGGTATGCGACACCTCACAACCGAGACATGCGATTTTCTCCTCCGCATCCCAATGCTCGGCTCCGTGCCCTGCCTCAACGTCTCGGTTTCCGCAGGCGTTTGCCTCTTCGAAGCCGTCCGCCAAAGAGGTCATCGCTAATTTATTTATTCTTTACCTGCGGTCTCAAACTCTCTTTGGTAAAGAGGTTCGAGGCCAGATAGCTCAATGGTAGAGCAGTTGACTTTTAATCAATTGGTTCGGGGTTCGAGTCCCCGTCTGGCCACTTCGAACGAATTTCATTCCCTAGCCTCGACTTTTATTCGCTTGAAAAAAGTCCCCCGCCACGCACTCCTTCATATTCCGCTGATTGGCCGGATAGCTCAATGGTAGAGCAGTTGACTCTTAATCAATTGGTTCGGGGTTCAAGTCCCCGTCCGGCCACCAGCGGTGCTTTTAAGGCTCTTCCCCTTCAAACGGGTATAGCGTAAGGCCATATATGCCGCATGACAGGCCCGACAATAACTGTGACGAACTCCCGTAGCCTTAATGAAATGAAAGGAAGCCAATGGAAAGGTCTGCTCACACTGCGAACATACCCTTGTCTTCGCTTGCTTCACCCCATGCCGCCCTCGGGCCTTCCGCTCCATGGCTCGCTTCACACAATCTTTACACCAAGGATGTAAATCCCCTTCCAAGGTAACGGCATAAAATTCACGCAGTCTCTTGGCCGACCGACACGAATCACAGGAAATCAAACGCAGTGTTTTCACGAGCCCATGGCACGGAGCCAGATAGCCTCACGCAATGTCTCACACCTAGGGTGTTTACCCTAGAAAAATCCTCTATTCGACGGTGACCGACTTCGCTAAATTGCGCGGTTGATCAATCGAACATCCACGCAAACGCGCCACATGATAAGCGAGCAACTGTAATGCGACAGCGGCAGGAATAGTCGCCACTAACGGACTACACGGAGGTAAGACAATGGTGTCATCCGCCAAATCAGTCTTAGGCTCACCTTCAGTCACAACCGCAATGATACGCGCTCCACGAGCCTTACACTCCTCAGCATTACTCCACACTTTGTCCAACACGGGAGAGTGATTAGCCAACACAACCACCGGCACCCCGGGGGTTAAAAGAGCAATCGGACCATGCTTCATCTCAGCCGCATGATACCCCTCGGCATGCACATAAGAAATTTCCTTCAACTTCAAAGCACCCTCCAAAGCGACGGGATGCATCGGACCTCTCCCCAAGAAGAAAGCATGATCCGACTGAGCCATACGCTCAGCCACCTTCGCGATAGCATCGTTCTGCTTTAACACATACTCCACCAACTCGGGCAAACGATTAATCTCCTGAGCCAACTTCAAGCTGTCTTCATTGGAAAGTCGACGGGTGCGACCAAGTTTCAGTGCCATCAAAAGCAACACGGCCACCTGTCCGGTAAACGCCTTGGTCGAAGCAACCGATATCTCGGGTCCAGCATGAATAAACACCCCTCGACCTGCCTCACGGGCAATCGCCGAACCCACCACATTCACGAGTCCAAAAACTTTTGTACCCTTCTCCTTCGCTTTGCGAATCGCCGCTAAGGTATCTGCAGTCTCACCAGACTGAGAAATGGCAATAACCATGTCGTTCCGATCAACAATAGGATTTCGATAACGAAACTCGGCAGCCTGCTGCACCTCAGTCGAAATCCCCGCAACATCTTCAAAGGCAAACTCTCCTACCATGCCCGCATGCAAAGAGGTGCCACAACCCACGACAATAATGCGCGCAATCTCCGCCAATTCCGCTGGAGTCGCATTCATGCCCGATAAAATGGCAGTGCCTTCCTTCAAATCAATCCGCCCACGCAGGGCATTTCGTACAGTCTCAGGCTGTTCAAAAATTTCCTTCAACATGAAGTGCTCATAACCACCTTTTTCAACAGCACCAACATCGAGACCTAATTCAGAAACATTCCGCTCAATGGGCTCATCATCCAAATTCCGTATATCCACCAAATCAGGTGTAATCACTGCAACATCTCCATCATCGAGGTAAATAACGCGCTGAGTGTGTGCCACCAAAGCGGAAGGATCCGACGCCACTAAACACTCGCCTTCACCAATACCAATAACCAAGGGACTACCCTTACGCGCCACAACCATCTTGTCCGGCTCATCAGCACAGAGCACGGCAATACCATAAGCACCCTCAATCTGACGCAGGGCATTAATCACGGCCTTACGTAAATCACCCCGATAACACTCACCAATCAAACGCGATAAAGCCTCGGTATCAGTATCAGAATCAAACTTGTGCCCTTTGGCCTGTAACTTTTCACGAATAGTCCGATAGTTTTCAATAATGCCATTGTGCACGACACAAATACGGCGGCTCTTATCGTAATGCGGGTGCGCATTCGCCTCAGTCGGAGCTCCATGCGTCGCCCATCGGGTATGCGCAATCCCCACCGTTAATTCATTCTGACGCTCAGGCGTTAAATTCAAACGGACTTTTTCAACTAGGTGCGCAACTTTTCCGACAGAACGATAAGTCAAAATCGACTTGGGCTCAAGCAACGCCAAACCCGCCGAATCATACCCGCGATATTCCAACCGCTTAAGACCACCAATCAAAATGGGAGTCGCAGGTCTGGTTCCAATATAGCCAATGATGCCACACATAGTCGTTATTGTTGTAAATCTTGGGTGACGATGTCGCCCGGTAAAGTAGTTAGACCAGGCCAAATTTTGCGACCTGGATAAATCGAGGTGTGAATCCCGGTGTGCACACGATCCCCAATCACGGCACCAAACTTGCGCCGCCCAGTATCAACCAACGAACCCGCCACGGCACTGCGATGAGTCTTACCATCGTGACGTAAATTAGAGGTAATCGTCCCAGCCCCAAGATTCACTTTCTCACCTAAAATAGAATCTCCAATATAGGATAAATGCCCGACATTGGTGTGACTGAATAATATTGAATTTTTTAACTCCACGGCCTGACCAACATGGCAGTGACTGCCCACGGTCGTACTGCCCCGAAGATAACAATTGGGCCCAACTTTACAATTATCCCCAATCACGACATCCCCTTCAACGACGACGCCAGGTAAAATCTTCGTGCCACGCCCAACCGAAAGTCTGCCTTCAACATACAAGGACGAATGACACGTTCCGTGATTTTCCCACTGAGTCATCGCCGCAATAGCCAACTCGTTGGCTCGTAAAAAATCCCAACTAAAACGAATAAGAAAAGAGATCTTGGTCTTACAAATTTTTTTACCGCGCTTCTTGTAATGCGCTAACACGCCCCCTTGCTCATCGACGATTTGCCCTGCCTCTTCATCAGAGACAAAAGACGCAAGTTCTTTGCTATCAAACCACGCGGCAGGACTTATCTCTAAATCACATTTCTTGTCCTCGACTAAACTATACCCAAGCGACTGCAAAGCCACCTGCTGATGGGTAGCCAAACTCACATTCGCAACCGGGACATCGCCCAGCGCACGCTTCACAGTTAACGGCTCACACCCAGCCTGAGCCCCTTCTTCACTATAACAAAAGTGACGCATGGTTAGGCTAAATCCCGCTCAACGGCCTCCTGGAAACGTTTAGTCCATCGATCCACTTCACCTTGCTCACGATGCTCAACCAAAATGCGGATTTTATTTTCGGTGCCGGAATAGCGAATCAAATGGCGACCAACCTGACCAAAGGCCGAATCGGCTTCAACCATCGCCGCTTGTAAATGCTTCATGGTTTCAATGGGTGGCTTAGCCTTCGTTTTCAAATTCACCAAAGCGTGAGGATATTCATGCATGACTTTGGCTAATTCAGAAAGTTTTTTGCCCGATTTTTTCATAATCTTTAAAACCTGAATCGCACTCAAAATCCCATCCCCGGTCGTCGCATGATCGGCAAAAATTAAATGCCCAGAATTTTCTCCGCCAAAGGAATAGCCACCTTTGCGCAAAGCCTCAATGACGAGTCGATCACCCACCCCCGTGGTCACCACCTTCACACCCACTTTACGCATCGCCTCATGCAAACCTAAATTACTCATCACGGTCGTTACCATGGTGTCACCACGCAACAAGCCCTCTTGCTTCATCGCCAAAGCACACAAAGTTAAAATGCGATCCCCCGAAACAGGAGTCCCAGTCTCATCAGTAAAAATCACCCGATCAGCATCACCATCAAACGAAATACCAATATCGGCTCCAGTTTCTTTCACCACAGCTGCCGCATGCTCAGGGTGCAACGCTCCCACCCCATCATTGATATTCATACCATCAGGCTCGACGCCCAACTTCTTCACTTTGGCTCCTAATTCACGGAAAATAATAGGCGCAATGAGATACGAAGCACCATGTCCACAATCGACAACTAACTTCAAACCACTCAAATCCGCCGGACCTGCACTCTGCTTAGCATACTCAATGTAACGCCCACTGGCATCATCGATACGAAACGCTTTACCAATCTTCGCCGGTTCAACGGCAGGATGTTTTCCATCCGAAAGAATATCCTCTTCAATGGCCTTCTCTAATTCGTCAGATAACTTAAACCCATCAGGACCAAAAATTTTCAATCCATTATCGTCATAAGGATTGTGCGAAGCGGTTAACATAATCCCCGCACCACAACCCATCGACTTGGTTAAATGCGCCACGGCAGGCGTCGGCATCGGACCCACCAAAAACACGTCCATCCCGCGCGACACCAAACCACTAGTCAAAGCGGTCTCTAACATATACCCAGAAATCCGGGTATCCTTACCAATGACGACGCGGTTGTGATTGGCACCACTCGATTTCAAAACCCGTGAGATGGCCTGACCCAATTTAAGGGCGATTTCAGAGGTGATAGGATACTCGTTCGCTCTGCCTCGAATACCATCCGTCCCGAATAATCGGTGTGCCATAATTATTTATTATAAATTTGGGGTTAAAGGTAAAGAGAGGAGTCGAATAACTCCATGAAACCTTAGGGGTAAGGATGCGAAACTTCTAAACCGAATGACGATTAAAAACAAGATTTTTAAGCGAGTTTGACCGTCCATCTATTTGCACCCACATATCACTTTGCACATGCACCTTTTTCAGACCGATGACGACTCTCCCATGCGTCTGCCTGCGTTCCGACTCTACGTCGGAGCCTTGGTGCTAGGTACCCTCGCCATTCAAATCCAAACGGTCACCATCGCCTGGCAAGTTTTCGAAATCACCAAAGCCAATCACGCCAACGCTGCTCTCGCTCTCGGCGCAGTCGGTCTAGCCGAAGTGATTCCTTTCGTCAGCTCAGTCCTCTTCGCCGGACATGTCGCCGATAAAAATAACCGACGCTTCATCGCTTGCACATCACTCACGGTGATGCTCCTGCTCTCGCTTCTCCTTTTTCTCCCCAGTCTCATCGCCACTTCTTGGCTCAAACTTTGCCTACTCTACGGCGTCGTCATCGGCGGTGGTCTCGCCCGTAGCTTCCTCACCACAGCCCGCCAAGCGATGATCGCCGAAATTCTTCAGCGTTCCCAAATCCCCAGCGCAGTTCGTTGGCGCAACACACTCTTCGAACTCTCCTCCGTTATCGGACCAGGCTTCGCAGGTCTACTCATCTGGCTCAACGGCGAATACCTCGCCTACTCAGTCTCCTCAATCCTCTTCATCGCAGCACTACTCAACAATCTCAGCATCAAAACCTCCCACGAACTCCAATCCCGACAACCCGAACCAATCCTGCAAAGTTTGCGAACGGGCATACACTTCATGCTCAGCCAACGCGCTATGCTCGGTGCTTTCACGCTCGATCTGTTTGCGGTTTTATTCGGCGGAGCAGTCGCACTTCTTCCCATCTTCGCCGAAATGCTCAATGTCGGACCATTAGGATTCGGACTCCTCCGCGCCGCCACCTCCTGCGGAGCTGTCATCATGTCAATCTTCCTCCTCTTTCGCCCTTCTTTTCAACACGTGGGACGCTCTCTTTACGGCTCATTCGCCATTTTTGGACTCTGTATCATCGGCTTTGGTCTTTCGATACAAATCGCCAACGCTCTCGGACTCAGCCTTCAAGCAGCCTTCATCTTCTCTTTTCTCTTCCTATTTATTTCAGGTGCTGCCGACGCCGTAAATGTCATCATCCGACAAACCATTCTGCAAACAAGCGTCCCTCCCGAAATGATGGGACGCGTTTCCGCCGTCACCGCCGTCTTTATCGGTTGCTCAAACGAACTCGGCATGGCCGAATCCGGTCTCGCTGCACGCCTCCTCGGAACAGTAAACTCTGTCGTCTTCGGTGGCCTCGCCGTATTTGGAGTCATGGGCATCGTCCACTGGCGCTTCCCCGAAATCTCCCGCCTCGAAAAATTCCACTAACCCCTACCTTCATCCTCTTCCCCTTTTCCACTGGTCCCCTAACTTTCCTTTCCCCTCGCCCACTTTTCCCTCCCGACACCCGTCACCCGACACCTGACACCCGCTTCCCCACCTTTGCACATTTGCACAGCGACCCCGTCGCGATTTGCACTTTTGCACTGCCTTTTGCCTCTCTCCCCCTTCCCGTCACCCGTCACCCGCTTCCCCACCTTTCCACTTTTGCACGTTTGCACCTTTGCACTGCCTCTTGCCGCCCTCGCCCACTTCTTGTCTCCACTTTTGCACCTTTGCACTTTTGCACGTTCTCACTGTCTCTCCTCCCCCGCCCCCTTCCATGGCCCTCTTAAGCCTCCTCGACATTTGCGTTAACTTCGGCGGACCCGCCGTCCTCGATCACCTCAACCTTCAAATCGAAGAAGGCGAACGCGTCTGCTTACTCGGACGTAACGGCGCCGGCAAAACCACACTGATGCGCATCGCCGCAGGTGAAATGCAACCCGACTCAGGTACAGTCACTCACCCGAGTGGCATCACCCAAGCCCGCCTCACCCAAGAAATCCCCGATGACCTCCCTGGTACGGTTCGCTCCATCGTGGAATCAGGACTGCGCCACGACGGACCAGAAGAAGATTGGGAACGCGATGTCCTAGTCGACGACCTAATCGAACGACTCGGCCTTCCAGCTGACCGCACTTTTAATGAACTCTCCGGTGGTTTAAAACGACGCTGCCTCCTCGCCAAAGCCCTCGCCGCCAAACCCGACCTACTTCTCCTCGACGAACCAACCAATCACATGGATCTAGAATCCATTCTTTGGATGGAAGAATTCCTCCTCGCCGAAAAAATTCCTCTTCTCTTCGTTACCCACGACCGCGCATTCCTCCGCCGCATGGCCAACCGCATCATCGAACTCGATCGCGGTAAACTCACAAGCTGGTCCTGCGATTACGACACCTACCTGATCCGCAAAGAAGAACTCTTCGTCGCCGAAGAACGCCAACGCGCTGCGTTCGACAAAAAACTCGCCCAAGAAGAAGCCTGGTCTCGCCGCAGTCCAGGCGCCCGTCGCACCAAATCCAACGCCCGTATGGAAGCCCTTAAAATCATGCGCACCGAGCGACAAGAAATGCGCACTGCCACCGGCGCTGCTAAAATGGAAATTAGTTCAGCCGATCGCTCAGGCGAACGCGTCGTCGAAACCGAAAACCTCAACTTCACCTACCCCAACGGCACCACAATTTTTCAACAATTCAACCTGCGACTCAATCGCGGCGATAAAGTTGGACTCATCGGACCCAATGGAGTGGGCAAAACCACGCTGGTTAAAATTTTACTGGGCCAACTAACTCCCACCAGCGGTCAAATCAAATTCGGTACCAAACTTGAAGTGGTCTACTTCGACCAAATGCGCGATCTCATAAACGATGAACTCACCGTCGCCGAAAATCTGGCGGGTGACTCTGACAAGGTCGAAGTCCAAGGTCGCTCCCGCCACGTCATCAGCTACCTCCAAGACTTTCTCTTCGAACCCACCCGCGCTCGTTCAAAAGCCAAAGTTCTTTCCGGTGGCGAACGCAATCGCCTCCTACTCGCTCGACTCTTCACCAAACCAGCCAACGTTCTCGTTCTCGACGAACCTACCAACGACCTCGATGCCGAAACTCTCGATGTTCTCGAGGACATACTCGTCGAATATAAAGGCACCCTCATCATCGTGAGTCACGACCGTGATTTCCTCGATAATGTCGTCACCAGTACTTTAGTTTTCGAAGGCAACGGCATCATCTCCGAACATGTCGGTGGCTATTCCGATTGGCGTCGCGAAGTCGAACGCAACAAACGTCCTGCACTCGCCAACAAAACAAATCCCCCTTCATCTGAACCTACCAAAAAACCTGCGAAGATGAACAACAAGGAAAGACAGGACCTCGTCGATTTGCCTGTTAAAATTGCCAAGTTAGAAGAAGAGCAGTCTGACCTTACGGCTCAGTTAGCTGATCCAGAGTTGTATAAAGATGGGCCCCTCAAGGCGTCACAAATTCAAAAACGATTACAGGAAATCGAATCACAACACAGCCAAGCCCTCTCCCGCTGGCTCGAACTCGACTCCAAATAATCTACAGTCGGGACGTTTTTTGCCTCCACCTTTGCACATTTGCACCTTTGCACTGTATCTCTTGTCCCCTCTTCCTCTTTTCCACTGGCCCCCTTCTCGTTTCACCTTTGCACCTTTGCACAGGAGCTCCGCTCCGATTTGCACCTTTGCACTGTATCTCGCCCACTTGCCTCCCCTTTTTCCTCGCTACTGCATTACTGCAATACAGCATAACTGCATGACCTACACCTTACCAGTAAGCAAACGTGGCACTCTCACGCTACCACCCGAACTTCGTATCAAATTAAAACTCAATCGTCTCGCCTCGCCCATGGTTGTACTCGAAGAAAAAAACGGAGTCGTTACAATGCAATCAGCCATAGCCATGCCTATTCGTGACATCCCTAAAGAATCCATAGATCGCTGGATCATTAACGACGAGGCTGACTTCAAAACTTATAAAAAGAAGAAAAAGTGAGAGTCTTCTTAGACTCCAGCGTGCTACTAGCCGCTGCAGGCTCAACAAAAGGAGCTTCCCGTTTCATCATTTTTAACCACTCAAAATCACTTGAGTTG
>CANIUQ010000002.1 GCA_947470855.1 Opitutia bacterium | reverse complement strand
GGGCCTCCAAGGGTTTTGGAGGTGGTTCGGGTGGAGGAATTGGATCGGGTATTGGTGCGGGCGTCGGTGGAGGTAAGAATTTCGTCGGACTTAAAGTGATGGGTGCGAGAATTTTCGCTAACCGTATCGCCGTTTATATGGATTCATCGAAATCCCTGCAGTCCTATCTCGATCGTGTTCGCGGTGAAATTACTAAGCAGTTCCCCGATGCGGATATTTTCATGTACGGTGGAACAAAAATTACGGTGGTTAACGGCAAGATTATCGGCATGGAAAAAAGCCAATTAAAGGATATCAAACCTTCGATTGAGGCTTATCAGAGAACTTCTGAAGCCAGTCTGCCTACATCGAACGGAAAAGATTTATTCAAGAAGTACGATGAGGCTTTCACAAAAGTAGGCTTAGGTGCTTTTATTGAGGCCATCCGCAACGACCCTCGTGCCAGAGTTTATAATGCGATTGTGATTTTTTCTGACTTTAATGACGGCGTCGTCCAGACGCGTACGCAGGGTAAAGGAGAACAACCGATGGAACTCTACGCCGATGGTATCGGACGAGATAAAGACGCTCCCGATTTTAGAACCGCCGATGAAAAACGATGGATGTCCTTCTGGGTAGATCACTTTAAACGCGGTGGTGCCACGCCGCCTTCTGGCCCTAAGTTGTATCTATTTTCAACAGATCAGGTTCCCCCTCCAGTCCTCATCGATTGCGTAAAAGCATCTAAGGGTAAATTGACTATGGTGAAATGGCTTTTGACGGGTGGCAATCCGCCCGAAAATCCTGAAGACGAAGAGTACTAAGTTTCTGGTTAAGGTTTATCTGAAGTTATCTCACTCGAATATAGGGACTTTGTTTTAGGTCATAGACCTTAACTTAGCCCTCTTGTTGATGGCTGTTTTTTCAGCAGTTCGGGGTGATGCCCTCGGTGTTTCTCCTTCGTGCCCGCCAGTCCAGCCGTTCATGGACAGGTTTAATTTTTTCGACAGCTCTTCACCTTATTTTAATTACGGTGGCAGGGTGGTGGGTTTTGAGTTCTCGAACGATGACACCGAGGCCACCAGAGCCCGAGTGTTTTGTCACCGCTTCAGGTTCGGCTCCCTCTTCTGGTTTAGATTCTTCGAGTTATGCGGTGAATCATCCTCCTAAGGCACATCAATCCATACAGAGAATTGCGGTCAATCTTCCCTCCTCCACTGTTGCCCTGCCGAGTTTTTCATCTCCCGAGACTTCAGCCATCAACTCCCTATCTATAGTTCAAAGTATCGGTGGAGGAGGAAAGGGGAGAGGATTGTCGTTTGGTAGTTTGGTTGGTCAGCGACATTTTATGGGTCGGCCTGTTTTAGGAGCGAGCATTCAGGCCCAACGTGTTGCGGTTTATCTCGATTGCTCGGGCTCGATGCGACCCTACTTACAAAGAGTAACTCAAGAAATTAAATCTCAGTATCCTGACGCAGATATTTTTCAGTTTGATGGGGCAAGAATCGTCGCTTTGGAGGATGTCGTTGTTTATGGAAAACAGTTTCGCGGAAATGCTCCGAAACTAACGGAGGCGCCTTCGCCTACGGTAGAGACCGAATTAACGGAGGCGGGTAAGCAACTCTTTCGCCAGTTAAGGTCCTATTGCGAAAAAGGCTCCTTGGGTGCCTGGTTAGATCGAGTGCTGGGGGAGCCCTATGATGCCCTTGTTGTTTTTTCCGATTTTCAGGACGGTGTGCGCGTTTATGAAGAAAGGGACAAAGGAGCACCTAATTTGGTCTACTCCGATAGCTCATACCGTCGTTTGGGCTCTCAGATGCCCTCTGGATTGTGGCAAAAACGCTGGTTGGAGGCGTTTCGAGAGGGGGGTAAGGGTAAAGGCCACAAACTCTATCTATTTTCCATTCAACAAACCCCACAGCCATTCTTACAAGCCTGCGTTGAGGCCTCGGGTGGTGCTTCGGTTGACGTCAGTTGGTTGCGTTCCGCACGTCGTTCGGCGAAACCATAATACCTTGGCGGTTGCGCCGTGCATGGAAAGGCTTTGCATAAAGGAATGGTGACGTTTTCCGCCGAATATCGTGCTCAGTTTTCCGATACTGATGCTGCCGGTATCATACACTTTTCTACGATTTTTTTCTGGGTCGAAGCAACCGAGGAGGCTCTCTTTCGTTCATTGCAAATTCCTTTTTTAAAATCGGATGGAGCTAAACTTTCGGGTTACCCTCGAGTACGAGTTGAATGTGATTATCTTTCGCCCATTCATCGCGAGGAAGTCGTAACAGTTCAGATAAAAGCAATCGAAATTTCGGATAAGAAATTGGTTTGGGGATTTTTTGCTACAGTGCAAAATCGTCCTGTCGCCCAAGGAACATTAACCACAGTTTATGCTTGGCGTGAAGGTCAGGGGCCGATGGCTGCGGCTCTCATTCCTTTGGATGTTAAAAATGCCTTACAGCGTCATTTTAAGATTTAGTTAAGAAGTCCTCCCTTTGCCATTCATGAGTGGTTTGGTAATCCATAATTTTTCTCACACCTTTTTAGGCACGCCTTTCTGGATTCGAGTTGCCGATGAGGATTACGCCTACGCACAACAGGCTACTTCAGCGATTTTTTATCACTTACATACCCTTTTACCACAAATCGATGTCCATGAGGTCGATGGACCGATGACAGGAATTAATCAAATGCCCTTGGGTGGATTGGTGCCAGTAGGGGATCATTTTAAGGCCCTCTGGAACTTTGCTGAACGCCTTAAAGTTATGTCGAATGGGGCTTTTGATGTTTCAGGCGGTAAGGTTTTTTCGTTTTTAGAAAAAACGAATGGAGAAATTCCAACAGACTCCTCTGAGTTTGTAGAGCTTTTCGAGTCGGTTGCAAAAACAGAGTGGAGTTTATCGGGAAATGAATTTTGCCGAATTCAGGGTGATGCGGTCATTGATTTTTCGGCCCTCGTTAAAGGTTATCTTTGTGACGTTGCCGCTGACTTATTAGAAAATCGATGGGGAATTCACCGTGCACTTATTTTGGCCGGGGGAAACAGGGTGCTAGCTCTGGATTCCCCAGAGGGTACCTCTGGTTGGCGTTTAGGCATTGGCGAAAATCAGCAAATTTTCCTTTCGCGTTCAGCCATGGTAACGAAATTCGGGGCTCAATCCTCCTCTCATCTCGTTAATCTTTTAACTCGTGAAATCGTTCAATCACTTCAGCCATTACGTGTTTTAGCCAAAGAAGCGATGCAGGCTGAAGGGCTTTCTTGTGCTTGGGCCTTGATGACTCCCTCGCAGGTTGAAGCGAATCTTCTAACCAATCCCGATTGGGGAGTTTGGTGGGCTGATCATACTCGCCGAGGATCGGCGCAAAAGTTGAAGCCGACTCCCTTGTCTGCTTCTTCCTAGTTATTGACGTGTTAGGAGACTCTCGATGTCCAGTTGGAGTTTGTCGCGATTTTTGGAAAAGAGGTATGTATCCGAGGCCACGCACTGAAGTGCCTCTTGTAGCATTTCTTTAGGTGGACGCCGTGTGCTCATGAGGCGACGCAGGTAGATTTCAATATCGGCTGCGACCTCGGGGTGATCCAGTTTGAGTTTAACAATTTGTAACAATAGAGGCTGATTGATTTCATTCATTAGGTGGGCCTGAATCAGCATATTGTTAGCCTCCCAGTAGCGTTTGGCTTTGATAAGTTTTTTGCCAGAGGCGATGAGCATTTTAGGGGGCACCGACTTATTCTGCATCAGCTTTTGCAGATTAATGGAGCCGATTTCGGTTTGATTGTCGGCGAAGAAGGCCACCGTGCGAATAGCATCTAAAGCGATACGTGTATCCGCTGGCCACTGTTCGCGATCGATAGATTTAATCAGTTCATCCGTTAAGGTAATCGCTTCGTGACTGCGATTGGCGTTAATTAAGCATTCAGCATGAGTTAAACTGAATTTAATTCGATTAGGGAAGCGTCGCTCTTCCGCCCAGCGAAGAAGGCGAGCGCTCAGTTCGGTGTCGGCTACCGAATTGGCATAGAGAGCTAGACCGATAAGTGCTTCATCATTACGACCAAACTCACGAAAGATGCGGTCGATAATCTCTGTGCGTTTTTTAAGATTCTCCGGTCCAGGAAGCAAATGAAGCGATTGGATGATGGGCGCAGGATTTTTGGGGGATTGAATGGCAAGTATATCGAGACAATCTCGAGAGCCTTTGAGATCACCTAAATCCTTGAGCCAGGTGGCCTTGACCTCGAGCAACTTGCTGATAGCGGGGTAGTCCTTGATAATTCTATTCAACTGCCCGAGGGCCTCATTTTGATCTTCTGTCTCCCAGGTAATTTGAGCTCGAAGGAGTGCTCCATCGGGAATGGTTTCTAACTGATATTTTTTAATCAGTTGGGAAGCTTCTTGATAATTACCGCGGAAAAAATTGGCCTGGGCTTGTGCTAATTTAAGTTGTTCGGCAATCGCTGGGTTCAAATCCGGAAGGGCTAGATATTTTTTGGCACTTTGGATAACGCGACTATCTTGGTCTAACATGAAGCAACGGTAGAGATAGGCTTCAAATTGACTGGGATCATCGAGAGCAAAATCGAGAGACTGTTCGAGAATGGTGTAGGCATCCAGGGGGCGACCAATGACAAAGTAGAGTTCTGCACAGCGTTGTTGAGCCCAGGGGTTTTTGGGGGAAAGCATTGCTCCGGTACCGATGTATTTGGCGAATTCAGGAAAGTCTCCACGCTCTAAAGCAGCTTTAGCAATACTAACAAAGTACTCTCCCTTATGTTGAAGGTGGGCAATGCGCCCGTAAGATTCGCCTTCTTTATAATCGATAATCTTTTGACGTTCACGTCGTGCAATCTCTTCACGAGTCAGGGGTAAATTTATAATATTATTAACAAATGTTTCGGGTAAATAAAGATAGGCATCGGCTCGGCGAGTCGTGGGAATGCCCCACATATAACGTTCGCGAAAATAAAAGATTTCGGAAGAAACTAACCAATAGAGGATGAGTGCAAAGGGAGCAATTTGCAGAATGCGCTTCCAGTTAAGACGATAGACTTTATTTTGATATCCGACCTGCTCGATTGTAATCATGCCGAGCAAAATGCTACGAGACCTCTTATCGTAGGGGTCGCTACCGTAGACATATTGGCCATAGTTTGGCATGGGGTGTATTGATTTAAATCACCCTGCTTTTTCTAGCAAGAGCGGACTCCCCTTAATGTCAGAGGATTTCAGTCACTTCTTTCCAAGAATGAACCGGGGGAAGACAGGTATTTCCTATGCAAATCGCCCATTCCTTTGCTGAATGATTGATAAGAAAGAGGGGTCGGTAGGGTCTTTGATGGGCTGGGGTTTTTTTGTTACCACAGAGGGCTTGTTGGCATTCATCCATTGCCGAGCCAATAGGGCAACGAATGGTGCTTAAGCCAATGGCTGCCCAAGTTAGACCAGTGAGAGCATGGCCGACGCCACTGGGGATCCGGCGAGCCATACCGCCATAGGCTGTCACATGCTCTGCCATTTCTTTTCTCCATATGTCATTACCCGTCAGAATAGACAAGGCAGAGAACGAATGAATGAGTGAGGAATTTCCCGCAGGGGTCGCATTATCAAACCACTCTTTTTGTCTGAGGGCTAAATCGGCTCGATTGTCTCCCACGATGAAGTAGCCAGCAAGATGCAGGTCTTTAAACTTTTTCTGCGTTGTGGTGATTAATTTTTCTGCTCGTTGGGTATAGTCTGGATGCTCCACGCCTTTGGCCCAACTGGCGGTTGAGGCTAAAGCTAATTCCATTTCCGCAAACCAGGTATAGTCGGTTAAATTACCCTCGCCGACAAAGTTTGTCCCATAGCAAACCGTATGCAGATCAAGCAAGTTTTCACGTTCTTGAACCGCCTTACTCCAAAGAACCGCTTCGATTTCGCTACCTCGATTCCACCAATCTTTTCTACCAAAAATCCAACCAGCTTTGGCTAAATTACGTGCGAGTAATGAATTCCAACTGACCAGGGCTTTGTCATCGCGAGTCGGCTGGGGGCGTTGATTGCGAGCCATCAAAAGTTTTTCACGTGCGACCTTGTGGCGATCGCGAACTTCAATCGAATCACGTAATTTGAGTATATTCGCCCCTTCAAAGTTTCCTTGGTCAGTGATTCCGTAGGCAGCGGCAAAGGGACGGGCTTCTTCACCGAGGATTTCGACAACCTGTGAAGGTTTCCATACATAAGTTTTACCTTCATGATGTTCGGTGTCGGCGTCTAGAGCTGAGGCAAAAAGACGATGATGAGTTACCATTTCACGTTCTAACCAAACAACAATTTCCTCGCAGACACGGGCATAAAGTGGTTCGCGATAACGCGCCCAAGCCTCGGCATAGGTGCCAAGAAGTTGAGCATTATCATAGAGCATTTTCTCAAAGTGAGGTACCGTCCAGTGTTGATCGACGCAGTAGCGATGGAATCCTCCGCCAATTTGATCAAAAAGTCCCCCGCGTGCCATTGCGCCGAGAGTAATCGTAATCACAGTATCGATACGAGTGGCGAAAGCACGGTCTTTCTCCACGGTAGCGGTCGAGCGGATACTCAGAAGGAAATCAATCAGCGAAGGGGAGGGGAATTTGGGAGCTGCCGTGAACCCTCCTTGGTTATCATCGTGTTGCTCGCATAGTTTTTTAGCGGCTTGGATTAAATCTTCGGGGCTTGGTAATGATCCGTCGGCTTCGGGTGCAGAAGTTAGATGAGTTAAGTTTTTCGCAATCGCATCCGCATTGGCCGCTAATTCACTTTTGTGTGTGTGATAAAAGTCGGCCACTCGCATTAATAACTGTGGCCAAGGGACTTGACCGTGCCCGCGATCCTCTGGGGGAAAGTAGGTGCCACCAAAAAAAGGACGACCATCAGGTAGGCAAAAAGCATTGAGAGGCCATCCGCCGTGCCCTTGTATCATTTGTACGGCATCCATCATTAATTTATCCACCTCAGGTTTTTCTTCGCGATCCACTTTGATGCAGACAAAGTGTTGATTCATTAAATCAGCAATCCATGGCTGGGCGAAGGATTCATCGGCCATGACGTGACACCAGTGGCAGGAAGAGTAGCCAACGGAGACGAGGACGGGTTTATCCTGTGCTTTCGCTGTTGCAAACGCCTCGGGGCACCACGGCCACCAGTCGACGGGGTTGTCGGCGTGTTGTTTTAGATAGAGGGAGGATTCTCGAGCGAGACGATTGGGCACTGCTTTAACTTTAGGAACTCTCGGTTAGGTGCAACCCTGAGGTTTTTGATGGGTTGTCCTTGCAGGGGAAGGGTGACCTCTCAAATCTCTCAATTCTCGAGGCAAGCCCTTCATTTATGTCCCTCATTCGTCTATTACCTCCCACGGTTGCGAATCAAATCGCCGCAGGGGAAGTTGTGGAAAGACCTGCTGCCGTGGTGAAGGAACTTTTGGAGAACTCATTGGATGCGGGGGCGACCCGGGTTATCATTGATTTTTCTAGGGGTGGCAAAGCCTCCATGATTATCGAAGATAATGGACAGGGTATGACTCCAGAGGACGCTGCGATGAGTTTGCAGCGTCATGCCACGAGTAAGATTCGTTTGGCCTCCGATCTCGATCGCATCGCGACCTTTGGTTTTCGTGGAGAAGCTCTGCCTTCCATCGCGAGTGTTGCACGCTTTACTTTGCAAACCCGTCCTTCGTCCTCCACCTCGGGCTGGGAAATTGCGGTCAATGCTGGGCGTATTCTCCACCAGAGAGAGCTGGGGATGGCCCCGGGAACGCGCATTGAAGTGACTAATTTATTTCATCCAGTTCCCGCACGATTAAAATTTTTAAAATCTGACGAAACAGAGGCGGCGCACATTATTCGACTGGTTCGGCTTTATGCCATTTCTCATCCCGAAGTTGGGTTTTTACTTCGAGAGGATGGACGAGAAATCTTTCGCTCGCCTGGGCAGGTTCCTTTGCTCGAACGGGTTCGTGCCATTTGGGGTCAACAAGTGGCCGAAGAGGTCAGCTTAATGCCGCTCTTTGAACGTTCAGGAATGCGTTTATCAGGCTTACTCGGTAAGCCCGGGGTTAGTCGTGGCACGCGTCAAGATCTCGTAACAGTGGTAAATGGCCGACCAGTTGATAGTCGTACGATGGCCTTTGCTCTTACTGAGAGCTATCATACCTTGATACCCAAGGGGCGCTATCCACTCGCTTTTGCCTTTCTTGAAATTGATCCAGCTTGGGTCGATGTTAATGTTCATCCTGCTAAACGCGAAGTCCGTTTTCGCGATGAATCGAGGGTTCGGGGTTTTATCATTGAATCGGTACTTTCGTTTTTACGCTCACAAGGGGGTGATGGATTGCCGCGACAGACCATTACGCCCATTGAAACTCCAGTCCCGCTTTCGATTGAACCTGCTCACACCCCGATGGCTCCCTCGCCTTTGGTTGCACAGCCCGCCCCTACGACTTCCATTTCTTCACCGGTGACGAGTTCGGTGCGTTTAGGTTGGAAATTCCTTCATCGTCTTCGTGGAGATAAAGCTCTCTTTGAAACTCCGACCGGCTTTGCCATTTTGAATATCGGTTTCGCTCATCAACGAGTTTTGTATGAGAGTATTTTACAGCAATTTTCGGAGCAAAAGACAGTGAGTCAGCCTCTGTTAGTTAGCGTTCATTTAGAACTCGATCCATTGCCAGCCGCTGTGCTCAAAGAAAAATTGGAATTTTTAACTACCGCTGGGTTTTCGTTTGAGGAGTATGGACGTCATTTCTGGAGAATAGTGGCATTGCCGACCTGGCTTAACCCCGATGTCGCACTGAGTTTTATCCGCGATTTATTAGGTGAAATGGCACGGCGTGAAGGTGATTTTGGTCGGCCGACGTTGGCGCATGATGCATTAGCCAAAATGGCCGTACAACGCGCCTATCGCAAGGGCGACACTTTGTCGGATGCTGAATTATTGGCTTTGGTACAGTCTCTCTTCCAGACCACGCAACCTGGAACCGACCCTAAAGGTCGACGTACCTATTTGGAGTGGACTGATGCGGATTTGGATCGTCGCTTTGGCTGATTAGCGCCGACCTTTATAGCGCTTCTTAGTCGCTGCAGGTTTACCCGTGCGAAGTGCCTCAATTTGGTCTCTTAAAATAGCCGCTTTTTCAAATTGCAGTTCATCGGCAGCGGCGAGCATCTCGGATTCCATGGCGGCAAGTACTTGAGCGACATCGCGATCGTCTGTACCTTCCGCAACAGCGAGTATCTCTTCGGATTCATCAACGAGACTCTCCTCAATAGGCCGCATCGTGCTTTTCGGAGTGATACCGTGTTTTTGATTGTAGGCCTCTTGGCGTTTGCGTCGATCACCACAAAGCGTCAGAGCGCGTGTCAGAGATTTCGTCATCACATCGGCATAGAGTAAAACTTTGCCTTCGACGTGGCGGGCTGCACGACCAGCAGTTTGGACAAGACTCGTTTCACTTCGGAGAAAGCCTTCTTTGTCGGCATCGAGAATTCCGACCAAAGCGACTTCAGGTAGGTCGAGACCTTCCCGTAACAGGTTCACACCCACTAGGACGTCAAATTTACCAGCACGTAGTCGACGCAGGATCTCCACGCGCTCGATAGCATCGATATCCGAATGCAAGTATTCTACTTTCAGCCCCTGTTCGCGCATAAATTGCGAGAGGTCTTCAGACATTCTTTTAGTTAATGTCGTAACCAGAGTGCGGGCTCCCTTGGCGACCGTTAGCTTAGCTTCACCGATGATGTCTTCTACTTGTCCTTTGATCGGTCTCACTTCCATGACTGGATCTAAGAGTCCAGTCGGACGAATGATTTGTTCGGCAATGACTTGAGAAACTTGATATTCGTGGGCGGCAGGGGTGGCCGAAACATAAACTGTTTGTCCTGAAATAGCGTCAAACTCCTCGGGTCTTAAGGGGCGATTTTCCAGAGCGGAAGGAAGGCGGAATCCGTATTCAACCAGCTTTTCTTTGCGGGCTCTATCGCCATGATACATACCACCAATCTGGGAAACGGTGACGTGGCTCTCATCAATAAAAATGAGGCGATCTTTAGGAAAGAAATCGAGGAGGCAATGAGGTCGTTCCCCTTTTTTACGACCCGAAAAGTGCATCGAATAGTTTTCAATTCCCGAACAAAACCCAATTTCTCGAAGCATTTCTAAATCGTGTTCTACGCGCATACGAATGCGTTGAGCTTCGACTAGGCGATTGGCTTTTTCGAATTCGGCTACCCGTTGTTCGAGTTCATTGCGAATTCCCTCGATGGCAGTTTTGACTCGTGTGGCTGAAGTCACGTACTGGTTAGCGGGATAAAGATCAAATTTTTCTAGGGATTTTCCAGGTCGTAAGGTGACTGCATCTAATTCGCGTATGGTCTCTAATGTATCACCCCAAAATTCCAGTCGAATGGCTGATTCCATATAGGCTGGCCAAATATCAAAAGTTTCTCCGCGGGCACGAAAAGTGCAGCGTTCTAAAATAGCATCTTGGCGTACATACTGATTGGCCACGAGTTTTGTGAGTAAATCATCGCGTTTAATGGTCAGCCCTTTCTTGAGCGGAATCATCATCGCTAAAAAATCTTCAGGGGAGCCTAGGCCGTAAATACAGGATACTGAGGCGACCACGATTACATCGCGTCGAGAGAGAAGCGCACTACTGGCGCTGATACGCAAACGTTCGATGTCTTCATTAATGGCAGAATCTTTTTCAATAAATGTATCCGTCGAAGGTACGTAGGCCTCGGGTTGGTAGTAGTCGTAATAACTCACAAAGTATTCGACGGCATTTTCTGGAAAAAAATTCTTAAATTCAGAGTAAAGTTGTGCCGCTAAAGTTTTGTTATGGGAAATGATGAGTGTCGGGCGTTGCTGTCGGGCGATGAGATTCGCCATGGTAAACGTTTTACCTGAACCCGTCACTCCGAGCAGGGTTTGACGTGCGTTTCCGGCTCGCAACGAAGCTTCTAAGGTGGCGATGGCTTGTGGTTGATCGCCAGTGGGCTGGTAGGGAGAGTGTAGGCGAAATTCCATTTAATCGATTTGACCCTTCACTAGCCACTCTGGGTTAACCTCGGATAAGTCTTGGACTATCCGGTGCGCTCGTTGAGGCTCTAAAGCCTCTCGGGGGTGAGTTGTGGCTAGAGCAATGGTAATAAATCCACCAGCCAGTCCGGCTTGTAAGCCAGAGAATGAATCTTCAAAGACGAAAGAGCGCGAAGGGTCTCCCCCTACTAAGGCACAAGCTTTCAAGAAAACCTCTGGATCTGGTTTTCCACGAGTAACATCTTCGCTGGCGATGGCACCTTGGAAGAGATGTTCTAAGCCGAACATTTCAAAGGCTAAGGCGAGATTCGCTTTATGCGTGGAGGTGCCAATAACGCAGGGAATGCCACGTTCGGCTAAAGATTGGGTTAACTCACGAGCACCAGGCAGAAGTCGAATATGCCCGCTGCGTGCAATTGTGCGATAGGCAGCTTCCTTTTTCTCAGACAGGCGTCGAATTTCAGTAGGATCCTTTGACCATCCTAATATTTCAGGAATAATCACTTCGTTACGTTTGCCAAAACCGCGCTTAAAGTGATCAGCGGGCAAGGGGAGATTTTCTTCGCGGGCGAGGGCTTGCCAGGAACGTTCGTGGGCGGTGGATGAGTCGATAACGACTCCATCCCAGTCAAAGACGGCGACGGTGCGGGACATAAAAATTAATGCTTATCCCAAGCGCAGTGAACTTTGACTGGGCGGTATTCCCAAACGTTTAGAGGTTCAAAGATTTGTCCTGGGGCTAAAATGTTATTGGGGTCCAAGGCTTTTTTGACAGCGAGCATCGCTTGAATTTCAGCGGGAGAGTGCTGAAGGGAGAGGAAAGGGGATTTGGCAATGCCTATGCCGTGTTCTCCCGTAATGGCACCACCGAGTTCAACGACTTTTTTCATTACCTCGTAGATGGCTTCTTCGGCTTTGCGACAGTGTTCGGGATTGTCCCGATTATACATAATATGAACGTGGAAATTGCCATCAGCCGCATGACCAAAGGTGGGGGTGGCCAATCCGATGCGTTGCCCCAATGCCTGCGTATATTGAATCAAGGGAACATAACTTTTAAATGGCACAACAATGTCTTCATTGAGTTTGGCATTGCCGAGCGAATACATGGCTTGCGAGCAGGTGCGTCTGATGTCCCAGAGAGCTTCTGCTTCGGTTTCATTATCAGTCTCACGATGCGCCACGGCGTAACGGTTAATCCATGCCCGAACCTTTTGTGCATCCTCCGCCAGTGTGGCAGGGTGACCATCGATTTCGATGAGCAAGATAGCGTGAGTGGTCTCCACTCCTTTTAACTCAGCCGAAGAAAAAACGCGACTGCCCCTTTGCTTCTCGGCCGCTGCAACCGTTTGTGTATCGAGGAATTCGAAAACGGCTGGATTAATGCGCAAACCCATGAGTTGAGCAGCGGCCTCTAGTGCGATTTCATCACTACGGCAGGCGACCAAAAATGTTCTTCGTGCAGTCGGTCGATTAACCAACTTCAGTACCGCTTTCGTGATAACGCCCAGAGTTCCTTCGGAGCCAATCCACAAATCACGTAGATTGATGCCACTGACAAATTTACGAAGCGGAGCACCCCACGTTACTTTTTCACCTGTCGGCAAATAGCCTTCGAGAGCGTACACGTGATCACGAACCACACCGTATTTGGCAGCGCGTAAACCTCCTGCATTCGTTGCGATATTGCCACCAATACTGCAGTATTTTAAGGAAGAGGGATCAGGCGGAAAAAACAAACCATGGGGAGCGGCCAGCTCATTAATTTTCGCCGTGATGGCTCCAGGTTGAACTGTAGCCATCGCTGCAACTGGATCGATTTCGATTTTATCCCAGTGATCCAAATGGATAACCCATCCTCCTCGAATCGGGGAACTCGCTCCCGTATTTCCTGTGCCACGTCCACGAACTGTCACTGGTACGCGATGGAGATTAGCGAGTTTTAAGACGGTCCCGATGTCTTCTTCAACGCCAGGACGAATCACCGCCTCGGGCATAAAAGATAATCGCATGTTATCGTACGAGGCGGCAAAACAGGTAGCCTCATCCGTCTTAACTTTCTCGGGTCCGAGTTGTTTAAGTAACTCTTGCGTGGCTAAAGGATGAGTGGGCAGGGGAGTCATCGCGAACTCCATCAAGCATGGTTAGCTCAGTTCCGCAAGCCACGCTGTAACCTCGGCATCCGATGGCATTCGCCAATCTCCCCGAGGGGATAGGGCGACGGAGCCTACTTTGGGCCCATCAGGCATAGCGGAGCGCTTAAATTGCTGGCTGAAGAAGCGTGTTAAAAAGGCCTTTAGCCAATGACGGATTTCCGCTTGGTCGTACTTGCCAGCAAAGGCATGCTCGGCGAGCCAGAGAATCTTGGCTGGTCGGAAGGCATTCCGAACGAGGTGGAAAAGGAAGAAATCGTGTAACTCGTAAGGACCAACGAGGAGTTCCGTTTGTTGGGTGATCTCGCCTTCCTTGCCGACAGGAAGCAGTTCAGGGCTAACAGGCGTAGCCACAATATCCTCTAAAAGAGTTCTTTCGTCTCCTACATGGCGAGCGTGAGCCGCCCAAGATACAAGATGGCGAACGAGAGTCTTAGGTACGCCGATATTGACGTGGTACATGGACATGTGGTCGGCGTTGAAAGTGCACCAACCCAGTGCGGCTTCGGAAAGGTCACCCGTACCAACGACAAATCCTCCAACTTGGTTTGCTACGTCCATCAGAATCTGTGTCCGCTCTCTCGCCTGCGCATTTTCGTAGGTCACATCGTGCTTGTTGAGGGGATGTTGAATGTCCGCTAAATGTTTATCCAACGCCTCATTGATGGGAATTTCTCGGGCGGTGATGCCTAAAACTTCCATGAGTTTTAATGCATTCATCCGCGTACGTACGGATGTACCAGGACCTGGCATGGTGATACCAATGATGCCTTTACGATCCAAACCAAGACGTCCAAAGGCTTCGAGAGTCACCAGCAAGGCGAGGGTGGAATCGAGTCCACCAGAAACACCGATAACTACTTGTCGTGCGCCTGTGTGACGAAGTCTTCGAGCTAAACCAGTGGATTGGATGGCGAAAATTTCTTGGCAGTTTTCGTCGCGACGTTGTGGATCCGAGAGGACAAAAGGTTGCTGAGAATAGCGACGACGCAATTTGGGTGTAGTGCCAACTGGATGCCCTAATTCAAAAGAAATAGACCGGGGAACATAGGGAGCTGTGGTACCAAAGAACGTACTATTTTTTCGCCGTTCGTTTTGGAGTTTATCAACGTCAACTTGGGTTACCAAGAGGGAGAGTTCGAAACGAAATCTCTCAGATTCACCCAAAACAGTGCCATTTTCAGCAATTAAACTATGTCCGCTATAAACGATATCGGTACTCGATTCTCCAGCACCTGAAGCTGCATAAACATAAGCTGCTAAACAGCGGGCAGATTGAGAATGAACTAAATCGCGACGGTAGGAAGATTTAGTAAGGAGTTCATCGCTGGCCGAAAGATTGCAAAGCAGGGTAGCACCAGCAAGGGCTTGTGCTCCGCTAGGGGGTTGTACCGACCAAAGATCTTCGCAGATTTCGATACCGACAACGCAATCGGGTAAGTCGGTAGCTTGGAATAGTAAGTCAGTGCCAAAGGGGACGGAGCGACCAAGAAGTTCAACTTCTTTGAAGTTGGCTACGCGACTCGAGGCAAACCAACGCTGTTCGTAGAATTCGCCGACATTAGGCAGATGAGTTTTGG
Source organism: Opitutia bacterium (assembly GCA_947470855.1). Classification (GTDB taxonomy): domain Bacteria; phylum Verrucomicrobiota; class Verrucomicrobiia; order Opitutales; family UBA953; genus UBA953. The sequence continues at coordinate 99,183 of CANIUQ010000002.1, read as the reverse complement.
GAACAACGCCAAGGATTTGGCCTTTGGATACAAAAACAGCGACATTGAATAATCGACCCGAGACTTCGAGGGGTAATCCGACAATGGCAGTGAGTCCAAGTTTAGCGGTGGATTCAGTCACTTGGGCGAGGGCTTTCTGTGCCCCGACAAGCAGGGTTCTTTGGCCAAAAAGATCTCCGCAACTGTAGCCAGTCAGGCAAAGTTCGGGTAAAACGACCAACTCAGCCCCCTCAGTTGCGGCTTTTTCAAGTGCCTGGATGACCAGCAGGGCGTTTGCCGCAGGGTTTCCCAAGCGGAGGGCTGGGGTGGCCGCCGCTACGGCTACGAAACCGTATGGATGGGTCCGTTTTGGCATTTTAAGCTTAGGAGTTTGGATGTTCACCGTTGACCCTTGGGGAAGCAACCCGAAAGGTCTTTCAATTCCCCGTTTTTCGGGCTGTTATGTCTAAAATGCCACTTAAAGAAGTCAGAGTCTTCTCACCCGCTACAGTAGCCAATGTAGCCTGCGGGTTCGACGTGCTTGGATTTGCCATCGAACAGCCAGGAGATGAAATCGTGGTTCGCAAATCGGATAAGCCTGGATTTCGAATCACCAAAATTACGGGTGATGATGGACGGCTCCCCCTGGATCCCAAACTGAATACTGCGGGTGTCGCTGTTTTGGATTTATTACGAAATCTAGGTAAGAGCGACGTGGGTATCGAAATGGAAGTCCATAAAAAAATGCCATTCGGTAGTGGACTCGGTTCGAGTGCTGCGAGCGCGGTTGGTGGAGCTTTTGCGGTGAACCGTTTGCTGGGCGAGCCCTTGAGTCGTCGCCAACTTTTACCTTTTGTTGTCGCTGGAGAGGCTGCCGCTGATGGAGCTTGGCATGCGGATAACGTTGGACCCTGTTTGCTGGGTGGTATCACGCTGATTCGTTCCAATGCTGAACTCGATGTGCACAACATTCCTATCCCAGAAAATCTTTGGGCTTCCGTCATTCATCCTGACATTGTCGTTCTCACTAAAGTCGCTCGTGAAATCATGCCACGACATGTACAAATCGAAACTTCGATACAGCAAAGTGGAAATCTTGGCGGACTAATCTGCGGTCTTTTCCAAAGTGACTACGCATTGATTGGTCGATCGGTGCACGACTTAATTGCCGAGCCTCATCGCCAGCGATTGATTCCTGAGTTTTATCGTGCCAAAAAAGCCGCATTAAATGCGGGTGCGCTTGGTTTTTCTATTTCTGGTGCAGGTCCGAGTGTTTTTGCACTTTGTGAAGGCGAAAAAGTGGCTCGTACTGTTGCTCAGGCTGTCACAGAAGTTTTTTCTGCCGTGCCAATCAAGGCTACTGCCTACGTTTCTCGTATTAATCCTAAGGGTGTTCATGTCCTCTCCGAATCGTAAGTTAGAATTTATCTCCACCGCCGATAACCAACAGCGCGCTTCTTTGCGCGATGTTCTGTTGTCTTCTATGCCTGGTATGGGTGGTTTGTGGGTGCCGAGCGTTATCCCACAGATTTCTCCAGACTTTATAGAGAAACATCGCAATGATTCCTATGCTCAATTGGCTGAGGCGGTTATTGCTCCCTACCTTGCGGACGAGTTGGGCCCAGATGTTTTGGAACGTCTTTGTGAAGAGGCTTTCAATTTTCCTGTACCCTTAATTCATCCACCTGGTTACCAAGGGAAGCCCGAGAGTGCAATCAGTGTGCTTGAGCTGTTTCAAGGTCCTTCGGCTGCTTTCAAAGATTTTGCGGTGCGACTTCTCGTGCGTGTTACTGCCCATGTGCTTGGAAAAGATTATCCAGAGCTAACGATTATTGCTGCGACTTCAGGAGATACTGGAGGTGCTGTGACGGAAGCTTGTGCCAATGTTCCAGGTGTTCGCGCGGTGGTTCTTTACCCTCGGGTGGGCGTCAGTGCTGTGCAGGAATCTCAGATTGCACGTCCGCGTCGAGGTGTGGTTGCGCTGTCGGTGGATGGTACCTTTGATGATTGTCAGGCCTTGGTAAAAAAGGCTTTAGCGGATCAATCGCTCAGCCAACGACGTCCACTACTCACGGCCAACTCCATCAACCCGGTTCGTCTGATTGCTCAGGTTCCTTTCGCTTTTCACGTCCGTCGTCTCTTGCCCAAGAATCAGCGTTTAGCGATTATTGTTCCGTCGGGTAATCTCGGAAATGTGGGTGCAGTTCAGTTGGCCCGACGTATGGGTTTGCCAGTTGAATCACTCATTGCAGCAACGAATATTAACTCTCCGTTGCCTGATTTATTTGCGACAGGCAAGTATCAGCCTCGTCGCGCGACGCCTACCGCCTCTAATGCGATGGATATTGGGGATCCCAATAACTTACCTCGTTTGTTGGCCTGGCATCATGGAGGTCCATCAGTCCAAGCGGTGACGGTAACGGATGCTGAGACGCTTGATGTTATGCGTCGTGTTCGTGACCAAGGGCGCTATGTGGTTTGTCCGCATACGGCCGTAGGTTGGAAAGCAGCTGAGGATTATCTTAAGAATAATCAGAATACTCAGGTGGTTGTCTTTGGAACCGCTCATCCAGCCAAGTTCCCCGAAGTTTTAGAACAAGCCTTTGGGGATCGTCATGCATCCACGTTTCCTTATGCGTTACCTCGTCCAGAGCCCTTGCGTGTTGGTAACGACTACGAATCCATCCGCCAAGTCCTACAATCTGAAGCTGGGTTTAAGCAGTGATTCAAAAGTCCATAGGCTCCGACTCTTCAAAGCGAAGATGGTAGAGGTTCTAGTGAGTTTGCTAAAAATCAGTTACTCGACGTCAGCAACCGCGAAGGTGACATTAGAAACCTCGGCGAGAGCTAGCATGTCGAGGACATTAACCACTCGTTCATAGCGGGCAGTCTCTTCGGCTTGAACGGTAACTAAAAGCTTTGTTTTGGACTGTCGGGCCGCCTCGGCTATTTTCTTCATCTCATTGTAAAGGGTAGTGAGTTCCTTGTCTTGAGGAGAGCCAACAGGGTCTTCATTAATGGTTACTTGACCACTTTCGGAAACACCGATGGTTACTTCATCAGGCATTTCCGTCTCTTGTGCCGTCTCAGCATTCCCAGGTAAGGTAGTCTTTAGTTCGTGTTCAACTTTTACGGCACCTGCCATAACCATGAAGAAGAGCATGATGACGAAAACCACGTCAATCATTGGAGCGATTTGGAATCCAGCATCTGCTGGTGGCTCTTTGGGGGCTTGGCGCATGGATTATTCTTCGCGGTTTAAACCAGAAAAGGCAATATTGTCGATACCGGCCTCAGCACCCCATTCAAGGGCTTTGGAGATATATTTAGCGTGACATTGTTTGTCAGCACGGATGAGCAAACGGTACTTTTCGTTTGAACCTTTACGAGCGCTTAGTTCACGAGCGATTCCTTCTTTATCATTTGGATCTAATTCTCGGTCGTCTAGTTTGTACTTAGCTTGGCCGGTAGTTGCATCCCATGAGATATTGATGAGACCAGCCGCGGCTTTGTCGTCGCGCTTAAGACCGTGGACTGCCAGAGGAAGCTTAATATTTTTGTCTACCTTCAATACTTGAGCCGAGGTGATGGACATGAAGAAGATGAGCAAGACCAAGAGGACGTCGATCATCGGCGCCACTTGGAATTCTGGTTCTCCGTCTCCGCCTCCGCCTCCGCCTGCCATCTTTGTCGGTAGTTTAAGGGTTTATATTACTGATTGGTGACACCTTCAGCCGGTGCGTTCCAAACAGGTTTTGCTGCATAAATTTCGATATCGCCGATATTACGGCCTGCCACTTCATCGTAAGGGAATGAGCGGAAGAGTCCATTGGTGATTTCTTGAAGGTCATGCATCCCTTTGGTGACTCGATTTCTGACCAAGTAATAAGCCATGAACGCAGGGATTGCGATGAATAATCCTGCACCTGTAGCAACAAGAACTTCACCGATTGCGGCCGAAAGCGATGAGGGGTCGCCAACGCCTGAAGAACCTAGTTTATCGAAAGCTTTCATCATGCCCGTGACCGTTCCCGTCAGACCAATCATTGGTGTGCAAACCCCGATAACCGAAAGGTAGGACGCTCGTCCCATGAGGTCGGCTTGAACACGCGATATTTCAGAGATAATGGCTTCTTCAGCCATTACTTTTCCGTCCGAAGCGAGACCTAATCCGGCTTTAACGACATCACAAACGGGTGAAGGGGATGCTTTAGCAAAATTAAACGAACTGATATAGTCACCTTGCTTGAAAAGTTCACGAAGTTGCAGGACGTGATTGGCGGGATAAAGCTTCTTTGCACTCGTGCGTAATGTGCAATCGACGATAAGCCAAATCATGGCAACGGAGCAAATGGTGATAGGATACATAACCCAACCTCCTTCATGAAATATATCCATCATGGTTTTTTCTTTAACGCCAGCTTCGGCAGCATGAGCGATGACGGTCGTCATTCCGAAGAGCAGAGTGGTCAGGAATGGGATGCGGAATTTTTTCATAGGTGGACGTGAGAGGATTTTAATAGATTAGGTTTGGGAAAGGAGCAAGGACTCTTAATGATTAATCGTCTGGGGTGTTCTTTCGGGTTCAGGTTGAGGCGAACCATCGGGGGTTTTGACTGTCTCATCGGCCTCCACCTGCGAACGGTCTTCCTTGGTTAGCATGGTTTTGGCAATTTCAGCTTCCTTGGAGAGAGGGTAAGTGGAGATTAGGTTCTTGAGGTAACGGTTGGAAACTTCGCCGAGTTTTTGTTCTCGTGCAGCGGGGGTGTCCATGCCTCGAAAACTGCGAGCTGCACCGAGTAGAGCTTTGGGCATATGATCGGTCTGAGAACCATAGAAAACAGGCACGCGTAAATAGGTGTTCATCGCGGCTTCGTATTTTTTGGTCGCCAGTAAAGCATTACCTTTAATGAGATGCAGGCGAGCGAGGACATCGAGGTCATCAGATTTGGCGATTAAATCTGTCGCATCCTTGATAACTGCTTCGTTGTCTCCTTTACGAGCGCGAAGCGTTAAACGAGCGAGTTTGATTTTTTGATTTAACTCAGGGTTTGAAGCTTCCTCGGAGCGTTCGAGGGTATCAAGATACTTGGTGGTAGCTGCGTCATTTTCTAAACGGTCTAGGGCGTCGAGTTTGATGAGAGCTGATTTCAGCCAAAGATTGCCAGGAACTTTCTTTAAGGGGTCAAAAAACACTAAAACGGGCTCGATGCTATCGAGGGCCTTGCCGGGCTCGCCACGGGTGACGAAATTTTGTGCATCGGTGATTCGATCGAACTGGGGCCAGACGATTTTTTCTACGTCGGAGAGTTTCTTGGTGTTTACCACGGTCACGCCTCCTTGCACGGAGGATCTTTCCACGGTGCCTTTCACTAAATTAATCGTGGCCTTGTTGGGATCGCGAACGGGTTTGGGAGGTATTGAGTTGTCTAACTTAAATGGGTCATTGATTTCCCATTTTTCGTTGCCCTTAAAAAAAAGGGTTTGCCCATAGACTGAAGTGGTAATGAGCAGGGTAGAGAGGGAGAAAAAGACTGAACGCATGGTCTTAGAGAGTGTTAAGGAGTTGGCGAGCTTCGGCCGCTTCAGGAGTGTCTTTAATCTTATCTTTACTGAGCATTTCTTGAATCAGCAGTTTAGCATCGGCACGTTGTGCGAGTTTATTAGCGAGGATTTTGGCTGTCGCTAAATAGGACTTGGCCGACCAATCAGAGAATTTTTTCCACGTTTGGTAGCAGCGTCGGTAATAGGCAACCGCCTCGGCATTGCGTCCCTGTCTTTCTTCCATCAAGCCAAGCCAATAGAGACATCCTGCGGTGGTTTCACCACGCCATTCTTTAGTCTTAGCGATTTCTTCAAAGATCTTCTTCGCTTCATCAAACTTTCGCATTTCAGCTAGGCTTTTCGCCATGGTGAAACGAAGTTCCTTCTCTTTGGACATTAGAATGTTGTTATCGATAGCCTCTTGGCAGAGATCGATAGCTTCTTTGTATTTCTTTTGACTGAATTTAACTTCCGCTAAACCAGCGAAACCATAATCGGCATATTCAGAAGAGCGATGGTGATCGAGGATGTATTGGAAGAACTGCTCGGCCTTGGCCATTTCGTTATTAGCCAAGAGTTGGTCGCCGACAATCGCGATGAGAGTCGAACTCAATTCTTCGGCTCGATAGTTATTGTAAATCTTCTTGAAATAAAGGTCAGCGGTCTTCGGGTCGCGCAAGAAGGTTGCGAGCTGAGCCCTCGCGAAATAGCCTCGAGCTTGGGCGATGAGGGAGTCTTTATTTTGATCTAGTTGTAACAACTGGATTAACTCCTCTTCTGCTTTCGCAGCGGTATAAGCATTGGGGTCAACCTTTGCTCCTGGCTTTAAACGCTTCACCTTGCGGGCTAGCTTTTCAGCTAAGAATAAAATGAGTTTCTCGGAGCCTTCTTGACGGCGATCGTTGATGGATTCAGCGACTGCTTTGGAGAGAATTCCCAGTGCTTCCGTTTTAGCGGCAGCGATGCTGGCTTGACGGTCTTTTTCAACGACAGCGAGTTCCGCAGCGAGTTGATCTGATAAGATTGCTACGGCTTTTTTAGCATTGTCGAGAGCAGCTTGATTCGTGGCGCCTTCGGCTCTTATGATGTCATCAACATTTTTCCGAGCAGCCTGCAGTTGGGCACTAAACTTCTTCTGCACCGCCTCGGTACGTTGAGCAAATTCGGGTTTATCACCCATTCTCTCTGTTGCTTTGATGACCTCATAGAGATAGCTCATCGCCTTGGGGTCATTGTGATTCCAATCGTAGATTTCTTGATACAAGTCTCTCATCCGTGCGTTTTCACCGCGACCAGGAAGGAGTCTACCGAGTTCGCGTAAAACGAATTCTAGAGCATTGGTATTCGTACGAGCGGTCTTAGCGGCAGCGATGTAGGCATCGATGCTGTTTTTGACATGAACTTCTTTCTGTTTTTCCAGAGCTTCTTTTTGTGCCTTAAAGCGAGCTTTGTCTGCAGGAGCAGCGTTTGTTCTCATGTCTTCATCCGCTTTTTTGATGGCAGGATCTAAATCGGAAGCGAGGCGAGCATCACAGTCACCAATCAAGGTATGAATTTCGGGAATCTGGTTAAGAATCGCTTCATTGTGTGATTCGTTTCCGTAATCCCGGAGCCAATCGCGGGAGATTTTCTTAACCTCGTCGATTTCGGGAGGATTTAAGCCAAACTTAATGATGCCTTGTCGGTAACGTACATCAGGCAGGAATTCACCTTGTGGGTAAGCCTTTTGGTAGGCGTCGAAAGCCTCCTTCGTTTCTTTATAGCGGCCTTGGAAGAACCAGCAAAGGGCACGCATATAAACGGCCTGTTCTTTGGCGATGGTTTTGGGGTATTTATTTAAAAACTCATCGATGGCCACTTGGGCTTTTTTCCATTCAACGGAAGAGAAATAGCATAGTGCGATGCGGAAATCGATGTCCTCTTTGGTGGTTTCATCGATATTTTTTACATTGGTTTTGATCCAATTATAGTGTGCAATCGCTTCGTCGTACTCTTCGCGCTCTTGGGAGATTGAGCCGAGAATGAGTGCAACGTTAGACACTTCATCCGAATCGGGGTACTTTTTTAGAAACTCTTTACACTTTTGCTGAGCTTCGCTGTTTCGCCCAATATCCCGAAGGGCGAGGATGTAGTAATAATAGGCACTGGAGGCCTTGTCGAAGTTGGGTGAATTATCAAAAATATCCTGGAAGGCGACATAGGCTTCCCACGGCAATTTGAGTTCTAATAAACTGAGACCGATGCGATAGGAGAGTAGGGCATCGTAATATTTATCTTCATTAAAATTATCTCGAATGCGCTTAAATTCAGCTAATTCGTTTTTAGCCGCTTCGATACGAGCCTTGGCCTCGTCATTAGGATTGGGCAAGGAGGCTTCGAGTTTTTCAACTTCTTCGCTTTTGATTTCTACGGCTTTGCTGACGGAGCGTGCAATGGTTGCTCGACGTAAAACCCCTTGATAGTTGGCGAGGGCTTGGCGCAAGAGGGCCATTTTTTCTTCGCCAGTAGAGTTTTGGGCGGCATCGAAACGTGCGTCACCGATGGAAATCTTTTGGAAATTAGAACGAACAACGTCAGTTGGAGAACCTGAACTCTTTGCGTCGATTTCTGATTTCAACTGTTCTGCCTCTTTCACTAAATCTAATTTGATATAGACTTCGACTAACTGCATTCCTGCTTCACGGCCTTCGGGGGTGCTAATACCTGAACCGATGGCTTTTTTGAGCAATTCTGCAGCCTGTTCTAGCGCTTTCTTGCGAATATCAGCTCCACCCGTCTTCGATTGTTCAATGATAATTTTGGCGGAAAGCGTAAAGGCGGCGACGCGATCTTTAGGTTGAATGGAAGGGCTGGTGCGCAGTTCGGCGCAAAGTTTCAAAGCTTCGGGCCATTTGGATTGATTGAGGTAAATTTCGACCAAGGTTAACTTGGCAACTCCGACTTTATTGTCGTTTGGCTCGAGGATATCCTCGGTTCCTTTGGGGTATTTTGTCAAAAATTGGTTAAAGAGGTACTCGGCTTTTACCCAATCTTTTTTGAGAAAATGGCAGCTAGCTTTTTTGAAATCTACCGCAGCCGAGATTCCCGCGGGTGGATTAATGAGTTTCTTCTCGACCTCCTCTAAAAGTTTTAAGGCTCCATCATAATCTTTTTTGTCCATCGCTTCCATGGCGCTGATGAACAGAGCCGTGATGGGGTCTACTTTTTCTGCTGGCTTGGTCGCCGCAGGCCTCGTTTGAGCACGTAACTCGCCCGTGAAAGGGGCTACGGCAATGAGAACGGCCAGAATAGCAGATTTTGCTAGCCGATAAGTGCGGGACTCTGATGATACCATCGGGATTCAGATGAGAGATGACTCTATAAGTAGAGAGAGCCATAAAATGCTTTTTCCGCTGCCACTTGCCAAGCAATAAGGAACTTAAAATCGAATAGTTTACCCTAGATGAGGGGGTGTCTTTGCCTAAAGCTTATCGGATAGGCTTTACCGCCGTACCAAGGATGGTTTCGAAGCCCGGTTCTTGGGTTTCCTTGGCCACAATTCTCACTTCGGAGCGGTTAAACCCTGCCTCCCCTAGCCAGTCGTGGAGGTCGTTTTCCTTAAAACCTAGCCAGCGGTCGGCATAGAGTTCTCTGGCTTTTTCAAAACGATGAGCCCTAAGGTCGAGGATAAGGACTCTTCCGCCGGGTTTGAGAATTCGGTAGGCCTCACCGATGGCTTTTTTTGGGTTTTCAGCGTGGTGCAGAGCCTGACTGAGGAGTACAAGATCCACGCTACTATCGGGTAAAGGTACTTTTTCGATATCTCCCAAAAGATAATCGATGTTTTTTATCTGCTCTTTCTTGGCTAAGGCTCGTCCGAGTTCGACCATGCGCGGAGAGTTGTCGATGCAGTGAACAAATTCAGCTTGTCTCGCTAGAAGTCGAGAAAGCGTACCATCGCCTGCACCAAGATCAGCAATTTTAACCTTAGGAGTTAGGAGGAGGAGCATTTGCCCAATCGACTCCCAAGAACGACCTGGGCAATAGGTTTTACCCAATCGATCAGCGATGAGGTTGAAATGTTGTTCGGTGCGACGACGTCTTTTTTCAATCAACCGTTTATGAGCTCTTAAGTCTGCTTGAGTAAGGGAATCTTGTGCCGTGGCCTGGATGGCTGCATCGATTATCTTTTGCACGCCGTTCGGTAAGTTATCCGTTAGAGCGTAAAAAGAATTTTTCCCATCCCGACGGTCGCTAGCTAAGCCCGCTTTACGTAAAAGAGCGAGATGGGTAGAGATGCGAGATTGGCGCATACCCAATATCTCTTGCAATTCACCCACGGAAATTTCGCCCCGCGAAAGTAAAAATAATATTCTCGCTCGCGTGGGGTCTGCCAGAAGGCGCAAGGATTCCCATGGATTAGGCATACCTCCACCTTGTGGGCCTGTTAAGGGTATGTCAAAAGAGGAAGCCTCCAAAAGGAGGCTTCTTCGTGTCCGAATGGGAATAGACTTACTTCTTATCGACCCAGCGAGCAATCGATAGAACCTTCCAAGTTTCGGTCTTGCCTCTGATATTCGTGGTAAAGGATTCGCCTAAATTCTTGTTTAGGAATTGGCGTGCCAGTGGGGAAGTGTAGGCCAAAATATTGATTTCGGGCTGACCATCCCAAGCACCAAGAATCGTATAAGTGATTTCGCTTTTATCTGAATCACGGTGTAACTTGACGACTGAGCCTACGGAGACGGTGTCGTAAGTGGCTTCACTGAAGTCGGTCACACGAGCTTTTTTGAGCATGGTTTCTAATTCGCCGCGACGAGCCACGAGGGTGTCGTGGTCTTGGCGAGCCATCTTGTACTCAGAATTTTCCCGCAAGTCGCCGTGCTCTTTAGCTACTTGAATCGCTTCTTTGATTGCTGGAAGTTTAACTTGAATAATGTCGAGCAATTCAGCTTCACGAGCTTCTTTACTAGATTTTGAGACAACCAGTTCTTTGTCTTCCATGGCCGCCTCTGCTTGACGGTTTTGGATGAGACGATTCACGTGTGGTTCGATTTTGGCAAGGCGAGCAAGTAGCGAAGTTTTGGTCATCTTATCGAACCCTTGATTGCGCAACATGATGCGCGCTAAATCAAAAATGGTTTCGCTATCAGCTTTGGATCCTTGAGCGGGAGATAAAATATCAGCGATAAGATTTTTATCTTTGATGAGTTCGTTCGCAAGAGGGATACGGGCGGTGGAATTCGACTCTAAAGCCTCGGTATCGATGCTGGCCAAGATTGCACCGAGGAGACTGGGTACAATGAGAGGCGTCACGATTTCGGCATATTTCTTGGATTCGCGATTCTTGATAATCCAGATAATGACTGGAGGACGGAGTTCACGAGATTCTAACCATTGCTGGAATCGCTGTGCCACTTGTTCGCCCAGGTTGGCATCACACAGGTAGGCAATGCACTCAGAAACAAGTTTAGCGGATCCACTCTTGGTGCCACCGATATCGCGATTGCGTAGAAGATCAAAAGCACGTTCTGCCCAGTTGTCGCCGTGATGGGCGCGAACGAGGTCGAGTAAGTGGCGAATTTTCTCAGTAGTATGGGGAATATTGAGGGCAATATTGGCTAGGTCGGACTCGTTGCAATTGGCGATAATGTCCGAAGCCGTTGGGCTAAAGGTTTCAACGGTTTCTACGGCAGGACGGAAGAATTTATCACGATTCCAAATACCACAAAGAATTTTGGGTAGGTTTTCGCTGCGACGGGTGCCCTTGAGGAGATTATCTTTGGCTTTTTCTAAGTCGGCAGAGACTTTCGCCAGGTTGGTTTCATTAGCAGCCGAGCGAGTCTCGCTCGAAGCTGATTCAGCTAATTCTTCGAGGATAGCGAGTTTACGTTCTAAATTTGGAGCCAATTCATACTGAGCAAAAAGATCCTCGCCGACATCTTTGGGTGCTTCCAAAAGAGCATAAAGACCACCTTTGCGTTCGGGTACTAGGATGGCACGATCTTTACGTAAAGATGCTTTAGCTTTACTCCACCAAGCTTTGAAAGCGGTGGCACGATCTTTGCCCGCGGGGAGCGAGGCGAAGTGAATTCGATCCAAGAGAGCCTCCAAGGCGTATGAGGAACATTCTCCTGTTGGGAATTCAGCTAAAATGAGTTTAACCAGCTCAGCGGGATTATCGGCGGTGAGGTTAGCAATTTTAGCCTTGGTGGATTCGTCGTAGGCTTGAGCCAGGATCGTTTCGGGATTGATGACCTCGATTTTTCCTCCGGAGAAAAAGGAGACATCGATGGCATGGCCTTTTTTTCCTTGTTCAGGAAAATCCACCACGAGGCGATTGGTGGCTTGGTCGAAACTACGGATGATACCAATGCCCCAAGCTTGGTGTAAGCAGAATCGAGTTTGGCCTTCCGAGACTTTGGCGATGGTATCGTGAAGGAGGTGGGTTTTGACACCTTGTGAGTTTAGGGCCTTGTTGCTCATTGCAAAAAATGGTTTTGGGCATAAGCATAATCACTTGCAAGCAGGAAGGCAGGGTATCCCACTCTGTCATCCACTTCTGACCTCTACTGTCCTCCTTTTTATGGCCTTTAAGCCCGATAAACCCTCCATACACGGCGAAACCCCCGAAGGGCTGGGGTCTCGTTTGGCCGAGGCTGGCCACCCACGCTATCGAGCCGGACAGATCTTTGAATGGCTATACCCGCGCCGGGCGGAGTCGGCAGAGGTTATGACCAATCTACCTGCTCCATTGCGAACTTGGCTGTCGGAGAATTATGATTTTAGTGCAACGCAGGTCCTGGGAAAGAAAACGGCCTCTGACGTAACACAAAAACTCCTCCAGAAATTAAGAGATGGGTCATTGATTGAGTCCGTTATTATTCGTGCGCCGATGGAAGGTGTTGGGCAGGATAAGTCCCGCCGTACCATTTGTATCTCAACTCAGGTGGGTTGTGCTTATGGATGCAAGTTTTGCGCTTCAGGCTTAGAAGGTTGGAGGAGAAACCTTTCGGTGGGGGAAATCGTTTCACAACTCGTGCAAGTTTGTCGCATCGAAGATCAAGCTGATCCAACTCGTGCGGCTGAGGGCCTGGCTTCATTCGATAACATTGTGGTGATGGGTATGGGGGAACCTTTGGCTAATTACGAAAACTTACTTGCTGCCTTGCGTATCGTTAATGCTCCTTGGGGATTTGGTTTTGGTGCACGACGCATTACGATATCCACTTCTGGAGTCGTTCCAAAAATTTTAGAATTAGCGGAGGAGCCTTTGGGTTTTCGTCTGGCTATTAGTTTACATGGTGCAACCAACGAGGTACGGGAAAAGATTATGCCAGTGAATCGAAAGTATCCTTTGGAAGAACTCGTTCCTGCAGCCAAAGCTTTTGCCCGTAAACATGGGCGTATGTTAACTTTGGAATTTATTTTGATTGAGGATATCAATGACTCTCTGGAGCAGGCCAAAAAATTGGCTTCGATTGCCCGCGAACTACATGCACACGTAAACCTTATTCCCTACAACAAAGTTGAGGGTCTACCTTGGGTGCGTCCTTCGATTTCCCGACAAGACCGATTTGCCAAGGAACTTCGAGCGCTCGGGGTGACAGCTACTTTGCGACGCGAAAAAGGTCATGATATCGATGCGGCCTGTGGGCAGTTGCGTTTGCAAAAAGAGAAAGAGCAAGGTCCAGATTCTCTGCCACCAGCGGCGGCTTAAGCACTGAGTTTTTTGATAAAGTCTTGGCGATTGGCTGCTTTATAGAAAGCCGTGCCAGCAACCAGAGTGTCGGCGCCTGCTTGTATACAAAGAAGGCCTGTTTCCACGTTAATGCCGCCATCAACTTCGAGACGATAGTTTAGTCCACGTTGTCGTCTCTCTTGGTCTAAAAAATGAATATTCTCGAGAACCGATGGAATAAAAGATTGCCCACCAAAACCAGGAAAGACGCTCATGCATAAAACCAAATCGACACTGGAGAGAAAGGGTAGCAAGCACCGAGGGTCGGTGTCGGGATTAATCGCAATGCCAGCGGCGACACCATGCTCGCGGATTATTTTGAGAGTTTGAGCCACGTCATGGTCTGCCTCCACATGAACGGTTAGTCGTTGTGATCCAGCTTTGACAAAGGCCTCCACAAATCGGTCGGGCTTTTGTAACATCAAATGGACATCAAAAAATAAAGAAGTGCGAGGACGTAGGTCGGCGACGAGTTGCGGACCGAAACTAATATTCGGTACAAAATGTCCATCCATCACATCGAGATGCACCCAGCCCAATCCCGTCTCCTCAATCATCTGAATGCCTTGCGCAAACTCACCGTGGTTGGCGGCTAGAAGCGAGGGGGCAATAATCAGTGAGGGCATGGATTACCAAGCGGTCGTGGAAGCCTGACGAATTTGTGAAACAATATCGGCAAAAAGGGTGGGGCCTAAGCTTCTTTCTTCGGCGGCACTGTCACCAATCGGTTGCAAGGTTGCGGAAGCAGAGAAGGGGCGATTCTTGAACAGGACCTTCTTTCCTTCGTTAGTGGTTAGCGTGCACTGCACCTTGATGGTGATTCGAAAACTGGTGTAAGTGTAAGAATCGGTTGAACTCGTGGTTTGTCCAGCCCGAGAGTATTCAATGATTTCGGTTTCTAACTTAGCATCGCCAGTGCCAATTTTGACACGAGGATCGGCCGCAAAAAACTCGATGAGTTTTTGTTGAAGTACGGCATGGGTTCCAGGGCGCGAAGTCGAATTCTTAACGGGAGCAATTTCAATAGAACGAAAAGCTGGCTTGGGCCCACCCCATTGGTAAGCAGCACATCCCGCAAGGCAGAGACTAGCTAGGCCAAGAAACAGTGAAAGCCACTTAGGAAAAGGTTTCATGGATTATTCGTCGAAGTGCCGGCAGGGGATTCTTTTCTAAATCCTAATTCATCCATTTCATCTCCCACGACTTTTGGTTTTAACTCCGTATTGGAGGATGGGCGTGGATAAGGACCGAGAATGCGATCGGCTAAAGTTACAGGTGGATTGGGGAAGTTGTGAATATCGATGAGCAACTTTTCTGCTTCACGGGCCGCTTCGGAGTTGGGTGCAAGACTGCGCGATATGTTGGCCATCAGTTTTGCCGCCTCAGGGTTATTGCGTTTGAACCAGTAGAACTTGGCTAAATTGAGTCGTGCTCGCGCGGCTCGATCCATGAGTATTTTAATTTGTTCTCTTGCTTCTTTGGCCCGAGGATCGTTGGGGAATTGATTGATTAAGGTGCGCCAGTGGTCGGCGGCAGCCATCATCTTGGCTTGATCCCAGTCCGCTCCCAAAGATTCATCACTCCGCATTTTGGCGAGACGCTCGAGGGCTTCGGGGGCAAATTTAGAATTGGGATAATCGCTAATAATGCGTTCAAGGGCGTTCGCCGTTTCTTCAGTGCGTCCCTCGGCGCTTGCGAGTCGAGCCATGCGTATCAGTGCCTTGTCGGCCAAAGGTCCATTCGGTGCATTTTTTATAACCTTCTCGTAAACCGACAGAGCATGAAGTCGGTCTTTAAACCAAGGCATCCATCCTCCTAAATGTGGACGTTCTCCAGCGGCTAGACGATTCGCGACATCGAATGTAACTTCTATGACTTCGCCAAAATTAGCATAATTTGAGTGACGTTTGAAAAGTTCATCAAGGTCCTCTTTTTCGGCAGGTTCAAACTGTCCACGTAAAATGTGAACGCGTGCGCGATTAAGCAGAGCTACGGCTTCGGCTTCTTTTCCGTATTGTTTCTCGGCGAGTTCATCCCACAAGTCGATGGCACGAGAATATCTTTCTTCGGCCATCGCAGCTGAAGCTCGATTCATTAACTCGAGAACCTGAGGAAGGTCAGAGGCAGGAGTGACGTCACTGGTTGTATTTTCTTTAACTTGCCAGTGATCATTTTTGAAAACGAATTCAGCTTGGCAGGTTGTCGCCAGAAGAAGTCCGAAAAGAAGGGGGAAAATTTTATTTTTTAGGTTCATGCCAGCGAAGCAGGGTGGCGCCCCAGGTAAGTCCGGAGCCAAAGGCGACGAGTAGGATTAAGTCACCGTGCTTGATTTTTCCTTTTCGCCAAGCCTCTTCAAGGGCTAAAGGGATTGAGGCGGCCGAGGTATTGCCAAAACGGTCTAAATTTGACGGAAAACGGTCCAATCCGACATTAAGTTGTCCTGCTACCGCTTCTAAAATGCGATAATTAGCTTGGTGGGGAATGAACCAGGCTACTTGGTCGGAACTCACGCCACATTGTTTTAGGACGCGTTCGCAGGATTCGGACATAACCCGAACGGCGAGCTTGAAAACTTCTTTGCCGTTCATGCGCAAACAGTGTTCCCGATTTTGTAATGTCTCGGGCGTGGTCGGTTTAGCAGAACCGCCTGCCAAACTGTGAATCAATTCGGCGTTGGTTCCATCGGAACCGAGAAGGTTACCGAGAATGCCTACGTTAGGCTCAGAAGTTTTTTCGAGAATCGCCGCTCCAGCTCCATCGCCAAAAAGGACGCATGTGGTACGATCCTCCCAATTTAACACGCCAGAAAGTTT
Source organism: Opitutia bacterium (assembly GCA_947470855.1). Taxonomy (GTDB): domain Bacteria; phylum Verrucomicrobiota; class Verrucomicrobiia; order Opitutales; family UBA953; genus UBA953. The sequence goes on along the minus strand of CANIUQ010000002.1, from coordinate 83,127 downwards.
TTCACTCCCGATAATTAATGCTCGTTGATAGTTGCCTGACCGCATCATGTCGTGACCAACTTGAAGAGCGAAAACAAAACCGGAACAAGCTGCAGAAATATCGAAGCAGGGAATGTCTCTTCGTAGACCGAGTTTGGCTTGAAGGAGGCATGCCGTTGAGGGGAAAGGTACATCTGGTGTCATTGTTGCCACAATGAGCAGATCGATATCCTCGGGTTTTAAGGCAGCATTTTTAAGTGCATTGGCAGCAGCCCAAGCTCCCATGTCTGAAGGGTTTTCATGGGGCCCAGCGATACGACGTTCGGAAATGCCCGAACGACTTTTAATCCATTCATCATTGGTATCCACCATCTTGGAAAGATCTTCGTTGGTGAGTTTCTTTTCCGGGGTGTATACTCCGAGAGTACGAATGAAGACCGATGGAATTGCTGGATTCATCAAAGGTATAGAGGTAAGCCCCGACTGGGCTAGAAGTGAACAAAAATCCTCACTCTTCGACAGGTATCGAAGAAATAATGGTATTGGCCTCGGCTAAGGCTATTAACATGCGACGATTGGCTCCATGTCCCAGTGCCTCCATTCCAAGTCGAATAGCACTCGCAATACTTTGCCGATTACTTGAACCGTGAGCCTTCATGACTAACCCAGAAAGTCCTAAAAGAGGGGCGCCACCATATTGCTCGGGTTTAAGTTTGCCTTTGAGTTCACGTAAAAGGGGGAACATAGCAATGCCGCCAGCCAAATAGACTGGGTTGCTTTTAACTTTTTGGCCGACCATATCGCGAAGCATGTAAACCAGGCCTTCAATGGTTTTGAGAATCACATTACCAGTGAATCCATCGGTAACCACAACATCGCAAGCATCGCCGAAAACATCAAAACCTTCAACGGGCCCGACATAATTAATCTTATCACCCATGGCTTTGAGAATGGAGTGAGTGCGATTAATGCGAGCACCGCCTTTTCCTTCTTCGGTTCCAACCGTTAGCAAGCCGACTCTGGGTTGAGCGATGCCGAGTGCGCTTTGGGCATAAATGGATCCAAGAACTGCGTTGTGCACGAGGTGCTCAGGTTTGGCTTCGGGATTGGCGCCGACATCGAGCATCACAAAGTGTCCTTCTCGACGTGGCATAATGGCCGCAAGAGCAGGGCGCTCAGCGCCTTCCATGGGTCTTACTTTAATCGTCCCAGCTGCTACTAAAGCTTTGGTGTTTCCGGTGGAAACAACGACATCGGCTTCACCGGATTTTAATAAATCGAGAGCAACCATCATCGATGAATCGCGCTTCGACTTAATTACGGTCATTGCTGCATCGTCGGATTGGACGACGCTGGCCGCATTTTTAAACTGGATGCGCTTCGATTTGCTGATGCGATTTTCGACCGCTAAAAGACGTAGATTGTCCTCATGCCCTACGAGGATGATAGTGTCTTCAGGTCCAATGACCCCATCACGAATAGCCAATGCCGCGGCAGCGACTGCTTCGGATGGACCTAAGTCGCCCCCCATACAGTCGAGGGCTATCTTGTATCCACTGGGCCTTGAGATTTCGCTCATGGGTTAACGGGCAATGCCCGAGGAGAGGCCTTAAGCCTCGGTATCAATCACTTGGCGACCACGATACTTGCCCGTTTTAGGATCAACGCGGTGGGAGCGACGGAGTGCGCCCGACTCTGCATCACGGACAAGTTTAGGAGCGCGGAATTGGTTGGCTCCTCGACGGAGGCGACTGCGGCGCTTGGACTGTTTACGTTTCGGATTTGCCATGTTTCTACGCTAGGTTGAGGGTCGGTTGTAGCCCGCCAGCCCCCACGGTCAAGCCCCCTTTCAATGGCTTGCACGATTCATTTATCTGATTTGGCTCATTTTATGCCTTTGAGCCGTGCCCTTTTCCTTGATCGCGATGGAAATCTCATCGAAGACCATCATCACACCTGTGAAATTGAGCAAATCAACCTGATTGATGAAGTTAAACCTGCTTTGTCGGCTTGTTTAGGGGCTGGATACAAATTGTTCATTCTCACGAACCAGAGCGGAATCAATCGAGGCATCTTCACTTGGGAGCAATACCATGCCTGCAATCAACGAATGCTGGAGTTGCTCGATTTGCCCGCCCCTGGGATTTTGGAAATCAAAGCAGCACCCGAGAAACCTGATGAGCCCTCTTTATATCGTAAACCGAGTCCGCGATTTATTTTGGAAATGATTTCATTGCACGCTATCGACCCCCATCAGAGTTGGATGGTAGGCGATCGACGAACGGATTGGGATGCGGGCCGTAACGCAGGTATTCGTTCCTGTGCCGTGCAAAGTGGTGCTTCAATTGAGGCTGATTTCGATTACGCTCGGACGATGAACTATGTTATCAGGAAAAATTTTCCTGAATTTGTTCGATTAGATTTGGGTCTTAGCTGGGCCTAAAAATAAAAAGGACGAATCACCAGATTCGTCCTTGGGGTGTAAAGAAGAGACAACAATTACTTGCTGTCAGGGCAACTCGAGCAAGAGGAGCAATCTTTGTCTTTGTCGCAACCCTTCTTATCGCTCTTACCGCACTCTTTGGAGCAATCACAGCAGGAGATTTGTGAAGGACGCGCTGGACAACATTTATCACCCTCTTTTTTGTCTGGTTCATTGGCAAAACTTACAGCGGCTGTTAAAACCAAGACGCTACAGACGAGTTGGAATGCTTTTTTGAATGAGTTATTCATAGTTTTGAAGTCATCGATAGTTTTGCGAGATTTCTTAGAGTAGTCAAACCGACCTAGCTTATTTATGATAGAGCTCAAAAACCTTTTCTGAGGCATGGATTAAGCCCGATCCTGGGAGCCAGTCGCTACCGCTTGAGGTTTCATAAACCTGACCATTTTTAACGCTTTCTAAGTCTTTCACGGCTGGTATTTTACGTAATTCATTTAGGTATTTTTCAGATTGTATAATAGGGGTATTTTGTGGCCGACTCTCAATGCGAAGAATGGAATCTGGATTTGATTGAACAACGATTTCCCAATCGAGTTTTTGCCAAGTAACCTGATTAAGGGGAGAGGCGTGTGCAGCACGTGCTAGCGGGTCGCCTAAGTAAGAATCGCGACCAGCCATCATGCCGTCCCAAATAATTAAAATCTTTTTCTGAAAAAGTCTGGGTTGTCTTTCAAAATAAGAGGCTAGGTTTTCAGCTTCGGTTATTTTTTGCACAGCTTGGCCAATGAGACGAATATCGCCGGGGACAGCATGGGCTGATTCAGGATTTAAAATCAATACTTTCAATCCTACTGCTTGGCAGCGATTGGCCCAAAGTGGATTAGCTAATCGAGGTAAGATGCACAAATCCGGTTTTATTTTTAAGAGTTTTTCTATGTCTGGATTAAAAATATCACAAGTGCGCGAAGCGGAATGTGAGGTGGGCAGGGGGCACCATGGCGTAGCGGCAACGATGTTATCACTCAGACCTAAATCGATAAGGGTTTGGGTTGCTCCAGGGCTAAAACTCACCACCCGAATTTTTTCGGCTGACCAAACGTTAAGGGTGGTTGCTAAAATGAGGCAGCAAAGTCTTAGCATCACGAAGAAAGCAGGTCTGCGAGTTTAATGGCTGAAGTTAAACTCCCAACATCAGCCTTTTCTCGGCCGGCGATTTCGTAACCTGTGCCGTGGTCGGGGCTCGTTCGAATGAACTTTAAACCTAAGCTTAAATTCGCCGCGGTAGAAAAATCGATTGTTTTAAGGGCGGTTAAGCCTTGATCGTGATACATGGCTACGACGGCATCAAATTCACCCTGAAGGTGACGATAAAAAATCGTATCAGCCGAGAGCGGGCCAGTGACAGAGTGTCCTTCTTGACGGAGGCTTTCAACGACTGGACGAATGATAGCTTCGTCCTCTTGGCCGAGAAGTCCGTTTTCTCCAGCATGCGGATTGAGTCCACAGACAGCGATGCGTGGTTGCGGGTCGCCCATCTGTTTTCGCAAATGAATTAAGGCCAAAGTGGTTCGGCGAATTTCTTCTGCATTGAGTGATTGAAGGACGTCTTTCAATGCGACATGTCGGGTGACTAATCCGACAGTGAGTTTACCCCCGGCAAAAGCCATGACCGCTTCACCTTTCCAGCGGTCAGCGAAAAACTCAGTTTGTCCTGGGAAAGGATATCCCATTTTCGCAAAAGCATTTTTATTAATCGGTCCAGTCACAACGGCTCTAAATCGACCTTCCTCGGTGCCCTTAGCCGCCATTTCCATTGCAGCAAGAGCGATGGAGCTCCCTTGAGGGTCGGGTATTCCTGAACGAATTTGATAAGAGAGTTCTCCCACTCCACATTTTTGTTTAGCAGGTAGAGGGAGTTTTTCTAACCATGAAAATGGACCAATAATGACTACGTCTTTAGCGAGTGTGGGGTTTGATTTCAGCCATTTTTCTATGAGTTCGGGGCCGACTCCCGCTGGGTCGCCGCAAGTGATGGCAATCGGTAAAGTGGTCATACGGGCTGAACAAATCTTCCTCTTTTACCGCCCAAGAAGAAGCGAAGAAAGTCTAGGGCTTCTGGGCATTTAAAATTTCCCGTTTGGATGGATTCATCGGCCAGTTTAGCACAGTTTCCACCAGGTGCATAAACGAGATGATAAGCTTTTTTTAGTTCTGCGACCGACTCGGCGGATAGCCCTCGCCGGCGTAAACCAATGAGGTTCAATCCGGCCAACCGATTGCGATCATAGGCTAACCCATGCGGAGGTACATCCTCGGTAATGACAGCATTGCCCGAAGTCATCGAACCACCACCGATGCGACAGAACTGATGGACTGCGACCCCACCACTGATGAATGCATGGTCACCGACATGGACATGACCTCCGAGCATACAACCGTTAGCGAGGATGACATGGTCGCCGAGTTGGCAGTCGTGCGCAATGTGTGCACCAACCATAATTAAATTCTTTTTTCCGAGTCGCGTAACGGTGTTGGGTTGAGTGGCACGATGGATAGTGGCGTGTTCCCGAATGATGGTGTCGTCACCGATGACAACCGAAGAGAAAAGAGAGGACTGAAAAGACAAATCCTGTGGATCGCCTCCGACGACGGCAAAATGATCCACGGATACTCTTTCTCCTAAAGTGGTGTTTTTCTTGATGATAGCGTAAGCGGCAATTCGCGAACCACGCCCGATTTTTACTCCTTCCTCGATGATGGCATGGGGTCCCACGCTGACATCATTGGCCAGTTGCGCTGTGGGGTCGATATGGGCTTGAGGGTGAATCACCGTGTGGAGGGGTTGGAGCCACCAAATAATTCTAATTGAGCGGGTTTGACCATATCGTAAACGCGCAATAATCGAAGTAATTGAAGGGTGTCCGACCGTGCATAGCTTTGGTTGGATTCTACATTTTGTAGAAGATTTTCTAGAATCGTGCGAAAAGTGATAACGTGATCCACGCCACTGTTTTTTAAGAGGGTTATACTTTCCGCTCGTTGTGGTTCTTGTGAGGGGATGCCAGGAAGAACTAGTATTTTTGACAAAGTAAGACCTTCCGCAGGGGTAAGCTCGGCAAAGGCTTCCTTGGCGGCATCAACCGCTTCTTTGCGAACGAATTCTAAAAGATCTCCTTTGCGAATCATGGTTGGCGTAATCGCCTTGGTCGTGTGCCACCCTTTTACGGCCACGACTGCAGCGCTAAGACCAGGAAGATCAGAACCAAAAAGCTGAAAGGGTAGGACGATGTCTCTTCGTGGAGAAGGGTTGATGACAAGCAAGTCGCCTTCTTCATCTGCGCGCTTGCGACGAGATTGCACAGCGTACTTGCGAGATTGGCGGACGAAAAAGCCACTCACTTCAAAATACTCGCGGACTAGACTGTCGTCGAATCCTGCCATCGAACTACTTTGTCACCGAACCCGACCCATCGTCAACCTGTATGCCTCAGAGGGTGAAGTCGGAAGGGCCAATTGCCACGGTGAATTCACCTTTTAGCGAACCCTTTTTCAGTGCGGGTACAAGTTCTCCGAGTGGTCCTGTGCGAATGGTTTCATGGAGTTTCGTTAACTCCCTGCCGATGCAGACCACGCGCTGAGGTCCTAAAATTTCCAGCATTTCATCTAAAAAATCACTAATACGGTGACAGGATTCATGCAGCACAATGGTCTCCTCGGCCGAAAGAGCGGATTCAAGAAATCTTCGACGAGCGGCTGATTTGGGAGCTAAAAAGCCAACGAAGCGAAAGGCATTGGTGGGTAGTCCTGAAGCAGATAGTAAAGTGACAATGGCACATGGCCCGGGAAGGGGGGTGAGAATTAGTTTTCTCTTCTGACATTCACGAGTAATGCGAAATCCTGGATCGCTAATCCCTGGCGTGCCGGCATCGGTTACGAGAGCGACAGTTAAACCAGCGGAAATTTTATCGGCCAATTCAACCGCCACTTCCTTTTCGTTGTGCTCATGGTAATTTACCATTGGCTTGGTAAGGCCGAGATGACGTAGAAGTCCGCCGGTGATGCGAGTGTCCTCACAGGCGATTAAATCACATTGAGCGAGTTCCTTTTTAACTCGCTCAGTGATGTCGCCTAAATTGCCAATTGGACTGGCAACGATGATTAAACGACCGGACGTACCGCGGTTCGGACCGGGTTCGTCTGGACCGTTTTTAACCATTAGCGATAGCCTGGACCAGATTGCATTCCGCTCATTCCTGGAATCCCGCCTTGCCAAGAAGCAGGCTGGGATTGCGGGAGTGTGGAATCAGCAGGCTTTTCCGTAGTCTCACAACCCGTTAAGCCTATTAGGGCAAAGGTCAGAGCGATGGCGAAAAGAAGGCGCACGATTAGTTATTATCTAATTTTCCTGATACAGGCTCAAGCGTAACAACTTCGCCATTGGCGAATTCGCTTACATTGGAATCAACCAGAATTTGTGCTGTAGAAAGGTTGTCTTGTACTGACTCAACGCGGACCTTGCCAATGTCTTTACCGTTAAGAAGCACTTTAAAGACTGCCTGATTTTTGATACCGCCTGAATCACCAACAGAGAAACTAACTAAACCAACTTCGGCATCAACTAAGACAATACGTGTTTTGATGGTTTCGGGAGCGAATTCCACCTGAAGGGATTCAGCAGTCGTGTCATTCAGTGGATCACGTGGGTAGGGAGGTTTGGTACCCGTGCTGTTTAGAGCATAGTTGTAAAGTTGAGTATACTTCTGGGTGACGGAAAGACGAGACTCCTCGGCTTTAGTGGTCTTTTGAATTTCTGCGTCCAATTGCTCTTTGGTGAACATCGAAGCAGACTTTTCTTTTTCCTTCACGAGTTCTTCTTTGGCCGAACTGAGTTCTGTGGTGAGAGACTCTTTCTTGCTCGTGGCGTCAGATAATTCCGTGGTGAGTTCGTCACGCTTGCGAGTGAGTTCAGCTTTTTCACCCTCGAGTGAGGCAACATTTGCATTGAGGGCTTCGATCTTGTTTTTCTTATCCGCAATTTCGGCGTCACGATCTTTTACGGTGCCTTCGAGTTCAGAAATTTTTGTACGCTTAGATTCGAGCAGGGTTTTAACGTTTTTGCCAATATCCTTCATGCGCTGGTCGTATTCTTTATTAGCAAGAATTTCGGGATCCGTTGTAGTCCAAGCAGTAGCACTCATCCCAGCATCAATCTTTCCTTTCAGGAGATAGGCAAAGGCACAAGCTGCGATGGCAACGAGCAGTCCAAGGATTCGCAGGGCTAAGTTGAGAGACTTATTCATTGTTGAGTGATAGTGAAAAAATTAAAGATGTCTAAATAGGGTGTGGCCTGGATCTTGATGGTCTTGTCTTTCGACTGACCCAGGGTTGGACGATAAATGAAGTAATACTTTGAACACCACTTCCTCCGACCCGACAAGTCCAATTTCCTCGCATAGTTGGCTCACATTGGCCCATTGGCCCTGCCGTTTTTTAAGGCCGGAAACGGCTAGAGGCTTAATTTTTAGAGTTTGGGTGGCGGCTTTCTTGCCCGCCTCGACCCCAGGCTGGTGGTAGGCATTGATGCCTAGGAGGCTGGCATAGAGCCCCACCGCTCGTTCGAACAGGGCGATAAGCAGTCCAACGGAGAACGCATCGACCTGATTGAGGGTGATGGTTAGGCTGTTTCGGTTGCTTTCACTGAGGGCCTCGCGGGTGCCCAAGAAGAAGGCGTGGAGATAGTCTCCAGAGGTTGTTTCTGGCTCAACTTCAGGAGAGGGGCCTGAGCGGTCTTTAAGTACCTCAATAAAAACGGCAAAAAAATTATTCACGCCGTCGCGCAATTGTTGAATGTAGGCGTGCTGATCGGTAGAGCCTTTATTTCCGTAAACGGTTAGGCCTTGGTAAACTTCTTTGCCTTGGAGGTCATATTTTTTGCCCAGAGACTCCATGACGAGTTGCTGTAAGTAGCGAGAGAAGAGGAGTAGGCGATCTTTGTAAGGAAGAACCACCATGGCTTTCTCACCATGTCCCCCTGTGAGGTGATACCAACTTAGAGCGAGTTGTGCGGCAGGATTTTTATCTTGGTTACGCGAGCGAGTGAGTTCATCCATGGCTTTGGCTCCCGCGAGCATTTCTTCAATGGCGATACCTTGCAGGGCTGCAGGTAAAAGTCCGACTGGGCCAAGTTCACTCGTCCGACCTCCCACCCAATCCCACATAGGAAAACGGGCCAACCAATTTTCTTTTTTGGCTGTCAGATCAAGTTGACTACCTTCGCCAGTGATAGCCACAGCGTGAGAGGCAAAATTTAAGCCTGCTTTTTTCCAAATCAAAGTGGCTTCGATTAATCCATTTCGTGGTTCGGGAGTGCTTCCTGATTTTGAAGTCACCACGACAAGGGTAGTTTCCAGTTTTTGTTGTAGCGTTGCGAAAACTCGATCCATCCCATCGGGGTCGGTATTGTCGATAAAGTGTACGCGTAAGCGGTCGTTAGTTTGACCGAGTGCATCAGAGACAAATTGAGGTCCAAGTGCAGAACCTCCAATACCGATGCAAAGTAAGTCTGTGAACGGACCCTTGGCGCCACGAATTTTTCCTTGATGGATTTTTTGGGTGAATTCTTGAATCTCGCGCAGGCATTTTTTTATCTCCGATGTGATTTCTGGATTAGGAGCCAGTTCGGGATGGCGAAGCCAGTAATGACCGACCCGACGATTTTCATCAGGATTGGCGATGGCTCCCTTTTCTAATGCCTCCATATCCACAAAGGCTTTCTTTAGGGCAGGGGAGATTTTTTCGCTGAATCCGGTGGGTGCAGGAGCGCGACTTAAATCCAAGGAAAACCCTTGGTCGGGAAATTGTAGAAGGTGTCGACGAAAATGGGAGAAGGAGTTTTCCACGGCCTATGAATTCAGCCGTGAACATCTCCTTTGGCAACCCTGTTCAAATCTAACGTCGAGATACTTTAGTCACCATCGGTGATGGCACCTTTAGAAGCCGAGGATACGCATTTAGCGTATTTCGCAAGAACCCCACGCTTCTCCTTGCAGGGTTTTGGCTTCCAAGACTTCAGACGTTCGCTGATTTCTTCGGCAGGTACTCCGAGGATAATTTCGTTTTTGATCGAATCAATCGTGATGGTGTCGCCATTCTTGACGACGGCAATGACTCCCCCCACGGCGGCTTCGGGCGTGATATGTCCAACCACGAAACCGTGGCTACCACCCGAGAATCTTCCATCGGTAATAAGAGCGACGGTTTTACCAATTCCCTTGCCCATAACTGCACTCGTGGGTCCAAGCATTTCGCGCATGCCTGGTCCACCGCGAGGACCTTCATTGCGAATAACGATGACGTTTCCGTCTTTGACTTCACCATTGAGAATACCCTGGAGGGATTCTTCCTCCGACTCGTAAACAATCGCTTTACCCGTAAAGCTGTTTCCTTCTTTGCCAGAAATTTTCGCAACGGCTCCTTCGGGAGCCAGGTTACCACGCAGGATACGCAAGTGGCTGTCAGCTTTTACAGGATTGGAGAAGGGTCGAACCACATCTTGGTCCTTACTGTAAGGTTTAACAGTAGCTAAGTTTTCTGCGACAGTCTTGCCTGTTACAGTAAGACAATGGCCGTGAAGTAAACCAGCATCGAGTAACATTTTGAGAAGTGGTTGAAGCCCCCCAATACGAACAAAGTGAGCCATGTTGTATTTTCCGCTTGGCTTGAGATCGCAAAGCACGGGCACTTTTTTGCCGATGCGTTCAAAGTCTTCGAGCGTCACTTTTACCCCGGCCGAGTGGCCCATGGCAATGAGGTGCATGACTGCATTCGTCGAGCCACCCAAAGCAATGACCACGGTGATGGCATTTTCAAAGGCTTCCTTAGTCAGAATGTCTAAGGGGCGAATATTTTTCTTTAATAATTCCATGACGGCTTTTCCGGCCCGATCACAGTCAGCCATTTTATCCTTAGAATTTGCTAATTGTGCAGAACTATCAGGTAGGCTAAGGCCCAAGGCCTCAATGGCTGAAGCCATTGTGTTGGCGGTGTACATGCCACCACATGAGCCCTCTCCTGGAATCGAGCAGGTTTCGATTTCTTTTAATTCCTTATCGTCAATCTGCTTGGCGGCATGTTTTCCAACAGCTTCAAAAACCGTAACGATGTCAGCGGGTTGACCGCGATGCAGGCCGGGAACGATGGTGCCACCGTAAACAAATACGGAGGGTCGATTCAGGCGAGCCATCGCGATGACACAGGCGGGCATGTTTTTATCGCATCCGCCAATGGTTACGAGACCGTCGAACCCTTCTGCTCCAGCGACAGCTTCAATCGAATCAGCAATAATTTCACGAGAAACAAGGGAATAACGCATGCCTGGAGTGCCCATGGAGATGCCATCGGAAACGGTCATGGTTCCAAAAATAATCGATTTACCACCCGCTTCATTAGCCCCCTTGGCTGCCTCTTTAGCCAAGCGGTCAATGTGCATGTTACATGGGGTTACCATTGACCAGGTTGAGGCGATGCCAACGACCGCCTTGGAAAAATCAGCATCGGTAAAGCCGACCGCTCTAAGCATGGCTCGGCTAGGTGCTCGATTCGCTCCGTCCACGACGAGACTGGAGAATTGGCGAGAGGAATTTTGGTCAGGCATGGTGTGAAAAGTCTGCGGTTGTCAGTGAGGGGTAGACCTCTAATAAGGATGTTGAGCCGGTATTTCTATCGACTCCACCTATACACCCTCCTTTAAGACCTTTTTTCTGTGGAATTCAACCTTAAGAAGATTATAAAAGCACTCCTCTTTTCCACCTCGGAAGCGGTGTCTATCAAGGACATACAAAAAGTTGTGCAACGCTATCATGCACAATTGTCTTCAGAAAGTGCTGAGGAGCGTTCTGTCTCTACTCCTGCGGATGTCTCTCTTCCTTCACCTCAACCGGTGCAAGAAGTGATACAGGACATTATCAATCAGGTGCCAACGCTGTTAACGGCAACGCAAATTCGTGAAGCGGTGGATGCTCTCGAATCTGAGATGCGAGAATCCAACGACGCATGTCGGATTTTGCAAGGCCCAGAAGGTTTTCGTTTGGTTATTTCGCCTGCCTATGCCGATTGGGTTCGCTTGCTACGTGGTGAGCCACGTCCTCAACGTTTAAGTGCCGCAGCTTTGGAAACGCTTTCGATTGTGGCTTATCGTCAGCCTGTGACTCGAGCTGAAATGGAAGCGATTCGGGGAGTTTCCATTGATAGCGCTTTGAATCGTTTGATGGAATTGGAATTGGTCGCCGTGACTGGTCGAGCGGATTTACCAGGTCGTCCCATTCAATACGGTACCACGGATAAGTTCCTTGATTTCACTGGTCTTCGTTCTCTGGGTGAGCTGCCTGCTTCAGATGTTTTATCGCCTGCTCAAATCACGGAGTGGATTACTCGAGCCACTGCACCTGTAACGGTGGGTGATGCTGAGGTTGGGCTACCCTTGGAAGATCAATCCTCTGCCACCGCCTCTCAACCTGAATCACCTTCTGCATGAGCTTAGACGAACATCGCCGCACGGTTGACCGTATTGACCGAGAGATTCTCCGTCTTCTCGGTGAACGTTTACAAGTCGCTCGTGCTATCGGCGAAGCAAAATTGAGAGCAGGAGCCCCCGTTTATGCTCCGCAACGAGAAGAACAGGTTCTGCGGGCTTTGGTCGAGGCCGCTCCGAGTTTACCTGCCTCTGGCATTCGGTCTATCTTTCGGGAAATTATATCACTCTCCATCGGTGCACAAATGGCAAAACCCGTTGCCTATCTTGGACCCGAGGGCTCTTTCACCCAACAAGCTGAGATTCGTGCTTTTGGTTCGAGCGTGCCAGCATTGCCCATGCGAACCATCGCTGATATTTTTGCAGCGGTTGAATCAGGGGAAGCCTCTTATGGCGTTGTTCCTGTGGAGAATTCAACAGAAGGTGTCGTTAGTCACTCCCTTGATTTGCTGGCCGAGTCTGAATTGAAGGTCGTTGCTCAAGTAACGCTATCGGTGGAGCAGTGTTTGGTTGGTGCTGGACCTTTGAATGAGGTGAGAAGAGTTCTATCAAAAGATATCGCTCTGGCTCAATGTCGCGGCTGGATTTCTCGTCATCTACCTCAGGCTTCTTTGGTGGAAACTGAAAGCACTGCGGCAGCGGTTGAACAAGTTCTGCGCGAACCAAAAGGAAGTGCAGCGGTCGCTTCCGCTTCGGCAGCTGAGTCGCGTGGCGTACCTATTTTGGCCCGTGGTATTCAGGATCGTCGTGATAATGCGACGCGCTTCTTTGTCATCGGTGCGACGGCTAATCCACCTGGAGCTAAAGAAGAAGTCACCAGTGTGGTTTTGACCTTAAAGCATGAACCGGGAGCGTTGCAATCTGCACTAAGTTCATTCTCTGAAAGGGGTATCAATTTGATTCGCATTGAATCGCGTCCCAGTCGTCGACGAGCTTGGGAATATCAATTCTTTATCGATTTTCCTGGTCACTGGGAAACGCCTGCAGTGCAAGAAGCAGTGGCCGCTTTGAAAGGACGATGTGAAGTGGTAAAATGGCTTGGTAGTTATCCTCAGTCTGCCGGATGAATCAACGTCGAGTTGGAGCCACACTCTTGGTCATCTTGGTGGTGACTTTGGGGGTCTCTGCTTGGTTGTGGTGGCGGACTTGGTCGGCGCCACTTGTCGAAGTCGTTTTCCGTCCCCCTTTTTCCATTCATGGCATTGCTGAGGGGTCTCCTGTCCGTTTGAAAGGTGTTTTAGTAGGACAGGTTTCCACAATCGGTTTGTCTTTGGATGAGCAAGGTGAAGTTCGTCCTCAAGTAACCTTGTCTCTTAATCCTGAAAACATCGCCGACCGAGGTTTAGTTCTTCGTCTCCAATCTCAGAATATAAAAAATGAAGTAGCCGCTGGACTGCGAGCTCAGTTGGTGGCCGTGAGTCCCGCCTCGGGTTTATTGCAGGTCGAGCTCTATTGGGATGAAACAGATCCATTGCCTGCCTCGCTTAAGTCCAATGAAATTCCAGCAACAGGTGTTACATTGCAAAGAGCTACGGAGCGAATCGTCAAAGAACTAGGACGATTTAATCAACGCGATTTAGGTCTGGTGGCGCGTGATTTAGATCAGAGTCTTTCGTTTTTCTACGAGAAGACTGATCCTGCTTTTGCGGCGGAGTTTTCGCAAAAGATGGTTTTAAAAACAACGGAGATTTTACGAGCAACAGAGGAATCTCGACTGGAAGAAAAAGTACATCGTTTGGCTGATGCCTGTGCCAGCCTGCGTCGTGCCTCTGATAGAGCGAATCAACAGTGGAATCCTCAAGCTCTGGCCGATTTGCATCAGTCGATTCAAGAAGCACAGACTTCCTTGGAAGGTTTAGCGATAACTTTAGAAGATTCGCAGACGAAATTGTCTGAGTCGGTCGGTGACTTCACGGGGATTATGCAAGCGGTTTCGCGGGTTGCCAAAGAATGGACGGCTAAAACCCGCAGTCTGACTACCGAACCCCAGCACGAGTAGGGAACAGGCTTGCACCTTATCCCTGTGCAATCGTATTGGAGTAACCTATCAACTTTATGGCTGCTCCTACCGATAAAATGGAATCAATTATTAACCTGTGCAAGCGTCGCGGGTTTGTTTTTTCATCCTCCGAAATCTACGGCGGTCTCAATGGATTTTTTGACTACGGTCCTTTAGGGGCAGAACTTAAAAATAATATCAAACAGGCTTGGTGGCAGGACTTTGTGCATCGCCGCGATGATATTGTGGGACTGGATTCAACGATCATTCACCATCCGACAACGTGGAAGGCCTCGGGTCACATCGATAATTTCACCGATCCATTGGTAGACTGTAAGGAGTCCAAGATGCGCTACCGCGCCGACCAGCTCTTCTTCGCTCCTGTTATCGTAGCCAGTGAAACCATTGGGTATGTTTCAGTCTTGGAAGACGAATCGATGCAGACGAAGGCCGAAGAATTGGCTCAAGAATTAAAGCGCAAGTTGGCTAGGCAGGGTGCGCTCGAGCCTATTCAGCTTAAGGATTACACTCAAGCGACTGAGGCACAATACGCCCTGATTCCATCTCCTGCCACCGGGAAGCCTGGTTCACTGACGCCTCCGCGCTCGTTTAACATGATGTTCCAAACTTATGTCGGCGCGATGCAGGATGCCTCGGCGGTTGCCTACTTACGCCCTGAGACCGCACAAGGAATTTTTATCAATTTTAAAAATGTCGTCGATACAGGTCGGGTAAAATTACCTTTTGGTATTGCCCAAATGGGGAAAGCTTTTCGTAACGAAATTAATCCGCGAAACTTCATTTTCCGTTCGCGGGAATTTGAGCAAATGGAGATTGAATATTTTATTTCTCCTGCGGCCGACTGGAAGACAGCCCACCGTGAATGGATTGAGGGTTGCTTAAATTGGTTCGAGTCTATCGGCATTCCTCGCGACAAGCTTTCTCTCTATCCTCACCCGCAAGAAAAGTTAGCACATTATTCTAAGGGGACTACCGATATCATGTTTGAGTTTCCCTTTGGTGTGCAAGAGTTGCAAGGGGTTGCTGCTCGAGGTGATTTCGATTTAACACAACACAGTCAAGTGTCGGGACAAAAAATGGACTGGTTTGATGAATCGACGAAGGCCCGTTTTATTCCTCATGTGATTGAGCCTTCGGTGGGCGTGGATCGCGTGTTCCTTGCTCTTCTGACTACGGCTTATCACGAAGAAGAAGTTGAGGGCGAAAAGCGGATTGTTCTTCGCTTGCCCGCTCGAGTAGCTCCTTACAAGGCTGCTGTCTTCCCCTTGGTGAAAAATAAGCCCGAAATTGTTGAGCGGGCGGAGGCGCTTTACCGTCGTCTCAAGAAGCGTTTCAACGTCTTTTACGATGCGTCGGGTGCTATTGGTCGCCGTTATCGCCGTCAGGATGAAATTGGCACGCCTTACGGAATCACCATCGATTTTGAAACCATCGAAAAGGGAGCGGGTGTCACGGTTCGTCATCGCGACACCTTAGAACAGGTGCGTCTGTCTGAAGACGAAGTCGTTCGCTTCCTCGATGAGAAAGTTAACGGCTTGGTTTAAGCTTGGCTAGCATCTCCTCTGCACAATCAGCAATTCGTCGCTTTCCACAAAAGCTGGCGGCTTGCTGGAGGTTGCGCAGTCCTCGTGGAAGGTGGGCGAGGAAATCGGCTCGGCCTTTTTTATGTCCAAGAAAAGCGTAGGCTCCGCAGGCTTGAAGTAGTCGTTGCGTGGCAGCGGTATACAAGAGTTGGCTGAATTCATCGAGTGAACCTTTCCATCCCGAGGCTTCGCGTGCTTGGTCCTCGATTTCAATTCGCCAACAATCGATGTCTGGGCGCTGGAGATAAGGATCGAAGGCTAAAGAAGCATAATCATAAAAAGCACAGCCCCAACGTGCACCTTGGAAATCAATCAACCAGGCTTTTTGATTTCGGACTAAAATATTTTGCGATTGAAAATCGCGATGGATGAGCACGGGGGGTTGAGCGAGAAGCACCTTGGTTAAACTCGACATTTCTTTCTGCATTTCTCGGTCGGGTTTTTTGCCTGCTAAAACATTATCCGTGAAATAGTGATGCTCCCAGGTGTAGAGTTTTTCATCAAAAGGTTCCATTAATGTAATCGCTGATGAGCGAATCACTTCGGGAGTTAATTGATGGAGTTTAGTAACCTCGCTAATGGCGGAAGCATATTCCAGCCAAGGGAAAGTGGGTTGTTGAGCGAGCGTCCAAAGATCCGTCGTTCCCAGATCCTCTAAAAGCAATATTCCCTGAGGGTCATTCTCAATCAGAACCTCTGGCACAGCGATTCCAGACTTTTTCAAAGTTTGAGCTAATTTACCATAAAGAAGATTTTCGGGTCTACTATCATCGTAGAGACAGAGAATCGCAGTTTCTCCAGAATCTTTTTGTAAGCGGTGGTACCTTCGACCAGAGCCACCTTTAGGCTCAGTCGATCCTTCGATTAAATGGTAGCCTAATTGCTGGGCAGCTTGTTCAGCGGTAATCGCTCCGCGAACTGGTTTTTCCCACTCAGTCTTTAATGATTGGTATTCTTTAATCGTTCCAAGGTCATGCCATTGTGGGCTTTTATCCAAAAATCCTTGAATGGTTTCGGGATTTTTTTGCAGAGTGCGAAGAAAGGATTCGACCAAAGACTCGGTGGCTGCTGGAACCTGTTGCACAAATTTTTGGCTGACGATGCAGATGCCAGTATACTGATAGAGAGGATCTTTTTTGCCTAATCGATGGCGCAAATCAGTAATCAATCCATCATCGGTGATGCAGACGTTTTTATTCGGGCCATCTTCGCGTACAATCAAAGTAACATCGGCTTGATTGGCTAAATGATGGACCACCGCTTTTTGTATATCGCAACGACTCAGAATATCTCCATTCCAGATAATGAGAGGTTCGTCCTCGGGTTGGAGTAGGCGTGCAATATTCGCTAGCCCACCTCCGGTGTCTAAAAGGGTGGGTTCATAAACCAATTCAACGGTGGCTTCTCCCAATTTTTTATTGGGAAAAATTTGTTCCCATTTTTCGGGGCAGTGATGGGTGTTGATGATGAAACGACGTACCCCAGCTTTTTCTAACTTCTCTAGGGCGTTAAAAACCATGGGTTTACCCCCAAGAGGAAGAAGTGGCTTGGGGCAGTTTTCGGTGAGAGGTCGAAGACGCGTGCCGAGGCCAGCTCCGAGGATAAACGCGGTGCGCGGGAATTTAGTCATGAGGCTGAGCAGAGCAGGCAGGGCAGATGCCGTAAATTTCCATAATGTGTGTTAAATCTGCATAACCTTTGTTGCGTGCGGCAGCTTCGAGTCGCGAGGTATCGCAACCAGGTAAGCGCTCAATATTGCCACAGCGACGACAGATTACGTGGTGGTGATGGTGTCCTTGCGAGACGAGGGCATAAAGGCTGCGGCCTCTTTCCAAGGGGTGACGTTGGACGACACCGGCCTCATCTAAAGCCCCGAGACTACGGTAAACTGTGACTAAATCCAAATTGCCATCCCCCGCCCGTGCGTGAATTTGCTCGGCGCTTAATGGAGTTTTAGATTCGGCCAAGATTTGTAACATGGTTAAGCGAGGGCTAGTAATTCTAAGAGCCTTCTCTTTCATGCGCGCTAGGGCCTCAGCAATGCGGGGAGCAGCGCCTTCCCCGCAACAGTCTTCATGATGGCTCGGTTCTGGTGGCACGACCTTTAAATTTGCGCTCATTTATGACCTGGCAACACCGAATGGCTACTTGCCTCCGGCCGATGACTGGTTTCCCTTGTTATGACATGTTCGATAGCCCGACCAAGTCATCCTCTTCGCACTCACTGGGGCCTACCCAGTATCACGACTTTATTTCATCTCAGCCTTTTGCCTTGGAACTGGGAGGTGAGCTGCCGCAGTTAACTCTTCGATACGAAACTTACGGAACTCTGCTTCCCGATAAATCGAATGCTATTTTAGTTCCACATGCTTTGAGCGGTGACCACCATGTGGCTGGACGCTATCATCCAGATGACCCCAAACCTGGCTGGTGGGATGGTTTTGTTGGTCCAGGTAAAGCGATTGATACGGACAGGTTTTTCGTCATCGGCATTAATTGTATCGGCGGTTGTCGAGGTTCCACGGGTCCATTATCTACCGATCCACGCACGGGTAAGCCTTACGGGGGATTTTTTCCTGAAATTACGTTGGGTGATATTGTTCGGGCGCAACGCCTCGTCATTCGTCATTTGGGCATTCCTCGATTGCATGCTGTTGTCGGTGGCTCCATGGGCGGGATGCAGGCCCTTCTTTGGTCGGCTGATTATCCAGACGAAGTCGGCCGTATCGCCGTTCTGGCCGCTGGATTGAGTCAATCGCCGATGGCTATTGCCCTTAATGCCGTTTCTCGTGCTTGCGTGGAATCCGATCCGCAATGGCGGGGTGGCCATTACCTTCCAGGAGAGGGTCCTCAAACCGGTTTGGCCATAGGCCGACAAATCGCTCATATCAGTTATCTATCCTCGGCGGCTTTCGATCAAAAGTTTGGCCGAGCGCGTGTTCCTGGTGCTCAACCGAAAGACTCGGTTTATTGGCAGGTAGAAAGTTACCTGCAGCACCAAGGTGAATCTTTTGTTAAACGATTTGATGCCAACAGCTGGCTACGAATTACCCGTGCCGTAGATCGTTTTGACTTAACCTCGCGTGCCGCGGCTGGACGACTCTTTCGAGCCGGTGGACCTGATGTTTTGGCCATCGGTTTTTCGAGCGACTGGCTTTATCCTACCAGTGAATTGCGGATGGTTGTCGCCGCCGCCACGGCGGCGGGTGTGAATGCGGCATACCATGAGGTCGTTACGGACGCGGGGCATGATGGTTTTCTTTTGCCTGATACGGGATTATCCGTCCGCCTTCGTGCCTTCTTGGGGTGATTAGAGTAACGGTGCTAGCACTTTGGAAATAGCTTCAAGGAATCTTCCAGTCCATGTGCGACTCCGTTGATAAAGATCTTCGGAATAAAGGGAAGATTCAGCGATGAGCGACGCGATATATTCGTGAATTGGACGCAGGGCCTCTTTGTCAGAAATTTGTGCGCCAATCTCGTAATTGAAGAAAAAAGATCGCATGTCGAGATTGGCCGACCCAACGACAACTTTTTCATCATCACTGATAAATAGTTTAGCATGCAGCACATCTTTTTTGAAAAAATATATTTCTGCTCCGACCTCTTTTAAGCGCCTCAAGTACCATCGTCGGGCGAAATCGAGGAGGATGTGGTCGGATCTTCGTGGAATAATAATGCGAATTTTCTTACCCATTCTAGCAGAGTGAATGAGTCGTTTAAAGAGGGTAGGGTCTGGAATAAAATAAGGGGTTACGATGGTGACCGAAGACTTAGCTTCGGTAATCAATTGAATGTATCTCTCCCAAAGGGGGTCGTTTTCACAGTCTGGTCCCGAGGAAATAACTTCGATGTTTACTGGGCCTACAGAGGGGTTTCGTATTTTTAAAACCTCAGCAAAAGATTCAGGACTTTCGTTCGTGGACTGACACCAGTCTGCAATAAAGATGCACTCCATCGCTGACACCGCAGGGCCTTCGATTAAAAAAGAGCAATCACGAAAGCGCTGCCGAGAGGGTCTAAGACCCATGTAATTCAGTCCAATATTTTGCCCTCCAATGATGGCCACACGACTATCAAAAATCGCAATCTTTCGGTGATTTCGCCAATTCGCCGAACCTTTGCCTTGCATCGGAAACACGGGATTAAATCGAGCCACTTTCCCGCCTGCTCCAATCAGTGGACGACAAAGGCGTGTCGGGGTTCCCCAACTTCCTACAGCATCTAAAAGCAAGCGAACTTCCACGCCTTCTTGTGCTTTCTCCACTAAAAGTTTTACAATTTCGCGGCCAACGGCGTCTGCACTGAGAATGTATGTCGAGAGGTGAATGCGCGTTTTGGCATTTTTAATTTCTCTGCCTAAAGCCACAATCGCCTCACGTCCTTCTCGATCTGCCAACACGCTAAAACGATGTCCTGCATGATTGACAGGACCGCTGAGTTCATGGGCAACACGATTGATGCGCTTTTTTGCTTCGGCGAGTTGTGAATGCTTTCTTCCTCCAAAAAGAAACAAAAAGAGAGCAGTTGTTTTGGGAATGAAAATGGCGGCGGGCCCCCATAAGAGAATGTAAAAAAGGGAAATGCGTGCCCGAGTGGCCAGAATGACAATGTAGAGCCCGCAGAAAACATCGACTAGGCTCACCCATGAAAAATGGGTGGGCCAACTCAGTCTTTCGAGGAACTCGAGTGACATGCTTTAAGTAATAATAAAGAATCCCTTTTTGGGCACAAAAAAAGACCCCAGTTTCCTGGGGTCTTCTGATTCGCTTGAAAACAGGGCTTAGTTGCCAGCTTTGTCGAGCAAATCGCCGAGACTATTGAAGTCGCCGCTACTCGAGGAAGAGGAGGAACTGCTCGAAGAGGCAGGGGCGCTGCCAGTCGAGGGTCCCTTGATGCGCTCGTAGGACGAGATTTCAGCCTGTAGACGTTCAGCGTCGTAATTGGCAGCCTTGATGGAGAGGCCGATTCGACGGTCCTCTTTGTCAATTTTGATAACCCGGGCACTGACTTCTTGTCCGACTTTAACGACATCCTTGACGTTCTCAACACGCTGTTCGGCGAGTTGTGAAACGTGGACGAGGCCGTCAATCTCATCGGTTAATTCAATGAAGGCACCGAAGTTAGCCACTTTGGAAACTTTTCCTGTGACTAGGTCGCCAATGCGATACTTACGATCGATGTCGCTCCAAGGATCTTCTTGGGTTTGCTTCACGCCAAGAGAGATGCGCTGTTGATCCACATCAACGTCGAGCACGATCGCTTCGACTTCATCGCCCTTCTTCATCACTTCTGCAGGGTTATTGATGCGACGTGTCCAGCTCATGTCGGAAACGTGAACCATGCCATCGATACCGTCTTCGAGTTCGACGAAGGCGCCGTAGTTGGTCAGGTTGCGAACTTTGCCGCGAACACGGGCACCAACGGGGTAATTGTGACGGACTTTTTCCCAAGGGTTGGCCTCGAGTTGGCGTACGCCCAAGGAGATTTTTTGTTCTTCCTTGTTGATGCTTAAAATGACCGCATCGACTTCTTGTCCGACCTTCAAGATATCAGAAGGCTTCTGTACGCGCTTGGTCCAAGAGAGTTCTGAAACGTGGACTAAACCTTCGACGCCACCTTCTAATTCAATGAAGGCGCCGTACTGAACGAGGTTAACCACTTTACCATGCACCTTGGCGCCAACAGGATAGCGCTTTTCAATGCCTTCCCAAGGATTGGGCTGAGTTTGTTTAAGACCAAGAGAAACGCGTTCGCGGTCGCGATCCACTTCGACGACCATGACGGTGATTTCTTCACCGACTTTGACCACTTCGCTAGGATGGCCGATGCGCCCCCAGCTCATGTCAGTTACGTGTAGTAGACCATCCAAGCCGTCGAGATCAACGAAGGCGCCGTAGTCGGTGATATTCTTAACCACGCCGCGACGAATGATGCCAGGCTTGACCTCTTCGAGGAGCTTGCGGCGGCTTTCTCCGCGCTGTTCTTCGATGAGTTCACGGCGAGAGACCACGAGATTCTTCTTCTCTTTGTTAATCTTGATGATTTTGAAATCATAAGTTTGCCCCACGAAAACATCGAGGTTCTTGGGGGGGTTAACATCGATTTGCGAGGATGGCATGAAGGCATCAACGCCGACCGAGACGATGAGTCCGCCTTTAACAACGGATTTAACGCGGCCTTGAACAATGGAGCCTTCTTGGCAGTTGGCCTCGATGCTTTCCCATTTGCGAATTTGTTGGGCCCGATCGAAAGAAACCGTGGGGGTTCCGTCTTTGTTTTCGAGTCGCTCGAGGTAGACCTCGAGGGGCATGCCGACTTGAATTTCCGCCATATCGGGGAATTCCGACTGAGGGATAAATCCTTCGGACTTACCACCGATATCAACGACGATATCTTTGTCTCCACGGATTTCCGTGACGGTGGCTTTAATGACTGTGTGTGGTTTGAGCGCACCGAAGTTAGAATCGGCGAGCAGTTTTTCCATGAGGCTCATGTTTGTGTTTTTTTGACTTTTTGTCCTGTGCGTCGCGAGCGACGTTTACAGGGTTTTAGGGTTTGATTTGTTCTCGAAGGAGATTCCATCAGCACATGCTGGTGGGCCTAAGAGAGTTTGAAAGAACCTGCCTTACAACCATCTGGCAAGGATATTATACGGCGTTATCCAGAAGCAGTTGTTTGAGATCAGCCGAATCTTTCCAGCCTTCGCGGGTATTCAGTGCCTTTAACACTCTCAAGCCAGCCTTTTTCTGGCCATTTTGTAGTAAAAATTGGCCAATTTCAAAGATTAGCCCGTCATCGGCTCGTCCAAGGTCGGGTAGGTCGCTGTCCTCAGGCCAAGTTAGTGGCAAGTTTAGTTGTCGTTGTGACTTGGCAATGGCGTAGGCCAAAAGGATTGAAGGGGTTTTTTCCTGAGCAACCACGAGCATCGCTAAACTTTTTTGTGGATTATTCTTTTGTTCGATTTCGGCACCGCGGAGGACGCTATAAACGCTATAGTCATCGGGCTGAACTAAAAAGTCTTTCAGCTGAGGCTGGATGTCGTGTGCCAAGGGTCGGTAAAACGGGTCTCCTAAAATCGTCCCTTGCCAACTCACGGCAGGAGTAGCAAACCAAGCAGCTTCACCCGCCGTCATGCCTTGTGCGATTCCTCTCAGTAAGGCATCAGGCCTTAAACTGAATTGCAAGTAAGGTTCGTAAACGTTACCTGCGGTTAGGCCGGCGCCTTGTTTGACCAGCCAGGCAGCCCAATTTCCTGACGAGCTACGCAAAGTAAAAGCAGAAAAGCTATGAGTATGAACGGCGATGGATCCTGGTGCTAGAAGGACGCGTTGCAGGCCAAATCGTCCCTGGGGAAGTTGAGTGTACCAGCCGAAGTAAAAGGCTGGTGCATCGGATCGGGATTTTTCGTGAAAGAGTTTAGGTGTTTCTTCTATATCGGTCGGAAAGCCCATCGAGCGCGAAAGATTGGCGGTCCGATCCAACCAAACATCACCCTCGGGATAGGGACCTCCTTTATCGATATAGGATCTACCCCGAAGGCCGTTTTTCTCTGCCCGCCAGGTTTGATTGAGTGAACGAAGAATTTCCGACGAACTTGGGCCATCAAGGCGAGCCGTGCGAATGACATCACTGGTGACTAATGAAGCGTTGCCAAACCATGGATTATTGATGGGTCCGTGGGGATTGTGATTCGTCATTCCGAGAAGGGCGAGTTCACTGTCCACGCAAGCCTGGCTGCGTTTTAACGGAGCATTTTCTGGGTATTTATCGTGATCAAGATTTTTGATTTTTAGCGGTACGCCAGTCATGCAGATAATCCACGTTACCCGAGGGTTTTCTGTTTTAATAAAGCCCTCTCGTCCGTACTCATCTCTCTCCGCCTTGATTTCTCCTGCGATTAATTGACGAGAAAGAAGCAGATGTCTTAGGGGATTAAGAATGGTTTCACTGTACTGCGACCAACTAATCTCTTCTTCGGTAGAGAGAGGAAGGATGATTAAATTTTCTTCCGGTATATTTCTTTTTCGAAGAAGTATTTGGGCAATTTGTATGCCTTCTGGATTATTTTGATTAGCGATGACAATAGTGGTCGCAGGATTGACCTCTCCCTGAAGTAAAAAAGGGAATCCAAGAAACCATAACCATCGCATCCAGCGGAGCATTCTTCAAAACTACCCTAAGCTGGGCTGGCGAAAAGAATGAAATCGCTTAAGGACCGACGCGGAAACGTTGGTTGTAATCCGTAATGCCTGCGGCGATAGCCTCGGCTAATTTTTGTCGGTAGGCTGGATTGGCAATTTTCGCTCCCTCCTCCTTGCTGGACATAAAACCACCCTCGATGAGGATTCCTGGACAGTTCAAGGGGCGCAATACAGCAAAACGTGCTCGTCTTACGCCACGATCTTCCGCTCCAGTATTGTTTATCAATTGTCTTTGAACGCTCCAAGCTAACTGGACGTTGAAGTAATCCATGCGATTACCAGGTTCGGCCGTCACATCGGCCTTAGCCTTGGCTTTATTCGTCGAAAGTTGCCCTTTGGGTGTAAGACAGTACGTTTCAATTCCAGAACTCGTCGTGTCGCCAGGACGAGAAGAATTATAGTGAACGCTGATAAATAAGTCTGCTTTGACCCGATTAGCCATCGCTGCTCGGTCATCGAGGTCGACAAAAACATCCTCTTTTCGAGTCAGAATAATTTCAAAACCTCTTTTTTCTAAAAGATTTTTCAGACGAAAAGCTGTATCCAGAGTAGCACTTTTTTCTGTGTACTCTGTGCGATTACAAATTTTGCCAACGTCTTTTCCTCCATGACCAGGGTCGATGACGATTCGACGGACTCCTTTTGGCAGGGCGTTGCTTCGCCATAAAAGAGGAACAAGAACTTTTTGGTAATCTGTCCCTGTGATGGTTAAATTATCGCGGTAGACATCGACACTTCGACTGAGGAAGACTTTGATTCCCCCAATCTCGAGATAAGGCACATTTTTTTCGGCATAGATATCGGGTACGCCGTTCCCAGTGAAACGTTCAGACTTGGCTGGATCTCCTTTGCGCAAGGCGCTTTCGCGCAGTCCTAATTGCCGCAAGGAGTCATCCAGTAAAACGGTGCTGTCAGCCCGAACTTGTACGGCAAAAGCAAAAACTAAGAGTGTAAAAATCCAGAAAAATCTACCAGTGATCGTTTTCACTGAATAATTACTCCGGATCGTTTTCTCCGTTATCCACGCCAGAATCGTCTTCTAAATCGTCTTCGGCTGGCTCTGCATTATGAATGAGTTTACGACGGTTAGATTGCAAGGGCGTTAGGCCGACAACGATGGCACGTCCCGCCCGCTTCGGCACATTATCGCAAGTGGAAATATGGGATAATTCAGCAATCGCACGATTCATCGTATCCATTCCGATTTCGGGGTGCTCGAGTTCACGAAAACGGTATTGCAGAAGTAACTTTACTTTGTGGCCGTGATACAGGAAATTTTCTGCCCGGCGAACTTTGATCATTAAATCATGAATATCGATACGAGGGCGTAATTTTAACTCTTTAACTTTCGAAGCTGTTTTCTGGTGTTTATGTTTCTTGGCTTCTTCGTAGAGGTACTTTCCGTATTCGATTAGTTTGCAAACGGGCGGATTAGCGCTGGCAGCAATTTCAATTAAATCGACGCCAAATTCATTCGCGAGTTCGAGAGCTTTGGGGGTAGGCATAACGCCTAGCATCTCGCCTTTAGGTGAAATAACCCGAATCTCCGGAGCACGGATTCGATCGTTTCGTCTGGGGCCCTTGTCCTCGCGACTCCTTTGCGAAGGACGCTGGGGTTGATTCGAGGACGAGTTGGGGCGAGGGCTGTTCGGGCGATAAGGCGTGGCCATTAGATAACTTCGGACGTGACGTAGTGGTGATAACCTCACCGTTTCATGCCCGAGATTCAAGCACCGATTACAATAAACGGTAATAAGGTAATGCTACTTCAGTACCTTGATGGCCTCGAGAATCTGTTCACCATGCTTGGCTGCATCGACTTTGGAGATGATGCCAAGAAGTTTACCTTGGTCGTCGAAAAGGTAGGCAGCACGGGCAGGTCCGAGGTATTTTTTGCCATACATTGATTTTTCGACAATGGCATCCATGGCTTTGGAAAATTGATCCTCAGGGTCGGCAGCGAGGGTGAAGTCATAGCCATGCTTTTGTGCATATTTACTGTGAGAGGTAATGGGGTCTCGGGAGACGGCGATTACTTTAAATCCATGTTTACCAATAACTTGCTGATTTTTTTCGAGCTCTTTTGTTTGCTTATCGCAGGCCGAGGTATTGTTTCGCATGTAAACCGAAACCACTGTCGCTTGTCCTTTAAGGAGCTCCGCCAAAGGTTTCTGCACAACCTTACCCTCTAAAAGAGCGTCTACTTTGAAGTTTAGTTTGGGTTTAGTTCCTAACTTTAGCATGGGAGGAGTTTTTAGAGTAAAAGAAGCAAGAGCAAGTTACTCTATGCTTTTTCGTGGTTTGCCCTTTTGTATTATACATTCTAGATAATTGGAATGATTCGAGGGTTAATCATTGCATGGCTTTTCACACTAGGGCTGAGAGCAGAAAGTCTGGTGCTGGACTCAGTCCTTTCCGATCAAGATTTGTCTAAAGTTGCCGCTGAACAGTTTATTCAGAAATACCCTCAGTATATTTTAAATTCATCGCAGAAGGACTCGGCCCGTATCGATGGTAAAAAAATCCCAACGCAATTCCTTCAGTTGCCTCTCGTGGAGTCGGTGATGCGTTTTGCATCAGGTCAGAATGAATTGACTCTTTTACTTTATGCCAATGGCGATAGCGGTGAGATTGGTCGGGAAAAATTCGAAGCCCTGGTTGAGAAAGTTCGGTTGTCTTTAATCAAAGAATTTAAACAACCGACCACAATTGCGGAGACTTCCAGTATTATTCGAGCTAAGGGTTTGGCTTGGAAAGTGCCTGCTGGCATTGCTCGATTAGAGTGGAGTAGCACCCGGGCCAATCCCGCGAAAGGTCAAGAATATCGATCAGAGTTTGTGCGCGTGGTTGTGGTGGGTGATGCACAGAAATCAGCCGCCAAAAGCCCAGAGAAATGGTTAGCGGTTAATCAACTACGAACCAACCCTGAGGGTGATAAGTGGATTGGTACTGTGCCGATGGTAGATCAAGGCGAGAAGGGTTATTGTGCTGTCGCCGTTTCTGAACGCATTATTCGTTATTACGGCAAAGACGCTGACCTGAATGAAATCGCTCAAGCGATGCAGACGGGAAATAAAACGGGAACAAGTTCGCTCGAATTCACTAACCAAATGCAACGAATCGCCTCGCGATTTGCTTTGCGCTTTCAAGTGATTCAGTCGGCCTCCGATTCGGGATTCATTGGCGACATTGTTCGCGATTATATCAAGGCGGCCAAAAAGAAAGGAGGAGCTTCATCGGCTCCTGAATTGAGCACGAATAATTTCTATGTGACTCTCCCCAAGCTGGACATGGATCTTCTGCGTGAAGTTCGAATTGCCGACAAAAAGGGTATTGCTCGATTTGAAAAAATCGTGGTCGCCTCAGTGGATCGGGGTGAACCCTTGATTTGGGGGGTGGAGATGGGTATCAGTCCTGAAGAGGGGAACCCTCAGGCTAGAGGGGGTCATTTACGGCTGATTATCGGATATAACACCGAAAAAAAAGAAATTTTATACACCGACAGTTGGGGTCCGAATCACGAATTAAAGCGAATGTCTACAGAGAATGCCTGGTCCAAAACCTTCCATTTATACTCCATGAAGCCACTTTAGGTAAGGGCAGGGCAGGGAAAGTGCTAATTCACACTTTACAAGACTCCCCCCATCCTGTTTGTTCCGACCCTTTCCGCCATGCAAAAGACCCGCAAGTCAGTCTCCAAGCGCTTTAAAGTAACCGGTACCGGTAAGGTAATGCGTCGTTCCCCGAACACCCGCCACCTTTTGAGTTCCAAGTCACGCAAACAGCGCCGTCGTGCTAATAAGTCTAAGCGCGTTGATTCGGGTTTTGAAAAGAAGATGCTGGCCTCGATGCCTTTTGCCTAAGTCTTTTAAATTAAAATACTTTTGACCGAACGGGTGTTCATTAAGGCGACCCCGAGGTCATTAACCAAACAAAACTAAAAATACCAACATGCCTAGAGCAACTAACGGCCCAGCCACTAAAGCACGCAAACGTCGTGCGATTCGTGCAGCGAAGGGCTATTTCGGAAACAAATCACGCTTGTATGTCTACGCTCTCGAAGCCGTACAACGTGCACAAAAATTCGCTTACCGCGATCGTCGCAAAAACAAGTCGACGTTCCGCCAATTGTGGATTGTGCGACTCAATGCCGCCTGCCGTCCTCACGGCATTAGCTACAGCCGTCTCGTGAATGGTTTGAAAAAGGCCAACATCACGATTGACCGCAAGAACCTCAGCGAGCTTGCCATCCACGATGCGCCAGCTTTCGAGGCCATTGTAGCCAAGGCCAAGGCAGCCCTCGCCTAAACAACCCTTCTTTGGTTTGATGAGGCCCCAGGATGACTGGGGCCTCATTGTTTTTGGGTGCTTTCGCTTGCCGATTGTCTCAGCAACCGCACAAATCTTACCTATGCAGCAGTCGTTAGCTCAACTCGTCGCTCAAGCCCATCAGGAAGCCCAAGTCATTAAAACACGGGCAGAGATGGAGGCGTTTAAAGCGCGGATTGTCGGACCCAATGGTAGTCTTACCGCTTTAATGAAAAATATGGCGACGCTCTCTAAGGAGGAGCGTCCAGTAATGGGGAAGTTGATTAACGAGGCAAAAAAATCGATCGAGGATTTGCTCTCGGCTTTATTGCTAAAAATCGAGGACGCAGAAATAAGTGCTACTTTAGGGGCTCCGCTCGATCCAACACTTCCAGCGATTGATTCGCCTGCAGGGCAACATCATCCTCTGTCGCAAACGCGCGAGCGTATTTTAGCCACTTTTCGTAAATTGGGTTTTACCGTAGCGGAAGGTCCAGAGATTGAAACGGAATGGCATTGTTTCGATGCCTTAAACACTCCTGCAGATCACCCTGCGCGAGATATGCAGGACACTCTTTATCTACCTCAAAGTTTTCAATCTGCCGATGCTCCACGACGTGGCCAAGAGGCTTTAGTACTTCGTACGCATACCTCGAGTGTCCAAGTTCGCACCCTGTTAAATCGCAAGCCACCTTTGCGTATCGTGGCTCCTGGACGTTGTTTCCGACGCGATGCCGTTGACGCAACTCACTCGGCTAATTTTCATCAAGTGGAAGGCCTTTGGATCGACCATCACGTTACTCTAGCCGATCTTCGTGGTGTTCTCGATTTCTTTGTTAAAGAGACCTTCGGTCCAGAGGCGGAGATTCGTTTACGACCCTCTTTCTTCCCTTTCACTGAGCCTAGTTTTGAGATGGATTTACGTTCACCAAATCTTGGTCGTCTATCGAACCGTTGGTTGGAAATCATGGGTTGTGGCTTAGTGGATCCAGCCGTTCTTAAAAACTGTGGTTTAAATCCTGAAGAGTATTCAGGCCTAGCTTTCGGTCTCGGCTTGGAGCGCATTGCTATGCTGCTGCATGGTATCGATGACATTCGCCATTTTTATCAAAACGATCTGCGCTTCCTGCGCCAGTTTGCCTAAGTTATGAAAGTTTCTTTCCAAGCTCTGCAACGTCACGTCGACCTCACTGGGATTACTCCAGAACGACTGGCCGAAGTTTTACCGATGTTGGGTCTGGAGGTTGAATCCATTCACTCATTTGGTTTAGCTCCGCTTCCTCTGGTTGTCGTAGGGGAAATTCTCGAATTCAGCAAACACCCTCAGGCCGATCGTTTGAGTGTTTGTAAAGTCGATGTAGGTGATGGTCAGCCCCGTCAGATTGTTTGCGGTGCGAAAAATTTTAAGACCGGAGATCGGGTGCCAGTGGCTTTGCCTGGTACAATCATGCCTAGTGGTTTTGAAATCAAAGTTTCCAAACTTCGTGAAGTTGAATCGATGGGTATGATGTGCTCTGCGGAGGAACTCGGTCTAGGTAAGGGCGAAGACGGTCTATTGATTTTAACCGCACAAAAGCCTGCCATCGGCACGCCATTGAATCAGATTTATGGTGCACCCGATTCGGTACTCGAAATTTCTGTTACTCCCAATCGAGGTGACTGCTTGGGCTTGCGTGGTGTGGCTCGTGAAATTGCTGCCGCTCTAAACTTAACCTTAAAACCTCTTTCGATTAATACTCCTACGGGTTTTGCTGCACAGCCTTCAGCTACCGATGCCTTCCGCTATGTGCAGTTAAATTCTGAGTTTTGTCCTTATTATACGGCACGTTCTTTAAGAAAAGTTAAGGTTGGACCGAGTCCTGAATGGATGCGCCGCGATTTAGAGGCCGCTGGTCTTCGTCCAATTAACAACGTCGTTGATATTACAAATTGGGTGATGTTGGAGCTGGGACAACCGCTGCATGCTTTCGATGCCCAACAGGTTCAAGAAGGCATCATTGTGCGTGGAGCAAAGGCAGGAGAGACCTTAACTTTGCTTGATGGTAAAAAACTTGAACTTGAAGCAGGTTCCTGTGTTATCGCCGATGCCCACCGTCCGCTTGTTTTAGCAGGAGTCATGGGTGGCGTCGATAGTGGTGTAACTTCTGCAACCACAGATATTATTTTAGAGTCAGCCTGGTTCCGTCCAGGTGAAGTCCGTCGTGTTGCTCGTCGTGCTGGTGTCGCCACCGACTCCTCACATCGTTTTGCACGAGACGTCGATCCGGCTGGTGTCGAACTTGCCTCCCGTTTGGCTACGGACTTACTAGCTTCCTACGCTGGTGCTGAAGTTGTTGGCTCAGCGGTGGCTGCAGGTAAGCCACCACGCGCTGAAGTTAAAATTCAATTACCCTTAGGCTTTGTTGCTCACAAAACTGGAACCTCCGTGACTGACGTAGAAGTGGCTAAGTGTCTGGAGCGATTAGGATTTTCCACTGAAAAATCTTCTTCGGGAATGACGGTTCTGGTGCCTTCTTTCCGTTCCGATGTCACTCGGCCCATCGATTGTGTTGAGGAGTTTATTCGAATTTACGGTACGGATCGCGTTCCAGTCGGTCGTCCGATTGCTCCGCTACCAGGTGAAGAAGATACGCGCTCGTCGCTTTTTACGAGAGAGATTTCCTCCCGTCTTGTTGGAGTTGGATTCGCCGAATGCTGTCATTACACTTTACGTGAGGCTGGTGAAATTGAACGCACTCTAGGTAAGTCGGCTCTCCCACAATTAGCTTTAGAAAACCCTCTTACGGCCGATCAGACGCACCTCCGTGCATCATTAATTCCTGGTTTAACCGGAGCCTTAGCGCTTAACCTTTCTGTGCATGCCGACCCTGCTGGGCTTTTTGAAGTAGGCGTTGTTTTTCGTCCCCAGGCTGATGGGACTGTTCGCGAATTTCTTTCGGTGGCATTTGCGACTCTTGCTTCTCCGGTGGTACGAACTTGGAAGTCGCGCGAAGCTTGGGATGTTTTGAAAGCCAAACGAATGCTTTTAGATGTGGCGGCTTTGGCGAATTTATCAGCTTCGCGACTCACCTTTGCTGCTCTCGCTGATGGCTTATGGCAAAAAGATCAAGCTTCTGCGTTAGTGGATCGCGGACGTTCTGCCCAAGGAGCCTGTGGCATACTTGATTTGCGCTGGACGCGTAGTCTGGGCATTAAAGGTACCGTCATTGCTGGGGAATTCATGCTTCCACGTTCGGCTTTTGCCGAAGCAGTCCGTATTCCACGTTTCGCTGCTTTCTCCTCTTTCCCTCCCGCGACACGCGATGTTGCCGTCATCGTTCCACAAAAAACTTCCGCTGCGGAAGTCTTGAGTCGAGTGCAGCAGTCGGCGCAAAAAGCTGCCGCCAAAGAGTTTGAATTGGAGGCCGTTCATTGCTTTGACGTTTTTAGTGGCCCTGGTTTACCCGAAGGTAACAAGAGTTTGGCTTTCGAAATTCGC
The DNA here is from genome assembly GCA_947470855.1 of Opitutia bacterium. GTDB lineage: Bacteria > Verrucomicrobiota > Verrucomicrobiia > Opitutales > UBA953 > UBA953. The sequence goes on along the minus strand of CANIUQ010000002.1, from coordinate 51,583 downwards.
TGGCGCCACTCCACACGTACATTAACCGATGAAGAAGCTAATCGCGCGATGGGTGTCGTCATTGCGGCTTTAGAAAAAGGAGCGGGTTGGACAATCCGTCGTTAATGAATGGCTAAAGGATTTGATATCGACCATTTAGCAAAACTCGCACGTCTCCAGTTGAGTGCTGAGGAAAAGGCTTTGTACTCAAATCAACTCAGCCAAGTGCTGACTTATTTTGAGACGTTGGCTCGTGCTGATTTACCACCTGCTGCCAATGTCGCCCAGGTCATTGAAGAGAGTGCTTTGCGCGCAGATATTCCGGGTCAGTCTCTCGGTGTCGAAGCCGTTACCAAGATTGCGCCAGCTTCACGCGATGGCCAAATCTCTGTTCCTCGCGTCGTTGATGATGAATCCTAACGATGAGTGATGCTTTACATCTTTTATCGGCGACCGAGATTGCCCAACGTTTACACGCGGGAACGCTTACGTCACGGGCTTTGGTGGAAGCTCTGCTGATCCGTTACCGAAATCTCAATAGCAAGGTCGGTGCCTTTACTTATCTCTCCGAGTCCGATGTCATCGCCCAAGCGGAGGCTTCGGACGAAAGGCGTAAGCAAGGTAAAACCTTGAGTTCTCTCGATGGCATTCCCGTAGCCATTAAAGATAACATCGCAGTTAAAGGGCAGCCCCTTACGTGTTCGAGTAAAATGCTGGCGAAGTTGATTTCGCCTTATGACGCTCATGTCATCGAAGCTTTACGTGCGGCTGGGGCTATCATTTACGGTCGCCTTAATATGGACGAGTTTGCCATGGGCTCCTCCACGGAAAACTCTGCCTTGCAAAAAACTTATAACCCTTGGGATTTAGCGCGCATTCCAGGTGGCTCTTCTGGTGGAAGCGCGGCGGCATTGGCGGCAGGGTTTGTTCCATTAGCGCTGGGTTCTGATACAGGAGGATCTATTCGCCAACCTGCTTCGCATTGTGGAGTGGTGGGACTAAAGCCAACGTATGGACTGATTTCACGTTACGGTCTCGTAGCCTTCGCTTCTTCATTGGATCAAATCGGCCCGATGGCACGGAGTATCGATGATTGTGAACTTCTTTTAAACGCTTTGGCGTCTCCCGATGCTAGGGATATGACCTGTTTTGATCAGGGACAAAGAACTCTTCTTCCTCCCGTGGCGGTTAACCAATTACGTATCGGGATTCCGCGTGGTATTTTGGATAAAGGAGTAGGGCAGGAGGTTGCAGCCGCTACCCGTGCGGCCATTGATTTTTATCGCGCCCAAGGGGCAACCATTGTTGAAGTGGACTTGCCCTCGTCTGATTTAGCTGTGCCAACCTATTACGTGGTGGCGACCGCTGAAGCTTCTTCCAATCTCGCGCGTTATGACGGCGTCCGATACGGCCATCGTTCTAGTCAAGCTACCACGCCTGTAGAAATGATGACATTGAGTCGCTCGGAAGGTTTTGGACCAGAGGTTAAGCGCCGTATCCTTTTGGGCACCTTTGTGCTCAGTGCCGGCTATGCTGATGCCTATTATGTTCGAGCGCTCCGTGCTCGTTCAAAAATTCTCAGTGAACACCTCGCTGCTTTAGAGAAGGTAGATATGATTTTGACTCCGACTGTACCAACGCCTGCGTTCAAAGCCGGAGAAAAAATTTCGGACCCTCTGCAACTTTACTTAGAAGACATTTTTACCATTCCTGCCAACTTAGCAGGTCTACCCGCACTTTCGGTGCCCTGTGGTAAATCGCAACACCTACCCGTCGGTTTTCACTTAGTGGGCGCGCCACTATCCGAAAAGAAACTCCTTGCGGCTTCGCGCGTGTTTGAGGCTTCTCACCCTTATCGCCACCAACAAGCACCTCTATGAGCGAATCGCCCTGGGAAATTGTGATTGGTCTAGAAGTTCATGTGCAGTTACGCACCCGAACCAAGGTGTTTGCGTCGGCACCTTGGGGTTTTGGCGAAGAGCCCAATGAGCAAGTGGATCCCGTTGTCTTAGGCTTACCAGGAACTTTGCCAGTGGTTAATCGAGTAGCGGTCGAACAAGCGATTCTTTTTGGTTTGGTAGTTGAAGCTACTATTCCCGAGCGTTGCGCTTGGGATCGGAAAAATTATTTCTATCCTGATAACCCTAAAAACTATCAACTCACGCAAAAAGATTTCCCTGTAACCTTAGGCGGACAGGTCGAAATTGAGTTACCAGGCCCTTCGCGCAATGTGATGGGTGAACATAAAATGATTCGTCTTCACCATGCACACTTGGAGGAAGATGTGGGTAAGTTGAGTCACTCGGGCAGCGGTTCGCTGGTCGATTACAATCGCGCAGGGGTGCCGTTGCTGGAAATTGTTACTGAGCCAGACCTGCGATCGGCCGCAGAGGCAGCTGCTTTTTTAAATGCTTTAGTCACAATGTTGACGCAAGCGGGTGTGGCCGATTGCGATATGGAAAAGGGGCAATTGCGCTGTGATGCAAACGTATCCGTGCGTCGTCGAGGCGATACGCAATTAGGCACCCGCACCGAAACGAAGAATCTGAATTCGATTTCAGGGGTTCGTGATTGTATTCAGTATGAAGCCGCTCGCCAGATTCGTGAATTAGAGGAAGGACGAAAGATAACTCAAGAAACCCGTGGTTGGAATGCGGTGAACGCTCGGGGTTATGTGCTACGCGATAAAGAGGATGCTCATGATTACCGCTATTTCCCTGATCCAGATATTCCGACTTTGAAGATTGCGCGGGCAACCGTTGAGCGTTTGCAAAAGTTAGTCCCAGAAAGACCTTTCCACCGTCAGCGTCGGTACATGGAAAAGTTGGGTCTACCCTATACTGTCACCAGTGTTCTGATTGCGGATAAAGCACTCGCCGATTGGTTTGAGGCTGCTGCAGCTGCTTATCCGCAGAATCCATCGGGTATCGCCAATTGGGTGGCAAACGATTTACTACGCGATTTATCAGCTGCCACAAGTGCACCGGATGCATTTTCTGAACCTTCAGTTGCGAAAGTTTCTTTGGTGGATTGTCGCATTAAACCAGCACAACTCGCAGGTTTGGTGAAGATTACCGATGAAGGAGTCATTTCGAAGCAACAGGCGAAGGAGGTTTTTGCTGAAATGTTCCGCACCGGTCAGGATGCTGGTGAAATCGTTAACGCCAAAGGCTTACGTCAAAACAGCGATGCTGGTGAGTTGGAAAAAATCATTCAGGAAGTTATCGCTGATCCTGCCGTGGCTAAGTCCATTGCCGAATATCGTGCGGGAAATGAAAAAGCGATTAATGCTTTAAAAGGTCCGATTATGAAACGGACACAAGGGAAGGCTAATCCAGCCATGATTGACCAATTATTACGTAAGCATCTCGGATGAGCGAAGAGACACTGGACTCACCTTGGATGGCTGGAGCTAAGGCGGTACGAGATAATGCTTGGCCCTCCCTTTTTATCTTAATCGCTTCCGCTTCTTTAGTGGTGAGTTATTACCAGAGCGATGTCGTGCGGTCTTGGTTGGATGTTTTAGGAAATTATAATCGAAATAATCTTTGGTCATTTGCGGCCCTTTGTACGGCTTTTTCTGCTGGTTTTATTCCATGGTGTTTTCGGATGGCTTTTCCCTCTATTCGACCCGCTCACCCGTGGTTGGATTTAGTTCACAGCGTGCTCTGGTGGGCTTTGATGGGAATCATTGTTTGTGCCTTTTATCAACTCCAAGCCGAAATTTTTGGTCACCAAGCCACTCCCTCAACCGTTTTCAAAAAAGTCCTTTTTGATCAATTCTTCTTCACCGTATTCATTGGCGCACCTTTCAATGCTATTTCGCACTATTGGAAAGATCATGCTTGGGATTTTTCACAGTTAAAACTAGCGATGCGACCTGGTTGGTACCGACGCTTAATCGTGCCTAATCTACTGCCCAACTACTTAGTTTGGTTTCCTGGGGCCTGTATTTTTTATAGTATGCCAGGAAGCCTTCAGTTGCCCGTGGCTAATTGTATCGGCTGTTTTTGGGCCTTAATGTGTGTTCGGATTGCGACTCACTCGCGCCCACGTATCTAAAGTTAAAAATAATCGTTCAGCCCTTTATCCCTCGGCTTGAAAGTCGGGAGGACTTCGGCGAGATTGGGAGCTGTGCCCGACCTTTTTGGAGAGATTGAACCCGGCGTTGCCGAAGTTGTGCCCTTTGACGGCGGAGCACGGGCCTATACCTATGCCGTTCCTGCTGCCCTCAAAGGAACATTGAAAGTAGGGCAGTTGGTGCGAGTCCCTTTGGGGCATCGTCAAGGTTTAGGGGTGGTATGGAAGTATCCTGCGGAGGCTCCCGTGGGTACTAAGTTGCGAAGTATTTTAACTCTCGAACATGAACAGCCAGTCTTAACGGCTGACTGCTGTCGCTTGGCTGAATGGATGAGTGGCTATTATGGCTGCGGGCTTAATTCCGTTTTAGAAACGGTTCTCCCTGCCGCTGTGCGAAAAGGCGTGCGGCCAGTGTTTCGTCGCTGGCTAAGTCTCGTTGGCCCCGTGGAGAAAGATGTTTTAGATAAATTGCGTAAGCGTGCTCCAAGGCAGGCGCAGCTTATTGATTTTTTAAGTGCCCAGACTCAGCCAGTGGAACGTGCTAAGACTCTGACTGGTCTAGGAATCGCGCAACCAGCCGTGGATGCCCTTATCAAGACTGGTCTGATTAAAGAAGAAGCGCATGTGCTATGGCGTGTGGCTTACAATGACCCTTTTGCAGAAGCCGAATCGATTCCAGCGAAGGGACATCAACTTAATCAATCGCAGGAAGCAGCGGTACAATCGATTTCAGAGACCCTTGATTGTAAACAGTTTCGTACTCATCTTTTGCATGGTGTGACGGGTTCTGGAAAAACCGAAGTCTATGTTTCGTTGATTCGCAAAGTAGTCACTGAAGGTGGTTCAGCGATTTTTCTGGTACCTGAGGTTGCTTTAACGCCTCAAACCGTAGGACGATTGCGTTCTCGCTTAAGTGATTTAGGAACTCAGGTGGTGGTTTGGCATAGTCAATTATCCGCTGGCGAGCGATTTGATGCCTGGATGGCGATGTCGCTTGGTCAAGCCAGGGTAGTGGTAGGAGCTCGCTCAGCTGTTTTTGCACCACTACCACAACTGCGTTTAATTGTCGTCGATGAGGAGCACGAGCCTTCTTTCAAACAGGGCGAAACTCCCTTGTATCATGGAAGAGACGTGGCTGTTTATCGAGCCTCGCTTCTATCAGCGGCTTGTGTTTTAGGTTCAGCAACGCCTTCTTTAGAAACGTGGCGGAATGCGATTTCGGGACGTTATGTTTTAAATTCCATGCCCCAGCGGGTTGATGATCGTCCAATGCCTGCTTTTCGGACTGTGGATATGCGTCGTGAAATTTTACACGCCAAAGGACAGAGCATTTTATCGCGCGAATTAGTTGATTCCATTCGTGACCGTTTAGCTAAAAAAGAGCAGGTCATTCTTTTCCTTAATCGACGTGGACACTCCCGTTCTCTCGTTTGTCCAGATTGTGGAGAGGCTGTACAATGTCCGTGCTGCAGCGTTTCTTTGACTCTACATACAACCGATTCAACGGCACGTTGTCATTTATGTGACTACCGTCAGCCGGCACCCGTGCTTTGTCCGCATTGTCGTTCGCCTAAGGTTCGATGGAAAGGGTATGGTACTCAAAAAGTGGAGGAATTGATTGCTAAACTTTTTCCTCAAGCACGAGTGGCCCGTATGGATGCGGATACCATGAGTAAAAAAGATCTTTTTCGCCGAGTGCTCTCCGATTTTCGGTCGGGTAAATATGATATGCTTCTCGGTACCCAGATGATTGCCAAAGGACTCGATTTTCCACGCGTCACACTGGTGGGGATACTGGATGCGGATTTATCGCTACAAATGCCTGATTTCAGGGCTTCGGAACGCACTTTCCAATTACTCACTCAGGTCGCTGGGCGAGCCGGCCGTGGCGATTTAGAGGGCGCGGTAGTGGTGCAAACATTTCAACCTGCTTCTGATCCCATACAGTTTGCTAAACGATTGGACTTTAAAGGATTTGCTGAGGCCGAACTAGCAAAGCGAAATGAATTTGGTTATCCGCCTGAGAGACATCTCGTTCGGCATGTTTTCCGCGGGCGCAATTTAGAAAAAGTCACTTTTGTTATTGAGACTTGGCTTAAAGAGTTTGCGCGGCTGTATCCTGATTTAGCGGAAATCCGTGGACCCGCTCCCTGTCCCTTTGAACGTGTGCAGGATCATTATCGAATGCATTGTTGGTATTTCGTAAAAAGCGTTAAACCTCTTCTCGCTGCTCTGTTGCCTTTGCGTGCTAAGATATTGCGTGATGAGCAGGTCATCGATGTTATCGATGTCGATGCGCAGGACTGTGCTTAAGCTGCTTTACCACCAACGCTTTTTCTTCATCCACAGGACGATGCCTGTGCCGAGTAAAATCATGACACCGACCGCAGTATAATAGCCGTATTTATGACCCCACTCGGTGTGAATTTCGGGCATAAATTGGAAGTTCATTCCCCATAAACCGACTAAAAATGTGAGCGGAATAAAGACCGAACTCATGACCGTAAGCACGCGAATGATTTCACTCGTTTTGCGTTCTTGCTGGGTATGATGATATTCTTGCAGGTCTTGTAAAATCATCCGTGCGTGTTCGATACGGTCAGTCGCACGAATGGCGTGGTCATAAAGATCGCGCAGATAAAGATCCAAGGAAGAGGGGAGGAGTGGGTGTTCGTAGTGTTCGAGAACACTGACCATGTCTTTCAGTGGTTGAGCTAGACGGCTTAATCTCACAACAACTCGTTTGAGACGGTAAACCTCATTCAAATCCCAGTTGTCAGTCCCCAATAAAATGGAGTCTTCTAATTCAGTCGTGGCATCCTCAATTTCCTCCGTTTGGTAGAGTAAGCGATCGACGAGGGTATCGAGGAGTGAGTAAACTAAGTAGCCCGCACCCCAGCGACGACAATTACCACGGTTGTCTTGCAGGCGTTTTTCGACGGCCTCGAAAACTTTTTCGTCATTTTCGTGGAAGGAGATGACCCAGTTCGAACCTGCTGCGATTGAGATTTGCTGTCCGCGTGGAGTGTTCTCCTCGACACCGATGCGAACGGCACGTGCAATGGTTAAAATTTTATCACCATACTCTTCAAATTTGGGACGCGAAGTTGCCGTCAGGATATCCTCTTGTGCCAACATAGGGATATCAAAGAAGGCTCCCACGATGTGCACGACTTGCGGATCGGTGATGCCGAGAACTTGAATCCAAACTATGCCTGGCCTGCCAGCATATCGCCCGATATTATCAAGTTCGGAGAACTCCTCTGCCTTGCATTGATTTTCGTCGTAGGTAAGTACGCGAAATTTTGTAGGACTATTCGACTCAAAAGGGGAGGCTGCTGGTAACTGACCCGGAGCACGGCCAATCTCAGTTTCCTCATAGGCGGCCTCTCCCGTGAGAGGGGTTGCCGTCGGACTCAAATCGAGTTTTTGCCGAATATCGTTGAGTCGTCGTTCTAAAAAAGAACGAGCACGCGATATTTGGTATCGGCGTCTTTCTTGCTGACGGCTCATTGCCATCAGTTTTTTCGATAAACTAGGCTTTTGTCAACGGGTTCGAGCAAAGACGCAGAAAATTAACTTTAAAATGGGTCTTAGTGCTTACCATTCCCATTGGGACGTCCATTCTTACTGATGCCCATATCATGGAGTTTCCCTTGTTGAATCTTTTGAAAGAGGTTGTTCGAGTTTGTTGCCCCTAGGCAGTAAAGAGCAGCGGCGGCATCTTTAATCCGATCTTTATCAATAATTCCTGCATTGTGTAACCACTGGGCGAGGGCGATGTGAAAATTGTCGGGAGTTAACTCAAAATCTTTGCCACCTAATTTGGCCCAAAATTTGGCTCGACGCTCGAGAGTGCAATTCCGCTTTTCGTCATGAAGCTCATGAATCTCTTTCATGATATCATTTGCCGGTAATGGGTTTTTAGGTTGGGGCATTGCCAGGAAAATCTGTATAAATCTATAAGAATAAAAAGTTCCACGGGCAATAATAATTATTATATAATTTTATTATAAAACTGCTTATAAAGTCGTCTTTCCCCTTTAATTTCAGTCTTAAAATCGATTCGCCTCTTAAGGATTTTATTCTCGTTGTTAGGCGTTGATAACCACTTTCCGTGGTCGCGACAGGACTCGAACCTGTGACTTCTACAATGTGAATGTAGCGCTCTAACCAACTGAGCTACGCGACCTCACGGAAATAGAATATTTATTGATTTACTCGTTAATCAGCAAGCCACTTTTTCTTTGGCTGGACTTGCCTTGTGGGCGTTTACACTAATGTTTTTCTCTGATGTCCGTTGCCGAACCATCCACTCTGCGTGTCGCCGATGAGCGCTTGATACTTCTTACGCCTGCTGCGGGAGTAAAAGTGCGTTTTTTGGCTGAGCGTGAGGCGAATGGTCGGTACCTCCGTGTCGCTATTTCTGGAGGGGGGTGTAATGGTTTATCTTATAAGTTGCGCTTTGTTGGCGAAACGAAAACAGGGGATATCTTAGTCCGTTCGCAGGGAGTCGAAGTCTTGGTCGATCCCAAGTCGGCTCTTTATCTTCGTGGGACACATTTGGATTATTCCGATAAGATGATGGGGGGCGGTTTTAAGTTCTCCAACCCTAATGCGAAGGCGAGTTGTTCCTGCGGAGAGAGTTTTTCCCTGTAGATAGCCACAAAGAGAGGGGACATGTAAGCAATGTGATACGATGACAAGGGGGTATTGTCTTTTCCCATGTCCCCTTGCCAATGTGCCCACTTGTCTCCTAATGATCGATTGTGTTTACCCTGCTTAAAACTGATACGACTACGGCTGCCCGTCTAGGTGTGCTGCAGACCCCTCATGGCGAGGTACGTACCCCCGTCTTCATGCCTGTGGGTACGCAAGCGACCGTCAAAGGGCTCACTCCGCAAATGGTAGCTGATACGGGAGCCCAAATTCTTCTCAGTAACACTTACCATCTCAACCTTCGTCCGGGTCGCGACATCGTGAAGCAAGCGGGAGGCTTACATCGATTCATGAATTGGAATAAGCCGATTTTAACGGATAGCGGTGGCTTTCAGGTGTTCTCGCTGGCTAAGTTTCGTAAGGTCACGGATGAAGGTATTCATTTTAAGTCGCACCTTGACGGCAATCCGCTGTTTCTCGATGTGAAAGACTGTTTGGCGATTCAAGATGCCCTTGGATCAGATATTGCCATGGTTCTTGATGAGTGCCCGCCATGGCCTTGTGAACGGGAAGCTTGTGAGGTCGCTGTAACGCGCACCATTCGCTGGGCGAAGGAGATGTTACAACTCGCGAAAGATAATGGCTTCCTTGCCTCGGGTCGTCATTTATTCTGTATTAATCAAGGTTCGGTCTTTGAAGACTTACGCATACGATGTGCGGAAGAATTAGCCGGACTAGACTTTCCTGGTTTTGCCATCGGTGGCGTGAGCGTTGGTGAGCCCGAAGAAGAAATGCTCCGTCAGGTTGGTATTGCTGCCCCTCTTTTACCTAAGAATAAGCCTCGCTATGTGATGGGTGTTGGAACACCTCCACAATTACTCCGAATGGTTGCTCTAGGTGCAGATATGTTTGATTGTACGATGCCTACTCGGATTGGTCGACACGGGGGTGCGTTTACGCCCGATGGTCCCATCAATGTAAAACACCTACGTTACCGAGAGGACCATCGTCCGCTGGTTGAGGGAATGGACAACTATACCTGTAAGCATTTCACTAGGGCTTATTTGCGCCACCTTCATCATGCCACCGAATCGCTGGGAGGCACCTTGTTAGCCTTGCATAATATTCATTTTTTACAGGATTTAATGAATCAAGCCCGCGAGCACATTGCGGCGGGCGATTTTGCCTCTTGGTCCAAGGCTTGGTGTGAACGCTATGAAGCTGGCGCCAAGGATGAGATAATCGATAAAGACTAAGGGGCCGATTGAGTTTCTCGTTCTAGAAACTCAAGACCTACATCTTGGCCTGAATGATCTCTTGAAGATTTCCCGTTTTCAGGCCTTCAGGATTAACATTAACCGATGAAACGCTGAAAGAAGTACCACGACGGTTAAAGTTTAAGACGAAATTGGTAATCAAGGAACTCTCCCCTGGGAAAAGTTCATTCTTTCTTTCAATCATGTTGGTAACCAATTCATCTGCCTGCTCGGCATTTGATCCAGGTAGGGCTGCAATCTTGGCTTTGGCGTCTTTGACTTTTTCAGGTCCCTCAATCGAAGCATTCCAAATTAAGATAGCGACATTCATGGCCCCCTTTGCGGCTAGACGATTCCCTCCTGCCTGTTCGAGTAGAGGTTGACTGAATTCAGCCAAGCGATCGGCAATGGTTTTTTGCTTAGGACCCTTTTCCTCTCTTACTGGTGCAGGAGAGTCAAAGACCCTACCAATCGGACGGGGCTTTTGATTACCAAAAGCGCCATTGGTTTGTCTGCGAGAGTGGGGGGAGGACATGCGTAATCTTCTTTTGATTTTCAATCCAAACCCATCAATGGGGCAAGCCCATTCCCTTGGGCGTCCCTTGACAGATAGCCATAATCAAGCCACCCTGCCTTCCATTGAACGACAGTCCCCGTGCCTAATTACACTAAAGTTATCCAAGCCAACCGTCGAGACCACCTTGCTAACCCCAAGTCTCTACCTTCGGGTGTGCACCGTTTTTTTGAAAGCACGATGATTCCCTTGCCCATTGAGAAAGTCTTCGAGTTTTTCTCAAAAGCTGAAAATTTACAAAAAATTACTCCTCCTGAATTAGACTTCAGAATTTTAACTCCCTTACCCATTGTGATGGGGCAGGGGACGTTAATTAACTATAAGTTAAAATTGCACGGAATTCCCTTTGGTTGGCGGACACGTATTGTCCATTGGGATCCCCCGCATGCTTTTGCTGATCAACAATTAAAAGGACCGTACTCTGTCTGGTTACACTATCATAATTTTTATGATGAGGGTGGTAAGACCCGAATGGATGATGAAGTACTTTATCGACTCCCGCTTTGGCCGATTGGTGAAATCGCTCATCCTTTCGTGCGTGGGCAAATCGAAAAGATTTTCTGGTATCGCCGTAAACTCTTACGTGAACACCTGAAGTTTTAGTGGTGCTGACTAAGTGCCGCCGGTAGTTCGGCTAAGGCGTAAATAAATACGTCAGCACCTGCTTTGACTTTGGGTCTGACCGCGTAGCGACCAAAGCCAATGAAGATATCGATGTCTTCTTTGACTTCTAAATCGCTAGCTCCATCGCCGACTAAAATGACGGGTCGAGCTTGTAATTCGGCGCGCAACTTTCGCGCGACAACATTTTTTCCTTTGGTTTTAGAAGTGGGGCATGACTCGTTGTAGCCAGCATAACTTCCATCGCTCTTAAATCTTAACTCGACGGCTTCGACGCGATCGATTCCGAGATAATCGGCCAGCGGACGAATCGCCTGAGTGAAACCGCCGCTAACAATCGCGATAGTCCATCCCGCTTGACGCAGAGCCTTTAGGCTTTCCACAGCCGTGGGTTCAATGTGTGCAATGTATTTTTGTCCAATCGACTCGAGTTCAGCGAGAGTGGGCTGAATCATCTCCAAACGTTTAGCAAAAACTGCCTCCATGGGGGTTCCACCATTCATGGCCGCGTTGGTCATATCTTCTACGGCCCTAAATACCGCTGGTCCACGCAAACGGCCAAGTTCATCAATCCCTTCGATAGCCGATAAGGTCGAGTCACAATCAAAAAGTAAGAGTTTGGCTGCCACGATGCACTACAAGACTCAATGACAAGAAGGTCAAGTATCGCTCGTTAGCTTTATTTTCCGAGTAATTTCATTAGGCCAGCTTCATCTAAAAGCCTAATTCCAAGCTCTTGAGCTTTGGTGAGTTTGGATCCCGCTTCTTCTCCAGCGACAACGTAATCGGTATTTTTACTGACACTTCCCGAGACTTTTCCTCCTGCTTTTTCAATCAGGTCGCGAGCCTCATCACGGCCTAATGTCGGAAGCGTGCCGGTAAGAACAAAAGTTTTTCCTGCCACTCCAGCAACGGTTGTCGCGGGTGTATTGTCGATGAGATTCAGTCCTGCTTTACGCATGGCTTTGACCCAGTCGCGGTGATTGGGGTCGCTAAAAAAGGAAGTGATGGATTTGGATACTTCGATACCCACTCCGCTAATCACCGATTCAGTGGAAATGCCGCCTTTTTTTCCAACATGGGTAATGAGTAAATCATCTAACGTTGCCGCCTCCAAGGCATCGAGGGATTTAAAATGTCGAGCGAGGTCTTTGGCGGTTTGCATTCCCACATTGGGGATACCTAGGGCGTGAATGGCTCTCCATAGTTCACGGTTTTTAGCTGAGGCTAAACTCGTCATCATATTATCCACGGACTTTTCTTTGAATCCCTCAAGCATCCGCCATTCCGGTGCTTTTAGTTGCAAGGCATCGACCGGCGCATCAACCAAACCAAGCGAGACTAATTGTTCAGCAACCGCGTCACCGAGGCCATCGATATCAAGACATTGCTTAGAAGCGAAATGAACAAGGCGACGAATTTTCATTTCGCGCGAGGGTGCTTTTAACTTATAGGCTGCTTCATCCTCCACGCGAATGGCCTCAAGGCCTAATTCTTCTAAGCGTTTTTCGAAGTTAAAGGGTTTTGCTTGGGCGGGACGTTTTTCTAAAACGACTTGCAAAATTTGCGGGATGATTTCTCCAGCCTTTTGAATGCGTACGGTATCTCCTTCGCGAATATCTTTTCGCTTAATTTCATCAGCATTATGTAGCGTTGCACGAGCCACGGTTGAGCCTGCGAGCAATACAGGTTCTAACTCTGCGACGGGTGTCACCACGCCTGTTCGGCCTACCTGCATGCTGATGGCTTTGAGAACCGTTTCGGCCTGATCGGGAGGGAATTTAAAGGCCACTGCCCAATGAGGGAACTTGCTGGTGTAGCCTGCGCGTTCTTGATCAGCCAAGCGATTGACTTTTACCACCGCACCATCGGTAGGGTAGGGTAATTGTCGTCGGAGGTTGTCGAGTTGTCCGATGGCCATCCATGCATTATCAATTCCCTCTTGCAGGGGTAGGTCATCCCAGACCGGGAAATTCCATGTCTTCAGTTGATCTTTAAACTCTCTCAGTGATTTAAAGTTGGCTGGCTCACAGGCGCCCAGACCGTAGCAGATAATACTTAAGTTTCGACGTTTGGCTTCTTCTAAGTCGAGCAGTTTGACCGTCCCCGCGGCTAAGTTTCGCGGATTGGCATAGAGGGCTTCACCTTCAGCTTCGCGCTCGCGATTGAGTCGCTCAAACTCAGAGAGCTCCATGTAAATTTCTCCACGAATCTCGAGAAAATCAGGAGCGCCTTTGATGGCTCGAGGGATTGATTGAATGAGGGAAACGTTATGGGTGACATCGTCTCCGCGTACACCATTACCGCGTGTTACGGCCCGGATGAATTTCCCTTTTTCGTAGGTCAGTGAAACCGCCACGCCGTCGACCTTGGGTTCCACAATCAATTCGAGGGCTTTGCCACCGAGTGCTTTCTTTAGACGCTCACCAAAGGCACGGAAATCGGCTTCATCATAGGTGTTATCCAAAGAGAGCATCGGTTCTCGATGGTCTTGTTGCTGAAATCCTTCGGCCTTATCGTCGCCAATCCCCAAATCTGGCCCAGCATACTGTGGGTAGCGTCGTTCGAAATCGTGCAATCGATCCACTAACTTATCGAATTCGTAGTCCGAGATTTCTGGATCATGCTTTTTTCGATAAAGTTCTTCATGCCGCATGACCTCTTTGCGGAGTCGTTGTATTTCTTTACGGAGGTCTTCGGACATGGGTAAAAGAAGTTAAGCTTTAAGAGACAAAAGGGGAAGGCGATAGATGCTTAAGAGAGTATTACTCGGCGATGTTTTTTGACGATGGAACTGAAAACTGAAGGGGTCGCTAAAGTCTAAACCCTAGAAAATTTAGATGGTCGGCCTTCTTAGTTAGGTAAATCTGGGGCTAATGTCATTTTTTGACTTTCGTCGGTGGCTACCAAGCTGTTTTAAGCCTCAAACTCTTGGTCATAAGGGAGAGCGATTAGCTGAAAAGTATTACCGGCGCCAAGGGTGTAAGGTATTAGCTCGTAACTGGCGCTCGGGATTGGATGAGTTGGATTTAGTTGTCCTTGATGGGGTGGTTCTCGTTTTTGTGGAGGTGAAAACCCGAACGGCCGACTGGGGTGGAGAAGGGTACCGTGCGGTGAATCGAAGGAAAAAAAGGGCTCTGCAGAGAGCGGCGAGGGCCTGGTTAAGGCAAATTGGGGGTGCTCCTCACACTCGATTTGATGTCATAGAGGTTATGGTTTGCCAAGGGGGCACCGTCCGCTTGCTTCAACACCGGGGAATTCCCCTCTTACGTAAGCATTTCTTTTGAATCCGATGTCCGACAACGACCGTCATCCTTTTCTCGCTGGCCTGAGTAAGCACCGTGGAGCTCAGCCTACCTGCCTGGTTATCTTTGGTGCCTCGGGCGACCTAGCCGCACGTAAACTCTTACCCGCCCTTTATAATTTGGCGGTCGATAGTTTATTACCGTCGGACTTTACCTTGATAGGATTTGGAAGAAAGCCGATTCCCGATGCGGAGTTTCGGCAAACTTCGTCCAGTGACATCGAAAAGTTTTCACGTCGTGAATACCGCAAAGATATTTGGAAGCGGGTTTGCGATCACACTTATTATCAAGCTGGGGGTTACGACGAGTTTGCCGCTTACGAGGGATTAAAAGCAAAGATTGCATCGGCCGAGAAGACGGCGGGCCGTCCTTTGCAGGTCGTTTTTTATATTTCAACCCCTCCGACCGTTTTTGAGGCTATTTTAGAAAACCTTGGAAAGTCGGGTTTGGCTTCGCGTGGCCTGGGCACTGCTTTGGAAAGTAAGGTCATTATTGAAAAACCTTTTGGTCGTGATCTCGCTTCGGCTGTGCATTTGAACACGGTAGCAGCTCGTCACTTTCAAGAGCCGCAAATCTATCGCATCGATCACTATTTAGGTAAAGAAACTGTGCAAGACTTGCTGGTCCAGCGTTTTGCTAATCCGATTTTAGAGCCACTTTGGAATAATCGTCACGTTGATCATGTCCAAATCACAGTCGCAGAAGAGTTAGGTGTTGGTTCGCGAGGTGGTTACTATGATCACAGCGGGGCAACGCGTGATATGTTGCAAAATCACACCATGCAGTTGTTGGCTTTAACGGCCATGGACCAACCAGCTTCGCTTTCGGCTGAGCATATTCGAGATGAAAAAGTGAAGTTGCTGCAATCGGTTCAGCCACTGCGTTTGGGGTCGGGTGGGGATGCCGTGCGAGCTTACTACACGGCCGGTTTGTCTGGCGGCGAAACCGTGGTTGGTTACCACCAGGAAAAAGATATTCCCGCCTCTTCTTTCACGGAGACATTTTGCGCTCTCAAACTTTCTATCGATAACGCGCGTTGGAGTGGCGTACCGTTTTATATGCGTTCGGGTAAACGTCTCGCCCGTCGCGTTTCGGAGATTGCTGTGCAATTTAAACAACCCGTTTCTGGATTGTTTGCGGGCGATTCACGTTATGATATCGCGCCCAATCGATTGGTCATTCAAATCCAGCCCGATGAGGGGATGACTTTAGTCCTTAATTCTAAAGTCCCTGGTCTCGAACCACGAACCCAGCCGGTACGTCTAAGTTTCCGTTACGCCACGACTTATGGTTCCAATACGCCTGAGGCTTACGAGCGTTTGATTCTCGATGCGATTGTGGGGGACCGCACTCTCTTTATTCGTGGAGATGAGACGGAAGCATCTTGGCGTCTCTTTACGCCACTCCTTCAGTCATGGGAAAAAGCGGGTAAGCAAAGTTTGGAGTCCTATGCCGCAGGTTCTTGGGGACCATCGGGTGCGGATGAATTACTCGCAGCCCAAGGTCATACTTGGCGTAATGCAGGACGTTAAAGTGTCATGGCGCATCCCAATTTAGATACACTTCCTGGTTTTTCATTGAAAGTCTCCTCGGCGCTTTCGGCTCTTGATAAAGCATGGGCTGAGGAAGGAGAGGAAGCTGCACGAGCCTCGCAAATGAATCTCGTTCTTATGTTTGGTGCGGGAGTGAAACCCGAGGATGCCCAAGCACGCTTCGATGACGCCGTACTCTTTGCTCAGCGCTATCCCTGTCGAGTGATTGTTTTGGCGGCGCGACCTGTGGCCGAAGCCAAAGCCCCCTTGGAGGCAAAGGTTAATGTTGTTTGCTTCTTTGATCCTGCGCGACGGGGTAAGCGTTGCTGTGAGGCTTTGATGCTCGCCCATGGCAAACCCTCCAATGAGATTGAATCGTTAGTCTCAACCTGGCTAGAAGGCGATTTACCAGTGAATTTATGGGTGCATGGAGTGACGGATGAAGAAATGGAGCCCTGGCTGTCCTGGACACAACGTTGTCGGCGAATCGTCGCCGACCGCACTTTAATCGGAAACGATTTCTTCTCTTTACCATTTCCTAAGCCAGCTAGTGTGCGTGATCTTTCTGTCGCACGTTGTTTGCCTGTGCGTCAAGCGTTAGGACAATTTTTAGCCGCCCACTCTCCTGAATTATTAGTCCGTGGATTAAAATCAGTGACGCTTAATCATACGCCCTCAATGCGTGGGGAAGCAGCAGGTTTGTTAAACTGGATGCGTGATTGTCTGAGTGGATGCAGTAAGGTTTCGGGTGTTAGTTTAAAGGCCACTTTTAATCTCTCGGAAGATGCTCCGGTAGGCGACAACCTCGATGCGGAATGGAGTTACGAAGATGGTAGTCATTTCTCCTGGGAACATGCCGAACAGGGAACTTGGGCGGGGTTGAAATTTACCCACGATGATACCGTGGAATCGATGGCTCAACGTGTGGCCTTTATGGGACCCACCGAAGCGCTTTCTGAAGCGATTTTCTTCTGATTTTAAAGGCGAATTTCGCTCTGCTTAATCCAGTTAACTAATTGAGCGAACGCTTTTGCGCGATGACTTAACTTGTCCTTCGTTTGCGGCGATAGTTCGCCAAAAGTTTTTTCAAAACCGCTTGGGACAAAAAGTGAATCATAACCAAATCCTTCCGTGCCTACTTCCTGTTCAAGAATGCGACCCCAGCATTGGCCGAGAAATTTTTGTTCTTCGCGATTGGGTCCAATGATAAGCAAGTGACATTCAAAGCGCGCTCCTCGTTTATGAGCAGGGGCTTTTTTAAGAGCATCTAAAAGTTTGGTGCGGTTTTGTGCATCGGTCGCACCTTTGCCGGCGTAAATAGCAGAATCGACTCCAGGGCCACCTTGTAAAGCATCGCAACACAGGCCACTGTCATCAGCGAGTACCCACGATTTGGGGGAAGCGATGCGACGGAGAGCTTCGGCTTTCAAGCGACAGTTGCCAGTGAAGGTCCCTGTGATTTCTTCAACATAGGGCATGCCGCCGAGTTCTTTCGCCGAGTGAACTTTTATGGCGAGACCAGCCTGAGCAAACATTCGACCAAACTCTTCGGCCTTATGGGCATTGCTGGTTGCTAAATAAATATCCATGGGGCGACAGTGGAGGCGAAAGGCAGATTGGCAAAGTTTTAAGGGGTTTTAGCCATGGCTTCGCTCTCGCCCTTGACCTCTTTTTGTGGCTAAATTTGTTTGGTCACAATGTCTATCCGCTGTCTCATCACTGCTGGTCCAACTCGGGAGTATTTTGATCCCGTGCGTTTTATCAGCAATCCCTCCTCGGGAAAAATGGGATTTGCTATTGCCGAAGCCGCATCGGCTCTGGGTTGGACGGTGGATTTGGTTGCTGGACCTGTCTCGCTACCTGAGCCAGTTGGAGTCATGCTCTATCCTGTTGTGACGGCCGAGGAGATGCTTCGCCAAACCGACGCACTTTTTGGACCGTGTGATGTTTTAATCATGACGGCTGCTGTCAGTGATTGGCGTCCCAAGGTTTGCTTGCCCGAAAAATTAAAAAAGACCGGCAAAAATCTCTCTGTTGAATTAGAGCCTGTGCCCGATATCCTAGCCACCTTGGCACAACGGCGACGCCCTGATCAACTTCTCGTTGGATTTGCGGCTGAGACAGAGTCGGTTGAGGAAAACGCCCGCACCAAACTTTCACAGAAGAAAATTGATTTTATTGCGGCAAACTCTGTTGCTGGTCCTGCAGGCGCTTTTGGTCGAGATGAAAATCAACTCATTCTTCTTGGTCGTGAAGGGTATCGTCAGGTTATTGGCCCCGCCTCTAAAAAAGTTGTCGCACAAAAACTTGTTGCTGAACTGAGCGCCGCTTTGGCGACTCGTTCTTGTTGATATGGCCACCCGTCGCTTCAGTCCATTGGATCGAGTTCTCGGGCGAATCGATGGTTTAGATTCACAAAATTTAGCTATTTTGGCTCGGCGTTTGGAGCGCGAGCGCGACCTCATGGAGACGGTTTTGGATACTTTACGAGAAGGCGTGATTGTCTTAGCGGCGGATGGTTCGATTGACTATGCAAATTCAGCAGCCGTGCGTTTATTGGGGGTGAGTAGTGAAGCTGTGACAGGTGCGGAATTGCGCCGATTATCTCCCGATATTGCTCAAGCTTTGGCCTTGCCGGTAGAAGCAGAGGCGGTGAATCGTGAAATTGAAGTGCGCTATCCTGAGCCACGCGTTTTGCGACTACATCTCGCCAAGGTGGGAGGTGTTCACGATTCTGATCGAGCGCGAAGTGTGGCTGTTTTGAGCGATATAACGGCTGAGCGAGTGCAAACTGAATCCCGCGTTGAAAGTGAGCGAATCGATTCGATTGTCGCTTTAGCAGCAGGAGTGGCTCACGAAGTGGGTAATCCCTTGAATGCGATAGGTATTCATTTACAGTTGTTGCGTCGCGAAGCGGAAAAGTTGGGTGATACTCCAGCGGCGCAAAAAGTCAGACAGGCTGCCGAGGTTTGTCAGTCAGAGATTACTCGTTTGGATGGCATTGTCCGAGAATTCCTTGGTGCCATTCGTCCGTCACCGCCTCATCTACTGGATACCGATGTCGTTGCGGTTGTGGCTGAGGCGATGAATTTGCTTCAGGATCAATTTAAACAATTGGGTGTGCGTGTCTCGGTCGATGTGGCGAGCGAAGTCCCCTTGATTTCAGCGGATCGTAATCAAATTAAACAAGCACTCTTTAATGTATTAAAAAATTCCCTCGAAGCCATGGATCGTGGCGGGGATATTTTTATCACGATTTCTTCGGATGATGATTGGGTAGTTTTGGCCGTTAAAGATACCGGTGTGGGCATTCCTGCAGATAAATTAACGCGAGTCTTTGATGCTTATTATACGACTAAAGAGTCGGGTGGTGGCTTAGGGATGTTGATTTTATTAAAGATTTTGAGGGCACATGGTGGGACGGTGGATATTCAAAGCACGCCGCAGGTCGGAACGACGGTTACATTGCGTTTTCCCCTTAAACATCGAAGGGTGCGAACTTTGGATGCACCTCGGGCTTGAAACTTCGTGTAATCCCTTCACTTTAAGGACGTGAAAGTGATTCGAGCCAAGTCTGCTGGTTTCTGTTGGGGTGTTGAACGTGCAATCGATATTGCTCGTGAATACGCTCATAAAGGTCGTCATCCTGTTTATACGGACGGCCCACTGATTCATAATCGCCAGATGATGGAAGTTTTAACGCAGGAGGGTATTCGTGAAGTCGGTGATTATCGAAGCCAGGCGCCTTTGTCGGTTTCGCACCAAGGCCAAGATCAGGCTGTCATGGTAGTTCGCGCTCATGGGATTTCTCCAGAGCGCCGTGCTTATTTAAAATCTCTGGGCATGGAGTTTCGCGATGCGACCTGTCCTGATGTGGGTATTATTGCGGGTAAGGTGCGTCTTCATGCTAAAAAGGGTTACGCCACGGTTATTTTTGGCGACCCCAAGCACCCTGAGGTTATCGGCCTTTTAGGTTATGCAGAAAATCGGGGGCACGTGATTACTTCGATTACAGACATCGAAGATCTGCCACCCTTAGGGGATAGAGTTTGCATGGTTTCACAGTCCACCATGTTTACCGATGAATTTGAAAAGCTGGCAGCCCATTTGCGGACAAAGTATCCCGTGGTAGAAATTTTTGACACCATTTGTGGTGCGACGAAGGATCGCCAGTCAGATGTCGTCGAATTGGCAAGGCAGGGTTGCGAAGCGATTGTCGTCATTGGAGGACGTCATTCCGCTAACACGGTCAAATTGGCTAAACTCGTGGAGCGACAAGGTTTGCCCTGTTTTCACGTCGAGACCGCCGCCGAACTCGATTTCCCCTCTTTTCAGCGATACAAGACCGTCGGGGTAACCGCTGGTGCTTCCACTCCCGCTTTCTTGATTGATGAGGTTTGTGAAAAGTTGGCCCAATTGCCATAAATGGCTGATTTGTCGTTATAATTTAGGCGATTTTTTGTAAAAAATAATAATCCAGTTGGCCTTGCGAAGGGGGTAGGGTGCCTTAATTTAAATAATCGAACTACCATGTCACTTGCCATCATCGTTTCCTTAATTGTCGTCGGCATTCTTGTTTTTGCCGCCCTGTTCTTGGTTGGTATCTACAATACCCTCGTTGCTTTGCGAAATCGTTTTCGTAACAGTTTCGCCCAGGTTGATGTGCAGTTAAAACGACGCTACGACCTGATTCCTAATTTGGTGGAAACGGCGAAGGGTTATATGGCCCATGAACGTGGGACGCTCGATGCTGTCATCAGTGCTCGTGCGAAAGCGACCCAGGCTAATATCAAGTTCGCTGGTAACCCCTCTGATCCTGAGGCGATGCGCGAATTGGCTCAGGCTGAATCGGGTCTCTCGGGTGCCCTCGGTCGTTTAATGGTCGTGTCGGAAAACTATCCTCAACTGAAGGCTGATTCGACCATGAATCAATTAATGGAAGAATTAACTTCTACTGAAAACCGTATCGCATTTTCACGTCAGGCCTATAACGATGCTGTTCTCGACTATAATAATAGTCGTGAAGTTTTCCCTAATCTCCTTTTTGCGGGTGCTTTTGGTTTTGCTCCTGCTGAGTTGTTTAAGATTGAGAGTGAACAAGAGCGTGCTGTACCTAAGGTCGCTTTTTGACCAGTATCTGACTCGCCTGAGTCAGCTATCAAACGATGAACTTCTTTAAAGCCCAAGATGAGGCAAGGGGGAGAACCGCAAAACTGGTGTCTATCCTTATCTTGGCTGTTCTCTCCTTGGCGGGTTCACTTTATGTGCTAGCGGTGATTGGCGAGACCAAGTTGGGCCTACCTCTGGATTGGTGGCAGCCGAGGATGTTTCTGGCTACAAGTGGATTGGCCTTGGCTGTCATTCTGGGCGGTAGCTTGCTGAAAATTGTAGAACTCTCCAAGGGTGGTAGTGCTGTGGCGGCCAGCCTGGGTGCGCGACTTGTTTCCCCCTATACGACAGATACTCGTGAACGGCGTTATCTTAATGTAGTCCAAGAAATGTCCCTCGCTTCTGGTATGCCTGTACCCGATTGCTACGTCATGGATGGAGACGATACCATTAATGCTTTTGCGGCTGGCAATGATCCTAAGGATGCGGTGGTAGGTGTGACTGTTGGAGCCCTGAAAAATCTTAATCGCGATGAATTACAGGGTGTGATTGCGCATGAGTTTAGCCACATCGCCAACGGTGACATGCGTTTGAATATTAAAATTATTGGGATGATTGCTGGTTTAACTGCCTTGGCTGGTTTGGGTTATATTCTGATTCGAGTTGGCCTAAGTTCGAAATCTTCGAATGATAAAAAGTCGGCTTGGCCACTCGCCCTTGCAGGCTTGGTCGTTTTGATTGTTGGCTGGTTGGGAATGTTTTTTGCCCGGATTATTCAATCCTCGGTTTCTCGTCAGCGTGAGTATTTAGCCGATGCTTCCGCAGTTCAATTCACTCGTAACCCTAAAGGTTTAGCCTCTGCTTTGGTTAAAGTCGGACAGTTGGCTCGCCGTCCGCACGAGGTCTCGGTCGCACAGCTCGAAGCGCAGCACTTATTTTTCAGTTCTTCTGGAAGTTTCCTTGATTCGCTTTTTGCGACACACCCCCCGTTGGCCGATCGAGTTCTTCGGATTGACCCTTCCTTTTCTGCCGATTTATCCCAGTTGTCTTCCGCGGTATCCGCAAATGAAACCGAATTAGCCGATTCCCCTTTGTCGGGTTTTAATTCTCGCACAAACTCTTTTGCACCTTCCTTGCCCGAGCGTATTCCTTCGGACATTGAAATTCAGGAGGCTGTTCGATTTAAAGGTAAGATTCCCTCTGAGTTAAGGGCGGTAAGCCAAGAGCCTATTGGTGCGATGGCGATTGTTTTGGGTCTGATTTTGCGACAGGATCCTGTCTTACGAACGGCTCAAATCGATAGTGCACGTTCCTTGGCTTCGGGCGAGGTGGTTAAGCAGGCTCTGACGATTGAACCTCTATTAACGGCGCTTCCCGCTGGTTCACGTGTGCCTTTGTTGGATTTGGCGATGCCTGCTTTGCGTCAACTCTCTGCGACGCAGGTTTCGGCGTTTCGAGCCGCGATTAAAGAACTCTCGGTTGGCACAGAAGACGGTATGATGGTCATGTTGATTCATGCCTCAATGCGTCGATATTTATCAGTAGCGCCAGATGCTTTAGGTTCTCAACCGAATGCCATCACGGTGCCAAATCACTTTGCTCGTGTTCTTTCTGCCGTAGTGATTACTTCGAGCGAATCACCGATGGCACAACAAAAAGCCTATCGTTTAGGAGCTTCGGTTTTGGGACTTGAGCAGTCGATGCAATCGATGCTGACATCCGAGCAAGTGAACCTTGATCAAGTCCAAGAGTCTCTCTCAGTTATTTCTGGCTTAGGAGTCAATGACCGCCGTTCATTCGTGCGTGCTTGTGGGGTCGCCATGTTAAACGACCAGCAGGCAGAACCAGCTGAAATTGAAATTGTCCGTGCCGTCGCTGACTCGTTAGGGATTACCTTTGCGAGTTAAAGTTATTCGTCTCGTTTAATGGTTATGCAGTTAATCTCATTTCGAGATTAAACTCTCTCCCGTCATTTCATCGGGTTTAGGAAGACCCATGAGTTGCAGAAGAGTGGGGGCAATATCGGCCAGTCTTCCCGTGTTACGTAACTTCAATTTTTGACAATCCTTGCCGTAGGCAACGACTTCGACGGGGTTAAGGGTGTGGCGAGTGTGGGGTGAGTTTTCTTCAGGTTCCCACATTTGGTCTGCATTACCATGGTCAGCAGTAATGATGGCTTTGCCACCGACTTGATCGATGGCCTGAAGGAGTACGCCGAGGCCTTGATCAACTGCTTCGCAGGCTTGGCAAACTGCTTTCAGTGAACCCGTATGGCCAACCATGTCGGGGTTTGCGTAGTTAACGACGATTAAGCCGTAGTTTTCTGAAAGAATAGCAGCTTTGGCCATTTCAGTTACCTGACTCGCTGACATTTCAGGTTTTTGGTCGTAGGTAGCAACGTCTTTGGGGCTTTGGGCCATGCCACGTTCTTCGCCAGCAAAAGGCTCCTCGCGATAATCGTTGAAGAAGAAAGTGACGTGAGGGAATTTCTCCGTCTCAGCGGTGCGGAATTGTTTGATGCCTTGTTTTGCTACCCACTCACCAAGAATGTTTACCATCTTAGGTGGTTTATCAAAGATGACATTGGGACAAAGACCCTTCTCGTAATTCGTCAACGTTGCATAAAACAATTTGAGTAAACGAGGACGAGCGAATCCTTTGAATTGTGGATCAATAAAAGCACGGGTGATTTCGCGGGGACGATCGCCTCGGAAGTTAAAGAACAAAACTGAATCGCCATCTTTAATGAAATCTGTTCCACGAATTCGAGTTGCGGGGACAAACTCATCGCCCGTCATGGAGCTCTCCGTGGGTTTATCGTAGTAGGCTTGAACGGCAGCGCTGGCTGAATCCGCCTCTGGTGCAGGGGCTCCAGTTAAGGCGTCGTAAGCGGTTTTGACTCGTTCCCAGCGGTTGTCGCGATCCATTGCCCAGAAGCGACCCGACACGCTAGCGATTTTACCGACGCCGATTTTAGCCATTTCGGCTTCGCACTGTTTAAGATAGCCCAAGCCACTGGTTGGTGGGCTATCTCGACCATCCATAAAGGCGTGGACGAAAACTTTTGTGAGGCCTTCTTCTTTGAGTAAGCGAAGCAAAGCGTAAAGATGGGGTAGGGTCGAGTGAACACCTGCTTCGGAGCAAAGTCCCATTAGGTGCACAGATCCGCTGGTTGCTTTCACATTATCGACTAGCCCACGAAAGGCTTTGATTTCGCGCATCGCCTTGGGGTTGGTTAATCCTTTGTCGATACGTACAATTTCTTGGTCAACAATTCGACCTGCGCCAATGTTTTGGTGCCCAACTTCTGAATTGCCCATAATGCCTACGGGGAGTCCAACATCGAGACCATGGGCTAGGATTTCGGTTCGAGGCCAGTGCTGGCTTAGTCCTCGTGAGACGGGGATATTTGCCACTTTGATGGCATTATAGGCGTCATGTTTAGGGTTATGATTTTCGCCCCAGCCATCACGAATCACGAGCAGTACAGGTTTCATAGAAAAGACTCTAAGGTAATAGAGGAATTTAACCCTCGGAGGCAAGTAGCACTATGCCTCTTCCCATTTACCTTTTTCTTTAATTAAATCCACGAGCCGATCCACAGCCTCTTCTTGTGGGATATTGAATTTCACTGGGGTCTTGCCGACGTAGAGGTTAATTTTTCCTGGTGCACCCCCGACATAGCCAAAATCAGCATCAGCCATTTCTCCAGGTCCATTCACAATGCATCCCATGACGGCGATGGTGACAGACTTTAGGTGTCCTGTGCGTTCTTTAATTTTAAGTGTGGTTGATTGGATGTCGAAAAGAGTTCGGCCACAGGAGGGGCAGGCAACGTATTCAGTTTTAGTTTGGCGACATCGAGCCCCTTGCAAAATATCATATCCCAGTGTTAATGATTTGGCTGTGGTTGTTGGTGTTTCGCAGGAGAGTAAATCACCGTAACCATCAACCAAAAGTCCTCCGGCAAAGAGAGAGGCTTCAAGTAGTCGCGACTGAAATCCTTGATCGAGAAGAATGGCATTAGCTTCGGTGGCTCGAATCCACACGGGTGCGTCTATCTTTGACTCGTGTAAAATCCGGATGATTTCTCGATAAGTGCCGATGGCGTGTAATCCGGTGGTCGGTTTTTGTATGGAAATAATCAGATTCTCGGGAGGAAGTGTGGCCAGGGTTTTGGCTAAGGCAGTGATAGCGACAACTTCGACATCAGCCGCTAGTATCGCTTGATTTTTGGCACAAGTATGGGCCCAATTTTTTAACTCGATATCGTCACCAGCTGAAAATGATTTTACCACGACGATTTTGGAACCTTCGCCAATGAAGGGGGAATCAGAAAGAGGGATGGTGGTTTGGACGAAGAGGGCGGGGACTGTTTGACCCAATGCTTTGCGCAGTGATAAAAGGTCCTTGATTGATTCGGTAGAAGGTAAGTCGACGAGCAGCCCCTCAACCCGAGCTTCACGCTGTTGGTTATGTGCATCGAGCACTTCCTTCGCTGCCGCTTGCCAGTCTTTTAGTCCAATGGTGCTGCGAACCACCACTCGAACGAGTTCATTGGACCCTGCCCGACATTTGTTGGAAAATTGAACAAGGGTAGAAGGGCGTCGACTGTAGGAAAACGAGTCGGCTGGATCTCGGGAATAATGGGTTGAAGAATTTTTTCCATTTTCCGCTAATCGATCAGCGCGGGCTACCAGTTCACGGCAAACTGGAATTTCGTGCCAAGGGTCTTCCGTTAAAGAAACGCGAATGGTGTCGCCGAGACCATCGGCCAAGAGTGAGCCGATACCGATGGCAGACTTAATTCGAGCATCTTCACCTTCTCCCGCTTCTGTAACACCCAAGTGCAAAGGGTAGTCCATCGTGCTTTCAGCCATACGCGCTGCCGCTAGACGGTAGGCCTCAATCATCACTTTGGGATTGGATGATTTCATGGAGAGCACGAGGTCCTTAAAGCCGTGCGACTCGGCGATACGGACGAATTCGAGGGCGGATTCAACCATGCCCAGGGGAGTGTCGCCGTAGCGATTCATGATACGATCAGAGAGAGAACCGTGATTCGTTCCAATACGTAGCGCTCGACCTAAGGCTTTGGCGCGGAGCACTAACGGCGTGAAGGCTTCGTAGAGGCGGTCGAGTTCTTCGGCATAAGCCGAGTCAGTATACTCACGAACCGCAAATTTTTTCTTGTCCGCGTAGTTTCCGGGATTGATGCGCACTTTTTCCACATGCTCGATGGCTTCCATGGCAGCTTGCGGAAGAAAATGAATGTCCGCCACCAAAGGTTGGGAGAATCCGGCGGCGCGAAACTCTTGGTGAATCTTTTTTAAGGCAGCGGCCGCGGCTTTATTTGGAGCAGTGATGCGGATGATTTCACAGCCTGCTTCGGCAAGTTTGATGCATTGGGCTAAGGTGGCTGCGACATCTTCCGTATCGGTCGTGGTCATTGACTGAACGCGAATGGGATTATTGCCGCCAACGCCAACGTGGCCGACATTGACCACGCGTGTCAGTCGGCGCACCGTGTGATGGCGCGATGGACAATAGTCTGCAGACATTATCTAATCACAACCGTTTTCGGGTTGTTCGTCAACGTTCAGACCAAGATTCCTCTGGCTCTATTTTTCGTTGAACAACACAGGTTTTTGCAGGTGTCGCTCTACAATCTGCTGTTTAATCTGTAATTCATTATCCCCAGAACAGCGACGAACATCGTTAAGAATGATGTAAGCCATAAGGGAGAAGAGGAATGCCATGCAGATAAATTGCACCACGGTAACGACCTTGGTGTTAAGTCCCTTCTTGGATAATCGACCTATAGTTGCGATAAGCATGTGACCACCGTCCAGAACAGGAATTGGCATCAGATTCAGGATGGCGAGGTTGAGATTGATAAGAACGGTGAACCAGAGCACGCGACGCAGGTCGTCGGAAATGTTGTAGTAGGTTTTGCTAATCGAAATGACGGAGGCCAGTTGGTTGACTTTAATATCGGAATTGCGATCAAACAAACGGCTGAGGGTAGTGAAAGTTTGCTGGATAATATGCGTACATGTTTCCAGGGGGTTGAGGTGAGTTAGCTCGGGAGAGGTGGAAAACTGAGCACCAATTAAGGCTCTCTCTAAAGGTTTTACTCGTTTTACCTCGGCGTCCTTCAGGACAAAGTTACCCGTTTCACCATTGGCTCGTTTCCAGTAGAAGGTTAAATCGCGCTTCGTGCCACCGGTCGCATTTTCTAAATCTTGCAGCGATCGGAGGACTGAGAGTTCTTGTCCATCGACTTTATCTAATACAGTTCCTGTTTTGAGAATTTCCTTTAATTGAGCGTCTTCAGGGTGCATGCCCAGAATCATTAACTGATCGCGGACAGCTTTAGGATCGGTCGAAAGTAAATCTCGGGTAACAGGAACAACGACAATTGTATGTTGGCTGTGATAATCCCCATAAAGGATTTGTCCAACCGGGTTGGTGGTAGGGCTGATTTTTGGAGTAACTTTTACCCAGCGCTTCGAACCTTTTTCTGGCCCAGTCGTTTGCTCGATTTCAAGAGTGTGTTCGGTGGCGCCTCCTTTACGCATCAACTCCATAAACTCTGTGAGACTATGGATAGGCTTTTGGTTGAGTGAAAGAATGCGGTCGCCGCGACGCAGGCCTCCTTTCTCAGCTGGGGAGTCGGGTAAAACAGTATCAACGATGACGCTGGAGCGGGGCATAATCCCAGCCACTCTGATTTTATCTCCGCTTTGGGCGTTTAGTTTTACAACGGCAGGTTGAAGAATGATCTCTATTTTTTTACCGTCTCGTAGGATGGTAAATTTACTCGTGCGAATCCCTTGATCATTTTTACCGTTGCCCAGTAATACCGCTTCACTGATTTGCGTAAAAGATTTTACGGGTTTTTCATCAACGGCTAACACTTCGTCACCCGAGCGTAATCCGGCGACATAAGCAGGCCCGGGAGCGCTCTGCCCGAGGCCCAGTTCGGAAAGTTGACCTGAACTCGTAATGACCTGCTCTTGGACGTAACCAATAACTGTTGTATTGCTACCTTCGGGCACAGGTACGCCGGTGAACCAGAGAATGGTGGCTAATCCAAAGGCAAAAATAACGTTAAACACGGCGCCCATGACGGCGACAATCATTTTATCGGCATAAGAAATCTCTGGCAGTTTCTCAGCTTTTTCATCTGTCTCTCCCTCGATGGCCGAAGAGTCTCCCATTTGGGGGAGGGCTACATAACCGCCTAGGGGTATCCAAGCGATGCGGTAATCGACTCCATCTTTACCAGTCCAACCAAAGATTTTTGGACCAAAGCCGATAGAGAATCTTTCGATTTTTAAACCACGACGACGCGCAGCCAAAAAGTGTCCTAATTCGTGTACGAAAATTGAGCCGCCAAAGAACAAGGCTAAAAGTAAAATGCCTCGAAGTGAGGTGGCGAGGTCGCCGAGTAAATTATTTTCCATAAAAAGTTTAGCGTGCGAAACCTGGGGCTAGTTTTGAAGCCATAGCCCGAGCCTCAGCATCGGCATTTAAGACATCATCCAGTGAGGAAGGTTCACGCGAAGAACAAAGGTTTAAAGTTTTTTCAATAAGGGGGGCAATGCCTGTAAAAGCAAGTTTACCTGCCACAAAGGCCTCAACGGCAATTTCGTTAGCTGCGTTAAAAACAGCGGGGGCCGTACCGCCCGTTTTCGCCGCTTGTCGAGCGATTCTTAGGCAGGGATAACGCTCCAAATCGGGTGGGGACATCTCGAGTTTGATTACCTCGTTTAAATCAAGAATGGGAGCGGGGCAGGGGAGGCGTTGAGGGTAGAGAAGGCAGTCTTGAATGGGATAGACCATCGAAGGGGGAGAAAGCTGTGCATTGAGACTGCCATCGGTGAGAGTCACCATCGAATGGATGATGCTTTGAGGGTGCACCACGACATCAATACGCTCGGAAGGAATATTGAAGAGCCAACCTGCTTCGATGATTTCCAATCCTTTATTGGCCATCGTCGCCGAATCAATGGTTACCTTGGGTCCCATGTTCCAACTTGGGTGCTGTAAGGCTTGGGCTGGAGTTACTTTAGGTAGATCGCTTAAAGGTGTATTTCGAAAAGCACCTCCCGAGGCGGTGAGTACGAGTCGGGCGACTTCGTGGCTGGGGCGGTGGCGCAATAGCTGGTGTATGGCGTTATGTTCGCTGTCGATAGGCAGGATGGTCGCCCCTGCTTGTTTGGCTGTGGCGGTGACAAACTTTCCTGCGAGCACCAGAAGTTCTTTACTTGCGAGGGCGATCGTTTTTTGAAGACGGAGAGCAGCAATCGTCGGTTTTAAGCCAGCAGTACCAACCACGGCTGATACGACGGTTTGCACTTCGGGCAAGCAAGCGACTTCAGTCATTCCTTCGATGCCTTCAAGAATACGCACCCCAGGAAATTCGCCTGACTCTCTTGCGCTCTTCGCTGCTTGTGGATGGGCGAGAGCAATCGTTTTAACTTCAAACTCTTTTACTAAGCTAATTAACTCGCGCCAATTTGAGTTGGCGGTTAAGCCCACAACCTTGATTCGGGAAGGATGAGCACGGGCGACGGCCAAGGTGGTCGTACCAATTGAGCCGGTGGCTCCGAGGATGGCAATAGGCCTCATATCCATGCGTGCTGGTTGTGTTTTGAGGCAACCGTGCGATATCTCCGTGGCAAGCCGGTTTCACCAAACTTACTAAGCTTTGTGCTTCTCCGCTTGTCTCTTTGGGCGTGATGGTTTCCCTTCTCACTATGACCACGCAGCCAAAAGATCTACAAGGACTATCCCATCTTGGAAATACCCAGAATAAGCCTCAGCAAACCCTGGAAACATTTCCCAATCGCAACTTGGGTCGAAATTATTTTGTCGAGTTAAGTACTGAAGAATTCACCTGTCTCTGCCCTGCTACGGGGCAACCTGATTTTGCTAAAATTACGATTAACTATGTTCCAGGGCCTCGCATTGTTGAATCAAAATCACTAAAACTTTATTTTTGGAGTTATCGTCAACAAGGAGTCTTTCACGAACACTTAACGAATAAGATTTTGGATGATTTGGTGGCAGCGCTTGATCCAGTTTGGTGTCAAGTGACTGGAGCTTTTGGTGTTCGTGGTGGAATTGCCATAACGGTACGAGCTGAATACGGCAAAAAGCCACAGTCGTGAGAAAACGTCCCGTCCAGATTGACGACGGGGCGACTGCGAATTGGCCTGGGGCAAAACGGGTTTCAGATTATTTATCTCGTCAATTAGCGGGTCATCGCTTGTCGGCACGTACCTGCCAAACTTATGTCCGTGCGCTCAAGGGTTTTGCTTTATGGATGAAGTCTCAAGGAGGGTGGGGGGGTGATTGGTCGCAATTAACGGCGCGTCATTTGAGAGACTTTGTGATTGAGCGACAATCGACGCATCATCGCCGGTCTCTTCATAATCAAGTATCTGCGTTGCGTTCGTTTTTAACAGATTTGCGTGAACGTGGAGACATTCAATCCACACCTGCAGCTGGTTTGGTCTTACCTAAATTACCGAAATCTTTACCTAAATTTTTGACAGAAAATCAAACCGAGGCTCTTTTAGAGGCGACTCCCGAGAAGGATGAAAGCCCCCTGAGTCGGGCTCGTAATCAAGCGATTTTAGAGTTACTATATGGAGGTGGTTTGCGGGTTTCTGAACTCTGTGGAATCAAGAGTGGTGATTTAGATTTAAAATCAGGTTTAGTTAAAGTTTTAGGCAAAGGGTCCAAGGAAAGAGTCATTCCTGTTGGCGAATCCGCTGTCGCGGCCGTTAAATCTTACCTCGCTTTACGTGGTCAACCTGTTCGAGGAGAGCCCTTGCTTTTAACCTCTCGTGGTAAGTCGATGCATCCTCGATCGGTGCAATTGATGTTAAAAAAGAAATTAATCCAAGCGGGTTTGCCAGCGGATTTAACTCCGCACAAGTTGCGTCACGCTTGTGCGACCCATTTGCTTTCAAATGGGGCTGATTTGCGATTAGTTCAGGAACAGTTAGGTCATGCCTCTCTTTCCACGACCCAAATCTATACTCATCTCACGATTGCCAAATTACGTGAAGTTCACCGTAAAGCTCACCCGCGTGCTTAAATTCTGTGGTTACTGAAATTGCCCATGCTAAGTTAAATTTGTCCCTCGCGGTTACCGGTCGAAGGGCGGATGGCTTTCATGAATTGGTTAGTTTGGTTCATGCGATTGGTTTAGCCGATGAGTTAGATTTTGAGAAGGGAGGACCCTTTCGTTTGGTTTGCGATGACGAGTCGTTGCCCAGCGATGAGACGAACTTGGTTTTGCGAGCGGCTTTGCTTTTTCAAAAGCACGTTCCAGATTGTCCTACGGGCACTTTTTATTTGCGTAAACGAATCCCGAGTGGAGCTGGACTCGGTGGTGGAAGTTCTGATGCGGCTGCGACTCTAAGGATTCTCAATCGAGTTGTTACTCAGCCTTTATCACAAGACGAATTAACGTCGATGGCAGCCAGCGTTGGTTCAGATTGTGCATTTTTCATCTCTGAACGTGCTGCCATTATGCGGGGAAGGGGAGAGCGATTGGATGAATTATCGAGAACGATTGCACAGACTTTGCAAAATCGACGCGTCTTGGTGGTGAAGCCTCCCTTTGCTGTGAGCACACCCGAGGCTTATAGTTTATTAGCTCGTTCTGCTCACTATGCTAAATCTTCCGAGGTTGAGCAATCGCTTCAGTCTTGGTTACAAAACCCGAACCGAGATCCTTCTTACTTGGGCAATTCGCTCGAGGCGGCTGTTTTTCAAAAGTATCTGGCCTTGCCGACAGCCTTGGAGCAAATTTCTCACTCGCTGGGTGTAACGTTTCGAATGACAGGCAGTGGAAGTGCTTGTTTTGCCTTTTATCCTGAAGGTGAACCCACGGCCGACATTGAAAACTCTTTTAAACATCTTTGGGGTCCTGGGGTCTGGTTTTGCGATACTCGCCTTTTCGGTTAATTTCGGCTTTACTGTCCGCCCGAGCCTCGCCTAGATGCACTTACCTAAACAACTATGGGAAGCCTAAAGAAAAAGCGTCGTCTGAAAATGAATAAGCACAAGCGCCGTAAGCGCTCGAAGAACTCACGTCACAAGAAGCGCTTGTGGGGCTAAGTTTTAGGGCAAAAGGCCTTAAAACTATCGAGGGTGGCCTTTTTGGTCACCCCTTTTGTTTTCTGGCTTGCCCAGTGCCTAGGATAAGCCCAAGTCTCCTCCTTCACCTCTATTTCTAACCATGGCCCGCGAAACCGTAATCATCGAGTGTACTGAAGCCCGCAAGGAAGGCAAACGCCCCTCGCGCTACATGACCACGCGCAACAAGAAGCTTTCTCAAGAGAAGGTCGAGTTAAAGAAGTACAACCCTTCTCTCCGCCGACACACTCTTCATAAAGAGATTAAGGGATAATTTATTTCCTTAATCAATTAAGAGGCCGAAGTCTTTCGAGATTTCGGCCTTTTTGTTTGGAGAGAACTTAGTGAGTTTGTGCTGAACGGCGTTGCAGTCGCCATTTCGCCCGGTGGTGTCTTGTCCAATCCAGTAAAGCGTGTTCAAAACCAATATCCTTTCCGGCCTTTTCTGATTCAATCCATTTATGGCGAAGGATTTCCTGACGTTCCGCCAGGAATTCAGCATAGAGAGAGGATCTGGAAGCCAAATCGCCGCCGTTGGGCGTTGGTGTAAATTTTCTCGGGGTATCAGTACTATCCCTCACAGATTCCAATAAGTATAATTTTTGAATTTTGGCAAGTCAGAGATGGGGGATACTTATGTGGGCTGATTGAGTTTGTGCAGTACAGTTAATGCAATCGATTTAAAGACTCGGGCTGCATTGTTATCAGGATGGCTGATGACGACAGGGATTCCGTGGTCACCACCTTGACGAACGGCGGGATCAATCGGTACTTCGCCGAGGAGTTCTGTGTCGAGTGCCGTCGCAACCTTAAGCCCGCCCCCTTGTCCAAACAGGTATTGTCGAGTGCCGTCGGCCGATTCCAAGAAACTCATATTTTCTGCTACGCCTAGAATGGGAATATTTACTTTGCTGAACATCGCGGCGCCACGAAGAGCCACAGAAACCGCTGCCGTTTGTGGGGTCGTCACAATCACAGCACCACTTAAGGCCATCGATTGAGCGATGGAGAGCTGGGCGTCGCCCGTTCCAGGGGGTAAATCGATTAAAAGAATGTCGCACTCCCCCCATCGAACATTGGAAGCGAACTGGGAGATGGTTTTCATAATCATCGGACCCCGCCAAACCACTGGAGCATCGGCATCGATGAGTAGCCCCATCGACATGATTTTAACCCCAAAATTTTCTAAGGGAAGAAGGACATCCCCTTCCATTTCAGGACGTGCGTTTACCCCAATCATTAACGGGACGGATGGCCCGTAAATATCGCAGTCCATGAGTCCGATGCGACCTGTCAGGCCCTTTTCATTCAAGGCTCGGGCTAAAGCGCAGGCAAGGTTGACGGCGAAGGTGGATTTTCCGACGCCACCTTTGCCACTGGCGATGGCAATAATGTGCTTCACTTTGCCTACCCCTGCGTCAGCGGGTAATTTCGAGGGCGCCGAAGTGCTTGGCGAGGAGGAGGGATTGGTTTTGGGGACGGTAACCGTAATCGCGATTTCGGGATTTTGTATGCCCGCGCCTTGAAGTATAGCCTCAATGTCAGCGTATAACTTGCGGGGAATGGCCGAATCAGCGGTAGTTACCGCCAGACCGATGGTGACTTTACCTTCTGGCGATACCTCGACACCTCGAAGTAGACCAAACGATATAATATCGCGGCTAAACCCAGGGTAGCGTACTTGGCCTAAAAGTTTAAGAATGCTTTCCTTATCCATCGACATGTGAGGGATTGAACTCTCAATGGACATTAGGTCAAACTGCTATCACTCTGATTTTAAAGACTATGTATTTCTCACGAATGATTCGCTGTCTAATCTGGGCAACCATTCCCTTTTGCGGTATTTCTTTACAAGCTCAGGATCGGGTGGTCATCAACGAGAGCATTGATGCGGAGATTAAACGAGGAGTAATGCCAGTTACCATTCTTTGTGATGATTTAAATTTAGCAGCGATGGTGAAGTTTGCGGTTAATGCACATGGAGCCTTTAGTGTGCGCAACGGTTCTTCCTTGCAGGTGAAAATTGGACGTAATGGTGTTACGGCTGCGGTGGCTTGTGATAATCCTCGTGCCACTTTTCAAACCAATGTCGAAGCGCGAGATGAAGATGAGTTAGCTTTACGCGTAGCTGATGCCATTATTGTTGGCCTCGGACGCAGTTGGCAACTGAAGCCGCTTTTTACGGATACCAAGATTGCTTTTGTTTCTCGTTATACAGGGCACGCTGAAATTTATTCGAGTAATCTGATTTTTTCTCGGACTCGCCGAGTAACCAATTTGGCCAGCACATCGGTTGCGCCACGCTGGTCAAATGAAGGTAATCGGATTTATTTTGTGACCTCTGCGCGTTCTGGTTTTCCAGAAATTTTTTCTACCAATGGCTCAGATAAGCCCCGCAAAGTTATCGTTGATGTACGTGGTGCATTAGGCGGAGCGAGTTCTGGTCCCGATGGTCGACTGGTTTTTGCTTCCTCGAACAAAAACTCCATGGATATTTATGTTTCAGGGCCTTCTGGTGAGTCACCGCGAGCCGTGATTTCGACTCCGAATGTTGATGCCGATCCCTCTTGGTCGCCTGATGGTTCGCGCATTGTTTTAACCAGTGGTCCTCTAGGTCGCCCGGGCATCTACATTACCTCATCCTCGGGTGGCGCCCTGAATCGTCTATCTACGGGTTATAGTTATTGCACTGAGCCACGATGGAACCCCGTGGACCCTTCGCTGATTGCGTTTACTTTTCAGTCAGGGCGATTGGGTCTCGCGGTTGCCGATATTAAAGCGGGCACGATTACGCCTGTGCCAGTGACATCTCCTTTAAACCTTTCGCACAGTTCTTGGTGTGCGGATGGCAGGCATTTAGTTGCAACCCAAGCGACTAATAGCCGCTCTTGGATTGCTTTAGTTGATACCGTGACCGGAAAAGTCACTCGTTTATCTGATGCAAAACTCGGTGACTGTTCTGAGCCCGATTGCTGGGTTCGGGTGAGTAAAAATTAATTACTCTTCTGGAGCAAACGGCGAAGGAGATATCGATTCCATCGGACGTTGATAGAAGTCTAGTTTCGAAAGAACGTCAAAGGGGACGACTTTTCCGACGGGATATTTTTCGTAGGTTTCTTGGTCGACCATCACCATCAAAGTATCGGAATCTTTTTCTCTGGAAACAGAGAGGTAGAGCCACTTGGGAGATTCACGACGAATCAAGAGTTGACGATCGCCAACGCGGTAGCGGGCGATGTGAGAGCGTCCTCCAGTGGTGGGCCGGGCAACAACTTTATACTCTTCTCGGGCAAGAAAGATTTCTTTAGGTATTTCAGTGCTGACCAAATCTTTAGCGGCGAGGAATTTTGAACCCCAAGGTAAATAGACCGTATCGCCACTTATTTTTTTGGTGACGAGAATGTAGCGAGAAGCAGTGACATTATCCAGTTTCTTGGATTCAGGAATGGTAAATTCATTCTTATCGTTGAGGGTTAACTCGGTTGCATCGGCTGAGATAACCCAGGCGGCCAATTCTGCGCCTTGCTCGCGATTGAAGTCACTCCATAAAGATTTACGAGCTTTGGGGTCTACATTGATCTTGATGCGATTTTGCAACTCTTTCAGTCGCATAAAGAATGGATGTAAGTCTTCAGCCCACTTGCGATTGGCTTTGGCCAATTCTCCAATAGCACCTATCATGTCTTTATTGCTTTCGGCCGTTTGCACGGCATCCCTGATGCGAAAGTTTACGCGTTCGATTAAACTGTTTAAATCGCCTAACTTCATGCGTTGAACCTCGTCGCGTAACTTTATAGACTCATTAAGAGTTAAAATGACTGGTGGATATGCTAGAACGATTTCAGAGCGCGCTTTT
Source organism: Opitutia bacterium (assembly GCA_947470855.1). Lineage (GTDB taxonomy): Bacteria > Verrucomicrobiota > Verrucomicrobiia > Opitutales > UBA953 > UBA953. The sequence continues at coordinate 15,452 of CANIUQ010000002.1, read as the reverse complement.
TCAAATCCAGCATCATCGAGCATGGGAGCCAGTATGGCGTTCAGAATGGCCTCTTGTTCTCCGATTTTATTGTAAATTTCGGGAGGAATTGGCTGACGGAGGAGAAAAACTCTGATGGGTTCATTCGTTGGAATACTCCATTTTTTCAACTCAATGTCTAAAGGCGTTAAATCGACTTCGCCGGTGACTTTGTAGGCAGAGTTTTCAGGGACTTTGAGTCGATTATAGAGAGTTTTTAGAACGGGCTGACTGCCAAAAGGCTTATCGAATCTAACTGCTTTGGCTGTCGCCGAGAATTCCTCAAATCCACGTATTTCGTAGTCGAAGCGTTGCAAAGCCTCGTTTGCCTTGGGGTCATCTTTAGCGATGATGTGAGAGGGTACGCCGAGAAGCCAACTTCCCGCATCGGTGGCTAGTCCAAAAGTCAGTGATCCGATGAGAGCTAAAACGAAAGAACAGATAAGAACAGTTTTGTGGAATTTGATTTGTTTGATTAACCCAGCTTCATGCCGAGCGAGAATGCCGACCGCTTGTTCTTGAGTGATTTGATCGACATTTGAAGCATCGGAGAGTCCATACATTAACAGCTTACGCCGATCATCTGGGTTTAGGCGAATGGCCTCGAGTTGCTTTTCTGTTTCACTCGCTTCAAGTCGTTTGCTCAGTTTGATGGCACTGCCAAAAGCAAAATGATTGCCTAGAGGTTCCCAGTCAGATGCACCATCGGGTGCGCAGAGAGTTTCGGCGTTTACTTTGCCCTCATTAATCAAATCTTGCACCTCGAATTCCGTCAAAGGTCCATGGACTTCATTATTGATGTATAAAGCGAAGTGACGCATGGGTTGCTCAGTGGCCTACAGGGGTAGAGATACAAGTTCTGCTTATGTCGTTTTCTGGGACTTATGGCAAGTCCATAGGGGTATGGTTCCTCTTGGCAAAACGGCTTTAAATCACTAGGTTTATTTTTTCATGGCCAATCAGGGCATCAATCAATCGCAAAAACAAGTTCAGGGTCTTATCCTAACCCCTCAGCTTCGTCAGTCTTTGCGTATTTTGCAGGTGCCTGCCACTGAGTTGTTGCGCGAAATTTCGGAAGAGTTGGCCGCTAATCCTTTACTGGAAGAGGTAGAGCCAATGACAGGCGAATCGGTTTCAGCCCTCTCCACCGCCGAGGCTGACGGTGAAGATGAAATTCCGCGCGAATTGAATGTAGGCGAAGACGATTTCGAGGCTCTTCGTCGAATGAAAGAAGATTGGGATGAGAGCTATTATGAAGAGATGCGTTCGCAGGGTTACACGCAAGAGGATGAAGAACGTCGCCAACATTTGTTGGAATCGGTTACGGGTGAGGTTTCACTTTCCGAGCATTTGCAGGAACAAGCTCGTACTGCCTCGGATGACTTTGAGGTGCAGGAAGCATTAAAACTTTTGATTTCCTCTTTGGATGAACGCGGGTTTTTGGATGATGATTTGTCCACCATCGCTCTGCGTTCAGGCCAGAGTTACGAAGCTGTTGTTAATGCCCATACTTTGATGCTGGGGTTTGATCCCCCTGGTATTGGTGCCCGTGATTTAAGAGAATGTTTTCTGGCCCAGTTACGCCAGCGAGGCCGAGGTTTATCTTTCGCTGCTCGATTAGTTGCTGAAGCTTGGGAACCATTGATGGCGCGGCGATTAGATGAGTGTGGGCGAATTTTGGAATTAACTCCCGATGAGGTTCGAGAGGGTTTAGCCGAATTAGCAAAATTAGAGACAGTACCTGCTCGCCGGTTTACCCGAGACGAAAACCGCATGATTACCCCTGATGCGACAGTAAAAAAAGATGAAGAGGGTCATTGGAAAATCATCCTTGATGATCGTTATATTCCTAAACTGCGTTTAGTTCCTGCCTATAAAGACATGCTCGCGGGACAATCGTTGGGTGATAAAGAGCGTCAGTATATTTTGGAGCGCATGCGCCAAGGTAAGTTTCTCATAGGGGCTATTGAGGAGCGCCAACGTACGGTCGATCGTTTGGCCCATATTATTTTAGAAAGGCAAAAAGACTTTTTTGAGAATGGGCCTGCTCATTTGCGTCCTTTGACCATGACTGACGTGGCTAAAGAGATGGGTGTGCACGAAACTACCGTTGGTCGAGCCGCAGCGAATAAATGGATGTCCACCCCACACGGGATGAAAGAGTTTCGTTGGTTCTTTACTTCAGGAGTATCCACCGAGTCGGGAGGCTCGGTTGCTCAGGAAGGAGTGCAAGAAATGATTGCTGATATTTTAGCCCGTGAAAATCCTGCTGCCCCACTGGCAGATGAGGCGATTACAGAGGAACTCAAAAAACGCGGGATTAAAATCGCTCGTCGCACCGTGGCAAAATATCGCGAGGGGCTTGACCAGCCACCAGCCCATTTACGTAAACGCCGTTTATAATAAATTAAGATTCTCGAGTGGACCCTGCCAACCAAAGCGGAGCATGTCGGGAAACAGAAATTGCACTCCTGCGGTTAATCCATCGCCTAAATCAACGGGGGCGGCCAGAGCGGGTAGACCAGCTAATGATCCAGGGGTATTGAGTGCCAATAGTTGGCGACGATGCTCGAGTGTTGCTTCCGCTTTGGTTATGGCAGGTCCACCTGTGCAGGGTAGTGCAATAAAACTGTAGCGAGCGAAAATAGCCGCGAAAGCATCGAGAATTCTTCTTTGTTCCGTTTCAGCCCAGGCCATTTCTTCTGGACTACGTCTTAGACCTAACTCTAACCGACTCAGAACTATGGGGTCATATTGGTCTTTACGACGAACCAGCCAAGGGGCGTGGACACGAGCGGTGGCATGACCGCCGAGAATTGGATAAATTTCTGCTGCCTCAGCAAAAGTCATACGAAGTAACTCTATGGCGACTCGGTCTTCAATGGCGCCAGCGTTTAGTGCAAATTCTCGCATGGGTTGCAGAACTTCGTCGGGAAGACCGAGGCCTAAATCGCCAGCCCACAGTCCTGTGAAACAGGGAGGAGGATCGCCCAAAACTGCTTTTGATACGGTGACAAGGTCGGGTGCATTTTGCGTTATCCAGCCTTGGGTGTCGAATCCAGGTGAGAGTGGGAATATATCGCCCACTGGGGCGACGTTCGGAGAAAGTCTCAAGCCCCAGACTCCGCAGTATCCACAGGGTACACGAATCGATCCAGCTGTGTCAGTGGCGAGGGCGAAGGGAGTTAAGCCTTTGGCAACAGCCCACGCTGAGCCTGAGCTGGATCCTCCGCTCAGTCTTTCTGAATGCGTTGGGTGATGGCAGTCGCCATAATGAGGGTTTTCACCCGTGAGCCCATAAGCGAATTCATTCAGCTGCGTGTTCCCGCAAAAGACAGCTCCAGCATGGCTCTCAAAGGCCAAAGGTAAAGTCGAGGTAGAGTGGGATAGCCCGATTTCTTCGGGAAGAAAGGTTGAGCCTGCGTAAGTGGGATAGCCTGCACGAAAATATAAATCCTTAGCCAAATAGGGTATGCCTCCCAGGTCTCTATCGCGTAGCTCCCAGGCTCTCTCGAATCGCTCAGTCAGTTTTTTAGTGTCGGGTAAATTACAGAGTGCGCTACGCTGTTCGTCAGGAGTGAGATGGCTTAACTTAATTAGGAAAGCTTCGGCAGCCATGCGTGGCCCTCGAGATAAAAATAAATCCCGCCAGTCGGCAATATTGACGGGAGATTTGTTCACAATTCCAGTGCTACACCAGGTTCAGGGTCGTGAATGCGACAACCCGGCATGACTTTTTGCAGTGTCTCTCTCATCCAAGCACGTGCGGGTGGATCACCGTGAGTGAGTACAATGTCTCGCGGTGCGAGAGACTTGGCGAAATCGACGAGTTCTTCTCGATCGGCGTGTCCGCTAAGATGAAAGCGTTCTACCTCGGCCCGGAGTATTGAAGTGTGGTCGAGTCCTTTAAATTTAAATTCACCTCCTGAAGGTAGACCAATCAGTTCACCGCCGGGAGTTTCGGGGTCGCAGTAGCCAACGAAGAAAACAGCATTTTCCTCATGATCGAGAATGTTTGCCGCAATTCGCCAAGCTGGGGTTTTTTCGACCATCATGCCACTGGATAGTAAGTAAATTCCTTGTTCAGGCAAATTTTTACCGGGGGGAGTGTACTGTCGGGAAAGAGATCTAATACCGAGTTCGGTTAGGATTTTTCGGCTAAACTTTACTTGTTTGGTTTTACGGCTGGCTTCATCGAGGTAATCACAGAGATCCATCCCTAAGCCTGAGCAGAAGATGGGTACATCGACTAATTCGCCTGCGGCCGCTGTTTCGTCGAGCAACTTTAAAATTTCTTGCATTCGACCAAAGGCGAAAGCGGGAAGAAGAACGGAGCCTCCATCATCAATGACACGGTTGATGGAGCGAATGAGCCGAGCTTCCTCGGTGGCACGAGTTACTCCAGGAGTGGATGGTGTTGCACCGCGTGTGCATTCCATGACTAAAGTATCGACGGGTTGACGCGGAAAATTGGCTCCTTCAACCGTGCGTTGAGCCTGGAAATGAACATCGCCAGTGAAGAAATGACGTTTCTTTTGGTGTTCGATGAGGCAGCCGATAGCCCCTGCAACGTGTCCAGCAAGATGGAAGGTGATAGTGACCTCTTCTCCGCCTCTCCCAATTTTTCTTGGGTTGGCAATCGGGACTGCAGCAAGGGCATTTTCGACGCGCACAATATCGGGTTCGACGTACAAAGGAAGTTCTTCGTTGCCCGATTCTTCACGCTGACGTTTCATGACTTGAATCGAATTGGATAACAGCCTTCGGGCGAAGAGTGTTGTAGCCGAAGAGGCGAAAACTCGAGCTCCAGGGTTTTGCCGAATGAGAAGGGGTAGGGAGCCTAAATGATCGAGATGGCAGTGGGTTAAAATAACGCCATCCACGGCTCCAGGAATGAGGTCTAATCGAGGTAAGGCTTTTTTACCCTCAAACTTAGGGTGCATGCCGCAGTCGATAACGTAGCGAAGCCCGCCAAATTCTAGGAGCAAACAGTTGGCGCCGATTTCACGGCCAGAATTTAAATCGGTTAGTCTCATGAAGAAGGAGGTGTCATCGCAAAAGTGGGAATGCGGACGAAAATAGGATGCCCCTCTTTAGTTTTTCCATGAAAAGCACCTTCGGCTGTCTGTGGTTTTCCAGTCAAATGGTAACTGTTGTAAGAAAACTGACCTCCTGGTTCGAGCGTTGGAGTCTGACCAACAATCCCGTCGCCTTCAATGACTTCAGTCGTTCCATCGTCTGAACGAATGATCCATTTTCGCCCTAGAAGTTGAATAGTATAAGGGGAGAGGTTGATAATGGTTAAAAAGTAAACAAAGGCATGGGGAGTTTCGACAGGGAAGTTCTCATCGCGATGGTGCACCACTTTGTCAATTTGGACCCTAAGGCCGGGAAGTTCCTGTCCGATGGCTTGCACGTGATTTTTAGGGAATGAGGTAAGTTGACTTTGGAAAGTCGTAAACCCGAAAGATTGTGAAATTCTTTGTGTCTTCCCGCCTTGCACCTTAGGTCAAGGTGGTCTTTTCTTCGTTCGATGGCTCCCTTTGTGTCTAACACTTCACTTCTGAAGCGAGTGCCCTCAAAGTGGTGGGGGATTTTGGCTTATCTTTGCCTATTAGTCCTTTCGGCATCATTTCCCTTTTTTCAGTCAGTCGAAAGGTACTCCAAGGATTACCCATCTTTGGTGCCAGCCTTCGATTTTAAAAACGATAGGGTAGCACCTTCAGGTGCGAAGATTTCAATTCATGCCAATTTGTATGGTTTCAGTCCTGAAGGTGGTTCGAGTGGCAAGCCAGTGATTGTCTATTTGCATCGTCTGCCTTGGACGAAACAAGGAAGTGAGTTTTGTCAGGAGTTAGCTCAATCTGGTAAGGTGGCCGTGGTTGAGCCTTTTATGCCAGGATTTGCTACTTCGCCCGGAGAGGTTCCCAGTCACTCGATGGAGGCAAATGCCCACGTGGTCGCAGCTCTCCTCGAACAATACGGTATCAACCACTATCATGTCGTGGCCCATGGTTTATCGAGTGTCGCCGCTTTGGAATTAGTTTCCTCTTACCCTCAGCGTATTCAGTCAGTCACTTTCCTTTCAGCACCAGGTGCACAGGAATTTGAGTTATTGGGCAATCCGTTGGTTAATAAAATTGTCTACGGTTTTCATGGTGCCTTTTTCTGGGGCGTTTCACGTCTTACGCCCAATTTTGGACTGGTTGATTTAATGCCGATGGATCGCGATTATGCGAAAACCATTTTTGATACCGATTTAACGGATAATAAAAGGATTTTACATCAGATGCGTCAGCCACTGTTGCTCGTGCATGGTGATTCCGATTGGTTAACGCCCCTTGATTCAGCGATTTATACTTCAAGGATTCTGCCTCATTCCGAACTCGTCGTTCTGTCTGGCGGACGCGATGTTGTTTTTCAGCAAAAGACCCAAGTTGCGGATAAAATTATCCAATTTGTTTCAACGCCAAAGGTTGGATCAAGCGGACAAGCTCAGAACCCTCCAATTCCCCGAGCACAAGGTTATCATTACTGGATTCTGCTTATCATTATCATCCTTTGCACCTTTGTGGCGGAGGATCCTACTTGTTTAGCAGCAGGTTTAATGGTGACCGTGGGAATTCTTGATTTTTGGTCCGTCACCGCCGCTTGTTTCGTCGGTATCTTTATCGGTGACATGTTTCTTTATTCGATTGGGCGATATTTTGGTCGACCGGCTTTGCGTAAAGCGCCACTCAAATGGTTTATTAAGGAGCATAAAGTGAATCAATGGTCAGGATGGTTTTCGACCCCGAAAGGAATGCTCGTTGTGGTGAGCTCGCGTTTTGTCCCTGCGAGTCGTGTTCCCACTTTCATTACGGCGGGTATCATGAAACTAAATTTTGCCAATTTAGGTTTACTGTTGATGGTTGCCGCTCTGATTTGGACCCCGCCGTTAATTTGGATTGGTTATCAGTTTGGTGAATCGGGGATGCAGGTTCTCCATAAGTTTAAGAGCAATGCCCTTTGGGTTATTATTGGTTTTTTGGTCGCTCTGCACTTTATTACCCACTGGATCGTGCCGACCCTCACTTGGCGTGGACGTCGTCAAATCATCATGAAGGTGCGTAACTACTTGCAGCCTTCACTCTGGCCTTCGTGGATTCTTTTCTTACCTGTTCGCGTCGGTGTTATCCTTTTGAGTCTGCGTCATCGCAGTTTAACCGCTTTCGCATCCGCTAATCCTTCCTTCGGTCGTGTCGGTGGATTCATGGGTGATGCTAAGTCACTCTTACTTCGACCTTTTCAGCGCGATTCTCGCTGTGTGCCTTTCGTTGCTCTCTCCCAAGAAGATACCAGTGAAGTCCGTCAACAAGAGGCCAAGGCTTTTGCAGCCTGTCATGGATACCCCCTCGTTTTAAAACCAGAAGTTTCCTGCAACGGTGCAGGTTTAAGGTATGTAAAAAACGAGGAACAGTTAACGAAATGGTTAATGACAGTTAAAGAGGATATGATTTTGCAAAAGTTTACTCCCGGTCTTGAATTTGAAGTGGTTTGGAGTCGAAGTCCTAGCAAAGACAATGGCCATATTATGTCGCTGGTGCACAAACAAGATGTGGTTGTCACAGGCGATGGTGAGCAGACGCTAGAAGAATTAATTTGGCTCGATGACTTTGCTGTTTCTCGAGCAGAGCTTTATTTGCAAGCTCATGACCGAGAGTTAACACGTATCATTCCTGCGGGTCAGAAAATTACTTTAAATCTTTCAGGAAGTTATGGTCATGGCGTGCGTTGCCAGCATCGGCCCGAGTTAATGACTCCAGAATTTAGCGCAGCCATCAAGGCTTTTGCTAAACGTTTCCCTGCCTTGCATTATGCACGATTCGATGTGCGTGTTGCACAAGAATCGCAATTAAAGACAGGACAATTTGTCATTACGGAGGTTGATGGCTGTTGTAGTGTTTCAAGTTTACTTCGCGATGGCTCTTTATTATTCCGACGTTCTTATCGAGCGATTTGGGAGCAATTAGCAGTTTGTCTTGAAGCAGGTGCGCACAATTTAAAACAAAACGTGCGTCCTGTGCCACTTGACGAGTTGCTCGCTCGTTGGAGCCAAGCCCAAGGTCGTACCGATGAATTCGCTGTGACCGAGGACTAGTCTCTTTTGGTATAATGATGGCAGAGGGCAACGGCTGCGGCATCTGATTCGTCGAGCGGTAAAACCTGCTTTAAACAGAAAACGCTTTTAACCATTTGTCCGACTTGCTCTTTGGCGGCGGATCCGTGTCCAGCGACAGACATTTTAATTCGCTTGGGGGCGTATTCATGAACGGAAAGTCCAAGTCGCGCGAGCACACTTAAAGCGGCTCCACGAGATGCACCCATCGCTTGTGCGGTCCGAAAGTTCTGCACATAAATCGTTTCTTCAATGGCGGCTTCGGTGGCGCCATGTTGCTTAGCCATTTTTTCAACGGCTTCAGCAATCATCCCTAAGCACACAAAAGCTTTAGGTGAGGGGCCGATTTTAACGGTGAGGCTTCCCAATAATTGAGGAGGTTCGCGTCGGGCATCAATCACGGCTAATCCTGTTCCGCGAAGAGAGGGGTCGATACCGATAATAACCGCACGACTTCCTCGGAATTGACTCAATGATGCTAATTTCTTTTTCGGCGTGGTAGCAGGTGTGCGACCATTCGAGGATTTAGCACTCGCTAAATGGGCAGTCCAGAGGGCGCGTGCGGATTTGCGTGCCATTATTTAATGGTATACGGATAAACTTGGGCGATTGGCAAAAGTATTTCGACCAATAAAAAGGCCGAGTTTTACTCAACTCGGCCTTTTTGAAACAATCGAGTTTGGGTTAAAGTGCGCGAGCAGCTGCGATGACGGCCTCCTTGGTGATACCGAGTTCGCGCATCACGATGTCTCCGGGAGCACTTAAGCCAAACGTGTCGGTGCCGATAGCTTTGCCACTCAATCCGACATAGCGTCCCCAAGAAAGGGTGACACCTGCTTCAATACTTACGCGTTTCGTACAGGATTTCGGTAGTACTTCTTCTTGGTAGGATTGAGGTTGGCGGGAGAAAACTTCCATGGAAGGCATCGATACCACGCGAACGCCCGCTCCGAGTTCTTCGGCAGCTGCTAGAGCGAGTTGTAATTCGCTACCAGTGCCGATGAGAATGTGGGTTAAAGGAGCGGTCTCTTTACGTGCGATATAGGCACCCTTTAAAACGCCTTGGCGACGTGTTGCCACGGGAATGGCATCCAGCGAAGGCACATTTTGACGCGATAAGATTAGGGCGACAGGTCCTTCACGTCGGGCGACAGCATGAGCAAAGGCTGCGGCCGTTTCTTCAGCATCAGCTGGACGAACCACATCGAGATTAGGAATGCAACGCAGGGCACTAACCGTTTCCACGGGTTGGTGGGTAGGACCATCTTCACCAACACCCACGGAGTCGTGCGTGAAGATATAGAAGGTTTGGAGTTTTGCTAGAGCAGCGACCCGAATCGAAGGTCGAAGATAGTCAGAGAAGGTGAGGAAGGTTGCGCCTGATCCTTTGAAGACACCATGGCAAGCGATACCATTGAGAATGGCACCCATGCCATGCTCACGGATTCCGAAGTAAAGATTTCGTCCAGCAGGAGTCGCAATATCGAAATCACCCACGTCCTTGATGTAGTTCTTGGTCGAACCATGTAAATCGGCTGAGCCCGAAATAACGAGCGGAGAGGCTTTGGCGACCGCGTTGATGCAGGTTTCACCCGAGACGCGAGTGGCAAGAGAGTTTTTACCAAACTCAGGAATAGCGGCGAGTAACGATGCAACGTCGCCATGGTCGCCCTTTTGGGCTTTTTCTAAGAGTTGTGCTTTAGCGGGATTCGCTGCTTTCCAAGCGGCAAATGTTTTTTGCCAAGCAGCGTAGTCAGCGGCTTGCTGAACTTTGCGGTCGGCAAAGAATTTCTTGGTTTCAGGTGAAACATAGAATTTCTCATCAGGCAGACCGATGGCTTTACGCGAAGCATCAATGAACTTCACGCCGGCTTCGCCGTGACCCTTGCTGGTCCCTTGGACCTCGGCAATTCCCTTGGCGATTACGGTTTTGCAGATGATCAACTTTGGCTTACCGCTCTTGCTCGCACGAGCCTTGTCGAGAGCTTCAGCAATGGGACCTAATTCATTACCCTGTTTAACCATGAAGACTTCCCAATTAGCTGCTTCATACCGTTTGGCGGCATCTTCATTTTGCGTTTTGGAAGCCATGGCGTCCAACGTGACATCGTTGGAGTCATAAATCATAATTAAGTTATCTAGACCAAAGCGACCAGCGAATGAGGCGGCTTCGTGGGAGATGCCTTCTTGTAAGCAACCATCTCCAGCAAGGCCGACCACGAAGTGATTAAAGATGGTATGTTCGGGAGTGTTGAAATGAGCCGCCGCCATTTTGGCTGCGAGGGCCATACCCACAATGTTACCCGTTCCCTGTCCTAAGGGTCCCGTCGTTGCCTCGACTCCTACGGTTTCGCCAAACTCGGGGTGACCAGGAGTTTTACTGTGTAATTTACGAAAGGCTTTTACTTCTTCGATAGGTAAATCAAATCCGGCAAGGTGAAGCCAGCCGTAGAGGAACATGGAGCCATGACCAGCGGATAGTACGAAACGATCGCGATTGATCCAGAGGGGCGTGGCGGGGTTATGACGGAGGAAGTTGCCGTAAAGCACAGCGCCAATTTCAGCGGCACCTAAGGGTAGTCCGAGGTGACCCGAGTGGCAGGCGGCTACGGCGTCCATGGCTAATCCACGGGCTTCGGTGGCGGCACGGGAAAGATCGGTAGAGTGGGGGAGTGACATACTGACTGTATCCGTAAGGGATAATCCCCCAAGGATTCCAGCCTTGAATGCAGGGGGACTCATCTTCCAAATAGGGGTATGGCCGACAAAGAACTCGAGGAAGGTTCAGTTTTACGACTGGATTTCAAAAAACTTAGGAAAATCGCCTCGGGTCAGGCCGATGTTATCCCAGCCGTCGCTCAGGATGCTGCCACGGGTGAAGTGCTCATTTTAGGCTATGTTAACGAATTGGCTCTACAAACAGCCTTAAAAGAGAAAAAGGCGACTTTTTGGAGTACCTCTCGCAATGAACTCTGGATTAAAGGTCTAACCTCGGGCGACTTTTTGGAACTCATCGAAGTCAGAGTTAACTGCGAACAGAATTCGATTTTATATAAGGTGCGTCCTGCGGGTCAGGGTGCTTGCCACACTAAAGGAGCCAATGGTAAATCGCGTTCGGGTTGCTATTATCGTCGCCTGCGTTCCGATGGAACACTGGAGATTGTTTAGCGTTTGCCGAGTTCTTGATTCACGAGGGTGGCGTCGACCTCGAATTTAATCACTAGCATTCTTGAAATCTGAGTGAGTCGGTCGACGCCGGGTTTTGCGACGAAGCCAAGGGCGTCGTAATCGCCTTGTTTGCTCATTAAGTCCTGCAGGGCTTTGACCGCATCGTCGCTGCTACGATATTCAAAAGCTAGAGTGAGCACGCAATCGTTGGGCGATTCTGTTTCGCCAACCACAAGCGTGGCTCGGGTGGCAGTCGATGCGGCGGCCACCACGGCTGGGCCTAGCCAACGTCTTTTTTTAATGGAATCGAAAAGTGCTGAAACAGGTTCGATCTGAACGATTAGATAGCCTCGAGGAATGCTTTTTAATTGGGTTTTGGCTTTCTTGGTTAGAATCCTTGCGGGAGCAGTGAGGGGAGGGCTCTCCGCATTATTCAGAATTAAACTCGTTTTTTGTTCATCGATTAGAAAACCAAAGTCCACTCGTTCGGCAGATGTGTTAAAGGCTGCGATAAGTGCCGATTTGTTTTTGGCTCTTTCATTCGGCGGAGTGAAGAGGGATAAGGCGCCGACTGCTGTTTGCGAAGCTGTTAAAAATTGAGCCTGTCGTGGATAGAAACTTCCGTAAATGCTGCAAGTGGAGGGAACCCGCAGGGTTTGGTTTGAGGGCGACATCCACCATGCGATGAGGCCGACAACCACAGCCACGCCGATGATGCAGAGCATGAACCGCCTCATACAAAATAAAAATAACCCCCAATCGAATGGGGGTCACTCTCGAAAACGGGGAAATTCACTCGACCCCGTATTTTGATAACTTTTTTATTAGGGGGTCGTTTCCAAAGAGGCATTCTCTTTGGTTTCTGTACGGGCAACCCCCGCTTGATTTTGTGCAGTGGTCATCGCTTTATTTAGTACCTTCGCAATCATTTGCGCAGTTTTATCCGCAGGGTATTCCATCTGCATCTCAACCGTTTTAGTGTTTTGGCTGATTTTTACCTTTTGCAGAAGCGATTTAATCGTTTCGCCATCTTCTGGATTCTTTTGCGTGGATGGAAGAGTCATCATACCGAGGGCAATAAAACCGCGTAATTGGTTGGCGGAAGTTTCCGCTTTATCAGCATCGGCAAAATCACTGGAGGCTTTTAAACTGAAATTTTTAGGGTCCTCTCCGATCGAGAAGGCAGCACTCAAAATACCATCGTTATTAATCATTTTTGCGATTTGTGGGTACTGCTTAAACTGATTGAAGTCGCCACGAATGATGAGCCAATCGTTAGGCGAATTTGTTTTCACTTGAGCCAAGTTAGCGGGCAGAACGGCACTTTTCTTTTTTTTCTGTAAAGTTTCGACGGTTACACTCGCTAAAGATGTTGGGCTGAGGACGAGGCAGTTGTCTGAGTAACCTAGAAGCAAATACTCACCACGTTTAACTTCAGAGAATTTTTTGTTTTCCTGACTTACCTCTTTGGATAAATCGCTGACGTCCCAGGCTGGTATGCCATTAATCTTCTGCTCAGGAATCTTACTTTCCGCATAGGTAGACTTCATCTTTGCCACATTAAACTGACCCTTAAGAAGTGCGACCACCAAGGGTTTGGCTGATGCTCCGGGACTTTTTTCAGAATAAATTCCCACAACGGCTTCCCTGAAGTCTTTATCGGGATTCCCGTTTTTGAATAGGACTGAACTGTTGGGTTCAGTTTTTAAGAAAACGGATTGAGCGAGTACTTTGCCAAGCTGTGACGAACTTAATTTTTCGTGGGAGTAGTAGAAAAAAGCACCTGCACCTTCTGGCAGTCCTTCTGTGTTAAAGGCTGCCTTGGCCTGAATGAAGGACAGACAGAGAATAGCTAAAAAAGAGAATTTTTTAATCATACGACGATCTAGTTTTTTAAGGGTTTTGAAGGGTTATGGTCATCCGTATATTCTAGAATTTCGCCAGGTTGGCAATGCAGGTATTGGCAGATAGATTCGAGCGTGCTGAGGCGGATGGCTTTGGCCTTACCTGTTTTAAGAATGGAGAGATTGGATAAACTGATATCCACCGCTTCGGATAATTCCGTGAGAGTCTTTTTGCGTTGGGCTAAGACTACATCGAGGCGAAAAATGAGGGGCATAAGTTAAATAGTTAGAGATTGTTCTTCTTGGAGGGCAATCGATTGCTTAATCGCCCATCCAAAGGCGAGAAAGACCAAGCCAAGAAGGAGAATCAGAGGGTCGTGATAGATCTGTAGGGGGTTTAGAAACGTGGCTTCAAAATCATACAGCCAACTTGGATCCGCGTGATTGGGAGAAATATTTATATTCGTTCCGGTTGTAATGATACGATGAGCTGAGAATACCTCGAAAAGCGAAGCAAGGTACCAACCTAAAAAAGACCATCCAGTTATACTGAAGTAACGAGCATTCTTGGCGCTAAAAATGTTGGACTGAGAAAGCTCTACACAAATTTTTCTCAGCAGAAAAATAATGAAACCAATGACTACGGCGTAAAAAACAATGGCGAATACGAACGAAGAAAAGGTAACTAAGTTTGCTTGCTTCATTAGTTCATCGATTGCCGCGTTGGCTTGAGTTTTTACCGTCGATGAGAGATCTTTATCAGGGGCAATGAAATAAATTGTGATGCCTCCTGCTTTGTGGGCGGACAACTCATTTTGAAGACCTAAAACGATGTAGAATGCAGCAACGAAGAAAGATAAAATTAATCCTACATTGCAGATCCATTTTCCGATGATGCCGATTTTACGTAGTTTATTTTGAGTATGGGTGAGCGGGTTATTCATGGTAGTTATTCAATTTCAGTAAACGATTATTTTTAATCATTAAGTATTTATTGAATGTCAATAAAGATTTATTGAATATACCATGAAATTTAAGTTCTAAACCAAAAAAAGGGGCGCCTTGAAGGGCGCCCCGAAAGGGAAGCTTTGAATCCGGGGTTTGATTAGTAGCCACCACGGTCGCCACCGAAGCCACCACGGTCACCGCCGAAGCCGCCACGGCGTTCACCGCCGAAGCCACCACGACCGCCACCGAAGCCACCACGGCCACCGCCGAAACCACCACGACCACCGCCGAAACCACCACGACGCTCGCCACCACCAAAGGCAGGGCGCTCTTCGCGAGGACGGGCAACGTTCACCTTCAGGGGACGACCCATGAAGTCGATGTTCTCGGTCTTAGCGATCGCATCCTGGGCCTGTTGTGCATTGGCCATGGTTACGAAGGCAAAGCCACGGGGACGACCAGTGAACTTATCCATCATTACTTCCACGGAAACCACTTCGCCCGCTTGGGAGAAGTGTGCGCGGATGTCGGATTCGGTAGCAGCCCAAGGGAGGTTGCCTACGAATAACTTATTTTCCATATCTTTTATTTCTTTGTATTACCTTCACCGCATTGCCCGTTTCCGACCTTCGGATTTCGATTTGCCGTCTTATCGACCGTCAACTCACCGGATTCTTGCGGGGCATTGTTCTTGGTTTGGTTATTTTCAGAACAAGCCTGATTAAGACTGACGCATTTTTTATCGGTTTCTGCAAGATTATTCACAATAGGGTCCTTCCCTTAGGCAGGTCATTGACAAATTAGACCCAATAACGACGATTTGGTCATGCCTTCTCCCCTCGATTCGCAGGCAATTCAAGCTGCTCTAAAGGGTCTCGATGGTTGGATTTATCAAGATTCTAAGTTGTTAAAGGACATTGAGTTCCAAAGTTTTAAGGAGGCCATCAGTTATATCAACAAAGTTTCTGTTTTGGCAGATAAACAGAATCATCATCCGGAAATTTTTAACTGTTATCGCAAAGTTCAGCTCAAACTTTCGACACATGATGCAGGAAATTGTGTGACGGAGAAAGATTTGACGCTGGCGCGTGCCATCCAATTGCTCTCACCGTGATTAATCCTGCTGAATCGATTCAAATTCTCCTTCAGGAGTTAAAGCGACAAAAAGCAGAAGGGGCGACTCATGTCGGTGTTTCGGCTGAATCGATTCAACTTTTGAAATCTCTTTCTTGTTCAATTGCCAAAGATTCCTCTGTCACGAAACCATCGATAGCCGTCAAGGAACCTGTTAAAATTACTCCGAAAAAATCTCCTCC
>CANIUQ010000001.1 GCA_947470855.1 Opitutia bacterium | reverse complement strand
AAGTAAAGAAAGCCTAATTTAATTTTTCACTTCTATGTCACGTCGTCGTAAAGCCGTTAAGCGCACCCACCAACCAGATTCCCGTTATGGCAGTCCTCTGGTTAGCCAGCTCATCAACATGGTGATGAAGTCGGGAAAGAAGTCTTTAGCTCAAAGCATCGTCTATGGTGCGATTGAAAAAGTTTCCGAAAAATTAGTGAAAGGAAATCCCGTCGAACTCTTGCTCGGCGCTCTCGAAAATTGCCGTCCTAAGCTCGAAGTGAAGAGCCGCCGCGTTGGTGGTGCTACTTATCAAGTGCCTGTTGAAGTCAGTCACGAGCGGCAAAACAGCATGGCTCTTCGCTGGGTCGTATTAGCTGCTGAAGGACGTAAAGGTGTTTCGATGGCAGAGGCTCTCGCCGCCGAAATTGTTGATGCTTACAATAATACTGGAAACGTCGTTAAGAAGCGCGAGGAAACTCACAAAATGGCTCAAGCTAACCGCGCTTTCGCTCACCTCCGCTGGTAAAAATTTACTCTTACTCAAACTTTTAGGCCGAGCCTTAGGTTCCGACCATGTCAATCACTCTCTCCAAACTTAATTCTTCAAACCGGAAATTCCCCCTGGAATACACCCGGAACATCGGCATTGCTGCTCACATTGACGCGGGCAAGACAACGACGACCGAGCGTATTCTTTTTTACACCGGTGTTGTGCACAAGATGGGTGAAGTGCA
The DNA here is from genome assembly GCA_947470855.1 of Opitutia bacterium. GTDB lineage: Bacteria > Verrucomicrobiota > Verrucomicrobiia > Opitutales > UBA953 > UBA953. Next base: position 119,212 of record CANIUQ010000001.1, on the reverse strand, counting down.
CGAAGGCACGGCGACTACCGACTGGATGGAGCAGGAGCGCGAGCGTGGTATCACCATTACCGCGGCGGCTATCTCTGCTGGTTGGAAAACTAAAGAAGGTCCTTTTGCCAACATTGATCACCGTATTAACATTATCGATACACCTGGCCACGTAGACTTCACTGCTGAAGTTGAGCGTTCCTTGCGTGTCTTGGATGGTGCGGTCGCTGTTTTTTGTGCTGTTGCTGGCGTACAACCTCAGTCCGAAACGGTATGGCGTCAGATGAATAAGTATCGCGTTCCACGCATTGCTTTCGTCAATAAGATGGATCGTACGGGCGCTGATTACTTTGGTGCAGTTGATGACATTCGCACCAAGTTGAAAGGTAATGCTCACCCTCTCTTTATTCCGATTGGACAAGGAGAAGAATTTAAGGGTCTCATCGATTTGATTAAGAATGTCGCTTATCTTTACGACGAAAAGGATCCTCGCGGCATGAAGTTTGATGTCGTCGAAATTCCTGAAGCCCAAAAAGCCGAAGCGAAGAAATGGCGCGATGGACTGCTCGAAGCTTTAGCCGATTTTGATGATGTTCTGGCCAACAAATACCTCGAAGGTCAGGAAATTACCGTCGAAGAAATTCGTCATGGTATTCGTAAGGCAACCCTTTCGATGAATTTCATCGGGGTTATTCCTGGTTCCGCTTTCAAAAATAAAGGTGTACAGATGTTGCTCGACTGCGTCGTCGACTTCTTGCCTTCTCCCATCGACATGGGTGGTCAGCGTGCCTTCACCGATGATGGTGAAAGCGAAATTCGCATCAATGCCGATGATAGCCAAAAAGTTACTGGCCTTTGCTTTAAGTTGTGGGCCGATCCTTTCGTCGGTCAGCTCGTCTTCTTCCGTGTTTACCGCGGTCAATTGAAGAAAGGTGATAACCTTTACAATCCTCGCACTCGCTCCAACGAGCGCATCTCTCGCATTGTTCTCTTGCGTGCGATGGACCGTGAAGAAATCGACGTCGCCTACTCGGGTGACATCTGTGCCATTATCGGACCGAAGGATGTTATTACTGGCGATACTCTCACTTTGGAGGACGACCTAGTTCTTGAACCACCTACTTTCGCCGATCCTGTTATCTCGATGTCCATCGAGCCCAACTCCAAGGCCGACCAAGAGCGTCTTTCGATTGGTCTACAGCGTTTAGCAAAAGAAGATCCTACTTTCCGTGTTTCTTCCAATCAAGAAACTGGACAGACTCTGATTTCTGGAATGGGTGAGTTACACCTTGAAATCATTGTCGATCGTCTGAAGCGCGAATTTAAAGTCGAAGCGAAATCGGGTAAGCCACAAATTTCCTATCGTGAAACCATCACGACCAGTGCGGACGGAGTTGGTAAATTTATCCGTCAGTCGGGTGGTCGCGGTCAGTATGGTCACGCTGAAATTAAACTCGAAGCTAACCCTGGTAAGGGTACCGAAATCGTTAACGAAATCGTCGGAGGTGTTATTCCTAAAGAATACATCAAGCCTACGATTGAAGGTATTAACGAAGCCGCGAACAATGGAACGGTCGCTGGTTATCCCGTGATTGATTTCAAGGCTCGTATCGTTTTTGGCTCTTTCCACGAAGTCGATTCAAACGAAATGGCCTTTAAGATGGCAGGTATCTTCGCGTTCAAGGATGCGATGAAAGACGCTAAACCAATCTTGCTTGAGCCTATCATGAAAGTCGAAGTGGTGACTCCAGAAGAGTACCAAGGCGATATCATGGGCGACTTGAATCGTCGTCGTGGCCAAATTCAAGGCATGGAAACCAAGTCTGGTCTTTGTAATATCAACTGTCTCGTACCTTTAGCCGAAATGTTTGGTTACGCCACCGACGTTCGCTCGCTTTCTAAAGGACGTGCTTCTTACACCATGGAACCAAGCAACTTCGCGCAAGTTCCTGCAAATATTCTCAAGCAAGTCGTCGAGACTTCTTCTCGCGCACCTGCTCGTACCTAATCTCTCAATCCTCACTACACTTCTCCGATGGCTAGCCTGATGAAAATTCGTATCAAACTTAAAGGGTTTGATTATCGTATGGTGGATCAATCCGCTAACGAAATTGTTGATACCGCTAAGCGCACGGGCGCCCGCGTTTCTGGTCCTATTCCTCTGCCAACCGCAGTCGAGCGACTCACGGTGAACCGTTCTCCCCACGTCGACAAAAAGTCGATGGATCAATTTGAAATCCGTACCCACAAGCGCCTGATTGAAATTATCGAGCCTAATGCGCAGACCGTCGACGAGTTGCGTAAGCTCAATATGCCCTCTGGCGTGAACATTAACATCATCGCCTAAACTTTTAACCCTCAACCTAAACCTCAAACGCAGGCGCCGCCAGGACCAAGACTCCGCAAGGAATCCAAAGCCTAAAGCAGGTCATTATGACCAAACGATTTCGCAAGAAATCACCTGCCTCTTAGAAAATGAAACACCAACTACTCGGTAAAAAAATCGGAATGACTCAGGTATACGACGGGGAGAATAACCTCGTCCCTGTTACGGTCGTTCAAGCTGGGCCTTGTCCTGTTACTCAGGTTAAGACCCTTGAGACTGACGGCTATCACGCTGTGCAAATCGGCTTTGGTTCGCAGAAAGAGAGTCGTCTCTCTGCCGCTGAACTCGGTCACCTCAAGAAAGCGGGCGTCGCACCCGTTAACCATTTGCAAGAAATTCGTTTGCCTGCTGCGGCTGAAGTTAAAGTCGGCGACGTAATCACGGTCGAAAAGTTTTCTCCTGGCCAGATGGTCGATGTCATCGGCACGGTTAAAGGTCGTGGTTTCCAAGGTGTAATGAAGCGTCACAATATGTCCGGTCAGCCCGACTCGCACGGTCACATGATGCACCGTCGAATTGGTTCGATTGGTATGCGTCAAACCCCTGGTCACGTTTTCAAGGGTAAGCGTATGCCTGGTCACATGGGCTCGGTTCGTCGTACCGTACAAAACCTTCGCGTCGTGCAAGTGCTCGCCGAGAAAAATCTCCTCCTCATTAAGGGTAGTTTCCCTGGTGCCAACGGTGAGCTCGTGCTCGTTCGTCCAGCCAAGAAAGCTCCTGTTACCAAATAATTCTCACTCTTTACGCTCCTATGAAGCTCAAAGTTTATAAGTCAGATGGCTCCTCTTTCACTGAAAAGGATTTCGATATTCCAGCTTTCGAAGGCGATAAAGGTGTCGCACTCTTGAAGCAGGTTGTGGTTTCCTACCAAGCGAATAAGCGCCAAGGAACTTCCAAAACGAAGGACTATGGTGAGGTCGCTGGTTCAGGTGTGAAGATTTTACCTCAAAAAGGTTCAGGTGGATCTCGCCACGGCGACAAGCGTGCACCGCAACTCTTCAAAGGTGGTATCGTTTTCGGCCCACGTCCTCGCGACTGGTCAAAGACCATCACCGCACAATCGAAGAAATTGGCTCTGCAACGTGCTCTCTTCGACCTCGCTTCCGATGGCGGGTTGGCCGTTATCGAGCGCTTTGAATTAGCAAAACCCAAGACCGCTCTTTTTGCAAAAGTGCTCAAGAATGTTAGCCCCGAAGGTAAACGTCTCTTGGTCGTTGATAGCTCTTGGAGTGAGCCCGTGCTTCGCGCGAGTCGCAATCTCAGCCGTGCAGTATTTTCTAATTCCTCTAACCTCAATGCTCTCGATTTGGTGAAGAACCCTCGCGTTCTGATTACCGTTGATGGCTTAAATCAAGTGCTTGCCCGCACGAAAAACTAATCCACATGAAACTCGCTTCTGCTATCATCAGTCGCCCCATTTTCACCGAAAAGGCTTCCGTCTTAGGTGAAGCCAATAAGTACGTTTTCGAAATCCTTCCCGGTGCAGATCGTGCACAGGTCAAGGCTGCTATCGAAGCTGCTTACAAGGTTACGGTTCTCAAAGTTAACATCCTCGTACGTAAGGGTAAAGTGCGTCGCAGCCGCCTCGGCGGTGGTGCGATTTACACCGAAACTCCTTCGCGTCGTGCCATTGTCACCCTGAAGAAGGGCGACGTCATCTCCTTCGCTTAAGTCGTCTGTTCCTATGTCTCTCGTTTCATCACGTCCAATCACCCCAGGTCAACGCTTCCTCACTCGCGTTAAGACCGAAGGTTTGCACAAGGGTCGCCCCGAGCGTCAACTCTTGGAGAGCAATCATCGTGCCCGTGGTCGTAATTGCTACGGTCGTATTACCTCCCGCCGTCGTGGTGGAGGTCATAAGAAGCTTTATCGCACCATCGACTTCCGTCGCGATCGCCTTGATCAGCCTGCCTCCGTCTTGCGTTTAGAGTATGACCCTAATCGTACTGCTCACCTCGCTCTCTTGGAATACGCTGATAAGAGTTTATCCTACATTTTGGCTCCCGATGGTCTCAAAGTCGGTGATGTCGTTGTTAGCACCACAAAGCCACAAGACCAACTGACTCCCGGTTTATCTCTGCCTTTGCGTTTAATTGCGCCAGCGACTTTCATTCACTGCATTGAGTTAGAACCAGGTAAAGGTGCACAAATTGCTCGTTCTGCGGGTGGTTATGCTCAGCTCCTTGGTATTGAAGCTGATCGTGCAATTCTGCGTATGCCTTCTGGTGAGCAACGTTACCTCAACGCTGATTGTCGTGCGACCATTGGTATTGTTGGAAACTTGGAACATCAAAATGCTAGCCTCGGCAAAGCGGGACGTGCCCGTTGGAAGGGTCGTCGTCCACGCGTTCGTGGTATGGCGATGAATCCAGTCGACCACCCGATGGGTGGTGGTGGTGGTAAATCCAAAGGTGGAGGTGGCCGTCAGCAATTGAAGTCTCCTTGGGGACAATTAGCGAAGGGCTTCCCAACGCGTACTAAGTCCAAGGCTTCCAATAATCAAATCATCGTCCGTCGTAACGGTCGCAAAGTTAAACAAGCCTAATTTCTCTTAACCATGTCACGTTCTCGTAAAAAAGGATTCTTTGTTGACCCTCATCTTACCGATAAGGTTGTGGCGGCGCAGAAGACTAGCAATCGCAAGCCCATTAAAACATGGTCTCGCCGTTCCACGGTTACCCCTGACTTTGTCGGGCTCAATCTCGAGGTGCATAATGGCAAGGCTTTTGTCCCTGTCTACATCACCGAAAACATGGTGGGTCACAAACTTGGTGAGTTCGCACCTACGCGTACTTTCCGTCAACACACTCAACCTTCACGCAAGGAAGCTCAGTAATCATTGATGCGTTTCGCTTTCTCCATGCTCCTATGTCTCGTGGCACCTTTACTGGTGGCTATGGATGGACGTGCTTTGGGGACGGCGGGATCCAGCGGTCGTGCAGCTGTTTCGGAAGTGGTCTTGTCGCAGAGTGCTGATCTCATTGTGCTCTCCGCTGGCTACAACCATGGTTTTCGACCTGGGTCGGTTTGCCTCGTCACCCGGGAAAGCAAGCCCCTAGCTACGATTGTCATTGCCGAAGCCACGGAACAGAGAGCTGTCGCACTGATTCTTTCTTTGGAAAATCAACAAACTATTGCTGCAGGCGACGCCGTTGCTTTGCGCGCTAACCCACGAATTTAATTACCTAATCTTTATACTATCATGGAAGTTCATGCCACCACTCGCTTCGCTCGTATGTCACCGCAAAAGGTGCGCGAAGTTGCTCGCCAAATTCAAGGCCTTCCTGCCGAAGAAGCGATTCAACTCCTCCGCTTCATTCCTCGCAAGTCGGCACGCCTTCTCGCCAAGACATTGGCCAGCGCCATCGCCAATGCCGAAAATAATCACAACCTCTCGAGTACCGACTTGGTCGTGGTTTCGGCAACGGTTAATCAAGGTCCCGTGCTCAAGCGCTCGCTCGCTGCCGCACGTGGTTCTGCTCACCCCATCCATAAATCCATGAGCCACATTCGCGTGGCTCTCGGTTCCGCCACTAAATAATTTTTAAAATACAATGGGACAGAAAGTAAATCCAATCGGCTTCCGTTTAGCCGTCCGTCGTAACTGGGAATCTCGTTGGTTCGCCACCAAGCGTGATTTCCCCTCCTTTATCTTGGAAGACTATCGCATCCGCGAATTCCTCAAAGAGAAACTTCGTCAAGCAGCTGTACCCCGAATTTTCATCGAACGTGCTGGACCGAAGGTGCGTGTGCGCATTTGGACTGCTCGTCCTGGCGTCGTTATTGGACGTAAAGGCGATGAATTAAAGAAATTGCGTGAAGAGATTCAGCAAGTCGCCGGTAAAGCTAAGGTTGATGACGTTATTTTAGAAGTGAACGAAGTTAAGCGCCCTGACTTGGTCGCTCAACTCGTCGCGGAAAACGTGGCTTTGCAGTTAGAGCGCCGCATCTCTTTCCGTCGTGCGATGAAGAAAGCCATTCAGTCCACCATGCAGAATGGTGCCGATGGTATTCGTCTCCGTCTGGGGGGTCGTCTAGGTGGTGCCGAAATTGCTCGCGTTGAGTCGGCCCGTGTTGGACGTGTTCCGCTGCACACTCTTCGTGAAAACATTGATTACGGATTTGCTGAAGCTCGCACCGTTTACGGAAAGCTCGGCATCAAGTGCTGGATCTGTGCAAAGGATTCAGAGTTCTAAAACCTACTGATTAAATCAAAATAAACACTTCTTCTCATGGCTAATCTTCAACCAGCTCGCACCAAGTGGCGTAAACACCGTAAGGGTAAAATCCGCGGTAATGCCACCGCTTGCAACACGCTCGCTTTTGGTGACTTCGGTATCCAATCTCTCGATCGCGCCCGTATTCCGGCTAATCAAATCGAAGCAGCTCGCGTGGCTATCTCTCGCTCCCTGAAACGTAAAGGAAAGATGTGGATGCGTGTTTTTCCTCACACCCCTGTTACGCGTAAGCCTGCGGAAGTCCGCATGGGCTCTGGTAAGGGTAGCGTGGAGTACTACGTTGCCGCCATTAAGCCAGGAACGATGCTTTTTGAAGTCAGTGGCGTACCGATTTCTGTGGCTCGCGAAGCGATGCGCCTCGCCGACACGAAATTGCAGGTTCGTTGCCGCTTCTTGGCCCGCGAAGAACTCGAAAAATATTGATAATCGAAACCATCATCACCCATATTTGACCTCTTTTCTCGATGCGTACTTACCAGAAAGATAAACCATCCGCCGCCTCCGCGTTGCGCTCCTTGGCTACGGCTGAGTTGGAAAAGCGTATTCGTGAAGCTCGCGAGGAGTTGCTCCAACTTCGCCTACGTCAGGCTAACGGTGCCGTCGAGAACTCGGCCCGTTTCCGTGCTCTTCGTGCCGATATCGCTCGTTGCCTCACGGTTCTGAAATCCAAGTCGACCAATCAATAACCTCAATAAATCTATTCCCGATGTCCGAGTCCCGTTCCAATCGTAAATCTCTTGTCGGCTTTGTTGCTTCACGTTCAGGCGATAAGTCGGTTAAAGTTAATTATCAGTACACCGTCCTTCACCCCGTATATGGTAAGGAAGTTAAACGTCGTACCGTGTTGCACGCTCATGATGAAAAGAATGAGTGCAAAGTAGGTGATAAGGTCGAAATCATGGAAACCCGCCCGATCTCCAAGCTCAAGCGCTGGCGCGTCGTTCGCGTGGTCGAATCCGCCAAAATCGCGGCCCAATCAATCGAGTAATCTCTTAATTTTTCTTTATGATTCAGATGCTTTCCAGGCTCGACGTAGCCGATAACACTGGTGCCCGCCAGGTGCAGATGATTCGCCGTCTTGGCCAAATCACTGATACTGCTGGCATTGGTGATGTCATTATTTGCTCGGTCAAGGATTCAACCCCCGATGCCCAATGCAAAAAGGGTTCTGTGGTGCGAGCCGTGATTGTTCGAACGGTTGCTCCGATTCGTCGTAACGACGGCAGCTACCTTCGTTTTGACACCAACGCTGTCGTTATTCTCGATGACAATGGTAACCCCAAAGGTACGCGTATTTTCGGGCCAGTCGCTCGTGAACTACGAAGCAAAAACTTCATGAAAATCATTTCCCTCGCTCCCGAGGTTCTCTAATCGCTATGTCAAAGACTGATATTAAAAAAGGCGACGAAGTCGTCGTCATTGCGGGTGCTGAAAAAGGCAAACGCGGCGAGATTCTGAATTATAATCGCGCTGCTGAGCGCGTTACGATCAAAGGTCTCAATTTAGTTAAACGCCACCTCAAGCGCACCCAAGAGGGTGCTGGCGGAATCACTGAGCGCGAAGCGGCGATTCACCGCTCCAACGTCATGTTGGCTTCCCTCTGGGATGCACGTCGTGCGAAGAAGCCTGCGGCTAAAGCAGCCAAGGCAACCAAGTAAATCAACGAAACCACCCGAGAATTTATTACAAAAATGTCTAAGCCTTATCTCAAACAAGTTTATCTCGAGAAGGTCGTTCCCGAGTTGATTAAGAGCCGTGGTTACAAGAATGTACACCAGGTTCCTAATCTCTCAAAGATTGTTCTCAACTCTGCCTTCAAAGCCGAAGCCGACAAAGGTCATATGGCTGAAGTGGTCAAAGAAATGACCAAGCTTTCCGGGCAAAAGCCTGTCGTGACTCGTGCAGCCAAGAGCGTGGCGAACTTCAAGGTTCGTCAAGGTATGCCATTGGGTTGTATGGTTACCCTCCGCGGTCCGCGCATGTGGGAGTTTTTACTTCGTTTAACCGCGGTCGCCTTGCCTATGATTCGCGACTTCCGTGGTACTTCGAATCGTCTCGATGGACGTGGCAACTACTCCTTGGGTATTGCTGACCACACTATCTTTCCTGAGACTCAAGCCGACGGCTCTCAGCGTGCTAACATCGGTCTCGACGTCGTGATTGTCACGACCGCCACGACTGATGACGAAGGTCGGGAACTTTTACGCATGCTCGGCATGCCATTCCGTCGTTCTTCTACGGCTACAACGGAAGCAAACGCTACCACCGCCAAAGCCTAACCCACCTTATCTACTACTCGTATGGCAAAGCAGTCCGTCATTGAACGATCCAAAAAGCGCGAACGTCTTGTCGCTAAGTATGCCGCAAAGCGTGCAGAACTGAAAAAGATTCTCGCTAACCCTCAGACCACAGAAGAAGAGTTTTATGCAGCTCAGCGCAAGTTGACTAAGTTGCCTCGCAACTCCTCTCGCGTTCGCTTAAAGAATCGTTGTTCTATCTCCGGCCGTCCTCGTGCGTACATTCGCAAGTTCGGTCTCTCTCGTATCACCTTCCGTGAACTTGCCTTAGGTGGTCAGATTCCCGGTGTCACTAAAGCCTCCTGGTAATCCTCTAGACTCAATACTATGTCATCTTCTAACGATACTATCGGAGACTTTCTCACCTCCATTCGTAATGCCTCCAAGGCACAAAAGTCTTCTTTGACCGTACAATGGTCTCGCCTGCGTGAGGGTGTTGCTCGCATTTTGACTGAATCTGGTTACCTCGCTGGTTTCCGTAAAGTTGAGCGCGACGACAAGCCCGTGCTCGAATTAACCCTGAAGTATGTTTCGGGTGTTCCTGCGATTACGAGCATCGAGCGTGTTTCTACTCCTGGTCGACGCGTCTATGCTGGTTACAGCGCCGTTCCTAAGGTCATCGGTGGAATGGGTGTTTCCATTCTCACTACCTCTCGCGGTGTCATGACTGACTCCGAAGCCCGTCGCCAAAAAGTTGGCGGTGAACTCCTCGCCAAAGTTTGGTAATCAACCAATAAATCTTAAAAAGTCATGTCTCGCATTGGTAAACAACCTGTCACTTTCCCCGCGAACGTAAAAGTTTCCGTGAATGGAAAGACTGTTTCGGTCGAAGGTCCGAAAGGAAAACTCTCCCATAACTTCCCTGCCCAAATCGGAGTCACGGTTGATAAATCAGCCGTACAAGTTGCCGATCTTACTGAGAAGAAAGAAGCGGGTGCACTCTTTGGTACAACCCGTGCCATTATTCGCAACATGGTCGAAGGCGTGGAGAAAGGATACTCCAAGACTCTTCTCATTGAAGGCGTTGGATTCAAGGCTGCCCTCAAGGGTAATGTTCTTGATCTCGCTCTCGGCTATTCTCACCCCATCCGTTATACTATTCCTGCTGGAGTAAAAGTCGAAGTAACGGACGGAACAAAATTAGTTATCAGCGGACCCGACCGTCATATGGTTGGCCAAGTCGCTGCCTCCATCAAACTCTATAAGCCCGTTGAGCCTTACAAAGGCAAAGGTGTTCGCGTTGAAGGCGAATACGTTCGTCGTAAGGAAGGTAAGAAGACGGCCTAACCCGCAAACCGTATCCGATTATGAAAATTGCCAAAAAGAATCTCCTCGCCCAAAAGCGTCGCTGGCGTATCCGCAAAACCGTACGTGGCACCGCCGCCCGTCCGCGTTTAGCTCTCAAGCTCACGCATTTGCATCTCTACGCACAAGCTATCGACGACGATCGTGGTGCTACTTTAGTAGCCGCAGCGACCACTTCGAAAGAGTTGCGTGGTAAAAAAATCCGTCCCTCCACCGCTGGTGCCGCTGCTTTCGGTGCCGCCTTTGGTGAGAAAGCCAAGGCCGCTGGTATCACCACCGTTGTTTTCGACCGTGCAGGTCGCCGCTATCATGGTGCGGTAAAATCTTTTGCTGACGCTGCACGTAAAGCAGGACTCCTCTTCTAAGACTTACATGAGCGAAGAAAAAAATAAAGCCGCGGCTCCGTCCGCATCTGCAAACGGTGGTTCTAACCAAGGCGGTGATCGCCGTGGTAATCGCCGTGGCCAAGGTGGCTCCAGCAATAACGGTGGTGCTCGTGCACCTCGCCGCGAAAGCCGCAATGAAGCCCCCGCCTCTGAGTACAACGATAAAGTCGTACACATTAATCGCTGCTCTAAAGTGGTGAAGGGTGGCCGTCGTTTTAACTTTGCTGCTCTGGTCGTTGCCGGTGACGGCAAAGGTCGAGTCGGCGTTGGTTATGGTAAGGCAAAAGAAGTTCCTGATGCGATTCGCAAGGGAACAGATCGCGCCCATCGAGCTTTAACTTTCGTTAATCTCCGCAATAATACGATTCCTCACGAAGTTATCGGCCGTGCCGATGGTGGTGTGGTTATGCTTCGCCCAGCTTCTCCTGGTACAGGACTGATTGCTGGTGGTGGCGTGCGTGCGGTGCTCGAAGTCGTTGGCTTGAAAGATGTCCTTTCCAAGTCCATGGGCTCGAACAATCCTCAAGCGATTGTTAAGGCGACCTTAGATGGTTTGGCTCAACTTCGCACTCTCCAACAAATCAAGTCTTTGCGCACCTAAGTGCTGTCTTTATGAAACTTCACAATCTTCCTGAAATTAAGGGTTCTACCCACCGACACAAAGTTCTTGGTCGTGGTCGTGGCTCTGGTCATGGTAAAACCTCGGGTCGTGGTCACAAGGGTATGAAAGCCCGATCGGGTGGTGGACATCGCCCTGGATTCGAAGGTGGTCAAATGCCTCTCTATCGTCGTTTGCCTCACCGTGGATTCCAAAACGTGAATCGCGTTTCCTATGCGGTGGTTAATCTGCATGACCTCGAAGAGCTCGAGGGTAAATCCTTTGGCCTCGCTGAACTAAAAGCGCAGGGCATCCTGCGTGCTAATGCCTCGCTTCTTAAAGTTTTAGGCAACGGCGAAATCAAGCGTGCCATCACTGTTTCCGCTCACCGTTTCTCCGACTCTGCGAAGAAAAAAATCGAAGCCGCTGGCGGCAAGGTTGTAGAGCTCGGCGCTAACGTCGCTGAATAATCCTTCAAGACCCTCCGCGATGTTCTCGGCCTTCGCCAACTGCTGGAGGATTCCCGAACTCAGAGCTCGCCTGATTGCGACGGTGGCTCTCGTGTTCGTTGCTCGTATTGGAGCGAATATTCCTCTCCCTGGTATCGATCCCAAAGATATCATGGATTATTACCACACCATGGCCGATAAGGCCTCGGGTGGGATGGTGGCGATGTATAATATGTTCACCGGTGGCGCTTTGTTGAAAGGAGCGATTTTCTCGTTGGGCATTATGCCTTACATCAGTGCATCGATTATTATGCAGTTGATGTCGGCGGTGGTTCCCTCGATTGCACGTTTACAGCAAGAAGGTGAAGTGGGTCGTCAGAAAGTAGCGCAGTATTCGCGCTATCTGACTATCGCTATTGCGATTGTTCAATCCGCTCTCTTGATGGGTGCTTTCTTGAACCCTGGTAAAGTAGGGCAAGCCTTAGGTTTGGGTAATTTTACTGGTACCATTGTCGTGCCAGAAATGATGAATCACAAAACGCTCTTTATTTTCATGGGCGTATTTCTTTTAACTACGGGTTCAGTCGTCATGCTTTGGCTTGGCGAGCAAATCACCCAGCGCGGTATCGGAAATGGAACTTCGATTTTAATTACAGTTGGAATTTTAGCTGATATTCCTGGAGCCGTGACATCCTTTGTGGATTTAGCTTTCGGCGGAAAAATTGGTGCCGCAACCAGTGCTAGCCATGGCTGGGAGAAGGCAGTGGGTATGGTCATCCTCTTTGTTTTAGTTACCGCAGCGATGGTCGCTATTAATCAGGCGGTACGTCGCATTCCCATTCAGTATGCACAGCGAATGGTAGGTCGAAAAATGTATGGTGCTCAAACCAACTATTTGCCGTTGAAGGTGAATTATGCTGGCGTGATGCCAGTGATTTTTGCGGGGGCGATATTGAGTTTCCCGCCCATGCTTTTAAATCCCCTAAGCACCTTATCTCCGCAGTTAGAATTTCTTCGTTCTTGGGCTGATGTATTTTATGGACATGGCTGGTTTCACTATACGAGTTATGCGATTCTGATTTTCGGATTCAGTTATTTCTGGATTTCTATCATGTTCCGTCCGGTGCAAATCGCCGACGATTTGAAGAAAAATAACGGTTACATTTTGGGGGTTCGTCCGGGTGAGCATACCGCACAGTTTCTCGATTTTGTCATGACTCGTCTGACAATTGCGGGATCCTTGTTCCTGCTTATCATCGCCTTGATGCCAGACCTTTTCACCTCGCAGTTAAATTTCCCTCAGCGTCTCGCAACTTTCCTCGGCGGCACTGGAGGACTCATCACCGTCGGTGTGATGCTCGACACCATGCGTCAAATCGAGACCTTCCTCTTGCAGCGTAACTACGAGGGTTTCTTGAAAAAAGGACGCATCGGTAGTTTACCTGTTCCGCAATCAGGAGCTCGATCCAGCGGAGAAAACTCTGCTCTGGGTTCGGTGGAAAAAACCTGCCTCGTGCTCTTCTTGCTCGGTGCTGCGGCTTGGATTGCTAATCATTGGAGCGACTTCGTGAAGTAAGTTTTTGTTGAATGATTAACCTAAAGTCGGAAGAGGAAGTGAGTCGTATGCGAGCTGCTTGTGTAGCTGCCGCACGTGTTTTGCGTGATCTTTCTGCCCTAGTGGTGCCAGGTGTTTCAACCGCCGCACTTGATTCCGCTGCCCGAGGTTTAATGTTACGTCATGGCTGCGAAAGTGCCTGTTATGGTTATGTTGTCGGAGGTCTCACTTACCCAGGTCACATTTGTGTTTCGGTTAACGATGAAGTCGTCCACGGCATCGGTGCGCCCCAACGAATCATCCAGGAAGGCGACTTGGTTTCTCTCGATGTCGTGGTTCGTCGCGATGGTTATATCGGTGACAACGCCTGCACCATTGCGGTCGGCAAAGTGGATCCTGAGGCTAAGGCTCTTTGCACGGCTGCGGAAAAGGCCCTTCATGCTGGTATCGCCGCTGTTCGCCCCGGAAATAGGGTAGGGGATATCTCTGCCGCTGTTCAGGGCATTTTGGCGCCCCTTGGTTACGGTATTGTCCGCGATTTCGTTGGCCATGGTGTGGGCAAGAAAATGCACGAAGAACCCCAAATTCCCAACTTTGGAAAGGCTGGAACTGGCTCTAAGTTATTGGCTGGTATGTGTTTAGCAATTGAGCCTATGGTAAATTTAGGAACCCATAAAATCGTGATGGGAGCAGATGGCTGGACGGCGCGGACTGCAGATGGCAAAGTTTCAGCCCATTTTGAACATACCATTCTAGTCACCGAAACAGGGGCTGAAATCCTCACTCTTCCATAAATCTTTTTTTTTGCTTCCAAATCCCTGAAGAACCATCAAGTTCCGACCTCTTTCCCAACTTCCAAACAGCACGGATACCATCATGCCACGACTCCTCGGTGTAGACATTCCTAACAACAAAAAAGTAGAGTACTCACTCCGCTATATCTATGGCATCGGCCCTCGTCGTGCCACGGAAATTTGTGAAGCACTCGGCTTCGATCCGTCGATGCGCGCTTCCAATCTTTCCGAAGAACAGCTCAACAAGATTGTCGAATATATTGTGCGCATGGGTTACAAGTGCGAAGGTGATCTTCGTCGCGACATCGCACAAAATCTTAAGCGTTTGCAAGCAGTGAAGTGTTACCGTGGTTTGCGCCACTTCCGTGGTCTTCCTGTTCGCGGACAACGCACGCGCACCAATGCACGTACTCGTAAGGGTAAGCGTAAGACTGTGGGCGTTGCCTCGGCTCCTGCTAAGTAATTAATTTTTCACGACAACCTAAACATTTACGATGAGCGAAGAAGCCCCTAAGAATCCTAAAGCACGCAAGCCTAAAGCCGCTGCCGCTGAAGCTGCACCTTCGGTTGCACCCGAGGTAACTGCTGCGGTAACCACTCCTGAAGTGAGTGCTGAACGCAAAGAAATCACCGCGAAAGAATTGCTCGGTGAAGAAATCGGCGAAGTTAAAGTTCGTCGAGCAAAGGGTTCGAAGAATATTACCGCAGGCGTTTGCCATATTCTTGCTACTTTCAATAACACCAAAGTAACCATCACCGACTTAAACGGTAACGTTATCTCTTGGGGTTCGGCTGGTCGTCACCAGTTTCGTGGCTCGCGCAAATCAACAGCCTATGCGGCTCAAGTGGTTTGCCAAGAAGCAGCCAAATTAGCTATGGCACACGGACTGAAAGATGTTTCAGTACGCGTTAAAGGTCCAGGAATGGGCCGTGACAGCGCTATCCGTGCTCTACAAAACTTGGGCCTTAATGTTACCTCTATTGTTGATGCGACGCCTATCCCACACAATGGATGCCGTCCTTCCAAGCGTCGTCGCGTTTAATTTTTCATTTTCGTCTCACCGTCCGGCGATGGCAACCCGGGCGGGTTCTCTCATCCGCCACCTCTCTTACACACTAAAAAATTATGTCTCGTTACACTGGACCAACGACCAAGCTCAATCGACGCTTCGGTCAAAATATCTTCACTACTTCCAAGGGTGAAGAACGTCGCCCCTATCCCCCAGGTATTCACGGTAAAACGACTCGCCGTAAAGTTTCTGAATACGGCGTCGGCCTAAATGAGAAGCAAAAGCTTCGCATGATGTATGGCATGACCGAGAAGCAGTTCCGTCTCTCTTTTGAACGCGCGAAGCGCATGGGTGGTGTCGCCGGTGATAATTTCTTACGCATTCTCGAGACACGTTTAGATAATGTTATTTTCCGTTTAGGTTTTGCCAATTCTCGTGCGGCTGCCCGCCAGTTAGTTTCTCACGGACACGTACGCGTTGATGGTCGAAAAGTAGACGTCGCTAGTTTTACCGTTTCTCCTGGTGACGAAATTGAAATTCGTGACCGTACCTCGTCGAAGCAGTTAGCAACCCGCGCCATTGAAGATGGTCAAGGTCGTCCTGCCCCAGCTTGGTTGAGTGTTCAGCCTGATCAGCTCAAGGGTCAAGTAACCCGTGAGCCTGCGAAGGAGGAACTTCCTCAAGACATCAATGTTCAGATCATCGTTGAATTCTATAGCCGCTGATCCAACCGCCAACCCCAACCCAAGACTCATAGCCATGTCCAAGCGCCTCGGAAAATTCGAATTACCCAAGGGCCTCAAAAAAGAGGAATCCTCGGCTTCATCCACCTTTGCTCGCTACACCGCCGAGCCATTCGAGACCGGATTCGGTCATACGATTGGCAACTCGTTGCGCCGCGTTCTTCTCAGTTCCATCGAAGGAGCTGCCATCTCTTCGGTAACCATCGAAGGAGTGCAGCATGAGTTTCAGCCGATTGATGGTGTCGTTGAAGACGTTACCGAAATCGTTTTAAACCTGAAGAAAGTCCGCATTCGCACCGAAGCGAATAAGAGAGAATCATTCAAAGGTACCATCGACGTTAACAAAACGGGTGTGGTTAAAGCCTCGGATATCGTTTTTGAAAGCAAAGGTGGCACGGTTTCTCTAGTGAATCCTGACACCGTCATTTGCACTCTCGATCGCAAGCGTCGCTTCTTTGCCGAAGTTGAAGTGAGTGTTGGTCGTAGTTGGGCTTCAGCGGAAGAAAACAAAAAGGCCGAACAAGCCATTGGTTCGATTCCGGTTGATTCTCTTTTCTCACCTGTGACCCTCGTTAAATACGCTGTGGAAAACACGCGCGTTGGTCAAATGACCGATTACGATAAGCTGGTCCTCGAGATTTCGACGGATGGCCGTATCACGCCCGATGAAGCTTTGAAAGAAGCCTCGGCGATTCTCCGTCACCACTTGGCCGTCTTTGACACAGTCTCAGCCGATGCGGTTGAATTTGAATCAGGTAAATCAGAAGTGAGCGAAGAGCAAAATCGCTTACGCAAACTTCTCAATATGTCAGTGAACGAGATTGAACTCTCCGTTCGCGCGGCGAATTGCTTGAACAACGCCAATATTAACACGGTGGGTGAACTGGCGATGAAGTCGGAGCAAGAAATGTTGAAGTATCGTAACTTCGGCAAAAAGTCTCTTAACGAAATCAAAGCCAAACTCGAACAATTGGGCCTCTCACTTGGTCAGAAGATTGACGAGCGCTTACTCGACAAAGGCGTAAACTCTTAATCGACACCTTGTCCTATGCGTCACCGCTCTCACCATCACGTTCTCGGCGTTAAGACGGCCCATCGCCGTTCTTTAGTAGCTAATTTAGCTGCTGCGCTCTTTACCAATGCACGCATCAAGACGACCCTCTCCAAGGCTCGTGCGGTTCGTCCATTTGCTGAACGCCTTATCACCTTAGCTAAAAAAGCTGAGCAATCTTCGGATAAGAGTGTCAAATTACACTACTATCGTCTGGCCTTATCGCGTCTCCGTAACGAAGCGGCTTGTGGCCTCTTGTTTAAAGATCGTGTTAAGCAGTTCTTAAACCGTAACGGTGGTTTCACCCGAATCTATAAACTCGATGCTCGCAAAGGCGATGCCGCCGAAACGGCACTCATCGAGCTCGTGGGCAAGGATGACAAAGCTCCTGCCTTAACCCCTAAAGCCAAGGTTGCACGTAAGCCTAAGGCCAACAAGGAAACAGCTGCTGAAGCCAAGGCCTAAATAAGCCCTGGCCTCGTAGCCTTATCGAGACGCGTCTACCCCCACTGGTGACGCGTCTCGCCTTTTTAATCACTCATTCACCGACATGCTTCAGCCAATTGATATCAGTGTTTTTTTGGCTCTTGTTACCGCCATTGTCGCAATCGGCTTTATTTGCCTGCAAGCCTGGTATGATCGGCGCGATGCAATATTGTCTGACCACCGTCGCTTAAGTTCCGTTTTCTCCTGCACACGTTGTGCGCTCACTTATGTTCGTCCCCGTCGTCGAGAAGAGGCGCCTTGTCCGCGATGCGGATGGAACAATGTCCGACTAAAATTTTAACCAACCCCTTTTCACCAGCCTATGGCCTCCCAGTCTATCGCTATTCTCGATTTCGGATCGCAATTAACCAAAGTCATTGCCCGTCGCATACGTGAATGCCAGGTGCATTCGCGCATCTATCCTTTCGACGTTTCTCTTGAGACTCTTCGTGCAGATGGCGTGGTCGGCATTATTCTCTCGGGCGGCCCTTCCAGTGTAAAATCAGCGGGATCTCCTCGTCCGGACCCAGCGATTTTTTCCATGGGGATTCCTGTTTTAGGTATCTGCTATGGTGTACAGCTGATGGGCGAAATGTTAGGCGGCCAAGTTGCCAGCAGTAAACATCGTGAATACGGCCATGGTACACTTTCTTTTCGTGCCCACCGCTCGCCCTTGCTTCATGGATTAAAATCTCCCTTGCGTGTTTGGAATTCACATGGCGATAAGGTGATTCGTTTGCCGAAAGGCTTTAAGGCGGTCGCCAGTACTGAGAATTCCGATAACGCTGTGGTGGAAGATGCGAAGCGTCGTTTTTACGGTATCCAGTTTCACCCTGAAGTCGCTCACTCTGAACGTGGCATTGAGTATTTACGTAATTTTCTTTTCCGGATTTGTCGCTGTAAGCCTAATTGGGTAATGGATGATTATGTGGCGACTGCTGTGAAAGAAATACGCGATAAAGTAGGTAAGTCGCACGTCATTCTTGGCCTGTCTGGTGGGGTCGATTCTTCTGTGGCAGCGGTCTTAATTCAAAAGGCAATCGGCAAACAGTTAACCTGCGTCTTTGTTGATAATGGTTTACTGCGTCTTGGTGAACGTGCTCAGGTTGAGAAAATGTTTCGCGGTAAGTTCAAATTAGACCTTCGCGTGGTTGATGCATCCAAAATCTTCCTCAAAAAGCTCAAAGGGGTAACCGATCCTGAACAGAAGCGAAAGATTATCGGGCGCGAGTTCGTGCAAGTTTTTAATCGTTCGGTTAAGACCTTAGCACGGAAAGGTAAGGTTGAATTTTTAGCTCAAGGTACACTTTATCCCGATGTCATCGAATCGGTTTCTCCGACGGGCGGACCAGCGGTTACGATTAAAAGTCACCACAATGTTGGTGGACTGCCGAAGAACATGAAGTTAAAGCTCCTTGAGCCTTTGCGCGAATTGTTCAAAGACGAGGTTCGTGCCTTGGGCCAAGCTCTCGGTTTACCGCGCGAAATGGTTTGGCGTCATCCTTTCCCTGGTCCTGGTTTGGCGGTGCGTATTTGCGGTGAAATTACCCCAGATCGCTTGGATGTTCTTCGTCGGGCCGATGATATTTTTATCAATGAACTCCGTATCTCAGGAAATTACGATAAAGTATGGCAGGCTTTTGCAGTCTTCCTGCCTGTTCGTAGCGTCGGAGTGATGGGCGATGGTCGCACCTACGATAATGTTTGTGCCTTACGAGCAGTGACCTCATCCGATGCGATGACAGCGGATTGGGCACGCCTACCTTACGATGTTTTACAACGCGCCTCTACCCGCATTATCAATGAGGTGAAAGGGATTAATCGCGTGGTCTACGATATCTCGTCTAAGCCGCCAGCGACCATTGAGTGGGAATAGAAACTCGTTTGCCCCGTTGACACCTGTGCAGGGCTAGATTTGTCTGTTTCAGCGTGTCTAACCCAGGATTCCAGGTCATCGCCCGTCGCTGGCGCCCTCGTCAATTTGATGAATTGGTGGGCCAAGAGCACATTGTTCGAACTCTGAAAAATGCGCTGACGACGAAGCAATTGGCTCATGCTTACCTTTTTGTAGGTCCTCGGGGTACCGGAAAAACGACCACTGCACGTATCTTAGCCAAAGCACTTAATTGCACAGGTGGACCGAAGGCGGATTTTTCTTTAGATGATCCGATTTGTCAGGCCATTGAACAGGGGAGTTGTCTTGATGTGGTTGAAATTGATGCCGCTTCTAATCGAGGTATCGACGATGCGAAAAGATTGCGCGAAGAGTGCCAATATCCGCCAAACACCTGTACGTTTAAGGTATTTATCATCGATGAGGTGCATCAGTTAACCAAAGATGCTTTTAATACGCTTTTAAAAACTTTCGAAGAACCGCCTGCATGGGTTAAGTTTATTTTGGCGACGACCGAATCGGACAAAGTCCTTCCTACGATTACTTCACGCTGTCAGCGATTGGAGTTTCATCCCATTGCAGAAGAGGTTATTTCGGCTCAATTAGCGCGCATTGTAAAAGCGGATGGGGTGACTGCGGAGCCCGCAGCTCTGGCCGCTATTGCACGTTTAGCCAACGGTGGCATGCGCGATTCGCAGTCGATACTCGATCAGGTTATTTCATTTTCAGGGAAAAAAGTTACCGAAGCAGATGTCTTAGCCATTTATGGTTTAGCCTCGGAGCAACAAATCAATGGACTTGCTCAAGCGATTGCAACGGGTGAGGCGACTAAAGTTCTCGCGCTCTGCGACGCTTTTCATGCCGAAGGTAGGGATTTAATGCGCGTTCTTTCCGATTTACAGTTGCGAGTGCGCATGGCTGTTATCGATGCCGTCAAAGCAAACGGTTTTAGCAATCAATGGGGAGCGGCAATGTCCACCGAGCAGTTGGTTCGTATTTTGGAATCTCTGCAGGCGAGTGAGCAATCAATCCGGCATGGTCTTTCGCCGAGGGCAAGTTTCGAGATTAGTATGCTCAAGGCGATTGAGCAGAGTCGACAGCGGTCGATTGATCTTCTGATAAAAGACATCGCGGCCGCTGCAGCTGGTCTCCCTCGGGAGCCCGGCCAAAAAAAAATAAGCAGTTCGCTCGTCGCACCAGCGGAAGTATCTCAAGCCACGAGTCCTGTTAGCACCCCTCTTGTTTCGTCCTCAAGTGAAGACAGTTCAGTCTTAGCTTCCGATAGTGTCGTTGATGGAGATGAAAGGTCTTTGGTGGTTGATGATGAATCGAAGTCTAATCCCGATTCTGAGATAGATGCCTTTGCCTTTAATTTGCCGACCGTCAGCGTTCCTTTATCACCGATTGATTCAAAGCCCTCTTTTCCCGGGGATAAAGATTTTGAGGCCGCAGTGAGTGCGTTGCCCCAAGCTTTACGTGATAAACTTAAGCAAACCCTTGGTGCAGAGTTTACCGCTTTGCGTTCGATTCCCTCAGATAAGTTGCGGCGTCCTCAATAATGATGTCCTTGCCCTTTGAAGTGGGTGTTATCTCTGATACCCATCGGTTGCTTAGACCCGAAGCGGTTTTGGCTCTCGAGGGCTGTCAGGTTATTTTTCATGCCGGAGATATCGGTAGTCCATCGATTATTTCTGAGTTAGAATCCATTGCGCCGTGTTATGCAGTTTCTGGAAACTGTGATGATAATCTCGATTTCCCTTTAGTTATCTGTCGAGAGATACAGGGCTTACGAATTTTAATGTATCATGGTCACCATACGGTTGTGGAAAGCGACTATTATCCGGATTTAGTGATCACTGGTCATACCCACATTCCAGAAATCATTCAAGAGAGGGAAGTGTTGCGGTTGAATCCAGGAAGTGCAGGTCCACGAAGATTTCGTCAGCCAGTAACTTTGGCCCGTTTAAAAATTATTGAGCGACGGGTTGAGGCACAAATAATACATTTGCCTGTCGGATGAATCCCTCTCTGCCGATTGATGATTTGCGAGACTCGCTGATTTCGGCCTGTGCACGAACGCGGCGTATCGTTCTTCGAGCTCCAACCGGTTCGGGCAAATCCACGCGTTTGCCTCAGATGCTTTTAGATTTAGGTTTGGTGCAAGGACAAATTGTTATTTTGCAACCTCGGCGAATGGCTGCGCGACTGCTGGCTCACCGAGTCGCTCAAGAACGTGGCGGTTCCTTGGGGCAGGAGGTTGGTTATCAAATTCGTTTTGAAAGAGTTGAATCGGCACAAACGCGGATTAAATTTGTCACGGAAGCTTTACTCTTAAGGCAAATGGCCTCTGATCCTGAATTGAAAGGAGTCGGAGCGGTTATTTTTGATGAATTTCATGAGCGAAGCCTGCATTCCGATATTGCTCTGGCTTTAGCTCGGCAATTGCAGGAAAAATCTCGGCCCGATTTACTCATGGTAGTGATGTCGGCGACCTTGGATACAACCAGTGTGGCCGAATGGTTGGGAGAGGCGGAGACCTTGGCTGCGGATGGTCGAACGTTCCCAGTCGACATTGTTTACCAATCGATTTCTCCGTCTCGTTCTCGAGGGATTTCCGAAATAGCAGCGGAGCAGGTTGGGAAAATTTTAGCCGAAGAAGCTACGGGAGATATTCTGGTTTTTATGCCAGGAGGTTTTGAGATTTCTCGGACGATTTCGGCTTTAAAGAATTTACCGATTGTTCGGGGCACTGAAGTTCTCCCACTTCATGGTGAACTTTCTCCCAGCGAGCAGGATCTTGCGGTGAAACCTAGCACGCGAAGAAAAATCATTGTCGCTACCAACGTCGCAGAGACTTCTTTAACCATCCCTGGAGTGCGATTTGTTGTTGATTCGGGTCTCGCTCGAGTGGCACGTTTTGACCCCCATCGAGGAATTAATTCTTTGTTGATTGAATCCATTTCTCAGGCATCGGCAGAGCAAAGAGCGGGGCGAGCGGGACGAACGGGCCCAGGTCGATGTTGGAGACTTTGGTCACACACGCATCATCAATCTCGTCCTTTGCGTGAAACTCCCGAAATCAAGCGTGTGGATTTAGCCGAGGCGTTACTGTTAATTTTTTCTTTAGGTTGGAGTGATGTGCAAACTTTCCCTTGGTTTGAGAAGCCGGAGGCCGCAATTTTACAAAGAGCTTTAACCTTGTTGAGCGATTTAGGCGCGATTGATTCCGAGGGAAGGCTTACCGCCTTGGGGCGACGTATGGCTCTTTTCCCAACTCATCCACGATATGCCCGAATGTTGATGGCGGCTCAGACTTACGATTGTGTGCCCTCCGTCGCTATGATTGCTGGGTTAGCTCAAGGGCGTGATATTTTATTGCGCAAAGTTGATGAATACACCGAGCAAGCTCGCGAGGCAGTGGATTGGGAGGCTGGGTCTGATTTCTTCTTCCGTCTCGCCTTGTGGCAAAAAGCCAAAGATCTCAATTTTGATGAGGAAGCTTGTTATCGTTTAGGCGTGCACGCGCAGGCGGCACGTGAGGCTGGAAGGGCAGCCCATCAGTTGCTGCAGATTGCCGAAGGGCAGAAGCTGAGCACTGCAACACAGGCTTTTCCTGCCGAGGCAATAAGGCGTTGTCTGCTCTTGGGGTTTTCTGATCGCCTTGCCCTTCGGTTGGATGCTGGAACTTTGCGTTGTCTCCTGGTTCATGGGCGACGTGGAGAATTAAGGCGCGAATCCGTGGTGCGTTCCGCAAAACTTTTTGTTGCCGCTGAAATCGATGAAATACAAACGCGGGGAGAGGTTACGACATTTCTATCATCGATTACCGCAGTTGAAGAGCCGTGGCTGAAAGAGTTTTTCCCTGGTGATTTTTCGGAAAAAATCAGTCTGCGTTTTGATTCCACTCAACGCCGGGTCATGCATTGCGTGGAGCGTCGTTTTCGCGATATTGTTTTAGAAACAGTCGAACGTCCTGCGGAGCCTTGTGAAGCAGCTAGCCAAATTTTGGCCACAGAAGTGATGGCAGGTCGGCTTGAATTGGAGCGATGGGATGCGACAGTGGATCGTTGGATTTGTCGGGTGAATTTTTTGACTAAGCATTGTCCGGAATGTGCTGTTCCCCTTTTTGATGAAGAGGGGCGTCGGCTGGTGGTTGAACAGATTTGTGCTGGGGCTGTTGCTTACAAAGACATTAAAGATCGCCCCGTGATGTCGGTTGCCAGGGGGTGGCTAGACGAGGTTCAGGCAATGATGTTGGATGCGTATTGCCCTGAAAAACTGGTTCTACCCCGTAAAAAAACTCCCGTAGCCATTGAATATACCCCAAGTGGCGAGGCATTGATTGAGGCGACCGTGCAGGAACTTTATGATGTTTCAGGTGTCAAGTTAAGGGTATGCCAAGGAAAAATTCCACTCATCGTGTGTATACAATCGCCTGCTCGCCGAACCCAGCAACGGACAATCGATTTGGATGCCTTCTGGAAGGGGTCTTACGAGCAGGTAAAAAAAGATTTAAAAGGTCGCTATCCTAAGCATGAGTGGAGATAAATTTTACTCACCAATATGAATCGCCGAGAATTTATATCGTTAACCCCCGCTTTAGCTGCTGGCACGATGTTAGCCACGGGGTGTAATGCTTTCAAAAAGCATTCGAAGAAAAAGGGCATTGGATATTACGACTCGCCCCACAATATTTTCTTCAACTCTCTTCGACAGTTAAACGTTAGTTGGGCTTATAATTGGCATGCTGAGGAAACACGGGCAATGCCTCGTGGGGTAGAATTTTTCCCGATGGCATGGGGTTTTCGTAATGGTCAGGATAAGTTCTATGAAGAAGTGGAGCGGATTAAAGCTTCGGGTGCTCATACTTTACTTTGCTTTAACGAGCCTGATCACTCGGATCAGGCTTATATTCCAGTCGAAAAAGTTTTAGAGGTTTGGCCTTTCTTAGAAAAAACGGGGATGCGTTTGAGTGCCCCTGCTTGCGGCAATCCTTTTGGGAAATGGATGCGTGATTTTATGGCGGTAGCCAGAGAGCGTAAGTACCGCATGGATTTCTTAAACATGCATGATTATTGTTATTTAGATGTAAAAGATTACGGAGAGCGCGATGCACAGCGTTTAGTGGATCGTATTACCAAGTATTCTCGTATGTATGATAATCGTCCTGTTTGGCTAACGGAGATGGGGATTGCTGATTTTCACGTAAAGAAGTTGGAGGATAATGCTTATAAGATGAACGATATCGCTAAGTTCATGCGCACGATTATTCCTAAACTGGAACAACTTGATATTGTGGAGCGATATGCTTGGTTTCACGGTATGATTAACGATCCCAATTATGGGAATATGGCTTTAGTCGACTTGGAGGGTGAGCTGACTATTCTCGGTCAAATTTACAGCGAGTTTTAGAGTGCCTGCCATTCCGCTCATCTGGTCGCAACTGCCTTTGCATGTCATAGACTTCGAGGGCAGTTCCAAGACTGGTGTTATCGAAAGTGGTGTCGTTACGCTTCAGGGTGGGGAGATTGTTTCAGCTCGTTCCCGTTTACATGCTCCGCGACTTCCTGTTCCGGCAGTTGATACACAATGTCATGGACTCAGTGACCATAACTTTAAGGAGACCAGTCCCTTTGAAGCAGATTGGGATTTTTGGCTGAATTTAAGGGCTGGAGGTTTATTTATCGCCCATCATGCAGCCGTTGAATCACGTTTGTTGCGCGATACTTGGCCTAGGCCTGCGGCCGTTCCTGCTTTTATTTCGGAAGAAATGGTGGCGGACTGGGGTCCATGGATTGACTCCTGTCGATTGGCTCGAGCTTGGATGCCCTCACTGGGGGAGTATAAACTCAGCATTTTAATCCAAAGACTCAAGTTGAGCGATCGGCTTAATCAATGGGCTGAACGTTACTGCCCAAGCGACCGGCGGCGCTTTCATTGTGCACTCTACGATGCTCTTGCTTCTGCTTTAATTATCAGGGCTTTATGCAGTTTAGAGGGTCGCACCCACCTTCCTTTAGCCCAACTTATTAAGGATAGTCTTTCCGCCCCAGCCAGTGAAGATTTTATGCAGGGTGAGTTAGAGTTGTAAGTTTCCGCTTCACACCGCAGGGAAGTCGTAACTAGATAGTCTCCTCTATGGCTACTAAGACTCCTATTCGCATCGCTGTGACTGGTGCCGCTGGCAACATCGGATACGCAGCAATTTTTCGTCTGGCTTCGGGTGCGGTGTTTGGCCCCGATCAGCCCGTGGCACTCAATCTTATTGAAGTAGGGCCAGGCCTGAATGCCTTGAATGGAGTTGTCATGGAACTCGAAGACTGTGCTTTCCCACTTTTAACCGAAGTGGTCGCAACGGGAGATTTAAACGAAGGTTTTAAAGATGCCGACTGGTGCTTATTGATTGGTGCTGTTCCGCGTAAAGATGGCATGGAGCGCAAAGATCTTCTGGGAATTAATGGAAAGATTTTTGTGGGTCAGGGTGATGCCATTGCCCGAAATGCGAAAAAGAATGTTAAAGTTCTTGTTGTTGGTAATCCATGCAACACGAACGCTCTCATTGCGCTTCGTTCCTCCGCTGGTCTTCGCGAAGAAAATTTCTTTGCCATGACACGTCTCGATGAAAACCGAGCAAAATCACAACTCGCGAAAAAAGCAGGAGTTCATCATTCTGCGGTAAAGAATGTAGCGATTTGGGGCAACCACTCGTCGACTCAATACCCTGATTTTACTAATGCCACCATTCAGGGTAAGCCTGCCACAACGGTCATTACAGATCAGGCTTGGCTCAAAGATACTTTTGTTGGCGATGTACAAAAGCGTGGTGCCACCGTCATTAAGGCTCGTGGTGCCTCTTCGGCTGCCTCTGCTGCCAATGCCGCCTTGGATACTTTGCGAAGCTTACATTTCCCGACGCCTGCTGGGGAATGGCATTCCGTAGCCGTTCTTTCGAAAGGCGATTATGGTATCACTCCAGGAATTATGTTTGGCTATCCTTTGCGCACTAAGGCCGATGGTTCTTGGGAAATTGTTCAAGGCTTACCGCTCGACGAGTTTTCACGCAGTAAGATTGCCATCACTGAAAAAGAGTTAATCGAAGAGCGTGCCACGGCGGCCGAAGCTTTAGGAATTAAACTCTGATTTCCTTTAGTCGACGATGGGAAGGTTCTTGGCCTTTATATAGGCGGGGGCTGTCATGTATCTCACTCTCGAACCTTTTAAGGCAAAGATACCATAGCCATTAAAATCAATTCCACATTGTTCGAGGTGGGGTAGTGGTCCCCTGGCAAGTACTTCGTGCACAGTTTGCGTAAACATTAAAGGGCCAGTCAGTTCACGGATTGCATCTTTGGGTGAATCGAAAACTTTCCCTTGGTAGCGAGGGTAGTGAGAACAAATGTTCTCAATCATTTTCATCAAAATAGGGTTTTGGGGTGCAAATCCAAAACCCCATTGCAACACGAGTTTAGTCGGGAATTGTAAATAGGGTCTTGCTGGAGAGTTAATGAGGTCGGGATTCTCATGAGGCTCAAAGGCCAGGAGAGCTTCGGTTGTACTCTGGTATAGTTGTCGGAGGGGGACAGAGCAGCCTTTGCTGATATCGAAATAAAACCCGCCACGATCGGCGAGCAAGCAGTAGCGAAAAATATCCGCCTTCATCGGTCCAAAGAGGGATTTTTGGTAAATGGGGAAAATGGGATGATGGCCCCACTGTTGGCGCAGGTAATTTTCACGTTGTTCACGATTGAACAGCACGAAATCAAGTTCGGGATTTAAATCACGGAAACGATGGATTTCGGCCAGATGACTTTTGCCGAATAGATTATCCTCCCACGTTTGATAAACAACCGATGGGATACGTTTTTTAGGGCTAGGATGTCGTGCGGGGCGGTCGTTACATTCACGAAGGGGGAGTTCACGCCAATACCGAAGGGGAGCTAGAAACTGTTTAATTTGATTGAACATGTTTTTTAAAAATCGGACGGTAGTTTGACTAAAATAATTTCCGAAGGTTTGCAGGGGCCGAGGCGAATGTTGCCAGCATTGGCTGCATTGAAAATCGGAGGTTCTGGACGAATTTCATCGACGTTTCTTTTGGCACGTCCGGCATTAATTTTTTGCCAACCAAGATAATCAATAATCACAGGGTTTGCACTCGCGAGCAGTGCTCTCTCCGATTGACACCAATGGGCATCAAAATTTGGTCCGCCGAGAATCTGGTAGCTCTCGAGTGATAAGATAGATAAAACATTTTTTTCGGATAATAATGGGGAAGCACAGACCTCAACGGCTACTTTAGTGGCGTTGTAGGGGTTATCCATGAAACGATCGGCGTTGATTATAGTTCCTAATGAGGCTGCGGCGATGGCACCATGAACACCAAGAGCTTTGCCATCGCTAAGCACAGGCAGGTTAATCCAAAAATCAACTTCATCGACCAAAGTTTTGGGTAAAAGACTAATACGTGCATCTCCCCACGGAACTGGGGGCGTGCCTGGGCGAGGCATTACTTGGTTTTCATAGAATAATCTTTTATCTTTTGACCAGAGAAGGGCGTTGGGTTCAAAAGCCACGACTGGGTAGCCCTCAAAAGCTTGTTTATCGTTGGGTGAATCGGGGAGGAAGCCACAGTCACGCAAAGTTTCTATTCGAACATCACACAGAATAATCTCGTGACGCATAAAACCGCGTTTGATTAGGGCATGACCTAAGGCGCGTACGAGTGGTTTGGGTGTCGATAAACCTTGTCCTGAATGTGTTGAAATTTTTAGGGCACATTTGCGCAGGGGTCCGGGTTTTAGGGCGGTTCCGGTCCGTTTCTCAAACTCGCTCAAAACTTTTTCGACCGATTGACCATAGGATTCATCGCTAAAATCAGCCAACTCTTTCACGATTAAGACTTGTTTAGGCGGAGTGAATTCGGTGCCATGCAATTCAATACCACAGACAAGCAAGAGAGTCAGAAGGCGCCACATACCTGTTTTTTTAATAAACTTTTAATTGTCCGCAAGAATGCTCTTTTGTTTGCGATTCGACCGAGCCTCTTCATTTTTGCGTCATGCGCCAAGCTTTGCCTCAACGACGAATTCTCGGGTTAATTTTTTTAACCGTGTTGATGGATATCGTTGGCTTCAGTGTTATCATTCCGCTTTTCCCTCATTTACTCACTCACTATATTCAAGCGGAGGGCACATCGGGAACTTTGATTGGGGGACTGAGTGCCGCTGCAGAATGGCTTGGTGGGGAAACGCCTTTTATTAAGGCTGTTTTGTTTGGAGGACTGCTTAGTACGCTCTACTCCCTTCTGCAGTTTGTTTTTTCGCCCATTTGGGGTTCGCTTTCCGATCGTTTTGGTCGTCGGCGCATTTTAGTCATCACTTTAGCTGGTAGTGCATTTTCTTATATTCTCTGGATTTTTGCGGCGCAGTTTTGGGTAGTTGTTTTGACCCGATTTATTTGTGGCATGATGGCAGGTAATATTGCCGTAGCCAGTGCAGCCGCCGCCGACGTGACGGATGAAAAAGAAAGAACCAAGGGTATGGCGGTTGTCGGGGTTGCGATTGGTTTAGGCTTTTTAGTTGGCCCGATTATCGGTGGTTTGAGTGCACCAGTGGATACTCACCCCCATCCCGTGGAACAGTCTTTTGGTTTAAATCCCTTTTCTCTCCCCGCTTTTTTGTCTGCCTGCTTAGCCTTCCTTAACTTTATCTTGGTTTGGTTATTTTTCCCTGAAACTTTGTCAGAAAAAAATCGAGCACAACGGGATACCAAGCGCCCTTCGATTTTTGACTTAGCGAACGTTGAATCTTCATCTGTTCGTCGCACCTCTCTGGCTAATTTAATCTATCAAATCGCTTTTACGGGTATGGAAAATACGGTTGTGTTTCTGACGTTTGCTCTTTTCGCCTACAGCCCACGCGATAATGTAGCCCTTTTTCTTTTCAATGGAACTTGTTTAATTCTTGCTCAAGGCTTAGCTCGCTTCATCGGTAAAAGTCTAGGACAGCGCAAGGTTGTTATGCTTGGAATGGTAATCGCTATCGGTGCTTTTTGTCTTATCGCTGCGGTACCCTCTGCCTCGCTATCAGGACATGTGGTTTCTTGGGCTAAGCCTCTTTTTTATCTGGGAATGGGTTTAATCTCTTTCGCGACAGGTTTGATTCTTCCTAGTATTTCTTCTTTGGCGTCTCTTTATTCCAGTGCGAGTGATCAGGGTCGCAATCTGGGAATATTGAGATCGGCAGGTTCACTCGCTCGCGTGATTGGCCCTTTGAGTGCCGCTTTGCTCTATTTTAAAACTGGCTCTCACCTCTGGGTTTATATCACTGGGGCTTTGCTGATGATTCCCGCACTTTGGGTGGTGAAGCATTTGCCTGAACCGCCACGCCACTCTCAATAACTCAGCAGTTCTTGGCCTAATTGGTGACCTTGGCGAATGACTTGCATGAGCGAAATTCCACCGCGAAACGCGCCATGAAAGTGAAGACCAGGATTGTTTTCTTCAGCCCGAGTTAGGGCCTCCTCGCGTCGACTTTGACCCACGACATATTGGGGAATCGCACGATCCCAACGCTGAATCCATTCTTTCTCTGGTTCATGCTGAATTCCTAGTGTTGAGCTAAGTTCTCGACGTAAATGGTGGCGGAGTTCGTTGTCGATTAAGTGCGCTAGATTGGGTCGGCGACTACCCCCCACAAAACTACAGAGCAAAACTTTGCCCTCGGGTGCACGATGCGGAAAAATGGCAGAGGGAAATAGGCATCCTAGTAGGCTTCGATTCTCTTGGTGGGGCACCAAAAAACCAAATCCATCCAGCGGGTGCTGGATATCGCTCCTTCGATAGCCTTGAGCGACGACAGTTACGGGGGCAGATTCTGCGCTTTCCCATTCACGGAGAGTGTTTTTGAGTTTGAGGTCAAAAGGAAGAGAGTTCCATTGCCAGTGAGGTGCAGTGACCACGATTTTTTTTGTCCAAGCACCGTTTTCTTGCCCAGAGGTGTTGCGCCAAGCCACCTGCCAGCCTTTTTGATCTCTTTGTATCAAAGAGAGAATCGCGCCACATTCTAAAGACTCTGCCCTGAGAGGCTGGGCCAAGGCGTTGGCTAGTTCCTGCATGCCTCCTTTAAATCCGATGATACGGCGAGGGCTTTTTTTCCTGAGCATTAAACCAAACAGAACTGAAGCATGCTTCTTTTCTAACTCACTCAAAATAGGAAAGCAGCTTTGCAAAACGAGTCTTTGAGGGTCTCCCGCATGAATACCCGAGATAAAGGGGTCGACTAGAAGATTGGCCACTCCGCGACCAAATCGACGTTCCATAAAATGTTGAACGGTTTCTTCTTTAATCGTTTGGCCTGGAATAAAAAACTCAGCGAGTAAGCGAAGTTTTTCTGTAAAACTTAAAAGATTGGACGTGAATAGGGAAGTTGGGCTTGAGGTTAAGCCGTGGAGTTTTCCGCGAGAGAGAATGTAGCGTTTAGCCGATTCACGTTCTGCCAAAAGCATCGAACTTTTTAATCCATAGGACTCGAGTAGTTTAACATCTTCATCGCTTTCTGTTTGCAAAGTATTTGGCCCAGTTTCCACCAACCAACCCTCTTCACTGATGGTACGTATTGAGCCACCAACGCGATTGGATGGTTCGATGATTTTGACGCATGCACCAGCTCGATGCATTTCGTGGGCCACCGCGAGCCCTGCTGGACCTGCTCCGATGATAACGGCATCTAGCTGCATAATTTAATCACAACAGGCATTTTCGGGTTGGCAATCCAGAGTCATCATCCTTTCACCATCGCTAAATGAAAAAAATCTTTGTTTTAATCCTGTCGGTTTGGGCTAATTTACTGATGGCTGCATCGATTGATGTGCCAGCCTCCTCTCAAGATGAGAAAAGTTCTCGTATTTGGACAAGGCAGGCAGATTTAGATTTTTCTGGTCGCTCAGGTACGAGCACGACTAGTGGACTCAGTGTGGGCTTTCAATTTGTTGGAACGAATGAGACGAGCGATTTTAAAGGAAGTTTCCGATTAGTTCGTCAATCCGACCGGGGAGAAGTTTCGGCAGATAATTTTCATGCGAAGCTATCTTATGAGACCAAGCCGGTTCAGGCGTCTTTTGGTTACGTGCGAACGGATACGGGATATGACCGAGCTCAGCATATCGACTTCTTATCCGTGAATGCTGCGGGTTTAGGATTACGTTTGCTTACGACCGAAAAAGGGAAGTTGGACGGACTTTTGGGTCTCGCCCACCGAACTGAGCGATACTCCGATTTGGGAAATACTGATATTTCCGCCCCTTCGGCTGATTTGGGCGTGATTTATCAGGAAGACTTTGGATGGACTGGCTTAGACATCAGCGTTTCCTTGGTTCCAGCGCTGGAAAATTTATCCGATTACATTGTTCACCAAGAAACTACATTGAGCCTTCTTCGAAATGCTGGCCCTTTTTCTCTGAAAGTTGGCATTGCCAATGATTACCGATCAAAACCCCAATTGAATCAGGTTAGTACCGACACCGCCTATTTTGTTCGTTTAGCCTATGTTTGGAAATAATTAGAGCAAAAGTCTAAAAATAGACACAAATGACTATTTTTAAGCAAAACTTAATGTGAATCTTTCGGGGTTGTGCCGTGGCACATTGAGTGCTGTTTCTGTATGAAATTAAACACCTTAATCCTTTTTAATCCCCCAACAATGAGTACCAATCCAGCCCGTCGAAATGCAATTGAGTCAATTGCTTCGCAACCACGCCTGCAGAGCACCTTCGATTTCCGTAATGAGAAAATCGATTTAATCTATGGCCAAAATGTTTTCTCGCTCGAGAAAATGGAAAAGCGTTTGCCGAAGGACATCTTTAAGGCGCTTAAGAACTGCATCGAGTCTGGTGCTAAGTTGGACAGTGCAGCTGCCGACGTCGTTGCTTCAGCTATTAAAGATTGGGCGCTCGAATGTGGTGCGACTCACTATGCTCACGTTTTCCATCCCCTCACTGGATCGACTGCTGAGAAGCATGATACCTTTTTTGAGCCTCACGGTACCGGCACTTTAGCTCAGTTCTCAGGTAAAGCTTTAATCCAAGCTGAACCAGACGCCTCTTCCTTCCCCAATGGAGGTCTTCGTTCAACTTTCGAAGCTCGTGGATATACCGCTTGGGATGTCACCTCGCCTGCGTACATTTTTGATGGGGAGAATGGTTCGACACTTTGCATCCCTACGGCCTTCGTTTCATGGAAGGGTGAAGCTCTAGATAAGAAAACTCCTCTGCTTCGTTCCATGCATGCCTTAAATAAGGCTGCTCATCGCGTGCTCGAGCTTTTCGGCAAGAAAGCAGGGTTTATCAGTGCTTCCTGTGGCCCAGAGCAGGAGTACTTCTTGATTGATTCTCGTTTATTCTATCTCCGCCCTGACCTCTATACCTGTGGCCGTTCCCTCTTCGGTGCTAAGCCTGCGAAAGGTCAAGAGTTCGAAGACCAATACTTCGGTACGATTCCAGATCGCGTCCTCGCTTGCATGATGGAAACCGAACGCGAGTGCTTCAAACTCGGTATTCCAATCAAGACCCGTCACAATGAGGTGGCTCCTGCTCAGTATGAAGTCGCCCCGATTTTCGAATCTGCCAACGTAGCCCACGACCACCAAATGATGACCATGACGCTATTAAAGCGTGTGGCTGCTAAACATGGTTTCGTCTGCCTCTTGGCTGAGAAGCCTTTTGCGGGCGTGAATGGCTCGGGTAAGCACGTTAATTGGTCGCTCGGTGGTGCCGGTGTGGGCAATCTCTTGGAGCCAGGTTCGGCTCCCCATGAAAATGCTCAATTCCTTACCTTCTGTTCTGCGGTTATCCGTGCGGTTGATTTACACCAAGGTTTACTGAGAGCATCGGTTGCTTCTGCTGGTAATGACCACCGTCTCGGAGCTAATGAAGCTCCTCCCGCCATCATCTCCATCTATCTTGGCGACATGCTCAATGAAGTGATTGAGCAAGTGAAGAAGAGTGGTTCTGCCTCCAGTTCTCGTAAAGGTGGCACCATGACCCTGGGTGTGGATACTCTACCTGTTCTGCCTAAAGATGCTGGCGATCGTAACCGAACAAGTCCTTTTGCCTTTACGGGTAATAAGTTCGAGTTCCGTGCTGTGGGCTCATCCTTCTCCGTCGCTGGTCCTTTGACAGTCCTGAATACCATCATGGCTGATTCGTTGGATAAACTCGCCGACGATTTAGCTGCAGAAATCAAAGCAGAGAAGGGCAACTTCAATGCAGCTCTGCAGACAGTTCTGAAGAACATCCTGACTAAGCACGGTCGTATTATCTTCAATGGCAATGGTTACTCGGAAGAATGGCATAAAGAAGCCGCTAAGCGTGGATTGAAGAATCTTCGCACGACACCTGATGCCCTTCCTGAAATTGTTGCTAAGTCGACGATTGAAGTTTTCGAGCGCCAGAATGTCTTGAGCAAAGAAGAGTTAGTTTCTCGTGAGGAAATCTACACTCACTCTTATGTTCTCACCATCAATACTGAATCCAAATTGGTTTCGGAGATTGGTCGCACCTTGCTCTTGCCTGCTGCTCTCAAGTATGCCGCCGATTTAACACCTGTTGCCGACTCGAAGTCTGGTGGAAAACTCCGCAAGGAAGTCATCAGCTTGGCTGACGACTTGGCTTCGGCTTTAGATTCTCTCGATAAGCTTCGCGGTGAGTCGAAGGATGATAGCCACGGCAATGCCCGTCATGCTTGCGATAAGATCCTGCCAGCAATGTTGAAGGTTCGTGCGGCAGCGGATGCTCTTGAAGAGGTAGTGGCTGACGAGTACTGGCCATTGCCTTCCTATCAAGAATTGCTCTTCTTGCGCTAATTCTTGATCGCATCGTTTTCATAGGGTCGAACCTTCGGGTTCGGCCCTTTTTGTTTTTGCTGAAAACAAAAGACCCGCCAGAGAGGCGGGTCTTGGGAAAAAGAGGATTAGCCTAGGATTAGGCGTTGTCCCACTTCTTGCGGAGATAACTGTTAAAGTTCTTCACTTTCTCTTTACGACGGCGACGCTCGCAGGGCTTTTCGTAGCCACGCTTAGCACGTGCATCTTTAATGATGCCTTCACGGTCGACCTTCTTTTTAAGACGGCGGAGAGCTTTATCGACGGTCTCACCTTTGCGAATCTTGATTTCTACAGACATAGTTGCAGTTGGAGGGTCGAGGCAACAGAGGGAGGGAGGGGTCGTCAACCACGAAACCGGCTTTTCATCGTGAATAACTCACCCCTAAATGCCTATATCTCGCCTTGCGGCGAGGTTATCCTAGGGCAATCGTTGCCTAACCACCCCTCGATGTACCTCAAGGAAATCGTCGCCAACGGATTTAAAAGTTTTGCAGACCGCACTCGGATTGAGCTCGGGCCTGGAATTACGGCTGTCGTGGGCCCAAACGGCTGCGGTAAATCGAATATCGTCGATGCGATTCGCTGGGTGCTTGGTGAGCAAAGTGCCAAATCCTTGCGTGGTCAAAGCATGCAAGACGTCATTTTCAGTGGGACCGATCGGCGTAAACCGATGCCCCAGTGTGAAGTCGAATTAGTTTTTACAGATTGCGAAAGAGAATTGGGAACAGCTTTCGCCGAGGTTTCTGTGATGCGTCGCCTTTATCGCGAAGGTGCGAGCGATTATTTTATCAACGGAAAACCAGCTCGTTTAAAAGATATACAGCGATTGTTCATGGATACGGGAGTTGGGCGCATGTCCTATTCCTTTATGGTGCAGGGGCAAATCGACCAAGTTCTCTCGGCCAATCCTGCTGAGCGACGGACGCTTTTTGAAGAGGCTGCAGGAATCACTCGCTATAAATCGCAGCGTAAAGAAGCACTCAACAAGTTATCAGGAGTCGATGCTAACTTGGCTCGAGTAACGGATGTAATTGGAGAAGTGGGACGGCAAATTGCGAGTTTGCGTCGACAAGCTTCAAAAGCTCTGCGGTATCGTCGTTTGAAGCATCGCTTCACGCATTTAGATTTAGCGTGGCAAGCAAAGCAGTTTTTTGAACGTAAAGCACGGGTAGAAAAGCTCGAGACCGACGCCACTCTCTGTCGGGAAGAAGTTAATGGCTTGGCAGAAGATTTAAGAAATCGCGAAGCAGCCCTGAACACTACACGTGCAGCCAGAATTGAACTGGCCGAACAAGTGCAACGAGCGCAGCAGGCTCTTTTTGAAATTCGCACCGCCCGAGAAAATGCTGAGGCCGAAGCCCGAACCGCCGATTTACGCGCCACCGATTTAACTCAACGCCTCAAGGATATTCGACACGAAGCGGCCGAGGCTGAGCAGGCCATTGCCGAATTCTCCGCCCGTCTACAAGGAAGTTCCGATGTCAAAACCGCTGTCGCCAGCGATGTGAGTCAGGCGGATGCTTCGTTCCGAGAAAAAACGGCTCAAGTTGATGAGTCGACGCGTTCACTTGCTGAAGCCGAGGCGCGTTTACGGCAGGCTCGCCAAGATGTTTTAGTCGCTGAAGGTGAAATGACTCGTGCTCGAGCCGATGTCACGAATCTCGAAGTTGATTTGCGTGGTTATCAGGCACGACAAGTCGACCTCACGAGTTCATTGTCACAGGCGAGGGATGAGCGTATTGCCGTTGAGCAAAGAGCCAATGATTGTGCTGGAGTCGTTAGTGCACGTCATGCTGACCTGCAGTCGGCTCGAGCCGCAGAACAAACCAGCGTGGAAGCTGGACGTGAGTTGCTGACACAGTTCCGTAATTTGCAGTTATCGATTTCCGAACAAGATCGTTTAGTAGCTAAGCTTTCTGCACAGTTGGGCATGTTGGAGCAAATGCAGTCTCGCCTTGAGGGTTTTTCTGATGCGGCCAAAGCTGTATTGCGCGGGGAGCTTGCGGAAGGTGTGCCTGCTGGCAAAGCGCTGGCACTAGCTGATTTGGTAACGGTGACCGATGTTTCCGTCGCTGGAGCTCTGGAAAATATTTTGGGAGCCGCATCGGAAGCTGTCGCTTTGGAGAGTTCGGAGTTTCTTCCCGGTGTGGTTGCACAAATTACACAGCGCGAATTAGGTCGTGCCGTGTTCCAAGTGGAAGTCCCCTTGGTTACTCCTTCTCCCGTGAGTGCGCCCAATTGGCTTCGCCCTGCGGCACAAGCCGTCCAAGCAAAGTCATCGGCCCATCAGCGTTTACTTTCTAATCTTTTTGATGGCTGTTATCTCTGCGAGAGCTTGCCTGATTTTATTCAGTGGTGGCGGAGTCATTCTTCTTTTGATTTTTTCCTCGTTGCTACCACTTCGGGGGATCTGATGGATCGCCGAGGTTTGGTTTTTGCAGGCCGTCCAAAGAAAGTCTCTACGGGCTCTGGTTCGGGTGTGTTCTCAAGAGAAAGCGAAATTCGTACGGTGCGTGCGCAACTTGAGACGGAAAATGACAAGCTCACAACTTTGAATGAAAAAGCCTTAGCTTTGCAGTCCGCAATAGACCAAAATGAGGTTCAAGTTACGCAACTTCGAACAGCCTCACAGTTTGCCACACAGGAACTCTCCGTTGCTCAAGCGGATGAACAATCTGCCCGAGCTACTTTGACGGCTGTCGATGAACGACTCTTCCGAGAACAACGTCAGTTGACTGAAACAGAGGCAGCTAAGGCTGATGCCGTGCAGCGACGCGACCGTGCCCAAGAGACTCTCTCGGCCAAAGACAGCCAAGTGGCGGCGTTGCGTCAGGCTATTCTAGCCGCCGAACAAGAAGTGGAGAATCAACGACAGGAGGCAGATGTGCGTCGCAATTCTTTGGGAGAGGTTAGGCTTTCCCTAGCAGAACAGCGCCAGAAGCTCGAACTCGCTGGACGTGAGTTGGCGGATTTGGAATCGCGCAGGGGTGATGCCCAAACTCGTTTGGCTGCACGACGCGTGGAGGCAGAAAACAATGAGCACTTAATTGCTGATTTAAAAACACAGGCCGAAGTTGCTCGAAATAATTCTGTACAGCGAGCGGCTGAGATTGAGTCTTCGCAATTGGCGCTGACGGCTGTGCGCGATGAGTTGAGTCAGAAAGATGCTATTTTAGAGTCCGAAGAAAAAGTGTTATCGGTGGATCGGGAACGTCTGCGTGAAACGGAAAATCGATTAAAGACTTTGGAAGTCTCACTCGCTGAGCAAAATTCACAGTGCGGATTTATCAGCGAGAAGGTTCAATCTGATCATCAACTGGAGGTTTCCTCAGTGGATTGGCGTCTTCAACTTTGGCTGGCAGAAGGGGATCCCGAAGGGGCGACTGGGTTTGATGATTTGGAGGAGTCGGAAGAAGAATCTGCCCCTGCAAAACGTCGCACCTCTGAAGTACGCGGTGAACCAACGGCCGAAGATTTGACTAAATTGGAGTCGACGGACTGGCCTCCTTTAGTCCGAGAGATGGCCGAATTGCGCGATCGCATGGCTGGTATGGGTTCGGTTAACCTCGTGGCCGTCGAAGAATATTCATCTCTTCGCGAACGACATGACTTTTTAACCAAGCAGAGCGATGACTTGTGGAAAGCGAAAGAAGAGTTAACCAAAGCGATTGAAGAGTTGAATTCAACTTCTCTCAAACTTTTCACCGATACTTTTGAGCAGGTCCGTAAAAACTTTAAGTACACTTTCGAGAGATTGTTTGTGGGCGGTTCGGCGGACCTTCAACTTGTGCAGTCGGAAGATCCGCTGGAGAGTGGCATCGATATCATCGCCAACCCTCCTGGTACTAAGTTAAGGGGTATTTCTCTGCTTTCTGGCGGACAAAAGACAATGACCGCCGTGGCCTTATTGTTCGCTATCTATATGGTTAAGCCATCACCTCTTTGTGTACTTGATGAGTTAGACGCAGCCTTGGATGACATCAACGTCTCCCGTTTTACGGAAATCATCCGAGACTTTACTAAATTCTCTCAGTTCCTCGTTATTACACACAACAAGCGAACGGTTTCAGCTGCGGATGCCATTTTTGGGGCAACCATGCAGGAGCGCGGTGTGACGCGTTTATTCTCAATGCGATTTAATAAGGATAGAGATGAGGCCGAGCCCTCCGCTCCGGGCGGTGGTTTCACGATGGCACGCTGAGGTCGCTTGATTTACCTGCCGACTTGGTTTCAATGATGAGTATGAGTCGTTTGCTCATCGCCTTAGCGCTTCTTCCTGTTGTGGTTTGTGCGGCAGTAACTTTTGAATCTGATGCACGGGCTTTAAATCGATCCGTGAATGGCGCTAGCAGTGCTGATATGTTAGCGAAGATTATGCCTTCAGTGGTGAGTATCCGAACGGCAGCTACGATACCGCCTGAATACATTCGTCGGTTAAGAGGTCGCCTTGATCGCTCCGATATTAAAGTCGATTCACAGACGGGAGAGGTGCAAATGTTTATCGGCCTTGGGTCGGGTACTATTATTCATTCCGATGGCTATGTTATCACTAATCGGCATGTGGTTATGATGCCTAATAATACTTTGGCAAAGACTGCTTATGTGATGCTTTCAGATCGCCGTGAATTTAAAGCTACCGTTTTGGGGTCAGATGATTCCACGGACATCGCTATTCTAAAAATTCCTGAACGCAATCTTCCCTACGCTCGTTTTGCTGATAGCGATAAATTACGAGTAGGGGATGCCGTTTTCGCGATTGGCAACCCTTTGGGTGTAGGGATGACGGTTACTTCAGGCATCGTTTCTGCTTTGGGTCGTTCGGATACAGGTGTCGGCCTGCTTTACCAAGATTTTATTCAAACCGATGCCCCCATTAATATGGGAAATTCGGGTGGCCCCTTGATTGATTTCGAAGGCCGGATTATCGGCATGAATACCATGATTCGAACCGCGGGGCAGGGTGGCAATATTGGCATCGGGTTTTCGATTCCAGCGAATTTGATTTCGGTTGTGGCAACTGATTTGGCGAATACTGGAAAGGTCACACGAGGTTTTGTGGGATTATTTGGCGAAGATTTATCAGCAGAGGAATGTGAAAAAATGAGACTACGCTTGGGTTCGGTTTTAATTACTGAAGTGGCGGAATCTTCTCCTGCACAACAAGGTGGTTTGAAAAAAGGCGATGTCATCACAGCGATTGATGGTAAGCCTTTTGATTCTTGGAATGATTTGCGAATCGCTATTTCTAAGCGTCGTCCCGGCGAGGTAGTGCAGATTTCATTTTTGCGAAATCGCACACCTTCTTTAGCTAAAGTCACGGTGATAGAGAGGCCGAACTCTCCCTAATGCGTTTACTGGTTGTCATTCGTAATCTGACAGGAGGGCAGGTTCCTCCTTTGACTCGCACGGCACTGATTTTGGCTGCGGTTATATTCCTTTTTGGTATTTTGCTTTTTAAACCTCAATCAAGAGGTCAACCGAGTTTGGTGAAAACTTCACCTCTGGTTCGGATGCTTCCGTCGGGCGACCCTCTGGTTGAAAGCCAAACTTTGTTGGATCCCTCTATTGTTTACATTCCACAGTCCAAGTTGCGTGTTGTTCAAAGCGTCATTAGCCCCGTCCAGTCCGAAGACGCCCCATTGGCTGGTTTTAACCCCATTCTTCGTTTCAGCCCAGGTAAGCCAGTCGATTTGTCATTGGAAAGTCCCAAGCCTGTTGCACCCGAGGCCCATTTAGCCGTATCTTTGTCTGAAACGAAGCCATTTATGTCCTTTGGAAGCTCTGATTTATCTCAAAATGCCCTAAAACCAAGGGGTCTTTTATACGAAGTTTATCCTCTTAGTGGGGCAAAAAATCCAATTTTAAAGGGAAATATATCGCTTGTTATAGATGAAAAACAAAAAAAATCATCAAAATCATGGGATAAAGCGCCACTTTGGTCACCTATTGAACTGTTAATCGGTATTGATTCTATGGGAATGCAGGCTCCCGCTCGAATCATCAAAAGTTCTGGCGATTCCGAGGTAGATTTAGCTGTAAGAGAATGGACGGCAGAGGTTAACTGGGTGCGTTTATTGCCTCCAGGTTCGTACCGATTGGTCTTAGGCCCGTGAGGGGTCGATTTGGGTCTGTAAAAGCATTGCAAAAAACCGCTTGACGATGGCCAATGCGATGGTCATTCAAACCCTTCCCTTCACGTCCCAAATACGTGGACGGTTCGCCCCTGTAGCTCAGTCGGCAGAGCGCGTCCTTGGTAAGGACGAGGTCGACGGTTCAAATCCGTTCGGGGGCTCCACCACTTTCCACACCAACAGTAATAACCTCCTCACTACAAAATCACCATGGCCAAAGAGAAGTTCAATCGTACCAAGCCTCACGTTAACGTCGGCACCATCGGTCACATCGACCATGGTAAATCGACGACCACTGCGGCAATTGTCGCTGTGCAAGCTCGTAAGGGTCTTGCTGAGACCAAGTCTTATGCCGAAATCACCAAAGGTGGTACGGTCCGCGACGCTACCAAGACTGTGACCATCGCTGCTTCGCACGTTGAGTACGAGTCGAACAAGCGTCACTACGCTCACGTTGACTGCCCTGGTCACGCTGACTTCGTTAAGAATATGATTACTGGTGCCGCCCAAATGGACGGTGCTATTCTCGTTGTTTCTGCTGCTGACGGCGTGATGCCTCAAACCAAGGAGCACATCCTTCTCGCACGTCAGGTTGGCGTACCCAAGATTGTCGTTTGGCTCAACAAGGTTGACCTCTCTGAGCCTGATTTGATCGACCTCGTTGAGATGGAAGTTCGCGACCTTCTTAACAAATATCAATACGATGGCGACAATGCTAAGATTGTTCGCGGTTCGGCAACAGCAGCTCTCGAAGGAAAGCCTGAAGGCGAGCAAGCCATCCAAAACCTCTTGGACGCTCTCGACTCCGAAATTCCTGAGCCTAAGCGCGAAGTCGATAAGCCTTTCATGATGTCAGTTGAAGACGTCTTCTCCATCACTGGTCGTGGAACTGTTGCCACTGGCCGTATCGAGCGTGGCGTTGTCAAGGTTGGCGA
Organism: Opitutia bacterium; assembly: GCA_947470855.1. GTDB lineage: Bacteria > Verrucomicrobiota > Verrucomicrobiia > Opitutales > UBA953 > UBA953. The sequence goes on along the minus strand of CANIUQ010000001.1, from coordinate 78,096 downwards.
AGAAATCGAAATCGTTGGTCTGCGCGACACTCTCAAGACTACTGTTACTGGCGTTGAAATGTTCCGTAAGGAACTCGACCAAGGTCAAGCCGGTGACAACGTTGGCTTGCTCCTTCGTGGCGTTGAAAAATCTCAAATCGAGCGTGGCCAAGTTCTCGCCAAAGTGGGCAGCATCAAGCCTCACACTCAAGCGAAAGCTCAAATCTACGTTCTGAAGCAAGATGAAGGTGGTCGTCATACTTCTTTCACCAATAACTACCGTCCACAGTTCTTCTTCGGAACTTGTGACGTCACTGGAACCGTTATCCTCCCTCAAGGTGTGGAAATGGTAATGCCTGGCGATAACGTCACCATCACTATCGAACTGCAAAAGCCAGTCGCGATGGAGAAGGGTCAACGTTTCGCTCTCCGCGAAGGCGGTAAGACCATCGGCGCTGGCCAGATTCTTGACATCATCAAGTAATAAACCATCCAGACGTCCCGACAACGGTGCCGTGGTTCCCCAAAAAGGAGCCCGGCATTTGTCACTTTAACACTCAGCATAGGACGGTAGCTCAATTGGCAGAGTAGCGGTCTCCAAAACCGTTGGTTGTGGGTTCGACTCCCACCCGTCCTGCCACCCCTCAAAAAATTTCCAATACCATGATCAAACTTCTCGGACGCCTCCGCGCCTTCTGGAACGAAACCCTCAACGAGGTTTTCGTTAAGGCGACATGGCCATCGCTGAAGGAGTTGGTGGACTCCACCTTTGTGGTCATTGTGGCGGTTGCACTGTTGGGTGCCGTTGTTTTCCTCTGCGATTTTTCCCTCTCTAACTTTGTTCAATTCGCGACCAAATTGGTTCGCTAAGACACATGTCGAACACTTCCTCTGATTTCCGTTGGTACACCTTGCAAACGCTCTCCAATAACGAGAGCAAGGTGAAGCGCACTTTGGATCGTAACATCAAAGAAGAAGAAATGGGTGATTACATCGCCGAGATTTTGATGCCGATTAAGACGGTGAAAGATTTCCGCAATGGGAAGAAGCGCGAAAGCGAAATGAAGCTTTATCCTTCTTATCTCTTTGTCCGTGCTCGCTTGTTTGACGATGAAGGCAACTTGCTCGAGGTGCCTTGGAATTTCTTAAAGAAGACCGATGGGGTGATTGGTCTGATTGGTGGAATGAACCCTGTACCTCTCAAGACCGAAGAAATTAATACCATCAAACAACAAATGGCTGATGCGGCGGACAAAGTCGTTCCCCGTGTTAACTTCCATATCGGTGAGCGTGTGAAAATCACAGATGGTCCATTTGCTAATACCTCAGGTAATATCGATACCATCGACGCTGATCGTGGTCGCTTACAAGTCTCGGTAGATATCTTCGGTCGCTCGGCGCCCGTGGAACTCGAGTTCTGGCAAGTTGAACGCGATGATCGCGAATAATTTTTTATTAAACTCAAACCTCTCTAACTACTATGGCAAAGAAAGTCGTCGGCGAAATTAGGCTCCAGCTCCCAGCAGGTGCCGCTAACCCTGCTCCTCCCGTTGGTCCCGCTCTCGGTGCCAAAGGCGTCAACATCATGGCGTTTTGTAAGGAGTTTAATGCCCGCACGAAGGATCAAGCAGGCTTGATTCTCCCCGTGATTATTTCTGTCTACCAAGACAAGTCTTTCACTTTTATTCTAAAGTCTCCTCCTGCTTCTGTGTTGCTCAAGAAAGCCGCGAAGATTGAGAGCGGTGCTGCAGTGCCTAACCGTGACAAAGTCGGTAAGGTAACCAAAAAGCAACTCCTCGAAATCGTGGAGATGAAAAAGAAAGATTTGAATGCCACGAATCCCGATAATGCCGCTCGTATGATTGCTGGCACGGCACGTTCGATGGGTATCGAAATCGTTGGCTAATTTTTCCTAACCCAAAACTAACTAACTATACTGCCAAACGCAGGAGACTAACGTCGCTATGAAAACCAAATCCAGCAAGCGCTACCGCGCCGCACTTCAAGTCGCCGACTTGAAGGCCACCTACGATGTCGCCCAAGCGGCCGACATTATCAAAAAAATGCCTAGTGCAAAATTCGACGAGACCGTTGAGATTTCCGCCTTTTTAGGCGTCGATCCCAAGCAGTCCGATCAAATGGTACGTGGCACTGTTTCCTTGCCCAATGGCTCAGGGAAAAAAATCAAGGTTATCGCTTTTACCGAAAATCCTAAAGAGGCTTTAGATGCGGGTGCAGACTTCGCTGGCTTGGCTGATATGATTGCTAAAGTGAATGGTGGATTCCTCGACTTCGATGTCGCTGTTTCCACGACTTCGGCGATGAAAGAAGTCCGCCAAGTGGCTCGTGTTCTTGGTCCCAAAGGATTAATGCCTAATCCTAAATCCGGAACGGTTTCTGACGATTTAGCTAAGACGATTAAAGAAGTTAAAGCTGGCCGCGTGGAATTCAAAATGGATAAGACGGGCAACATTGTTATCGTGGTGGGCAAGAAGTCCTTCACAGCTAAACAACTCACTGAGAATGCTGAAGCAGCTCTAGCTGCCTTGGTGAAATCCCAACCCGTTGGCTTTGCTGGCGGTCGTTTTATTAAATCTCTCACGATTAGTTCATCGATGAGCCCTGGCGTGAGCATCGATCTCAAGCCCTATTCCGCTACCATCAGCGCCTAAACACTAACCCTTATACTTAAAGCCTACAACCATGCGTGCTGAAAAACAATTCCTCGTCGATGAAGTAGCCGCTCATCTTGCTAGTTCTAATTATCTTTTGTTAGCTAATTTCACGGGTGTGACCGTGGAAGATGCGACGGCCGTTCGCAATCAACTCCGTCCTCATGGAGCAGAGTATCATGTAGTAAAGAATAGCATTCTCAATATTGCTGCGAAAGGTGCTAACTTGCCTGATATCTCAGCTCATCTCTCGGGTCATACCGCGATTGTTACCGGAGGTAATAATCCTACGGGTGTGGCTAAAGTTTTAGTTACCTTCTTCAAGGATTTCTCGAAACTCGAAGTGAAGGCTGGCGTCTTGGATTCCAAGATTCTGACCAAGGCTGAAGTCGAGGCTCTCTCTAAATTGCCTTCGCTCGACGGTATTCGTGCTCAACTCCTCTCTCTTCTTTCTACGCCAGCTTCGTCGTTCGTTCGACTGCTGGATGCAAAGCGTCAAAAAGACGAAAAACCTGCCTAACCCTTTCCTCGTGGAGATGGATTCAAGTGAATCCATCCGAACGAGGGGAATCCAAAACCCAAATAAACAACATATCCAAAGAACCCCGGTTAGGAGCCTTGTGCTCTCAAATGTCCTTCACTGGACGCTAACCATTCAAGGAACCAAGTAACATGAGTAACATCACAAAAGATCAAGTCATCGAGTGGCTCAGCGCTCAAAGCGTTATCGAAGTAGCCGCTCTCGTCAAAGACCTCGAGGCAAAGTGGGGCGTTTCCGCCGCTGCTCCTGTCGTCGTTGCTGGTGCCGCTGCTGGCGGTGCTGGTGCTCCGGCTGCCGAAGAGAAGACAACCTTTGATATCATCCTTAAGGCTAAGGGTGCGACCCCTATCAACGTCATTAAAGAAGTACGTGCGATTACGGGTCTGGGCCTCAAAGAAGCCAAGGATCTCGTCGATGGTGCGCCTAAGCCTGTGAAGGAAGGCGTCAGCAAAGATGAGGCCAAGGATATCGAGGCCAAACTCAAGGCCGCTGGTGCTGAAGTTGAAGTTAAATAATTTCAACGAACGCTAAAGGCGTCACTTTAAACGGGGGAGGGTAAGCCTCTTCGGATTTATTCCTCCCCCTTTTTTTCTCCCCCGGCCGTCTGGTCCGAACCAACCAGACAACCACTTTATCAAGCCACACCGAGACCACCTCCACGTTATGTCCCAAACTCGTAATAACTTCGGTAAACTCAGCGAAGTCATCCCCCCTCCCAACCTGATTGAGAATCAAATTTTCTCCTTCAATGAATTTCTTCAGCTGAAGACCCCGTCCCCCGATCGCCAGAACATCGGCCTCGAGGCGGTTTTTCGCGAAGCATTCCCGATTGAAAGTCAAAACGGCAACTTCCGTTTGGAGTATGTCGAGTATGGATTAGTTTTACCTAAAACCTCGGAACTCGATTGCATTCGCGAGGGTACATCATACGCGATTTCCGTGATGCTTAAATTGCGTCTTCGCGAAAAAGGATCCTTTAAAGACGAGGAAATTTCGATGGGCGAAATTCCGATGATTACGGAGCGTGGATCCTTCATTGTTAATGGAGCTGAACGTGTTGTTGTCTCGCAGTTACACCGCAGTCCTGGTATCTGCTTTGAAGAGTCCTCGCATACCAGCGGTAAGACTCTCCACGCTTTCCGCATTATCCCTGATCGTGGAACATGGATTGAAGTACAATTTGACCAAAACGACTTACTCTGGGTTTACCTCGATCGTCGTCGTCGCCGTCGTAAGTTCCTTGTTACGACCCTGCTTCGTGCTTTTGGCTACAAGGACGACAAAGAAATTCTCGGTCTGTTTTACGAAAGTCGCGAACTCTCCGCCAAGAATGCTTTGGATTTAGACCCCGAAGAATTATCCCACCTCGTCTATGCGGATCCAATCGTGGACGTAGAAACAGGCAAGGTCATCGCTAAGCAGTACGACAAGCTTTCTCGTGAAACCTTAAAAGAAATTCACAAACAATTACCCAAGCAAAAGTTCAGTGTCTTTAACACGAGCTTTGATGATGGAGCCGTCATTCTCTCCCTCCGTAAGGACATCAGTAATGTTCGCAACGAAGAGGAAGCCTTGAAGGAAATCTTCCGCAAGTTACGTCCAGGTGAACCTGTTAATGTGAAGAGTGCCCGTGCTCACATGCATCGCCTTTTCCAAGATCCTTTACGTTACGATCTCGGTCGCGTTGGTCGTTATAAATTAAATCAGAAACTTGGACTTAAGGTTTCTCTCGATACCCGAACCATTACTCCCGACGATATCGTCGAAGCAACCAAGTTGCTTTGCCGTCTTCGTGCCGACAGTGGCGATATCGATGATATCGATCACTTGGGCAGCCGTCGTGTTCGCAATGTCGGTGAACTTCTCGCCAACCAGTGTCGCGCAGGCCTGAAGAACGTTATCAAGACGGTCAAAGCACGTATCAATGAGTACGACCAAAGCGTCGACTCAATTACGCCTCAGAAATTGGTTAACCCCAAACCTTTTGGAAACTCCATTCGTGAGTTCTTCGCACGCAGTCAGCTGAGCCAGTTGATGGATCAAATTAATCCGCTCTCGGAGTTGACTCACAAGCGTCGTCTTTCAGCTCTCGGGCCTGGAGGTTTAAACCGTGACCGTGCTGGCTTTGAGGTGCGTGACGTTCATCCTTCTCACTATGGTCGTATCTGTCCAATTGAGACACCTGAAGGTCCTAATATCGGTCTGATTAATTCTCTTTCGACTTATTCCCGAATCAACGAGTTCGGCTTCATTGAAGCACCTTACCGTAAAGTTGTTCGTGGTAAAGTTTCCGACAAAGTTGAGTTCATGACTGCCGACCAAGAAGAAAAGTTTAAGGTCGCACAGGCTAACTCTGAACTCGACGAAAATAGCCGACTCAAAGGCAAAGTTACCGTACGTTTCCGCGACGATATTCTTGAAGTGGAACCTGAGGACGTCGACTACATGGACGTTTCACCTCAACAGGTGGTTTCGGTCGCTGCAGCCTTGATTCCTTTCCTTGAACACGACGACGCTAACCGAGCTTTGATGGGTTCGAACATGCAACGTCAAGGTGTGCCTCTTGTGATTACCGAGGCTCCTTACGTAGGCACAGGTTTAGAGCGTCGCGTGGCTATCGATTCAAAGACGGTTGTCGTTGCGGAGGGCTCTGGTATTGTGGCTGCTGCCGATTCCCGTCGTGTGATTGTGACCAAAGACGGCGAAATCGCTCCTTCACAAGTCGAGAGCAAGAAATTTAAGAGCGATCCAGCGAAGGGTATTTACGTTTACGACTTACGTAAATTCCTCAAGACGAACGCTTCGACCTGCTTTAACCAGCGTCCTCTCGTTCGCAAAGGCGATAAAGTGAAGGCGGGCGATGTCATTGCTGATGGTGCTGCCACCGATAAGGGTGAATTAGCACTCGGACGAAATGTTCTCGTCGGATTCATGCCTTGGAATGGATATAACTTCGAAGATGCGATTTTACTTTCGGAGCGAATGCTTAAAGACGATGTCTTTACTTCTATCCACATTGAAGAATTCGAAGTCACTGCTCGAGATACTAAACTTGGACCCGAGCAAATCACGCGCGATATTCCCAATCTCGGCGAAGAAGCTCTGCGTAACTTGAATCGCGATGGCGTGATTCGCGTTGGTGCAGAAGTAAAGCCAGACGATATTCTCGTCGGTAAGATTACCCCGAAGAGTGAAGGTGATCTCGCTCCTGAAGAAAAACTCCTGCGTGCCATCTTCGGTGAAAAAGCTCGCGATGTGAAGGATACTTCACTGCGCGTTCCTTCGGGTATCTCAGGTATCATTATGGACGTGAAGGTTTCCTCGCGTACCGATCAAGATGATGGCCGTCTTTCTCCGAACGATCAGCGTCGTGCCTTGAAAAAGGTTAACGAGGAGTATCGTACCGCTGATGCGCGCTTGCGTGAAGAGATGACCGAGTCTCTTTCTAACATTCTCTTGGGCGAAAAAATCCCTCTCGATGTTAAAAATTCTGAAACCGGAGAAGCCATTATCCCTGCGAATCGCAAGATTACCAAAACCTTACTGCGCAAGTTAGCCTCAGTTTCTCGTTCAATCGAGATGAACGACTCTCCTGTAAAGCAGAAGATTCGCCAGATTGTTGATGGCTATCACCGTCGATTTGATGAACTCGAACAAGAGCGCAGCCGTAAGGTTGAGGCGATTGAACAGGGCATTGATGAAGGTGGCGCGATTAAGAATGTTAAAGTTTACATTGCCACGAAGCGTAAGATCCAAGTCGGCGACAAGATGGCAGGTCGTCACGGCAATAAGGGCGTCGTCGCTCGTATTGTGCCCGTTGAAGATATGCCTTTCTTGGCTGATGGAACTCCCGTGGACATTTGTCTTAACCCTCTCGGCGTTCCTTCGCGTATGAATGTCGGCCAGGTTCTTGAAACCCACCTTGGTTGGGCTTGTTCTAAACTCGGCCTCAAGGTAGCGACTCCCATCTTCGATGGTATTCCTGAAAAACAAATTCGTGAATACCTCAAGCAAGCTGGCTTGCCTGAAACAGGTAAGGCCTTGCTGGTTAACGGACATAATGGCGAGCCATTTGACCAAGACGTGGTTGTAGGCCACATTTACATGATGAAGTTGAATCACTTGGTTGCAGACAAGATTCACGCTCGTGCGACAGGTCCATACTCCCTCATCACGCAACAACCTCTTGGCGGTAAAGCCCAGTATGGTGGCCAGCGTTTCGGTGAAATGGAAGTTTGGGCGCTTGAAGCTTATGGTGCCGCTTACACCCTCCAAGAGCTTCTTACCGTTAAGTCGGACGACGTGGCTGGTCGTACCAAGATCTACGAACAACTCGTTAAAGGTGATAACACTCTCGTCAGTGGTACACCTCAATCCTTCAACGTGCTGATGAAAGAAATGCAGGCTCTTTGCTTGGATGTTCGCCTCGGCTCGACCCACCAATCCGCAGAACGCAACTAAACTGCATTCTAACTAACAAGATTTACAGACATGATTCATTCGGAACACACCCCTGAGTTTACGCCCAACGAAGCCAAGGAGCAATCTTTTGACTTCGTTTCCATCTCCATCGCTTCACCCGAAGAGATTGTTGCTTGGACGGGCGAGCAGTTCCTCGACGAACTGGATGAACACGGCAACCGTAAGGTCAAAGGCCTTAAGGAAGTGAAAAGCCCTGAGACGATTAATTATCGTTCTTTTAAACCCGAGCCCAATGGCCTTTTTTGCCAACGTATTTTCGGACCTGTCCGTGATTACGAGTGCTATTGCGGAAAGTATAAGAAAGTTAAGTATAAGGATGTCGTTTGTGATAAGTGCGGCGTCGAAGTGACCGTTTCGCGCGTGCGTCGTGAGCGTATGGGTTACATCCGGATGGCGATTCCTGTATCGCACATTTGGTTCCTCAAGAGCATGCCCAGCCGTCTCTCGTTGATGCTGGATATGACCACACGTCAGTTGGAGCAGGTGATTTACTATCAAAAGTATCTCGTGGTCGACCCTGGTCAGACGGGCATGCAGGAGAAAGAACTTTTGGACGAAGACTCTTATCGTAAAGCGGTTGAGCAACACGGTCCTGACGCTTTCAAGGCTCGCATGGGCGCGGAGGCGCTTCAGCAATTGCTGAAGAAGATGGATTTGGCTGCGACTGTCGAAGGTTTGCGTGACCAACTTCGTTCCACCCGCTCGAAGCAAATTAAGAAGAAAATCGCTCGACGCATGAAAATTATCCAAGGCTTCTTGGCCTCGGGTAAACGTCCAGAGCATATGATTCTCACCGTGCTTCCGGTGATTCCTCCAGACTTACGTCCGCTGGTGCCTTTAGAAGGTGGTCGATTTGCTACCTCCGATTTGAACGATCTCTATCGTCGAGTCATCAATCGCAATAACCGTCTCAAGCAGCTCATTCAGATGAAGACGCCCGACGTCATCATTCACAATGAGATGCGTATGTTGCAAGAAGCGGTGGATGCGCTGTTAGACAACGGTCGTCACGGTAAGCCCGTGAAGGATCGCGATCGTCAGCTCAAATCCATCAGCGACATGCTGAAGGGTAAGCACGGTCGTTTCCGTCAAAACTTGCTTGGTAAGCGCGTTGATTACTCTGGTCGATCCGTTATCGTTATCGGACCTGAACTGAAACTTAATCAGTGTGGATTGCCGAAGAAAATGGCTCTCGTTTTGTTTGAGCCTTTTATCATTCGTCGATTAAAAGACCTTGGTTTTGCCCACACCGTGCGCGGTGCACGCAAACACATTGAACAGAAGAAGCCTGAAGTTTGGGATATTCTCGAGGAAGTGACCAAAGGTCACCCTGTTTTCCTGAATCGTGCTCCAACTTTACACCGTCTTTCGATTCAAGCTTTCGAGCCTGTCTTGATTGAAGGTGATGCTATTCGTTTACACCCGCTCGTTTGTACGGCTTACAATGCTGACTTCGACGGTGACCAAATGGCGGTTCACGTTCCGTTATCTCTCGAAGCCATCATGGAGTGTAAGCTCCTCTTGATGTCGACGAACAATATTTTCTCACCTTCCAGCGGTAAGCCTATTTTAACGCCCTCGCAGGATATTGTTTTGGGTGCTTATTACCTAACATTGGAGCCTGCGACCAAGCCTACGGCTGAGCAGCACCTGCCTATCATTGGATCGGTGGAAGAAGCTAATTATGCCGAAGCGGAGGGTGCTTTACACTTCCATAGCTGGGTTCGTTATGTGAACCCAGACTTCGGTCGTGACACGGTTCACGGTGATAAGACCTCACGAACCATTGTTACTACCGTAGGACGAATTATCTTTAACACCATTTGGCCATCGGAACTCGGATTCTTTAATGAAACCGTGAAGAAGAGCCAATTGGGTGATTTAATTCTTAAGACTTACAAGAGCGTTGGCCGGGAAGCTTCGATTCCAGTTCTTGATGCTCTCAAGGATACTGGTTTCCGCGTCGCGACCCGTGCTGGTATTTCTATCGGCGTTAGCGATATGATTTACCCCAAGGAAAAAGAAGGTGTGGTAAAAGATGCCACGGCCAAGGTACGTGAGTTCCAACGTCAAAACGAATCGGGTACCATCACCAATGAAGAACGTCGTAATAAAGTCGTCGACGTTTGGGCTGGTGCAACCAACACCATCGCCCAGTCAGTGTATAATACTCTCTCCGAATCCGCGAAAGTTGCGGGTGTTCGCAAGGGCGATCCTCGTCACACGCAGCGCGTGATTATTAATCCCGTTTATGCGATGATGGATTCGGGTGCGCGTGGTAATAAAGCACAGGTTAAGCAGCTTTGCGGAGCTCGCGGTCTGATGGCTAAGCCCTCGGGTGAAGTTATTGAACGTCCGATTCTCTCCTCTTTCCGTGAAGGACTTTCTGTTTTGGAATACTTCATTTCGACACACGGTGCGCGTAAGGGTCTCTCCGACACGGCTCTTAAAACGGCTGATGCTGGTTACATGACTCGTAAACTTTGCGATGTGGCGATGGACGTGATTGTGACAGATGATCACGATTTATCTCCTGGCACTGAAGTTATTGCCTTAACGGATGCGGCTATTGGTCGTCACCTCGCTCAGGATGTTGTCAATCCTACGGGCGGTGCTAAGCCTTTGGCTAAAGCAGAAACCGCTTTGACTGAAGAAATTGTCGCTAAATTGCGCGATGCCAATGTGGATCGCGTGCTGGTTCGTCTGCCTAATGGTGTTTGGAAGTCTACCATTTACGATGGTGATGAAATCCTTGTGCCGTTAGCTGATCGAATCATTGGACGTTGTCCTTCTGAAGACGTGGTTAACCCATTGAATCCTTCCGAAGTGATTATCCGTTCAGGCGAATTGATTACAGAAGATATTGCGAAGCAGATTGAGAAGACCGGAATCGACCGCGTTAAAGTTCTCTCCCCGCTGACGCATATGCATGTAAATGCCATTCCGCCGAAGTCTTACGGCCTTGATCCTTCAACGGGTCGACTCGTGGAACGCGGAACCGCTGTCGGTATCATCGCTGCACAATCAATCGGTGAGCCTGGTACTCAGTTAACCATGCGTACTTTCCACATTGGCGGTGTCGCTCAGCTCAAGTCGCCCGAAATTAAAGCCAAGAACAACGGACGTATTGTCTATGTTGACATCAATACCGTTTCACCTGCCCCTGACTATTTTGTGGCGGTTAACGGCACCGGCTTTCTTCGTATCGTGAACGATGCTGAACAAGTTCTCGAAGAGTATCGTATTCTTGCTGGTACAGTAATCAGTAAGAACGGTAAGTCTGTGAAAAAAGACGAACTCGTTGCGGCTTGGGATCCTAATTTCACCAACATTATCGCTAACGAATCCGGGGAAATCCGTCTCTTGGACATGATTTCGGGTGTGACCTATACCGAAGAGCGTGATCCTTCGAGCAACAAATTCTTCAAGTATATCATCGAGCACTCTGATGAGCAAAATCCGCAAATCCAGATTGTGAATGATAAGGGTGAGAACCTTGGTACGTTTGCAATCCCTGCTGGTGCGCGTATTGAAGTCGGCGAGGGCGACCGTGTTGAACGGGGTAGTGCCTTGGCCAAGATTCCTCGTCAGGCTGCGAAAACTCAAGATATCACCGCTGGTCTGCCTCGTATTTCTGAACTCTTCGAAGCTCGTCCTCCGAAAGAGGCAGCAGAAATTGCGAAGATTGATGGTGAAGTTGAGTTCCAGCCATCTGTTCGTGGTAAGAAGCGCTTAGTTATCAAAGACTCTATTGGTCGCGAAGAGGAACACCTCATACCCCATGGTAAGCACATCACTGTGGCAGCTGGAGAGAAAGTGAAACAAGGTCAGACACTGACCGATGGTTCGGTAGACCCGCACGATATTCTCGATATTCTTGGACAATCGCGGGTACAGGATTACCTGATTACCGAAATTCAGAAAGTTTATCGCTCCCAGGGTGTTGTCATTAACGACAAGCACATTGAAATCATTGTCTCTCGCATGCTCCGCAAGGTTCGTATCAGCGAGCCAGGTGATTCCGATTACTTGTGGGGTGAGCACGTGGATCGCAGTGTCCTCGCGGAAGTGAATCGTTCGATTCATGAGCGCGGTGGCCAAATTGCTGAATACGAGCCAATCCTTCTTGGTATCACCAAGGCCTCCTTGGAGACTGAGTCTTTCATCTCGGCTGCATCCTTCCAAGAGACCACTCGTGTGTTAACTGATGCTGCCACAATGGCACGCCGGGACCCCTTGAGTGGATTCAAGGAGAATGTGATTATGGGTCACTTGGTGCCTGCGGGTACTGGATTGCCAGTTTATCGCAAGATACGCGTCAGTCCAAATCTGGAAGCACCCCAGGTGTAATCTTATAATTAACTTATAATCAGTAAGTTGTCTTGCAAAAGGGGTAGTAAGTTCATCTTACTGCCCCTTTTTATGGCATATTTGGTGGTTGATGTATTTGGCCACTTTGATTTTGTAAACTACAGCCCCTCATTCATTTATGTCTAGACCTAGCTTCTACATAGCTGCGGCCTTTATGCTTTCATCGGTAGGGTTAAAGGCGGCTAACTTTTGGCCCACTTCACCGCTTATCCAGTTAGGGTACGATACGGACATTTTTTTTCAGGGATCCGCATCATTAAATTATACAGACAACTTATACAGTCTTTCTAATAAAACGAGTGCCTTTTCTTATACATTAAGACCAGGATTTGTTTTAGAGTACGCGAAAGATTCTGAATTGTCTGCTGAACTTAGTATCAGTCGCGGTTTTGTTCGCTATTTTAAAAGTTCCCTTAAGCATTTGGATAATGGACAGGACGCCATTGGCGGTAAAATAGAGTATAACGGTGGCGGGCCACTTAGTGTCTCAATCAATTCGTCGTATAGTGAAAGTGCCCGCAATGATGAATTGGCGGCAACGGGGGTCTCTTCTACGGTTTTTTCGACATTAGTGCGGACGGGAAATTACAATCACGGGATACAGGCTTCTTATAAATTAAGCGAAAAAACTCAAATAAGCCTAGGCGTGACGAATTCCAATAACGCCTATCTTAACCCTGTAAAAGCGACCACGGTCTCGGGTCCAACCACTACGGTTGCCTATAATACAAATAATTTAACCCAACTGAATACGACCTCAGTTCCAGTAGGTTTGGTGTATCGTTTTCCATGGGACAATGTCACTGCTGGCTTAAAGTATCAGTATGATACCACCGATTACTCTCCCGCACCTTACTTTAAAACCATTAATGGCGTTCCTCAGGCTCAACCCGCCTTGGTGAATAAAAAACTTACCAAAAATTTCTTAGGATTAACTTTGGCAGGAGCCTTAACCAGTTCGGGTAAATTAACCACATCAACTCAAGTTGGCTATTATCAGTCGCAGTTAGACAATAATCCCAGTCGCAGTGGTTTATCTTATTCAATCAGTCTCAATCACAATTTCAGTGAGAAGGTGACACATTTTCTCTCCTTGGGTCGATCCGCGGGCCCGACTAGCACGGGTTCCGAGTCTATTGGAAATACCTACGCTTATGGAGCGAGTTATGCCTACTCTGATAAGACAGCCTTTAACTTAGCTCTCGCAAAAACGGATAATACCTTAAGCACCACTAAGGCTGGAACCACGAGTTTTAATCTCGGAGTCAATTACCGTTATAATTCCTATTTATCACTGAATGGTGGGTATAGTTTGACGCAGACTAATTCGGGCAATTCTTCTCCTGATTTTAACACTAATGCGGTAAACCTCTCGGCGGCATTTAAATATTAAAATAGCTAAAACTTTGCCAAGAGGCTATTTTTTCTTACATTAATGCTTTTGAAAATGCTCAACTATCTTAATCCATTCTTTTCGAAGAATCGACGTTTGGTTGTGCCTTGTCTCTCGTTGTTTTTGCTCTGTTTTTCAAACGCTTTTGCTGAAGTACTCGAGTTAGGTGGGGAGGGTGAGGTAGTTCCTTCGGGGGGTGCCGAGAGTCGTGCCAAGAAGTCCAGAGAGGAAGCCTCGTCGTCTGCAAAAGAGGGAATGCTTAGTGCCGATGATGAAGCACTTTTAAAAACAAAAAGCTCCTATCGTTTACGTCCACGAGACTTTATCCGAATCATTGTCATTGGCGAGCCTGACACAGGCATCGAGCGTCGTATTAATCCTGATGGAACTGTCGATGTGCCTTTTCTTAAAAAACTCGTACCCGTTTCGGGCTTAACAATCACAGAGGCTCAAGAAGCCTTAGCCAAAGAGTTTAAGCGCTATTTTAAACAGCCACAGGTAATTATTTCTATTTCCAGTTACGCCGAGAGACGTATTTACATTTCAGGATACGTTGGAAAGCCTGGCCCCGTCTCTGTGCCACCCGAGGAGACGCTGACATTGGGGCGAGCTATTTCTATGGCTGGGGGGATTTTGCCACGTGGAAGACGTTCCGATATTTCCATTAAGCGAATGGTCGATGGAAAAATGACCGTCATCGTTAAGGATTTACGCAAAATTGATTCAGGCGAACAACCAGACTTCATTCTTCAAGACGAAGATGCTATTTATGTGGAGGATAGTCGTTTTTAATTTAAAATGAGCGATCCAAAACCCGAGTCCAAGAATACTACACCTCCAACCCCGAAGCCTCGTTCGGGCTACGGTGCTTATGGCTCGGGTTATGGCTATGGGGGTTATGGAGGAGGCTATGGAGGTGGTTATGGCTTTTTACCTGGGCAGGGCAATTATGGCCAGGGGTATCGCCAGGGTGGTTATGGAAATTATAACCAGACATCGAAAGACACTGGTATCTCTATTCTCGCTTATATCGCTATGGTACGCGAGCGTATCTGGTGGTTGGTTCTTTCGGTTTTGGTCTTTGTTACCCTGTCACTGATTACCACTTACAATACGATGCCCGAATACAAAGCAACGGGCCGCTTGCGAGTCTTTCGAACAGCACCCAATATTTCCGCCACCGCTACAGGGGTTGAAAGTAATTTCAATATTGGCTCGGGAGATGACTTTGGCACCGCGATTGAAACGATGCGCAGCGGGGTGATTATTGAATCTGTTTCACGACAATTAACTACGGCAGAAAAGAAAGAAGTCCTTACTCCTTACCAAGGTGGCAATATTTTCACGGGTCCATTGTCCGAGCAGGAGGTTTTTGCCCGCCAGCGCTCGATTTCGCCACAGCGTTCTTCTCTCATCGTTCTGGTTGAGTTTACCCACCCTAATCGTGAAATGGCTCGGCAGATTGCCACGATGTTTTGCAAGGCAATCCAGAAGAATAGCGAAGATGAACGATTAACGGTTACGAATCCCCTAATTGAAAAATATCGGATGGATATCGAGGTGATTGAGGATCGCTTACGTAAGCTTTACGACAAAAGAAATGAGTTAATTAAAAGCCAAAAACTTCTCTCAATCGCTAAAGATACCAATACTCTTGCTTCCGAGCGTGGTGCATTGGTCAAAGGCCGAGAAGATGCTCAGAAGACAATTGATGAACTCGAAATTATTTGGCGACTAGTTTTGGACTATAAAAAGTCGGGCAAAAATCCTTACGATATCGCACAGGTGCGTGCCGATGAACGTGTAGCCGCTTTGGCTAATAAGATAGCCGATTTGAAGTTGGCGATTAGCTCAATGGAAACAAAGTATACCGATGAGCACCCCACACTTATCCAAGCTCGTGCACAGCTGTCTCAGGCTGAGGATGATTTACAGGTTGCCGTCGCTAATTCAGTGAATCGAATACAGGCTTCCATTCAAAATGCGAAGGCGAGTTACGATGCGATTGTGGCAAATTTAGAACGGAAGGATGAGGAAATTTCTCGATTGCAAGTGGCTAATATTGAGCTGGAGCGGATTGATAAAGATATTCGTGGCCAGGAAGAATTTTTGTCGCGTCAAAAGCAAAGTTTTGAAGAAGCCAAATTGCGTTCTTCAACCACGGGTACGAGTACTTCTATCAAGATTCTTGATTACCCTTCGGTGTCCGATCGTCCCGCGAATAAAAATTATTACGCGAATGCAGTCGTTGGACTAGGTTTGGGGGTCGCAGTAGGAATTGGAATGATTGTTCTCTTGGGAGCTTTTGATGATCGTTTGAAATCTCCTAAGGATGTGGAATTCAATTTAGGATTACACATTCTCGGTACAATTCCACAGGTTGATAAGTCAGTCGGACCAGACCGTGCTTTGCTTGGTCGTCACGACAAAGACATTATTGCTGCCGAGGCGATTCGCTCGATTTATTCAGCCATGCGCGTGAATCCAAATTCCATGCGCAGTCGAGTCTTCCTCGCTACTTCGACTCGTCCAGGTGAAGGTAAAACCTTTGTCGTGACCAATTTGGCCCTTTGCTTTGCTCAGCATGGTGAAAAGGTGCTCATTATTGATTCTGACTTACGTCTGCCTAATGTCGGTCCTTCGCTAGGTCTGGTGGGGTCTAATGGTATTAGTCGCTGGTTTAACGATGAATGTACGATTGATGAAGCGATCGTGAAGGATGTTGCGCCTAATTTAGATGTGCTCCCTGTCGGTATGAGTTGTCGAAATCCTACGCAGGTAATCAGCAACCCTAAGTATATCGATATGTTGGTTGATATGCGTTCTCGCTACGACCGCATCTTTGTTGACTCACCTCCGATTGGTGCGGTTTCAGATTCGCTAAATTTAATGCCTTATGTTGATGGGGTTATTTATGTCGTTAGGTACAATGGTGTAAGCACCCGAAATGCGGGAGAATGCATTTTACGATTAAGAGAAGTGGGAGTGCCCATTATCGGTGCCGTGCTTAATCGTATGTCTCTCCGCTTGGCTTCAATCTATACCGATTCCTTCGACGCAAGTTACGAGAAGTATTATGAAGCAGCTAAAGTGGCTGCCACCCAAACGGCACAAGCGAGTGAAGTGGCAGAAAAAACCGAGGATAAGTCGGACGATACGACAAAGGTTTCATGATTAAGAAAATCGTTTTACCGCTTTTTTTTCTTTTCGTTGTTGGATGTCAGTCGACCCCTGGCACAGGTCGCTCACAGCTGATTTTAGTTAATCAATCGTCGATCTCCTCCATGGCAGCAGGGGAGTTTGCTAAAATGAAAAAAGTGCCCAACGACCCTCGACTTGAGCGGATTCGTTCGATTGGATTAAAAATTGTCGAGGTGGCTCGTCGCGAAGATAAATACCGAGTTCTACCCCCCGCCAATCAGTGGCAATTTGCGATCATTGATGATGAATCGCCCAATGCTTTTGCCATGCCTGGTGGTAAAATCGGTTTTAACAAGGGCATGTTTGCTTATGCGCCCAGCGATGAAGATATTGCCGTGATTTTGGGTCATGAAGTTTCTCACGTTTTGGCCAGACATAGCAGTGAACGTATTTCGCAGAATTTACTCGCTCAAGTTGGAGCAATCACGTTGGACGAAGCTACCAAGAATGAATCCGCTGCGGTAAGACGTGCTTGGATGAGTGGGTTTGGATTGGGTGCCCAAGTCGGTGTTCTTTTGCCTTTTAGTCGCGCCCATGAAGAAGAGGCGGATTATTTAGGTATTATTTTTATGGCTCGAGCAGGGTATAATCCTGAGGCTGCTCCAGCATTTTGGCAACGATTTGCCAAGGCGGGAGCAAAAAAACCGCCAGAATTTTTCTCGACTCACCCTGCGGATGAAACTCGGGTACGTAAGTTACAAGCTTGGTTGCCTGAGGCTAAAGCCCAGATGCCCAAGTCAGTTTCGCCGTAAGTTACTTTTCACCAACTTGCATAGGGCAGGTCAGGTAAACTCCTTGAGGGTCGTTGTAACTCTTGATTTGTTTAAGCCTATCCCAGTGTGCCCGGATGAACTGCATGGCTGGATTGTTTGTCGCTGTGCTGGTAAACAAAAAGGGCTCCTCTTCTTCATCGGATAATAGTTTCTGTAAAAAGTTACTCCTTCCTTCGTGGAGAGAGGGGTATTGAACAATTTCAGCCTGATCGATTTTAGCTAACTTTTGCGAGAGTTGGATGGCGTCAGTCAAATTGCCAAAACTATCAACGAGACCGTTTTCTTTGGCGTTGAGGCCGAGCCAAACTCGTCCTTGAGCAATCGCATGAACTTTATCGCGTTCCAGGCTTCTACCTTCCGCCACAATACCCACAAAATCATCGTAGACCCGATCAACGAGTTTTTGCACCAGCGCAATTTCTTCTGGAGTCGCGATACGGTGAGAGGAGAGTAGGTCAGCGTAACGTGAGGTTTTGGAGCCATCGACGCCAAGATTGATTTTTTTGGCTAGTTCTTCGAAATTGAAGTGTAGACCAAATACGCCAATCGACCCTGTAATGGTCGAGTTATTGGCCAAGATTTTGGTTCCCCGGGCAGCAATGTAGTAGCCTCCACTGGCGGCAACATCGCCCATTGAGACAACGACGGGAATACCTTTTTTGCGCAGTAATTGAATTTCGCGAGCGATGATGTCGCTAGCAAATGCAGAACCGCCTGGGCTGTTGATGCGAAGCACGACCGCTTTAATCTGTTTGTTCGAACGAATATCACGTAGATAGTGAGCCAGCCGATCGCCACCCACTTGATCTGGGTCGCCCCAGCCATCAACGATTTCGCCCTCTGCATAAACGACAGCGATATGATTACTACTCTTTGTGAAACTCACTTTATTGCTATACTTAGAGAGAGACACTTGGCGGAAAGTGGTCTTTCCCTCTTCGGGGGTGGCTCCCAACTCATGCATTTTGCTGATGAGTTCATCTCGTTGTAGAAGCCCATCGACGAGTTTAAGTTCAACGGCTTCTTGGCTGCTAAAAATGCCCGCCGCGTTGACGATGCGATTGAGTTTTTCTGGAGTCAGATTACGTGATTGGCTAACATCGTAGAGAATTTTTTTCCATGCCCCACTGAGTAACAGTTCGGTTTGTTCACGCGATGCTTCACTCATATGATTTTCGGTGAAGGGCTCGACGGCAGATTTATATTTACCAACACGCGTTACTTGAACACCTACGCCCAAGGATTTTAACGTATCGCCAAAGTATGCGTTGTAAGATTTTAGCCCTTTGAATTCAACTTCTCCAGCAGGGTGACAGTAAATTTTTTGTGCAACGCTGGCTAAATAATACTCGGACTGACTAGCGTTTTCTATCCAGGCGATGACAGGTTTCCCAGATTTTTTGAATGCCTCAAGGGCTTGTCTTAAATCACTGAGTTGTGTCAACCCAGCTGAGACTTTTCCTGCCAATAAAATACCACAAATGTTCCGATCCTGGGCAGCCAATCGAATGGATTCAACGGCTCTTAATAAATCAACCTCGGGAGTGTTGTCTTTGCTAATGAGTGATTCAAGTGACGGTGCACTGTATTGCGGGGTGTCATTAATCACTAGCCCATTGCCGATAACTAAGAGGCTATTGTCTTTGAGCGTAAAGGCGGGTTTGTCTGGTCGATTGCTCGCTAGGCTAATGAGAGCGATAAACAGTGTGAGTACCAAGAAGGTCGTCATCACGCCGGCTAAAAAGGTGCCGATAGCCGAGGCGAGAACCGATTTGAGAAAGTCTTTCATGGTAAAATATTTGGAAGATAACAGCACTATGCTTGTTTGAGTAATAATCGCCAAGCAAAAGTAACAATTTTCGCCAGCGTTTCCGCTCGTTTTCTTGGGCTAGACATCTCACACTCGAGTTATGTCAGATCCTGCGCAAGAACCTGGTGCCGCTACCGCTCGAAAAGCTTTAGCCATTAACTTGGATCGCTCGGCATACGGAGTTTTTGCTGAAATTGGAGCAGGCCAAGAGGTTGTGCGGCATTTCTTCAAAGCGGGTGGTGCGTCTGGCACGGTTGCAAAAAGCATGTCGGCTTATGACATGCGGGTGAGTGATGCCATTTATGGTCACCCTAAACGTTATGTGTCGCGCGAACGTTTAGAGCAAATGATGAACCACGAATATAGCTTGCTGGTGGATCGGCTAGCTACAGAGCGCGGAGAACAAACACGATTTTTTGCTTTTGCGGATACAGTTGCAACGACACCTCATGACGGCAAAGGGCAGGGGCACTCATGGATGGGTATGCGTTTTCAATCAACGCCTGCGGCTGAACCCAGTGAGGTTATTCTTCACCTTCGTCTCTGGGATCGAGATGCAGGACGACAGCAGGACGCTCTCGGTATCGTCGGAGTGAATTTAATTCATGCGGCTCTTAATAACCGAGGTTTTGTTGATAGTTTCCTGCAATCTTTAGTTGATGAAGTGGGGTCGGGTCGCGTGGAGGTCGACTTTGTTCATTTCAGCGGTCCTGCCTTTGCTGGATTTGATAATCACATTGCTTCCATTCAGTTAGTTCGTCTGGGATTAACCGATGCGGTGTTATTTGACGGAGAAGGTAAACCAGCGGTGCCAGGTGAATTTTTTTATAAAAAATCTATTTTAGTAGCTCGAGGTACTTTTCGCCCAGTCTCTTTGGTGAATGTCGACATGCTTCATTGTGCAGAAAAGGCGATCGGTGATTTGAAAGACACGGTTTCACTTTTTGAAATGTCGATTGGGCATGATCCGAGTCCTAAATCAGAAATTCTGACGCGAATTAAATTAGTCTCAACACTTGGACGGCCTTTACTAGTTACACGTCTACGCGGTTGGTATCGTTTGCCTGCTTACTTCCGTCTGCATTCGGATGGGAAAATTACGATGGTAGCAGGGATGAATAACCTCGTGGACCTCTTTAATCCCGATTATTACTCCAATCTGGAAGGGGGAGTTTTAGAGGCCTGTGGACGACTTTTTAAAGAAGGCGTTCGAGTGATGGTTTATCCTATGCGAGGTGATCAATTACGCCGCCTGGTTTCCGATCCCGTGGCCTGTCAGGTTTGTTTTCCCGAAACCTATCAAGTGGATGTTGATTCGGTCGTTACTGCTGCGGATGTGCAAGTGCGACCCAAGGTGGCTGGGCTCTTTGAGCATCTTCGCAATAATGGATTCCTCGTGCCGATAACGGGAGTCAGTCCGCAGTCATTGGCCTGTCAGCCTCGTACATTGGCCGATCGGATTCATGCTGGCACAGAGGGGTGGGAGAGGGAAGTCCCTCAGGCTGTAGCCGATGAGATTAAGCGCTTAAAACTCTGGCTTTAAGCTCGAGTGAGAGAGAATTGCTATCGCGGTTTGCCCATTTGCGGCACTCTCTTATTCATGATTCGTTATGTCTCGATTAACCACATTGCCCCCTAAATCGGGTGCCGAATTGGCGCTCTCGGTTGAAAGAGCTTATCGTGAGGCGGTTATCTTAGATCGATTAGGTGCGCTCTGGTCGTTGATTTTGGCTAAGTGTTTTTTAGCTCAATGGGCTATCAATCAATATCAGATTCCCATTAGCGGACTGCGTTACATTTGGTCACTCACTCTCATCATGGCTCTCTTGGCTACAGTCATGTATTTACGTGCCCATCATTTGTCTTTGCGTTTGTTTCCCAATCAATTCCGGGTTGGCTCGGCAATACTGGGTGGCTTGTTGGTTTCAGGCGGGTTTATTTTTTATGCGCACTATGCCTTGAGCCTAGTGTCTTTCGCTTCAGCCATGGGCCTAGCGGCTGCTTTAATGGGAACTTGGTCTTTAGCTCGAGCCTCTTTACGTTTTGCTTACGAGCCTCTTTGTGGAACGATTCTTTGGTGGATTTTGGCAGGTTATACTCTACGCGGTTCTGACAATGAGGCTCTCGCTTGGGTGGGCCTAGGTTTTCTTTTGGCACAATCCCTCCCAGGGTTTGCTTTGGTACGTCGAACCGAACGCAGGATGAGAATTTAGTCTCCTTCAGCTTTTTTGTTGCCGAGTCCGTTGAGCATTAAAGAAAGAAAGCGCTTCATGGCTGGAGTCATCACTCGACCTTTGCGATGAAGAATGGCGAGCGGACGAACCACGTGGCGATCGCGTAGGCGCAGTTTGACCAGAGTCCCTTGCTCAATTTCTTGTCGAATGGTTCCCTCGGGTACAAGTGCGACACCAGCGTCGACTTCAACGGCACGCTTAAGGGTTTCGATGTTATCAAACTCCATGGTGGGCTCGAGTTCGATACGTTGTTCTCGAAAGAATTGGTCCAGCGCTTTCCGTGTCGGAATATCTTGGTCGAAACCAATAAAGCGACAGCCTTGCAAGTCGGCTAACTCGATTTCTTTCTTACCTGCCAATTTGTGTTTGGGAGCACAGATAGCGACGAGTTGGTCCTCCATGAAGGGAATGACTTCAACTTGACGGTATTTCTGTGGGTAAGCGACGAGACCAAAATCGGCCGTGCTGGAAAAGACGTCTTCGTAGACAAGATTCGATCGTCGATACTCGATACGAACGTTTACATGCGGGTATTCTTGCATGAATCGTTTTACATACGGTGGCAATTCGTGAAGACCGATGGAAACAATGGTGGAGACGTGTACCGTGCCACTGACTACCTTGCGCATCTCTTGCATTTCACTCGAAACTTCCTCGTAACGATTAAGGATGTCGCGAGAAGCTTCATAGAGACTGCGACCTTCTCGAGTGAGACGAAATTGTTTCTGACTCCGATCGACGATGAGGACATTGAAATGCTTCTCCATTGAACGGAGTTGCTGGCTAACGGCCGACTGTGTAATCGAATTGAGTTTAGCAGCTTTAGAGAAGCTCTCGTTATCGACCAAGTCGCGGAAAATCTTGAGGTTTTCAATGTGCATAGAAAACGTGTGAGTAGGATTAATAAATCTAATGCAAAGACGCTTCAAGTGTAGATTTTCTTATCATGGTTTTGTTGTCTTTAAGGCGCCATTAAGTTGCGGGCATTGACTCGGAGGCTGTATCTGCTTCCCATAGGCTCGAATGGTCACCTACGCCCAGTTTAGGGTTAATTGTGAGGCAGTTTTGGCCCGAATTCGTCACGCCTGTAGCCTCTGTGGAAGAGATTCTTCTACGGTAAGACTTTTACCCGTAACCAAGACCCATTCGGTGGACGCAGCCCTTTATGCCTATGAGTTTGGGTTGAGAGCGGTTGGTGAAAATCGTGTACAGGAAGCCCTAGCCAAGCGTCCGTTGGCTCCACCTGATTTACGTTGGGAGTTAATTGGGCATTTGCAGTCGAATAAGGCCAAACAGGCTTTGCAAATTTTTGACGTTATTCAATCGGTCGACTCGATTGATTTGGTCAAGAGATTAGGTCGGATTGCCCAAGAACTGAATGTTCAACGCGATATTTATATTCAAGTAAATGCAGGTAATGATCCAGCTAAGTTTGGTTGCGATTTAAGTTTAGCGCCAGCGTTGGTGGAAGTAGCACTTGCTCAACCAGCCCTTCGCGTCATAGGATTAATGGCTGTGCCACCTCTTGTTGATGGACTTCACGCTGCGGAGCGAACTTTTCAAGAGTTACGACTCTGTCGCGATGCACTCGAAGATCAGTTTCAAATTAAACTCCCCGAGCTTTCCATGGGTATGAGCGGAGACTTGGAAGTCGCCATTGCGGCAGGTTCAACCTGCGTGCGTGTGGGTTCATCTTTATACGGTACTCGTTCTGCACAATGATTCGCCGTCTTGTCATTCGCAATCTGGCCTTAATGGATAGGGCTGAGATGGAGATGGAACCGGGCTTTACAGTGGTAACAGGCGAGACTGGGGCAGGTAAGTCCGTTTTACTTGGAGCTTTTTCTTTATTAGCAGGAAATCGAACGAACAAAGCCGTTGTCCGCAAAGGCGCGGAAGAATGTTCTGTGGAGGCGGAGTTGGAACTGTCCCATCCTCAGAGGGTTAATCAGATTTTAGAGGAGTTGCATTTACCCCTCTGCGAGGAAGGCTTGCTGATTATCAAGCGTACCGTTCCGCTCAATAAAGCGGGCAGGATTTCAATCAATGGTGAGGCGGCCACGCTCGCCCAGTTACAAAAATTAGGAGAATGTTGGATTGATTTCCATGGCCCTGGCGAACCGCAGAAACTCTTACGGGCAGAGACGCAGTTGGAGATGCTCGATTTGCACGCTGGCCACGAAATAGCTTTGCAGGCTTATCGTTTGCTATGGAAGCAACGCATGGAGGTCCTTCGACAGATTGAAGAAATTACCACGGCCGAAAAAGTTTCGGATGATGAAGCGACATTTTTAAGGATGCAGTGTGAGAAGATGGACCGATTAGATCTTAGCGACGAAGCGATTTCTAAGCTTGAGCGAGATCATTTACGCCATTCGCGTATGCAGGAACTTGCTACCTATTTGGCGCAAATCGATGAAGGGTTGGGCGCGGAAGGTTTGAGCCACTTCATGCCTAAAGTGCTTAAAACGTCGCAAGATATAGCACGGATTGACCCCGAAGCGGCTCCACTTTTTGAACGCATGGAATCTTTGGCGGCGGAAATCGATGACTTACGCTCCGATTACGCACGATTGGCTCGCGGCTTGAATAGGGATGAAGATTCCCTCGCTGAGTTAGAGGACAAAATGAATCTTTGGCTGGAATTGAAACGCAAGTATGGTCCAGGAATTGATTCCGTACGAGAAAAGCGTGAGCAAATTCGTCGCCGTTTGCTTTCTCAGGGAGAAGTCGAAGCTCAAGTAGCACGTCTGCAAGCATCTCTTGTTCAAGTTGAGGCTGATCTTAAAAAGCAAGCGACAGTTTTACACTCAGCTCGTTTTAAGGCCGCCGATAAACTTGCTTCGGCTGCTCGAAAAATGTTGGGCGCACTCGGATTTAAAAAAGCTGATTTAAAAATTGCCGTCACCGTCGGTGAATTAGGACCTACAGGCGCGGATAAAGCACAGTTTCTTTTTTGTCCTAATGCTGGACAGGATTTACTGCCATTAAGTCAAATCGCTTCCAGTGGTGAGGCTGCACGGGTGATGTTGGCCTTGAAAACGGTCTTGGCTTCGGTTGATGAAACACCCGTCTTAGTTTTCGACGAGGTCGATGCCAATGTCGGTGGTGAAATCGGTGCACAAGTCGGTCGGGAGTTGGCTACTTTAGGCAAAAATCACCAAGTTTTTTGTGTGACCCATCTTCCTCAAGTCGCTGCACTTGGCCATTCACATCTTGTCGTTAATAAAACTCAAACGGAGAAGTCGACTGCGGTTGAAATCTATTCTGTTCATTGCAAACGAAAAGAACGGGAAATGGAGTTGGCCCGTATGTTGGGCGATCGAAATAGCAAAGTAGCCTTATCTCATGCGCGAGAATTGCTCGATGGTGCTTGAGTGGTAACTAGTGACGAAAACGATCGAGTTTCAGTTTCTGAATCATCCTTAATCCAATTGCCGCGGCCCAAGCTTTGGGTAAGCGGGCACTAAAGAATCCAAGCCAGCGATTTTTCCAACCCGTAATCCAGTGTGGTCGATTTTGTGCCATCGCTTGTAGTGCTTCTTCAGCGCAGTCCTCTGCCGATTGTCCGCCGAGTCCAGTTGAGCCATTCAAGCCAGCGGCTCTAGAAAAATTGGTAGAGACAGGTCCAGGGCAAATCGCGACACAGCGTACGCCGTATTTTTTTGATTCAGCATCAAGAGCGATACTCCAGTGCAGTAAAAATGCTTTGGTTGCTGCATAGGTGCTAATGAGTGGTGTGGGTTGATAGCCAGCAAGCGAAGCGATGTTGGCTACCTGCCCGCCTTGTGATTTGAGTCTGTCCCACAATAGACCAGTTAATTGAACTGGGGCGCTGACATTCACCTCAATCATTTTTAGCGTGTGGTTTAGGTCGGGGGCTGGAAATTCGCCATAGGCGCCAAAACCGCTGTTATTAACTAAAAGAATCCTACCCGTGCGAGGGATAAGATTTTGTAATCGAGAGACAACCTCTTGAATTTCAGTGGGTTGGGATAGGTCGCAAGTAAGATGAGTAAACTTTAAATGTTTAGAAAATGTTTCAGGTTCGTTCCGAGATAGGTTGAATACAAGTGCTGGTGTGTCAGAATTTTCGATGCGCGTGAGTAAAGCGCGACCGATGCCAGAAGAACAACCCGTGATGATGATACAGGAGAAATTCCGCAAAAAGTTATCAATGGATTTTTTATCAGACATCGTTCGATTTGCTCGCCGTTCTAAAACTAAACGAACCTCATGAGCAATGCTCCAATCGTGATATCAGGAGTTCATCTTGAACTGACTGATGCTATTAAAGCTACGGTACGGTCAAAAGTTGAAAAACTTTTGCGCCATAATCCACGCATTATGCGTGTGCATGTTGAACTGGTCCATACCCACATTCGCGATCACAGTCGAGAGTTTGGGGCTCAAATTCGCCTCGAGCTTCCCGGCCCCGACATCGTCGTGCGCGAGGAATCGGATGATCTTTATAAGTCGATTGATTTATTAATCGATAAAGTGGATAGACAAATTCGTCGGCGGCATCGCTTAGATAAAGAAAAGCGTAATCATCCACAGTCGACAGATTTGGGATCGGTTGGTAAGGTAGGGTAAGTATCGTTGTGTTTCATAGCACTAGCCCTCAGGCCAGTTGGAGGTCTGAGGGCTTCCTTTTTTTGGGGGTTATCGCTTGTTTTCTCGCTCTCAGGCCGTGGCCTGTCCTATACAAAGACATGCACATCTACTTCATCGGCATTTGCGGAACAGCGATGGGAAATGCAGCACTTCTGATGCGTGCTTTAGGGCATGAAGTGGTGGGTTCGGATACGGGCGTTTACCCCCCGATGTCTGATCACCTTCGTCAGGCGGGGATTACCCTATTGGAGGGTTGGAATGCAGAGCGTCTGGCAAAGTTAAAACCCGATTTAGTTGTCGTCGGCAACGTGGCCTCGCGGGGACACCCTGAGGTAGAATGGCTACTGGAATCATCCCAAAGCTATGTTTCTTTGCCCGAATTGTTAAGGACTCATCTACTTAACACACGACGTAATGTTGTGATTGCAGGAACTCATGGGAAAACGACGACTTCGTGTCTTGCAGCCGTTTTATTGCGAGCCAATCAAGTGGAACCCGGCTGGCTTATTGGCGGTGTGCCTCGCGATTTACCCGACAGCTCTTCGCCTGGGAAAAAAGAGGGCATTTTCGTTATCGAAGGGGATGAGTACGATACGGCTTTTTTTGATAAACGAAGCAAGTTCATCCAGTATTTTCCGAGAATTTTAGCGATTAATAATATCGAATTTGATCATGCAGATATTTTTCGTGATCTCGATGATGTGATACGAACTTTTGCTCATGGTTTACGCGTTGTGCCGCGCCATGGGTTTATTGTCGCCAATGGCGATGACATCACCGTTACCGCCTTGGTCAAGCAGGTCACTTGGTGTCCAGTGATTCGAGTGGGTGTAGGGTCGGACAATGATGCAGTCGTGGCAAATTTTCAGGAGAATGACACAGGTTCTTCCTTTGATATCTATTGGAAGAAAAAATTGTGGGGCAGGGTAAAATGGTCACTGCCAGGTCTTTTTAACGCCCGTAACGCGGCCGTCGCCGCTGTTTCCGCTGGCTTGGCTCTTAACCCTCAAGATCCCACAGTCCTTAAGTTGGATGCACTCAATTCATTTCAAGGCGTGATGCGTCGACAACAGATTTTAATCAATCAACCCGCTTTAAAGGTTGTTGAAGATTTTGGTCATCATCCAACCGCACTCGCTTTGACTTTAGATTCATTGCGCGCCCGTTACCCGCAGCACACATTACTCGCCTGTCTTGAGCCCCGTAGTAACACGGCAGCTCGTAAAGTTATGCAAGAGGCTTTCCGCGATGCTTTAGCCAAAGCGGATGCGGTGTACTTGGCTCCTGCTCACCGAGCAGAAAAATTAGGAACTGATTCTTTTGATACCACGGGCGTGGTGGCGCAATTGAAAGCACTTGGACGAAAAGCGTACGCATCTTCTTCGTCAGATGACTTATTGCTTCATTTGCTGGCTGATGTGAAAAAGGACGTACGTCCACGCTGTGTCGTTTTCTTTTCCAATGGGTCTTTTGGCGGAATTATTCCGCGATTTACCCAAGAGTTTCCCCATTCTTAAAGAAGGCCATGAAATTTTTTGGCGAGGCTCTCATCGACTGCGATTTGAGATTTCAGAGCCTCCGTATGGGGGAATTTAATCTCATCGCGTAGCCGTTTTAACCAACGAACTCTGACACGATCTCCCGCCACGGGAATTTTCCCCACAGGTTGGAGTAAGTGAGTTTCTAAAAGAGGTTTTACGTTATGATTTTCGACGGTGGGCCTGAGTCCCCAATTTGCCACCCCCGCTTCAGCAGTCCCTTCGGGAGTGACGCATTCTACGGCGTAAACGCCGTAGGCAGGAATTAACTCAGGATTCCAGGAAAGATTAATGGTGGGGTAACCTAGCGTCCGACCTAGTTGTCTTCCAGGAGAGAGAGTGCCCTCGGTTTCATAGGGCCGAAGAAGCATTTGGTTTGCGAGAGTGAGGTTGCCTTCGCTCAAAGCTTGGCGAATCCGCGAACTGCTGATGGGTGCATTTTCGTAATCCACGGCGTCGACTACATGAACCGATAGTCCGAGCTCTTGAGCGTCTCGAATCAGGGTTTGGCTCTGTCCGCTTCGACCTCGTCCATAATGGAAATTTTTCCCAATATGAATGCTGAGCAGAGAAGGGAACTGATTTTTTAACCAACGCGGAAAATCTTCCGCAGGCATCGATGCATGGGAAAGGTCGAAATTTTGATGATGAATGAATTGCGCCCCTGCTTCAATTAGGCGCTCGTCTTTTTGTTGCCGATTGAAAATCAAAGGAGTCGGGCTGTCGGGCCTAAGCAAGCGGCTGGGATGAGGGTCAAAAGTTAAAACACCGACTTGACCGCCTAAACGTCGTGCAGCTTCGCGAGCAGAGTGAATCACCGCTCGATGCCCGAGGTGAACTCCATCAAATACGCCAATCGCAAGATGTAGAAAGGGTTTATTCATCCAAGTGCGATGATCGGAACAATTTGTTGCACGGGAATTAAGCTGGCCTGCTTTTGTTCTCGGGACATTTTTTCTAAGGCATCAAGGGTATGAGCTTTTTCGATGGAGAGTTCCCCTGAAGCTGTTCGTCGAAGCATGGAGAGGTGAGCTCCGCAGCCGAATTTTTGACCAAGATCGTAGGCTAAAGTGCGAACGTATGTCCCTTTGGTACACTGCACGCGGAAGGTAAAGCGAGGAGATTGCCAGGTGTTGAGTTGAAAGAGATTGATTCGAATAAAGCGAGGTTCGCGTTCAACTTCTAATCCTTTACGAGCTAGTTCATAGAGTTTTTTTCCACCGATTTTTTTGGCGGAATGCATGGGCGGAGTTTGATACTGATCGCCGAGCATGGATTGCAGCGTATCCTCAATTTGCTTTTCGGTTAATGCTGGTACGGGTCGCGTTTCAAGAGTTTCTCCCTCGGCATCTTGTGTGTCGGTGGTGATGCCAAGCGTAACTTCTCCCAAGTATTCTTTCTCTTGGGACATCAAATACTGTGAGGCTTTGGTGGCTTTACCGACGAGGATAATCAGTAGGCCCGTGGCCATCGGGTCGAGTGTGCCGGCGTGTCCTACGCGTCGAGTTTGATACAAGCGTCGAACCCGATCGACGACATCGTGGGAAGTAATTCCTGCGGGTTTGTCGACGAGCAGGATACCTTGGGGGTCAGCGCTGGCTTCGCTCATAAAGCGGAGTGGGTGCGATAATGTTCGGCAATAATGGCGAGAATGCGAGCGCGGTCGCGGATTAAAGTGCAACCGAGGAGGTTGAACCCTGCGGCAAGAACATGGCCACCGCCATTGAGTTTTCCCGCTAACAAATCGAGTCGGAGTTTGGGATCGCGACCACGTAGGCTACCCCGAATTCCATCTTTACCTTCTTCAAGCAAGACTGCGATTTCGACGCCTGCTACCGAGCGAGGGAACTCCACTAAGCCCTCTTTGTCTTCTTTGCAGGTTCCTGTGGCGGCATAGTCATCGAGAGTAATTTCTCCGGAACAAATTTTCCCATTTTCATGGAATTGAATTGAATTTAAGAATCGCTTGGTGAGTTCTAACTTCCCTCGGCTTTCTTGTTCAAAAATAAGGTAATTAGCTTCAGCAGGTTGGGCTCCGCGTTTGACTAGTTCTGCCACAATTTCAAAAACAGCAGCCGTGGTGCTGGCGTAACAAAACCTTCCCGTATCAGTAATAATTCCTAAATGAAGTGCCTTGGCGATGGCGGGTGAGCAAGGTAGGCCTTGTTTCAGCATCGCGTAAGCCAAAAGATGACAAGTCGCAGCCGCCTCCTTAACTACGATGTTAATCTTGGCGTAGTCAGGGTTGGAGGCGTGGTGATCGATGTTGGCTAAAATTTGACCAGAAAAGAGACTGAGCAACTCCGTCCCTAAGCGTGACGCATCGGCACAGTCCACGGCAATCGCTTCTCGCTGATCAAATTGATATTCGGCCGCTGTTAAAAAAGTTATCCCCTTCCCGTAGGGTGCTAAATTAGGCGGAATCCGGTCGCGATTGAGGCAAATCGCATCAACGCCCGAGGCGAGAAGGATATGACAAAGAGCCACTTGTGAGCCGATACAGTCTCCATCGGGACGCATATGACCTAATACAGCGACTTTTCGCCCCTTTAAACTGACCACTAGGTCATTTAGGGCTTCGCTTGCGGTTTGCATACTGAGTGCCATCATTTACAATTAACAAACCATTCAGTAGCCTTGGAAGCAAAAGAAAAGGAGGGTTATTTACAATCGATGACGAACGCTTGAAGGGTTGGCAAATCTGGGCATAGTATCTGCTAAAACAATTTAAAAACACCGCTCAACTTCCCAATGGATAAGGACAAAAACAATAATTTCACGCCACGAGCACGTAAAGTCTTTGACTTGGCGCGTTCCGAGGCTCGTCGCTTCAACCACAACTACGTGGGTACTGAGCATATCCTACTGGGCTTGATTAAGCTCGGGGAGGGCGTGGCGGTTAATGTTCTTGGCCGAATGGGTTTAGATTTAAAAACCGTGCGCGCGGCGGTGGAGAAGCAAGCTGGTCCCGGTCCTGAGGAGGCAAAAATGCCCGATACGATTCCTCTTACTCCGCGGGTGCAAAAAGTCATGGCTCATGCCATCACTGAAGCCCGTTCTCTCGGACATACCTATGTCGGGACTGAGCATATTTTACTCGGTCTTCTCAAAGAAGGAGAGGGATTGGCTGCTCGTGTTTTGCAATCTCTCGATGTAGATTTAGAGCGATGCCGAAAACAAATTTTAGCAGACATTGATCCGAATTCATCGGCTTCGGAAAGCGAAGGTAAGGCGAGTTCGGAAAATAATGCCGAAGAAGGAAACGGCGAAGACGCCTCCTCGTCACGACGTCCTGCGGAGGAAAACGGTCGTCCAGGTCGCGGTGAACGGTTATCTCTATTGAAAACATTCGGTCGCGATTTAACAGAGTTAGCCCGTGCTGGTGAGTTGGATCCCGTGATTGGTCGTAAAGAAGAGATTCGTCGAGTCGTACAAATTCTTTGCCGTCGCACCAAAAATAATCCCATCTTAATTGGTGAAGCGGGCGTTGGTAAGACGGCCATTGTCGAAGGATTAGCTCAAGAAATCGCTTCGGGGGTTGTTCCCGAGATTCTTCTCGATCGCAAGGTGATTACGCTCGACCTCGCACTGATGGTCGCTGGCACGAAATACCGTGGTCAATTTGAAGAGCGCATCAAAGGAATCATGGATGAAATTAAGCGTGCGAAAAATATCATTCTTTTCATTGATGAAATGCATACGATTGTTGGAGCAGGGGCCGCAGAAGGAGCCATGGATGCTTCCAATATTCTCAAGCCAGCCCTCTCCCGCGGGGAAATTCAATGTATCGGCGCCACCACGCTTTCCGAATATCGTAAGCACATCGAAAAAGATGCAGCCCTTGAACGCCGATTCCAATCGGTCAAGGTCGATGACCCCTCTCCCGAAGATGCCGTGCTGATTTTACGTGGCATTCGTCACAAGTATGAGGAGCACCATAAGTGCGAATACACGGATGCGGCGATTGAATCAGCGGTCCGCCTCTCTCACCGTTACATCACTTCTCGGCACCTGCCCGATAAAGCGATTGATGTGATGGACGAAGCGGGTGCACGTGCACGAATCCGTTCATTGAATTTACCTCCTGAATTGGATAGAGCCCAGGCGGATATTGATGCCGTTGTTTTACAAAAAGAAGAAGCCTCTCGCCAGCAGAAGTTTGAGGAGGCAGCTAATTTGCGTGATCAAGAAAAGAAGTTGCGTGCTAAGCGAGAAAAGATGCTCGAAGAATGGCGCAAGAAGCGCGATGAAAAGAAGGTCATCGTTGATGAAGAGGCCATTCAGCACATTGTGGCGGATTGGACGGGTGTGCCTCTCAATCGCATGGAGAGCAAGGAAGCACAAAAACTTTTGGATTTGGAAAAAGATTTGCAAAGCAGTGTCATTGGACAAGACCGCGCCTGCGAAGTGGTTGCTCGTGCCCTGCGTCGCTCTCGAGCCGACTTGAAAGATCCTCGCCGTCCGATTGGCTCATTTCTTTTCCTTGGTCCAACCGGAGTTGGAAAAACTTTGCTCGCTCGTACTTTAGCTGAGCGTATGTTTGGCGAGAAAGAGGCCGTTATTCAAATCGACATGTCTGAGTACATGGAGAAGTTTACGGTTTCTCGATTGATTGGGTCTCCCCCTGGTTATGTTGGGCACGATGAGGGTGGACAGTTAACCGAGTTGGTTCGCCGTAAGCCTTATTCTGTGGTTCTCTTTGATGAAATCGAGAAAGCCCACCCTGATGTTATTCAGTTGCTCCTTCAAGCACTAGAGGATGGTCGTTTGACAGATTCTCTCGGTCGCGTTGTCGATTTTCGAAATACGATTATTATTATGACCTCCAATGTTGGAGCCGACGTTTTACAGCGTAATTCTTCGGTTGGCTTTGACGTTGGTGTCGATTCGACGCGCGATTACGAAAAGCTCAAGGATCGTATAATGGATGAAACCAAACGCGCTTTTAAGCCCGAGTTTTTAAATCGTTTAACGGATATTGTCATCTTCCAGCAATTGGCGAAGGAGCATATGACTAAGATTGTCGATATCGAGGTAGCGAAAGTTGCGAAACGCCTCTTAGACTTGGGCGTGAAGTTGGTGGTAACTGAACCTGCTCGTGCTCACCTTGTTGAAAATGGCTGGGATGAGAAGTATGGTGCTCGTCCTCTGCGTCGTGCGGTCGAGCGATTGCTTGAAGACCCTTTGGCAGAAGCTATCTTGCGAAATGATTTTAATAAAGAAGAGCCTGTGGTGGTTGCGGTGGGCGAGAAGGGGTTGACGTTCACTCAGAAAAAATCTGGGGCTGATGCAGGAACTTGAGGATGGATCGGTTTTTGGCTACAGCTGGTTTGATGGGTGCGGTGGCGATTGGTCTCGGTGCTTTTGGCGCCCATGCATTAAAGCCTGTCTTAGCAATTATTCCTGAAGCCAACGCTTGGTGGACTACGGCCACCTTTTACTTACTTCTGCACGCGATTGCTGTAGCTGCGATTACATCTTCGTCTAATCCTCAAACCCTTGCGCTCGCCAAGCTTTCTTGGATCAGTGGGGCTTTTATCTTTAGTTCTACTCTTTATGCAATGTCGCTGGGGGCTCCGCATTGGCTGGGGGCTGTTGCCCCAATCGGAGGTTCGCTCATGATTGTCGGTTGGGTTTTCCTTTTGTGGTCAGCACGTGCTAAAAGTTGATTATTTTATCTTTCTTCGTTGGGGGTATTTTTTGTTTTAGGCTTTTTAAAAAGGAGTTATGCAAAACCTCTTATAGTTTGTTAGGATAATGGGTATTAATTTACCTCTTGTCCTGTTTTTCCTATGACATAGAATTTGTTTTCCACGTTCTCCGATTATGAAAACTCCCTCTCTGTTGCTCGTTTTGCTTGTCGCTTTCGTTGGTTGTCAAAGTCGCTACGCCAACCAGATGGATATCGAGCGAAGAGTCTTTCACTCTCTCGATAGCAATCATCTAAAGGGTAAATCTTTTACTCTCGCTCCCATTGATCCAGCACTCAAGGGCAGCCAGGAATATCAAGCCGAGGCATCTAATTTAGTCCCCCTTTTAACACAGAGAGGATTAAAGTTTATGGAAAAT
This sequence comes from Opitutia bacterium, assembly GCA_947470855.1. Lineage (GTDB taxonomy): Bacteria > Verrucomicrobiota > Verrucomicrobiia > Opitutales > UBA953 > UBA953. The sequence continues at coordinate 44,416 of CANIUQ010000001.1, read as the reverse complement.
GGACAAGGTGTGGCGGCGGATTATATGATGACCTTTGAGTTTGCTTTAACCTCAGTTAAAAATGCCGAAGAGAGACGTCATGAGTCCTATGGTACTGTGGCGACTTATCCAACCATCGCTCATGCCGCTGGAGAAAGTACTCGTTACTCACACAACCATAACACCGCACAACTCATTTTGCGAATTTATAAGGCCGAGGCGGGTAGTAAACGCGGTGTGCTAGTTTACGAAGGTGAAGTTTACGGAGATTATCTCGAAATCAATCGTCTACGTTTAGTTCCTGTTTTAGTGCACGCTCTTTTAGATGATTTCCCCTCCAAGTCTGGTGAGCGTCTTAAAATGAAGATTGACCTTAAGGATATCGACGAAAGCAAGTAATCGGTATCCTTTTTGGTTGAGCAGGGCGAGTCTGATGAGGACTCGCTTTTTTATTCAAAGGCAGGAATAATCCCCTCTTTCTCTAATTTCAGATAGAGTTCGCGGCTGAACCAGGCATCGTTGGCGGCGTACTTGATTTGTTCCTTGGAAAGTTCGCGTTCCCAGCGGGAAGTCTGAATTTTCTTAGACTTCTTCATTTGTAGTCCTAAGTAATGGGCCACGAGGGCGCGTAAGCCTGTGTTTTCAATTCCAGCCTTCTTGGTGAAGTCTGAAATATCAATAAAACTGGGAGCATCAAAAGGGGCACGTTCTTGGAGATGGCGCACATCGTCCCGTACCGCGACTCCCACTTTTGCTTTCTTGGGGTGGCAGAGCAGGGGAAAGGTTAGGGGTACGCCTCCACAGACATCTAAACGAAAAACAAAAATGCAATCTTCACCCGCTAATTGTAAGACTGAGGGTAGGTAAGATACGCCACGCGTGTGCGATGGACGAGTCTCTGTATCAAACCCCAGAACACGTTCCTTGTGAAGGTGGTGAATGGCGCGCTCGGCCTCTTTCTCAGATTCAATTAACTCAATAGGGCCTTCCCAGTGAGCGATGGGGAGAGATTCAATAAATTCTTTGGCGATACGAATGCCCCCACTATGAGCGGGTCGGCTAATAGGCGTGTCTTCAGGGCTTTCAGTTGAATCGGCCACGCAAAGAAAGCAAAGGCATGCGACCTGATTGGCAACCAGAGACTCGAGGGTTGGGAAAAAAGCGTTGACCGTAGCACAGGCTAGTTCTTTGTTCATTATCCCACTTTATGGGGCCTTAGCTCAGTTGGTAGAGCGCTTGCATGGCATGCAAGAGGTCGTCGGTTCAAGCCCGATAGGCTCCACCATTTTACCCCCTGTTTTCCTCTCGGAGATGGGGGTATTTTATTGAACAAAAAAGGCCACGAGAGCGTGGCCTTTTAAAGAGTGCCGATGACGGATTACTTTTTAGCTAAGAACTTAGGCAAAAGGTAATCGGCGCAGGAATCGAGAGAAGCAAGTTGCACATAGTCTGCTTCGGGAACCTCGATACCGTGCTTTTTGCGCAACTCCATGACGATATCAAGGAAGTCCATCGAATCGAGCGAGAGTTGATCGCGCAGTCTCACTTCGGCTTTAACGGCCGACAAATCCTCATCGGGGGCGATGTCTGCGATGATATCGAGAACGATTTGTTTAATGTCTTCCTTGGTCATAACGGTAGGTTTGTTTCAACCAACAACGCCCGTTCAGGCAACCCCATATTTCTTAACAATGAGGGCTGAGTTGATGCCCAGCATGCCGAAGGAATTATTCAAAATGGCGTTAACTTCATTGGCTTGGTGGGGTTTATTCACTACCAGGCCAGGGAGGGCGCATTCAGGGTCAATTTCCTCGATATTAATCGTGGGGTGGACCCAGCCGTCCGCAAAAGAGGGTAGATTTCCCGCTAATTCCAAGGCTCCCGCTGCACCCATACAATGTCCAATGTAACTTTTGGTATTATTAATATAAGTGTTAGGGCAGTTTTGGAATACCTCCCTGAGGGCGACACATTCCTGTATATCGCCTAAAGCGGTAGCAGTGGCATGGGTGGAGACAATCGTGATGTCTTGGGGTTTGAGCCCGGATCGTTGTAGGGCGAAGCGAACGCACTCGGCCTGTCTTTGTGGATTAGGGAGGACGGCATCGGTGGCGTCGGAATTGATACACCAGCCTGCAATTTCACCTAAAATTTTGGCCCCTCGACGGAGAGCATCTTCTAGGCGTTCTAGAGTATAGATTGCTCCGCCTTCGGAGATGACGATACCGTTGCGATTTTTGTCAAAAGGGCGCGAGGCTTTGGTTGGGTCGGGGTGGCTACCCAGGGCGCCTTGATTTTTGAATCCAGCGAAAATGCCAAAGGTGTGAATTGATTCGGAAACCCCGCCAGCGAAAGCGAGGTCGACCTCTCCGAGTTGCAACATCTGGGCGGCTTGGATGAGCCCAGCATTGCCCGCTGCACAAGCGGCTCCAATGGTATAATGAGGCCCGGTGATTCCTAGATTCATCGTCACTTCCCCAGCCGGATTGTTTGCTACCGTGCGTGGGTTGTGGTGGTGAGTCCAATACTTGGTGTCATTGCCAAACTGTGAGATATTATGAATCTCGTTTTCAGTTTCCACATTACCATGTTCGGTGATGCCAAGATAAACACCAACGCGTGATTTATCGATTTGTTCCCAGGCAATACCTGAATCGATTAAAGCTTCACGAGCGCAGTAAATAGAAATGGATCCCACTCGGGTGCCATTGCGAATTTCCTTACGCTTTTGCCACTTTGTCGCATCAAAATCACAAACCCCTGCTGGTTGCTTACCCATGTGGCGCACGTCGATTTCGGCAATGCGGGCTTTACCAACTAGCAGATTGGCACGGAACTCCTGTAGCGAATTTCCATTGGGGGCAGTTAAACCAACCCCTGTAATCACGATGCGGCTTTGGGAAGACATTGGGCGACCTCCCATCAAGTCGTTGTGAGGCATTAAGTCAAACCTCCCCCCGCTTCCCCTTGCCAAGTCGGGGTTCTCTCTTTTTCTCATATTCCGATGTCCAAATCGCTCCAGTGTCAGCTTTGCGATGCCGTTGCCACGGTACATCTCACGCAGATTGTCCAAGGCAAGGTGCATAAGGTGCACTACTGTGAGGCCTGTGCCAGTAAGGGGGGGGCTACCGATGCCGCTGTTTTTCAATTAGCCGAGGCGGTGACCACTGTTGCCACGCAGCCCACAATTATATGTCCCTCCTGCCGATTTAACGACCTAGAATTCCGACGCACGGGCCGGCTGGGCTGTCCAGATTGCTGGCCTGTTTTTCTTGGAGCCTTGCAAGACTTGTTGGCCAAAGTCCAACACCGTTTACAGCACGTCGGACGAGCCCCTGTGGGCGTTGTTGCCATTGGTCAATTACGCCATCGTCTGCATGAGGCAAAAACGGAAATGGAAATCGCGATTGCGCAAGAAGACTACGAAAGTGCTGCGCGTTTGCGTGACGAGATTGCTCAACTTCTTACTCAAATTCCCGAATCATAATCTTTCATGACTGTTCAAGACATTCTCGCTGCGGAAAATGAGTTAACTCACTTATTGGGCGCGCAACAAGCCATCGTCTTAAGCACCCGTATTCGCTTGGCGCGAAATCTTGAGGGATATCCATTTCCTGGCTGGGCAAAAGCTGCACAACGACAAGAAATCGCTCAAAAATGTTGGGGTGCTTTAGAGAAACTCCCGCGTTTTAAGAAAGGCCATTTCCTTAAAATGAATGAGCTGTCTGATATGGATCGGGCGGTGCTCGTGGAGCGACATTTAGTTTCTAAAGAATTAGCCTCAGGCAAGAGTGGCGCTGCGGTCATCAGTCGTGATCAAACCTGCTCGGTGATGATTAACGAGGAAGACCATTTACGTATACAAGTTGTTAAAGCTGGTTGGCATTTACGTGGCACTTGGAATATCGCCGAGCAGTTAGACGACGCTTTGAGTGAGAGTTTAAAAATCGCTTTTTCTGAACAGCTGGGCTACTTAACGGCTTGTCCCACCAATGTCGGCACCGGATTGCGGGCATCAGCCATGGTTCATTTGCCTGGTCTGTGTTTAAGTCGGCACATGGAAAAGGTGACACGTGCACTGAGCCAAGATGGTTTAGCTGTTCGTGGTTGGCTAGGAGAGGGGACGGAGGCAGCGGGTAATATCTTCCAGATTTCAAATCAGCAAACCTTAGGTCTTTCTGAAGAAGTGATTCTCAAGCGTCTGGGCGGGTGGATTAAAGTTTTGGTTGAGCAAGAATGGAATGCCCGCCGTAAGTTAGCTCAAGAAGAGGGTGCGCGTTTCGTGGATCGTTTGGCCCGTTCTTTGGGTATTCTCCGGCACGCTCATTTACTGACGAGTGCCGAGTCGATGAATATGCTTTCCCATCTGCGTATGGCTTGTGACATGGGTTGTTTACCTGAGGCCAATCGACACCTGATTGATCGACTCATGATTGAAGGTCAGCCCGCGCATATTCAAGTTCGCCAAGGCAAAGAGTGTGAGAGCGAGAAGCGCGATAGTATTCGAGCCAATACTGTGCGCGAGGCTTTAGCGACTTTCCCCGAGGTGGTATCACCGACAATTTAATCCGCAGGGGAGTCCTTGGTTGGTCTCTCTTGACGAGCCAATTCATCGAGCATGGCTTGAACGCGAGCGACCCCTCCCGTCACATCGTCTTCGGTGAAAATCAAGTCGGGTGTGCTCTTAAGTTGAAGAATACCTCCCACGAGAGATTTCATTTCACGACGAACACTTTTTAAAAAAATACGGGCAGATTTTTTGGCGGTCTCGTCCCCTGAAACAGCATAACCGACGCGAACTTGTCTCAAATCAGGAGAGACTGAAGCTCGTGTAATGGTTATGAGAGCCGCTTCAGCCGTCCATTTTTGTCGAAGAATCAAAGAAACTTCGCGTTGGACTAGTTCAGCGACCCTTAACTGACGTTGCGACATGGATTAGAGGGCTGGTCTCACTTGAAGCATTTCAACCGCTTCGATGGTATCACCCGCTTGATAATCGTCATAGCCACCAAGTTTAATTCCACATTCGAAACCAGCCTTAACTTCGGAGGCATCGTCTTTGAATCGACGAAGGGTTTCGACGGGGCCTTGATGAATGACTTGACCCTTGCGGATGAGACGTGCCTTGGCTCCACGACGAACTAAGCCTTCGGTTACCATACAGCCAGCAACGTTGTGATCTTTACCAAGAGGGAAGACGGCGCGAACTTCTGCGGCACCCAACTTGTTTTCACGAATTTCGGGGTCGAGCAACTCGGCCATCGCCTCTTTGACTAAATTAATGAGTTCGTAAATGATATCGTGGGTGATTACTTTAACTCCTGTGCGTTTTAAGTGCGCCTGAACTCCGTTTTCGAGTTTAGTATCAAAAGCGACGATTGTCGATTTAGCTGCTTCGGCCATCTGCACATCGCTTTGCGTAATCGGTCCGACGGAGCCACCGACAATTTCCAATTTCACTTTGTTGGACTTGATATCTTGCAAACAGCCTTGGAGTGCTTCGAGGGTTCCATTGACATCAGCTTTGAGCAATACACGTAGAATCTTTTCTTTATCTTTTTCCAATGCCGCCATGAGGCGATCAAGGTCAGACATACCTGGACGACCTGTTGGTGCGGGGGCATTTCCAGCCGCTTCGGCTAATTTACGGGCAGCTTGAACTGCTTCTTCGGCGGCTTCGCGTGCTTCGCGGTCGTTCTTAACAGTACGGAATTTGCTACCTGGAGCAGGCACGGCATCCCAACCTAAAACAAGAGCGGGTGTGCCAGGAGTTGACTGAGGAAGACGTTGGCCGTTCTCGTCCATTAAGGCACGGACCTTGCACCAGGTTTCTCCGCAAACAAAGGAGTCGCCAGGCTTTAAAGTTCCCTTCTGAACGATGACAGTCGCCGTTGGACCGCGCCCAGTTTCCATCTGCGATTCAATAATAACACCTTGAGCAGGGCACTTGGGGTTGGCCTTAAGGTCTAGAATTTCTGCTTGGAGTAAAATGGATTCTAAAAGCTCATTCATCCCTGTTCCCTTTAAAGCGGAGACAGGGTTTGTAATGGTTTCACCACCCCAGTCTTCGGGTGTGATGCCACGTTGCTGCATCTGTTGTTTTACGCGATCGATATTCGAGCCTTTGGCATCGACCTTATTGATGGCGCAAACAATCGCACTCGCGTGTTTTTGGGCAAATTTCAAAGCCTCTTCAGTTTGAGGCATAAATCCGTCGTCTGCTGCGACAACGAGAACGGCGATGTCAGTGACGCTCGCTCCACGCTCGCGCATTTTGGCGAAAGCTGCGTGACCAGGAGTGTCGAGGAAGGTAACGAGTCGTCCCTTATACTCAGGCTTATCACCTTGGTATTTTACGGTGTATGCACCGATGTGTTGGGTGATGCCACCGGCTTCACCAGAGACGACATTCGATTTGCGGAAGTAATCGAGTAAGGTTGTTTTACCATGGTCAACGTGGCCGAGGACGCAGACAACCGGTGGGCGTGTCACCATCAAGACTGGATCATCGTCGGAACTCTTAACTTCCTTTTTAACAGGCTGAACGCCTTCACCGCGGTGGCGAATTTCAAGATGATAACCATGCTTCTCCGCAACCTTACGTGCATCGGCTTCATCGATGACCGAAGAAACGCTGACCACTTTATTTAACTCCATCAGCGAGCCAATCACTTGGAATGGCTTGAGGTTGAGAGCGATGGCAAAATCACGAACAACGATTGGAGGACGAACCGTAATCGTTCCCTTGCTTCCTGGTGCCACTGCGCCAGTCGAAGAAGTGGGTCGGGCAATCACCGGTGCTGGTGCGGGACGGACGATTGGCGCTACAGGGGGACGATTGGCTGGTGCTGGCTGATTCGGCGTGATGATAATCGGAGGAAGTTCATTCCGTGGAATAGAGGGAGCTGGGCGCGCCGAAGGAAGAGGGGGAGGGGTTGGTCCAGGTCGACTTGGAATAGGTGGTGCAGGACGTGGTGTCGTGGATGCCACAGGTGGCTTCGGCGACGGAACGCTGGTGCTGGCGACCACTGTTGGTTTTGGAGTTTCTGTTTTAGGAGCAGGTTCAGGAGCAGGAACCGACGCAGGCGCAGGTTCAGGAGCCTTGGGCGCTTCTACGACGGCCTTTTTCGGAACTTTGTCTTCGATAAACTCGAAAAACTCTTTGCGATAAGTTTTTCCTAAGTTGCTCGAGGGGGCAGGTTTTTTGCCTTCGACGTAAACGATATCTTGGAAGTCGGGGCGGGCCGCGACAAACTGATCCACTAAGCCCAAGAGAGTCTTCACCTCGATGCCAAGCTCTTTGGCGACATCGCTAAAACGTTGCGAGGCTGAGGGCTTTTTGGCTTCGGGTTTTTTCTTCTCGGTCATGTGTAACTAGAATTAGTGGAGAGTTTTTTAATCTTTATGAATTAGGACTGACCAGCGGTTTTTGCTTTGGCTACAGCCTCGAGAACCACGTTGATTTCTTCGGGTGAGAGGTCGGTGCCACTAAAGTCTTCCGCCGTGACGCCTTCAAAAGAAGCCAAGCTTTCGATACCTAGACCAATAAATTTAGCGACCAGTTCAGGTGAAAGGTGAAGTTGTGCAGCCAAGCGAATCGCTTTTTCTCCTAATTGAGCATCGAGGCTTTCAGGAGCGTGAGTAGACTTGGTGATATCCAAGCGCCAACCCATCAGTTTGGAAGTGAGGCGGGCGTTGCGACCCTTGGAACCAATCGCAATACGCATATCATCCTCATTTACCTCGAAGTGGATGAGGCGATTGCGTTCGTCGATGTGAACATTACGAGGTTTGGCAGGACGAATCGCTTCTTCGAGCAGTTGAAGGGGTTCAGAGTGCCAGCGAATAATATCAATCTTCTCTCCGTTGAGTTCCTTGACGATATTACGCACGCGTGCGCCTCGGGCACCAACGCAGGCACCCACGGGGTCGACTTTGGGGTCGGCCGAGTCCACGGCAATCTTTGTGCGGTAGCCAGGGTCGCGAGCCATGGCAGCAATGCGCACGGTTTTATCTCCAATTTCCGCTACTTCGAGTTCGAGAAGGCGACGAACAAAATTGGGGTGTGCTCGAGAGAGAACGAATTCACGACCTCTTTGGGAGTCTTCGCGAATTTCGAGAAGTAAACAACGAATGCGGTCACCAGTTCTAAATTCTTCACCTTGGCAACGTTCAGCGCGGGTTAAAACAGCTTCGGCCGAGCCTAATTCAACCACGATATTGCCTCGCTCAGTTCGACGCACCACGCCCGTCACAATATCACCCACTTTGTCTTTATATTCTTTAAAGACTTGGTCTTTTTCGATTTTACGAAAACGTTGATTCAATAATTGTTGGGTGGTTTTTGCCGCAATGCGTCCGAGGTCGGCTACCGCAATGGGCCGACGAATTTCATCACCAACGCGTGCATTGACGTCGAAAGTCACAGCCATGACTGGATTCATTTCGCGCTGAGGGTCGGAAACGGCATCGGTAACGGTGTAGACCGCAAAGGCTTCGAGTTTGCCCGTTTGTGGATCTGCTTTAACTTCGATATTTTGACCCGCTAAAACGGATTTTTCGACCGAGGCTTTGATGGCTTCAGAAATTAAGACGCAGGCTTCATCTTTGGGGATGTGCTTCTCTTTTTCGAGGTATTGCAGGTAGGGTTTAATGTCTACGCTCATGGTGATACGGTGGGTGTGTTGGGAAGGGGGGACAAAAAAGGCGGGTCCGGTTGGACCCACCTTAATGAAAGGTGACTGTCTTTAAATTAGTGGGGAAGGGTTTCACTGTCAAGCGGGATGGCTTTATGACTTAAGTATGTCTTCGGCTTGCTCTAAGGGTAACTTGGGGAAATCTTCCCGATATGGCCGACGATAAGGTTATCTTTACGATGACGGGAGTGACGAAACACTTCGAGAAGAAGCCCGTTTTTAAGGATATCTCGCTGTCATATTTTTACGGAGCCAAGATTGGAGTCTTGGGTCTGAATGGTTCGGGGAAATCCACTCTGCTTAAAATTATGGCAGGGGAGGACACGGAATTTGATGGCGAAATTAGTCGAGTGGCTGGGTATACCTTGGGGTACTTGGCCCAAGAGCCACGACTGAATGAAAGTAAAACCGTTGCAGAAAATGTGCAGGAAGCCGTGGGTGAAATGAAAGCCTTACTCGAAGAGTATGATGATACATTTATTAAAGTTTCCGAAACGGATGAGGCGAAAGAGCAGGAAAAAATTTTAGCACGGCAGACTGAAATTCAAACCATACTCGATGCGCGGGGAGGCTGGGATTTGGATGCGCGGATTGAAATGGCAATGGATGCGCTGCGGTGTCCGCCCGGGGAAGCTCTCGTTTCCACACTCTCTGGTGGAGAGAAGCGCCGCGTGGCACTTTGTCGTCTTTTGTTAATGGAGCCCGATGTGCTCTTGCTAGATGAGCCTACGAATCATTTGGACGCCGACACGGTCGCATGGCTCGAGCGGCATCTACAGAATTACAAAGGCACGGTCATTGCGATTACCCACGACCGTTATTTTTTAGATAATGTTGCTGGGTGGATTTTAGAATTGGATCGGGGTCGAGGAGTCCCTTGGAAGGGCAATTACTCCTCCTGGTTAGAGCAAAAGAGAATCCGTTTAGAGGCCGAGGAGAAGCAATCCGCCGCTCGTCAGCGTTCGATGCAACGTGAACGCGAGTGGGCTGGGTCTTCCCCTAAAGCGCGAGTCGCTAAAAACAAAGCTCGTCTTCGCGCCTATGAGCAAATGCTTTCTCAGGATCAGTTGCAGGTAGAAAAAACCGCTGAAATTTGGATTCCTCCAGGTCCACGTTTAGGTGGATCAGTGATTGAGGCGAAAGGATTAATGAAAGCCTATGGCGATCGAGTTTTATTTGAAGAGGTGAACTTCACTTTACCCGCCGGTGGTATTGTAGGAATTATTGGGCCAAATGGTGCAGGGAAAACGACGCTCTTTCGTCTCCTTACTGGACAGGAAAAGCCCGATAAAGGAACACTAATGATTGGTGATACTGTAAAATTAGCTCACGTGGATCAAACCCGCGATGCCCTGCCTGCAGATAAGGCATTATGGGAGGCAATCTCTGACGGACAAGAGATGGTGCACTTGGGTAAGGTCATGATTCCCGCTCGTGCCTACGCTGCCCGTTTTGGTTTCACTGGCGATGTTCAACAAAGAAAAGTCGGTATCATGTCTGGGGGTGAACGTAATCGTATTCATTTAGCACGACTGATTAAATCAGGCGCTAATGTTCTGTTGCTCGATGAACCAACAAACGATTTGGACGTGAATACTATTCGTGCTCTAGAGGATGCACTGGAATCTTTTGCGGGATGTGCCGTCATCATTTCACACGACCGTTGGTTCCTTGACCGTGTGGCTACGCATATTTTGGCTTTTGAAGACGAAGGTAAAATCACCTGGCATGAAGGTAATTATGGTGATTACTTGGAAGATCGCCGTCGGCGATTAGGAATCGATGCTGATACTCCACGCCGTCCAAAATACCGTCGTCTTACCCGTTAAACCGATTCGATTTTACTAAGCGATATTGCCATTCTTCGACCTGAGTAAAAAGATGGGCCAGTTCGGCATCGGTCATGCGCCAGCGCCAATTTCCTTGAGGATTTCCTGGAGTGTTGAAACGGGCTTCGGTGCCAAGTTCGAGTAAATCTTGTGCCGCAATCATGGCACAGACTCCGGGACTATCGAGTGCTGCTTGAGCAAGGTTTTTGGCGGGGTGATGAATGTGACCAAGTGCTTCATGGAGGTGACGCTGTTCCTCGCCACTGAGGGTTTTCATCCAACCTTCGACGGTGTCGTTATCATGAGTTCCGGTATAAACGACCCGATCTGGCGTAATGTTGGCTGGGTGGTGCGGGTTCCCGGCTGGGTTACTAAAACCAAATTGTAAAACAGCCATGCCAGGAAGTTGGGCAGCTTTTCGTAGCACATCAACGCCAGGGGATAAGAGCCCGAGATCCTCAGCGACGAGTGGTAAGTCTCCTAACGCTTGCGTAAAGGCTATGCCAGGCCCCTCGCGCCATTCACCTTGTCGAGCATTCGGTGCATCGGCGGGAACGCTCCAGTAATCACAAATTCCACGAAAATGATCGATACGAATGACATCAAAAAGTCTTAAGTCGTGGTGCACGCGCGATTGCCACCACGCAAAATTATCGGCTGCGTGCCGAGGCCAGTCATAGAGAGGGTTGCCCCAGAGTTGTCCGTCTTCGGCGAAGTAATCAGGAGGAACGCCTGCGACAAATTTGGGTCGTTGCCACTCATCTAGCTGAAAGAGTTCAGGTTTGGCCCAGAGGTCACAACCATCGGCGGAAACATAGATAGGTTCATCGCCGATTAATTTAACCCTGCGATGAGTCGCGTACTGTTTTAAAGCAAACCACTGCTCTGAGAAAAGAAACTGCAAAACAGCAGCCTGCTGATAAAGTTCTTTATCGGGTTCGCACTCAGTCCAAAGGCTGGGTGCCATAAATTGATTTTGGATGCGCAGGGCAGAGAAACGACACCAGTCATGTAGCCAACTCTCTTCGTTGCGACAAAACTCCCGAAAGGCAGAATGATTTTGCAGGATTTTTACTCCCCGTTCAGCGGCCTTTTGTAAAGCCGGTCTTAACTCATGCCAAAGCCGCCCATAATCGGTGTTTTCTTCCTCTGATCTTTGGAGAGACTGGATTTCTTCATTGGTTAGAAAACCACGGTGACGTAAATCTTCTAAATCTAAGAGGTAGGGGTTTCCCGCAAAAACGGAAAGTGCTTGATAAGGTGAATCTCCAAATCCTGTAGGACCGAGAGGACAAACTTGCCACCAGCTGAATCCTGCTTGAGCGAGGAAGTCGACAAAGTGTCTGGCGCCAGCACCCAAAGAGCCCACGGGTCCTTTGCCAGGTAGGGCGGTTAAGTGAAGTAATACACCAGCGGTTCGCTCCGGAAAAGCACGGCAGCGAAATGGCGGAGACACCTCAGACATCTCAACGAATCTCGACGTGATTCTTGGCTCGAAGTTCAGCTAGCCAGGTCGCGACCGCTTGCTTCATGGATTCAGCTCGAACACGCTCTTCGACTTCGGCTAAAATTTGTGGATCATCGAGAGTAGCTGGACCTGCAACTTTAAAGCCTTCACGTTTAAGGATGAACCATACCGACTTTCCACCTTCGACGGTAAATTGTATGGGCTCAGAAATTTCACCATTCTTGAGATTGCGAATCGCTGCGACTACTCTTTCATTGAGATCTTCAAGGTTTTTCCAGCCCGCATCACCGCCACGGCTAGCGAAGTCATCGCTGCTAACAGCTTCAGCGATTTCCGCAAAAGTGGGGTTGGGTTTTGAGGAGAGGCTTTTAATCTTATATTTGGCAATAAATCCGGGTAATTTTTCAGGATTATTTAAAGCCTCGGATAGTGCCTGAACTTTTCCTGCAACCTCCGAGACGGATTCCGCTGCACCTTCAGTGATGGTGATTTGGCGAAGTTGAACGCTATCTTTGTAGGTGAACTCAGTTTGGTGCTTGTTAAAATATTCCTGAATCTTTCCTGGGCCTACTTGTTTGGCTGAGCGACGTACTTGTTCGACCATGTAGTCAAAGATGATGCGGTCTTCGACAATTTTTCGATAAGCGAGAGGGGTGATGCCTTGAGCGCGCAGGGTAGCAATGAAGCGATTTCGATTACCGCTAAAATCGCGACGAATCGTGTCTTCGATTTCTGCATCGATATAACTCGATGGAATCATGCCTGAACTATTTTTAAACTCAGCAATCACGAGTTGACGATCTGTGGCAGATTTTAAGGTCTCGTTCGCAATGTCATCGACGGTTTTATTAAACTCGTCGTCGGATTTAGATTTTTCCCGAATTTCCTTCACAAAAGGGGCCACTTGTTGGCGCACTTCCGAGAGCGTTATCGGTTGGCCATTAGCGCTACCAGCAATTCGCTCAGAATTCATTTCGCTCCAGCGTTTGGCCGCTACCTCTTCAAGGCTTTGATCGGCATTCGAAGCCTTTGTTTCAGCCTTTAATGTGAAGGCCAAGCAAAGTAGGGAAAGAGGAAGCAAAGCTTTCATTGGCTGAAGGGATGGGGGAGACGGAGTAGGAATTGACGTATCTCTTTAAGTTTCCGCAGGGGGTCCCTTGCGGTCAAGCGGGGAAAGCGATTTCCTACTAATACTGGCTCAAAACGGCCTTGATTATTGCATTGTTCACAACGCAAGACGTTCTCTTGGCTGCTGATGGTTAACACGCCTTTGGCTTCTCCGAGGCAACGGATTTCGCCGAGCTCCAAAAGTGCCTCGGCTTCGGGTGGTAATTTTCCGTAGCGGTCTGTGAGACTTAGTTTCAAATCAGCAATTTCTTGAGCATCCGTCGTAAGGGCAATTTTGCGAAAGGCCTCAATGCGCAGGCGCGTTTCTGGTATCCAGTTTGAGGGTAAAGTTGCGGTAAGTTGGGTGGAAGATTTTTCGTCTTCTGAGTGAGTGAGGGAGTCACTGAGACTGCCAAACGAAACGAAATCGAGGTTAACCTCACAGCGTTCAACCAAGGCTTGTTTTTCACCTTTAGCTTTGGCCACGCTACGACGAAGGAGTTGGCAGTAGAGTTCGAAACCCACCGTGGAGATATGGCCGCTTTGCTCGGCGCCCAGAATATTGCCCGCGCCACGAAGTTCTAAGTCGCGCATGGCAATTCGAAATCCTGCACCAAGTTGGTTGTATTGACGAATCGCAGACAGACGTTGTCGTGCACTTTCTAAAATAGCGGTGTGATGGTGTAAAAATAAATAGGCGTAGGCTTGGCGATTAAATCGACCGACTCGCCCGCGTAACTGATAAAGTTGAGCCAACCCAAATCGATCGGCGCCTTCAATAATCAAGGTATTGCAATTAGGAATATCGAGACCCGTTTCGATGATGGTTGTGCAAACCAGAACATCGAACTCGCCAGCGACGAAAGCGGCCATGGTGTCTTCTAATTCACCTGCACTCATTTGACCATGTCCTACTACGATTTTAGCCTGAGGAATTAATGTGCGAAGTTTTTCTGCGACCGCCTGAATGGTTTCAACACGATTATGAAGATAGAAAACTTGTCCACCCCGATTGAGTTCTGCCTTAATCGCATCGCTTACTAATTTCTCGTCGTAGTGACGAACCACCGTACGAATCGGTAATCGCTCTCGCGGGGGAGTTTCGATGACACTCAGATTTCTTGCCCCTAAAAGTGCCAGATAAAGAGTTCGAGGAATCGGGGTTGCGCTCATGGCTAAGACGTCAACTTCAGTCCGTAAACGCTTGAGCCTTTCTTTATGTCTGACGCCAAAGCGATGCTCTTCATCGATAATCACTAAACCGAGTTTGGCAAAAGAGGTTCCATCGGAAAGTAGGGCATGAGTTCCTACGACAATATCGACCAAGCCTGCAGCGGCTTTCGCTCGTACCTGACTCTTTTGCTTAGTACTACGAAAACTGCTCAACAGTTCGATTGAGACTGGCCAGCGACGTAAGCGTTCGCGAAAAGTGGCGAAGTGCTGTTGAGCTAAAACGGTCGTCGGAGCTAAAATGGCTACTTGGTAACCGCTGAGAACGCTTTTGAAGGCGGCGCGCAAGGCTACTTCGGTTTTTCCAAATCCAACATCACCACAGATTAAACGATCCATGGGAATAGGCTGTTCCATGTCTGCCTTACATTCACGAATGGCTTTTGCTTGGTCGGGTGTTTCGCGATAAGGGAAAGAACGTTCGAATTCACCCATCCAGGGGTTTTCTTGGTCTGCTAGGTGAACGAGACCTGGCTTGGTGGCTCGTTCAGCTTGCAGACGAAGAAGCTGTGTCGCTAAGTCGATGGTCGCTTTCTCGACTTGTTTGCGCGAGCGCTCCCAGCCTCCACCGCCGAGTTTAGAGAGTTTGGGTAAACCTCGGCCGATGCCGACATAACGCGATAATAAATGGGACTCGCGCAATGGTAGGTGCAGCGTGGCTTTGTTGGCAAATTCGAGACTGACATAATCTTCGGTGCGACCGTTGTTTTCAAACGGACGAATTCCTCGATAGAGACAAATGCCTTGGGTGGCGTGAACGAGAAAATCACCTTCCGAGATTTCACCAAAATCAAGAGCTCGCCCGATGGCTGGTTGTTGGGCGGTTCGCCGACGTGGAAGAGTCGCCAGAGGGCGATTTTTTCTTCCGAATAATTCGCGCTCCGTTAGAAGAATGATTCCTTGAGCGAGGGGTCCGGAAAAATTTTGGGCAGGAAGTATAAAGCCACCGCTAAAACGGGCCTGAATGATCTGCGGAGAGAAATGAGTAAGAGAGAGCTCTTTGATTTCTTGGCGTAATCTCTCAACGGAGCCTTCGGTATCACCCGCTAAAAGGCAAAGCTTCCCATCGCGACACTGCCGAGCAGCTTCTTGCATCAGCCCTAAACGGTGGGATAGAGAGTCGTTGTCATTCCCAATCCGTAGCGTGTCGGCACTTTGGGAGAGCAAAGGTTTAACCTCCCAGTCGAAGGGGGGGTCATCGGTGTCTTGAAGACTGAGAATATTTAAATTCGAACCCTGTAACTCTTGAAGAATCGGTTGTTCAAAAACTTCATTCACTCCGATCAGGAGACTTTCAGGTGGAAGGTGACGGTAAAAGGGGTCGAGGTCTTCCTGTGAGAGATCCTCTTTGGGTGCACAAATGACCAGACCTTCCATTTCTCCCTCGCTACGTTGGGTTGCGGGATCAAAAGGGCGCAGGGATTCAACCATTTCGCCAAACAAATCCAACCTCACAGGCATGGTGGCGTTGAGAGGGTAGACATCAATGATTCCCCCGCGCAGAGCGAATTCTCCCGGCTGCTCACACAGAACTTCATGATCATAGCCAAATTCCGTGGCTAATTTTTGTGCACATTCTTTAATGGAAAGTCGGTCACCTTTGCGAATCACCCATTCACGTTGTTTTATTTTTTGGTGAGAAGGAGAAGCTCGCAGAAGAGTCGGTGGAGTGCAGGCAATGATTAAAGGGTTTTGCGCGGTGTGTTGGCCGTGTCTCAAGGCAGAGAGGACGCCTAAAAGATCGCAGTCAGCCTCGAAGGTTGGAATCGCGGCATCAGGTTCGGTTAGGATTTTTATTTCGGGCTTCGCACCTTTGAGGGTCGCTAAAAGTGAAGCGGTCTCTTCGGCAAAGGTTTCGGCAGCTCCGAGATTAGAGGCAATCAGGACAATAACTTTGTGCTCGGCACTTTCCGCACAGGCACAGGCGGCCCAAGCATAAGTGGGGACACCGGTGAAAGTTCGTCGAAGTGATTTAATCACCCTCCTATCGAGCGAGGGAATGACGACGGGTCAAATCGAAGCAACCGACCAGAATTACTTTAACCCAAAGCGGGTGGCAAATTCTTTGGCTAAAGCCTCATAGGCCACTGCTCCGGGAGAATGTGCGTCGTACTGGAAAATAGTTTTCCCATGGCTCGGGCATTCAGATAACCGGATGGTTCGAGGAATCATGGTCTTGAGAACCAAATCAGGGAAGTGGGTTTTGACCTCTTCCATTACTTGCCGTGAAAGATTGGTCCGTACATCATACATTGTTAGCAAAATCCCGCCAATCGCTAAGGTGTCGCCTGCACCCGCAGATTTCAATTGTTCGACCACGCCAAGGATTTGCCCTAAACCTTCCATTGCTAAATATTCAGTTTGGAGGGTAACTAATAAATAGTCTGAGGCAGCGAGCGCATTCATTGAGAGCATGCCTAATGCGGGCGGACAGTCGATGAGGATGGCCTTGTATTTTTGAGAGGAAACGATGCTCGCTATGGCGTTGCGCAGTCGGGATAGGTAGTTTTCGGATTGGGATAACTCAGCTTCGACAGCAGCTAAATCGACTTCGGAAGGGATGATATCTAAATTTTCGGTCGAAGTGGGAATAATCATTTCCTCAGCTTTGGCCTCGCCGTGAAGTACTTTATAAAGTGATTTTCCAGATGTCTTTTCCAGACCAAGGGCGCTGGTGGCATTGGCTTGGGCATCGAGATCAATCAGCAGTGTGCGTAGACCCATTCGAGCCAAACCAGCAGCAAGATTAACCGCAGTGGTTGTTTTACCGACCCCGCCTTTTTGATTGGCTATGGAAAATACTTTCGTCACTTCAAGCATCCTCAATCGGGCGTTCAACTTCAGTCGGTGCGTCATAATTAACGCCCGCTAATCCGAAGCCAAAATTTTTCAGGAAGTCGGACTGATATCCAGCAAAGTCGCCATACTGCTCCAGGGTTTCGGTGGTCACGGCAGGCCAAACATCAAAAACGGCTTTTTGAATTTCGGGTAGCATTTCCCAGTCATCGATGCGCACGCGCCCTTTTTCATCAAAATGGAGGGCGTTGCCATTATACATTTGTTTTTCAAACAAGCGCTGGATTTGCTCGATGCAGCCTTCGTGATTTCCTTTGGCCTTCATGATTTTATAGAGCAATGAAACATACAATGGAACAACGGGAATCGCAGAGCTAGCTTGAGTGACTACGGCTTTGTTGACCGAGACAAAAGCGCGGCCGCGATGCAGTTTCATTAACGCATCAATCTTTTGGCTGGCTCGCTCTAAATCTTCTTTGGCTTTTCCGATGGTGCCATCTTTGTAGATGGGCCAAGTTACTTGAGGGCCAATGTAAGAATAGGCCACCGTTTGACAGCCAGTAGCTAGCACTCCGGCTTTATCCAATTCCTCCATCCAAATTTCCCAATCTTCGCCCCCCATCACTTTTACGGTGTGGGCGATTTCTTCGGCATTCGCCGTTTCCAAGGTTACATCGTTAACCACTTTGCGATCGGTATCTAAATTCTTCGCCTGAAAAGGAGCGCCTGTTGGTTTGAGGGTTGATTTATAGGTTACTCCATCGGGAGCAGTGCGACGTGGTGAAGCGAGGGAGTAGACGACGAGGTCGATTTTGCCTCCTGGCATCTTCTTTTTAATCGCATCAATCGCTTGCGCTTTCATCTCTGAAGAAAAAGCATCTCCATTGAGGGAGATGGCTTTTAGTCCGGCTTTTTTCGCTTCGGCATGAAAAGCTGCGGTATTGTACCAACCAGGGCTTCCTGGTTTGTCGCCTTCACCATTTCGTTCGAAGAAAATACCAAGGGTAGCGGCTCCCGAACCGAAGGCGGCAGCAATCCGAGAAGAGAGGCCATAGCCAGTGGAGGATCCGATAACTAAAACCGATTTGGGTCCACCTTGTAGAGGTGGACGTGAGCGTACGTAAGCAATCTGCTCACGGACATGGGCAGCGCATCCCTCGGGATGAGAGGTAATGCAGATAAAGCCACGAACTCGGGGTTTCAGTATTTGCTGGGACATAAACAGAGACTTAAAGCGAGGTGGCTCGACTTCAACCAGTTTTTGTTCCTCTTGCGCCCCCCGCCCGATTCACCTTGTTTGAGTTATGTTTAGTTCCAGACTTTCCTTTGCCGATTCAACGAATGCCTTAAGTAAGGCTAAGGAACGTCGACGAATCGCGGGTTTACCTATCATCGATATGGCCGATTCGAATCCAGCGAATGCTGGGTTCGTTTGGTCACTCACCGAACTGTCGGCTCTGCTACGTCGTGAGGGTATACAGCGACAAATTCCAGAGGCGCACGGATTGCCTTCAGCACGAACCGCTCTGGTGGATTATTATTTGGCTCGTGGGGTTCGGTTGACCGAAGACCGAATTTTTTTAACTGCAAGTACGAGCGAAGGATATGCTTGGTTGTTCAAACTGCTCTGTAATCCAGGAGATGAAGTTTTAGTTCCTGAACCTGCCTACCCACTGTTGGAAGTAATCGCTGCACTCGAAGGCGTTGTTATCCGTCCATATCGATTGGTTCAACTGGCAGGAGAGTGGGTGATTGACCCGAGTTCATTGACGGCGAGTCGACAAACACGCGCTATTCTTTGCATTAATCCATCAAATCCAACGGGAGCCTTTGTGGGGCGCAGAGACCGAGATTTGTTGAGAGGCTTCGCACTGAAAAACAGTTTAGCGATTATTTGTGATGAAGTCTTTTTAGATTATGTCGCGGAGGGAGTGATTTCTCCTGGAACGTGGGCGGGAGAAAATCAAATCGCACATTTCGTTCTTAGTGGATTGTCTAAAGTTGCGCTGACTCCTCAATTGAAAGTGGGATGGATAGTTGTCAGTGGTCCCCGCGACACTGTTCAAGAGTCGTGTCGACGACTTGAGCATATTGCGGATGCCTTTCTCTCGGTTAATACCCCTGCACAACTCGCTTTGCCTGATTTACTTCGTCGCGCAGGGTCGATGCGATCCGCCATCAATGCTCGAGTGAAGCAAAATGAAATGACACTTAAAAATTGGGCTGAGCAATCGGGTCATGGTTGCACCGTATTACATCGTCCAGCCGGCTGGATGGGTGTTTTGGCTCTTCCTTCAGGGGTTGCCGAGGAGAGGTTTCTCTTAAACTCCCTCGAAGAGGGTGTTTGGGCGCACCCTGGTTATTTTTATGGTATGCCGACAACGATTCCCTCGGTTATTTTGAGCCTTTTGCTCAATCCTTTGCAGTTTAATGAGGGATTAAAGGGTTTGGAGCGTGCATTGAAACGAAGTTAGAGGGTTTTACTTACCGCTTGCCAATCGGCTAAGCAGGTGTTTGCTCCGACCTTCACAAAGGAGCAAGAAACACTATGTCACGCATCTGCAGCATCACCGGCAAGCGTCCCGTCAAGGGCCGTCGAATCGTTCACCGCGGTCAATCGAAGAAGAGTGGTGGTATCGGTTTTCAGTTGGTTAAACAAACCAAACGCGTCTTCCGTCCTAACGTACAACGCATTCGCGTTCTCCAGCCTAACGGTTCGGTTAAACGTCAATGGGTTTCGGTTAAGGCCATCAAGGCAGGTTTAGTTACCAAGGCTTAAGGGTTTATCTCTTCGCATCAAAAAGGCCCGTCTTCACGGGCCTTTTTTGTTGGCGATGAGAAACGGCTCTTTGTGTTTATCTTGAAAAAATCTTCTGAATAAGATCGTTGTGCCAGAGCACGCTACCCCAGGTAGCTAAGGCAATGACGATAGTCAGAAACACCGCGGCGCTTCCCATGTCCTTGGCTCTTTTGGCCAGCGGATGTCGATCGAGAGAGATGTGATCAGTGTTCGCCTCGATGGCTGAATTGATTAATTCAACAATGAGGATGAGTTGTAAGACTGAAAAAAGGAGGGCTCTTTCCGTCGCACTAACGGGGACGAACCATGCAGCAATAGAGAGAGGAAAGACAACTATCAGTTCTTGTTTGAAAGCGTGCTCATGTTCAGCAGCGGCTTTTAAGCCATCCCAAGTGTAGCGAAGGGCGTTGATGAGCCGGCCTAGTCCACCTTTAGACTTCATCGTTTCTCCGTAGTTTTTGGGCTCTTGCATAATGATGTCTCACTGTAATTGGGTGATTTGGCCTAAAGCAAAGGGATTTTTAGCCTTGAAAACGCTTGCCAGAGTGGGGTGCTACCCTAGATTTCGCGGTTCCCTGTAAGGAAAACTACTATGCGCGACGACTACCTGCAAGATGCTCGAAAGATTATCACCGACCCCAACATTCTCATTAATGTTGTCTCCAAACGCGTGAAGCAGCTCCGCGCTACGGCCGAACGTCCTCAAGGCTCACCTCCCAAGTATAAGCACCTTTTGGGTGGAGATCTCTATGAAACCCTTTCGCCTGAAGATATCGCTTTACGCGAAATTATTGAGGGTCGAATCACTTGGGCATACGCTGAAGAAGACCAGAGTAAGGTCTAAGTCTTTGGTCTGCAAAGTGGTTTGGTCTTTGGCGGTTAGCCAATTATAACACCATGGCTAAACACAAAGAACAATCGCTTCCAGAAGTTAATAATCCCAAGGCTGGGCGAGACTACTTTATTGGCCAAACTTTTGAGGCGGGTTTAGTTTTACTGGGTACTGAAGTAAAATCACTCCGTCTTGGACGAGCCAATATTGCCGATGCTTTCGTTCGGCTTACTCCCAAGGGCCCCGTTTTATTTCATGCTCACATAGCGGAGTATGATTTTGGGAATCATCACAATCACGATCCTTATCGGACACGCCGTCTTTTGCTTAACGCGGCAGAGATTGCTCGTCTCACCGAAGCCGTTCGTTCAGGTGGTTCAACGGTTATTCCTTTAAAACTTTATTTTAAACATGGTTTGGCGAAGTGTCTTATTGCGATTGGTAAGGGGAAAAAGCAGCATGATCGTCGCCAAGATATCAAAGAACGCGAAGCGAAGCGTGAAATCTCTCGAGCCATGCATCGACGTCAGTGAAGCCACCTCTACATATCATTTTAATTCGACCCGAAATTCCTCCGAACACAGGTAATATCGGTCGACTTTGCGCGATTACGGATTGCCGTTTGCATCTCATTCACCCCTTAGGATTTTCCTTAGATGATAAACAGTTGCGCCGCGCAGGAATGGATTACTGGCATGAATTAGATGTGCATCACCACGCTGACTGGGAGGCTTTTTTACAGTCACCTCAGCGTCCATCACGACTTTGGCTTTTAACGACCAAAGCGAAGCAGGGCCTGTGGGATGTGGTCTTTAGTCCTGGAGATGGTTTGGTTTTTGGCAATGAGGGTTCTGGTGCACCCGCCGAAGTTCATGCCTGGATGGGGGTAGAACGGTCTTTAAAAATCCCTCAGTTTAATGATTCTCTGCGGTCTCTTAATTTATCAACGGCCGTTGGCATCGCGACTTATGAAGCTTTGCGTCAGATTAAGGGCCTAAATAAGTAGAAGTCGGTTTGCTTTTTTAGGGGGTTTGGAGTTGGTAAGGTATGGACCGAATCGCCACGATAAGACAAACCATTGCCCCTGCTCGTCAGCGTTTATTGGCTCACCCGCTTTACGCTTCGATGGCCTCATTGCAAGACGTGCAACGTTTTATGGAGTTCCACGTTTTTGCGGTTTGGGATTTTATGTCGCTTTTAAAACGACTGCAGCGAGACCTGACTTGCGTTGATTTGCCATGGGTCCCCGTCGGCGATGCAGAAGTTCGTTATTTAATTAATGAGATTGTCTGTGGAGAAGAGTCGGATGTTGATCCTCAAGGAACACGTATCAGCCATTTTGAACTTTATCAGCGAGCAATGCAGCAAGCGGGTGCCTCTACTCAAGCCGTGACGAAAGCTTTAGCCAGTGTGAAGGCAAAGGCCTCGACTTCTGCCGCTTTGCAATCCGCTGGAGTCCCATCAGGAGCTGCAGAATTTTCCGCTCATACTTTTCATGCCGCCAGTGTTGGAAAAATCCACGAAGTGGCTGCTGCGTTTACTTTTGGCCGAGAGGATTTGATTCCTGATATGTTCCACGAGCTGGTAGTGAAACTGAGCCGAGAGCATCCGGGGAAACTCGATACTTTCCGCTATTACCTTGAGAGGCACATTGAGGTCGATGGAGGTCATCATGGTGCAATATCCTTGCGCATGGTGGAACTGCTCTGCGGTCAAGATGACCAAAAATGGCAAGAAGCTGGTCAGGCGGCACTCGCCGCAATCGAATTACGTACCAAACTTTGGGATGCTATCCTCGCTCCTGTAGGAAATTAATCGAATTGCTTCAGAACCTCTACGCCAACCGCATCAGCGCGGAGTCGGCCTTCCTCGGTGAGACAAAAGCAATCGCCTTTTAATTCCATTAATCCTTCTTCCACGCAATCGGCAAAGAGGCTTAAAACCCCTTGTGGGCAGGAAGTTTTTAATCTTTCGGCCAAGGCAAAAGGCGAAACTCCAGCATTTAATCTTAATCCGAAAACAAGTGCATCGGATAAGATATCAGAGGGAGAAAGAGATTTTTCCTGTTCTCGTCGCGGCAGGTTTTGCTCAATGCCTTCAATCCAGCTTTCGAGATTAGCGGGATTGGTCCAACGTTGACCATGCCATTGCGAGGAAGCGGATGGGCCGTAGCCAATCCAATCTCCCATATGCCAAGTGATAAGGTTGTGTTCGCAGGCGAAGCCTTTTTGAGCAAAATTTGAAACTTCATACTGAGCGTAACCCTTTTGCTCAAGGTATTGCCAGGTTTTGCGGTACAAGTAGGCTTCGCGATCTTTATCGATTTTAATTTTTCCCTGACTCATTTTAACAAAAAGAGCAGTGTCTTCTTCGAAGGTCAGACAGTAGGTCGAAAGGTGTTGAGGATTTAAATCCACCACGCGCTCTAAGTCTTTGAGCCAACGCTCTTCGTCTTGTCCAGGAATTCCAAAGATAAGATCGAGATTTCGACTGGCAAATTTTATAGACTCGATCGCTTGCCAGGCTTCGTGGATTTGTTTTGGTGAATGTCTTCGGCCTAGGGTTTCAAGAGTCTCTTCATCAAAACTTTGCACACCCAACGAGACACGAGTTACGCCTGCTTCTTTGAGGGCGGCTAGTTTGTCCTCCCGAACCGAGGAGGGTGCGAGTTCCACTGTCCATTCCTTAGGCTTTCCGGCGGCTTGAGTAAGCGCTTGGCCAAGTCGATAGAGGTCCTCGGCGGGTAATAAACCTGGAGTGCCACCTCCCCAAAAAGCGGTATCAACTTTTCCGGGTGGGTGAAGTTCAAGCTCTCGCTCCATGGCGGAGAGATAGCGATCAATGTCTCCGCGTTTTGGTTGCTCTTGGTAAAAGGCGCAAAAATCGCACGTCGAGGCACAAAAGGGCACGTGAAAATAAATCCCTCGGCCAGGGTTTGGCAGGGGTGAATTCATTCTAACCCTAACTGCTTTCGTCCTAATTCGGAAATCATGCGTGGATTCCAGACGGGGTCCCAAACGATAGCCACCTCCGCACCTTCCACACCAGCGAGAGCTTCGATTTTGGATTTTGCATCAGCGGCGATAACAGGACCCATCCCGCAACCTTGTGCGGTCAGAGTCATTTTCACTTTCACTCTTTTACCGCCAGCACTTCCTTCTTCTAATTCTAAATCATAAATCAAACCTAGATCGACGATGTTGACGGGTATTTCGGGATCGAAACACTCCCGCAAGGCTTCCCAAACGGCTTCAACATCTAATGGACCTTGATTCGATTTAGCCGATTTATTTTCCCGATAAATTTGTGCTTCAGGACCAAGCGCCCCGAGGTCATTCTCGGCTATTCGGAAAAGTCCGAGAGCCGTGCGCACTGTAATGGAATTGCCAAGAGCTTGTGTGACAGTGACAGCGGTACCCTTTTCTAAAATAACCGTATCTCCCGCAGGAATGAGGGTCGCTTGGCAATCGCTGACTAAGGTGAAATTCGTCTGCATACCTACAAAGTTTAAGTTTAGAGACAAAGTGGCAAGCATCGGAGTGAAAGATTGCTTCTTCGCTTGCCGAAGGGGCAGGGTGTCATAGGGCTTGTGGCATGCCTGTTTGGTTTAATCCAGCCCGAGAACTTGATGCTTTGCTTAGAAAAGTGGCCCCCCAGGTTGCGGGGCTTGATGCTAATTTTAATCCCGAACTGCGTC
This sequence comes from Opitutia bacterium, assembly GCA_947470855.1. Classification (GTDB taxonomy): domain Bacteria; phylum Verrucomicrobiota; class Verrucomicrobiia; order Opitutales; family UBA953; genus UBA953. Next base: position 19,982 of record CANIUQ010000001.1, on the reverse strand, counting down.
TTTCGGACCCTCGTCACGCTGATTTCCAAGCGAATGGTGTTCTGCCCGCTGCGAAAAAAAGTAAAGCTAACCCCCGTGCCTTAGCCACGGCTCTTTTAGATGCATTGCGTGCTTCTGGTGAGTTGGATGAAAGCCTTATTCAGGCTGAGGTGGCTGGTCCAGGATTCATCAATTTTAAATTAACACCGTTAGCTTTGGGGAATTGGTTGCGTGAATATCGCGATGAATCGAAATGGCGAGCGGGGGCATCCTCCATCATGAAAGGAAAGAAGGTTATTATCGATTATCCTTCTCCTAATACCGCAAAACAAATGCATGTTGGGCATTTGCGCCCCATTGTCATCGGTGAAGCCGTTGCACGTTTAATCGAATTCTGTGGAGCTAAACTTATTCGCGATAACCATATCGGAGATTGGGGAACAAATTTTGGCATTTTAATTTTGGCGATTCGACGTTCGGGGTTTGTTTGCGATGCCCAAAGTCCAACAGCTCTTGAAGATTTAGAAAGACTCTACAAAGAGGGCAGTGCTTTAACAAAAGCAGACCCTGTGGCGATGGAAGAGGCACGGGCCGAATTAGCGAAACTCCAAGCTGGGGATGCTGAGAATCTGGCGCTTTGGCATAAAATTGTCGAAGTCTCGAATGCAGCCAGTCAGCGAATTTATGATCAATTTGGCCTTAAAACGGACCTTATCTTAGGTGAATCGTTTTATCGTGATAAGGTAGACCGAGTTTACACCGAATTACAAAAGTGTGGTTTAGCCGAAGAAAGTGAAGGAGCTTTGGTGGTTTGGCATGACGACGAGCCACGCTTTTCTCGCCATGCTGAAACGAAAATGCCCTTCATCGTTCGAAAAAAAGATGGCTCATCGAATTATGCGTCTACGGATTTAGCGACTCTGCTTTATCGCTGGGAGCATTTTCAGGCCGAAGAAATTGTCTATGTTACGGATGGTCGCCAGCAGGATCACTTTCAGCAACTTTTCCGAACGGGTTCAAAATGGTTTGCCGCAGCGCAGCGACCCTTGCCACGCCTGCGCCACGTTTGGTTTGGCACAATTTTAGGTGAAGACGGCAAAGCCATTAAAACGAAGTCAGGCGATCCCGTTCGTTTGCAGTCTCTTATCGACGAGGCAACGGAACGTGCGTTCACGGCTGTTTCATCGAAGAGTCCCGATTTGCCTGAGGCGGAAAGACGTGCGATTGCACGAGCCATTGGTATTGCTGCTCTGCGTTATGCTGATTTGGCGTCAAATCGCACAATGGATTACGCTTTCTCCTGGGATAAACTATTAGCTTTTGAAGGTAATACGGCTCCCTACCTGCTTTATGCAGTCGTGCGCGTACGATCCATTTTTCGCAAAAATAATCTCGAGGTCGGTCAAGGTGAGGAGGGAGCTTCCAATCCAGAAACCCCCACTGAAATCGCGCTCGCTCGAAAACTTTTGGGTTTCACTAACGCACTCGATCAATCTCTGGAAGATTTACGTCCGCATCATCTTTGTACTTACCTCCATGAGTTGGCTGCTGCTTATGGAGCTTTTTATGCCGCTGACACTGTTAATGTTGACCAGCCTGATGTACGCGCGCGGCGATTGATGCTATGTTCGCGAACCTGCTCTATTTTAGAAACAGGGTTGCGTTTATTGGCTATCGAGCCCGTTCAGCGGATGTAATTTATGATCTCGGACAACTCTCTTGTCGTTACCCGTATCAATATTCTTCGACGTGGGCTTCTTGGCTGCTGTCCTAATTGCGGTCAACGTAGCTTATTGCAATCTTGGTTTCGATTGCGTCCTTCCTGCGGAAATTGCGAAATGACGCTGGCTAAATCCTCGGGCTTTTACTCGGGTACAACTTCGATTGGTTACGTTACCTCGATTCTTTTTATTATTCTTCCTCTCTGCTTTCTGGTGACTTTTAAAATCGTCTCCGTCACGACAGCGATTCTACTGGGTATTTTTGGCACCTTTTTATTTATGCTAGGTCTTTATCCTTTAATGCTTTGTTGGATGGTAATGGCCTATTTCGTGGCATTGCCTGAGGAATTGCCAGCGAATCAGACTTCTACCCATCCCCGATAAGCCCAAGGCTGTCTCCTTGACACGTATCATCTTATCAAGATACATTGATAGATATGAATAAGGCAGAATTCCTAGCCCGTTTGCGAGCCCCGAAACGTCCCACGGTTTCGGTGGAATTCTTCCCGCCTAAAACCAAAGAGGATGGTCAGGTGATGTTAAAAACGGCGAAAGCCCTCCATCCTTTTGGAATCGATTTTGCATCCATTACTTATGGGGCTGGTGGTTCTGATCGTTCAACCGTTTTGGAATACGGTCAGCAGTTAGTCGCGGCGGGTTTTCCGCTGATTGCTCATTTAACCTGTGTTGGGCATACGCAGTCCGAGTTGCTCGAAATCATTGCTAAATATGAGGCGGCGGGCTTTTCCGGAATTTTGGCTTTGCGCGGTGATCCGCCTAAAGGTCAAAAAGAATTTACCGCACACCCCGAAGGATTTGCCCACGCCTTTGGTCTCGTGCAACTCATTCAAAAAACCCATCCCCACCGTTTTGCCGTTGGCGTTGCTGGTTTTCCTGAGCGTCATCCTAACTCACCGAATGATCTTTCTGATATTCGTCATCTTGCGGGAAAAGTTTCAGCGGGTGCTGATTTTGTCACCACGCAACTTTTTTTAGATAATGAAGATTATTTTCGTCTGGTTGAGCGAGCTCGAGCAGCGGGGATTACTGTACCTATTTTGCCAGGCATTATGCCCGTACTTTCCTTAAAGCAGGCCCGTCGTTTTTGTGGATTTTGCCAAGCGAAAATCCCACCTGCTTTGGAGGCCAAACTTCTGGCCTGCGGAGAGGATGAAGAAGCACAAAGAAAAGTGGGAGTCTCTTGGGCGGTTCGTCAAATTCGCGGTTTACTCGCCCGTGGTGTCCCTGGTTATCACGTTTATATCCTTAATCGTTCGCAGTCGGCGATTGAGTTATTTACTCAATTAAGACGCTAGGTTGATTTGACTTACGGATTGCTGAGAAGAAGGCGAAGGCTCAAATTCTTTTCGTGCAGGGTCCCCCAACATTGCGAAAGTTTGATTTTAAAGCGGCTATCGCTTGGTCGCTTTATGATTTTGCGAATACGGGTTTTGCTATGGTGGTTTTGGCGCTGATTTGGCCGCAGATGTTTCACCATGTTTGGGGTGTTGGATTAGATCATCAGACCGAATCGATTGTCTTTAAGCTTACGCAGGCATTGCCTTGCTTAGTCATCTTTTTCCTCGCTCCTTTTTTAGGACAGCTGGCTGAAAGAGGGCGTTTTCGTGCCCAAGCTTTAAGGGTCTCCGTCGTCCTTGGTGCACTTTTAACCATGATGCTTTCTTGGGTTCCTGCTCAGGAGTGGTTTGTTTCGGCTTTGCTTTATGCCATGGCGGCTGTTGCTTTTTTTAGTGCGAGCACTTTTTACGATTCCATGATTGTCGATTGTGCCCCTTTGGGGCGAAGACATCTTTTAAGTGGCATCGCCTATGCCTCAGGATTTGTCGCTGGTTTTTTAATTCTTATCCTACTCGCCTTGGGCATTTTTTCGGGTCCCCATTTGCGTTGGATTTATTTAGCGGCGGGGTTATGGTGGTTGGGTTTCTCGGTTCCACTGTTAACCTTTTCTTTTCCCCGACAAGAGCCTGCCGATCGCATCACTTGGCTATCCGCTTTGCAAAGTACCATAGCCACGGCGAAAGAACTCTGGGCAGACGAACGTGTCCGTTGGTTTCTTTGCGCATATATTTTTTATATTGATGGTGTTCATGCCGTGAAAACCTCAGCAGCTCATTTTGGTGCTGTCCTTGGTTTTGGATCGGCGGATTTGGTCAAAGCTTTCCTCGTTGTCCAAATCATCGGCATTCCCGCTGCTCTTGCTTTTGGTTGGTTGGGCTCTCGCTGGGGTGCAGTGAGAATGATCGTTTTTGCTCTTTTCGGTTACGTCGTGCTCACGCTGTGGGGGTCGCAAATCAGCCCTGGAAACATTACGTTAGCTGGACTGACATTTCCTTCGGTTTGGCTTATTGCGGGTGGAGTCGGCTTGGTCCAAGGTGGTGTTCAAGCCTTAAGCCGTTCCTATTTCGCTGAACTGGTTCCTGCAGGTCGTGAAATTGTTTATTTCGGCTTTTATAGTATGATGGGTAAGTTTGCCGCCTTTCTTGGACCTTTGTTGGGTGCTGTGGCTGGCTGGCTTTTTACGAATGCCGGCGATGAGACATCAACCGAGCGTGCCGGCTTTGCCTCTTTCGCTCTCCTTTTTCTCGTCGGTTTAATTTTGCTTTTAAAAACGCAACGCGCCGAAAAGCCTAAACGGTAGCAAGAATTTTTTCCTTAATTTCTTTCACGGGCAGGCGATTGAGTAGGGTGGGTGAAAGACGGTTGGGATTAATAACTGGGAGAGACTTAAGGTGTTCGCTGAGAATTAATCCGCGGTTTGCGGCAACCTCATCAACTCGGTCAACGGGAGTGAAGCGAGGAGCAGATAGGAGAACTTCGGGGCGATTTCGAACCAGTTCTCCGATGGCAATGACTGCTTCAGCGAAACGATCCAATTCTTCTTTGGTGTAGGACTCGGTGGGTTCAATCATCAATCCAAACACTTCGGGGAAGGCGACGGTGGGTGCGTGGAAACCGAAGTCGAGGAACAGTTTACCGACCCGACCAATGATGGAAGCTTTAGGAATGCCCACCGATTCAATGCGTTTAAAATCTTCCTCCGTAAGCGTCAGAATAAACTCGTGCATACGAGGCACGTCATTGGCGGCAGCGGGCAAAGAAGGGAAATTTTGTTTGAGTCGCGAGTAGAGGTAGCGACTAGACAAAACAGACATGGCTGACATGCGTTGAACTCCTTCGCGTCCGAGGCGTTGCAGATAAGTATAAACTCTTACCTTGTGGGCAAAATTTCCCCAATGACGGTGAAAAGATCCTAGGCTGTGCTTAGGACGAACGGGAATAAATCGGTCGCCTTGTTTCTTAATTTGATAACCAGGGAGGAAATCGACGAGCTTATCAGAAACGGCGACAATCCCATCACCAGGACCGCCTCCTCCATGGGGTACGGTCCAGGTTTTGTGTAAATTATTATGCACGGCATCGACTCCTAGGGCTTGGAGATTTACCCATCCCGCGATAGCGTTCATGTTCGCCCCGTCCATATAGACTAAGCCACCAGCCTGATGAATCGCATCGGCCATGCGTTTGAACTCTGTTTCAAAAACTCCCGAGGTATTGGGATTGGTTACCATCATGCCTGCAATTCGCGGACCGAATTCGCGAATTTTAGCATCAAAATCTTCTTGGTCAACGCGCCCATCGGGGGCTGACTTCAAGATAACAATACCAGACGGGGCTCCATCTGGGCGACGTCGATTGACGTAACCTGCGGTGGTTGCAGTGGCGAAATTAGTACCATGCGCACTCGCTGGGATAAGAATGATATCACGTTCAGTTTGACCATGGTGTTGGTGATAAGCTTGGAAGAGTTTGAGACCGACCAGTTCGCCTTGTGCTCCTGCAACAGGTTGTGTGGTAACTCCTGGTAAGCCGGTAATCTTTTGGAACCACTCTTGGATTTGCCAGAGGAGTTCCAGAGATCCTTGCGCGTCTTCTATCGGGGCTTGCGGATGTAAACTGGTAAAACCAGGCAAGCTAGCAGCCCAATCGTTGAGATGCGGGTTGTACTTCATGGTACATGAACCCAAAGGGAAACACCCAGTGTCGGGTGATACATTTAACTCTCCGAGTCGCGTATAATAATCTTTTAACTCCTTCAGTTCGAAGGAAGGTAAGCCAACCACATCTTTTCGAAGTAAAGACGGGGGTATTTCAGCAAGAGAGAAGGTTCCTTGAGCTCGACCGTAAAGGCTTTCGAAAAAGGCGATGAGTTTATCGGCATCAGCTTGGGTTTGAATATCGCTGCAGGAAATTTTTAAGAGAGAGCAACGGCAAGGAGTGCGTCCTGTGATATCAACCCCCACGTGTAAACCGGCTTCCCGGCCTTTAGCGATGACGGCCGAGGCTGGCTCAGGGAGCATCAGACTAAATTCATTCCAGAATGCCTGTTTAGCGTAACAGACTTTCAATCCAGGAATGGCGCCCAATTTTGTGGCTATGGCTCGAGCCCGTTCGCGACCCGCTTGGCAACTTGCCGCCATTCCTTTTTCACCTCGAGCGAGAATAGCCGCACCCGCAATCGTGGCGATGAAAGCTTGATTGGAGCAGATATTGGAGGTGGCTTTATCTTTGCGAATATGTTGCTCACGAGTTGACATCACCATGACGATGCAATCGCGACCTGCGTTGTCTTTGGCTTTTCCAACAAAACGACCAGGGGTTTCTCGAACCTCGTTTTTCTTTTCTGCATGATGTCTGACCGCGAAGATTCCTAATCCAGGTCCACCAAAGTTTGCTCCAATCGCTAAGTGCTGACCTTCCCCGACAATAATATCCACACCTTGACGGCCATAGTGCGCTGGGGCTTTAAGTCCGCCTGTTGCCAAAAGCATCGGATCAATGACGGCGATGGATTTTACTTGGTGATCTGCACAAACATCGGTCAATGCATCCACATCTTCTAAAAGCCCTAGATGGTTGACTTGAGGGAAAATGACCGCCGCTACTTTTCCAGGATGACTTTGAATAAACTGAGCAATCGCTGTTGCTGAGATAATCCCTGTTTCTTCATCAGGAGTGATGAATTCACATTTTACAGAGGTATGAGCGATGTGGGTTTTTAAAACTTCAATATCTTGCGGAAGCAGAGTGCCAGCAACTAGGACGGTATTGGCATCGGCTTCAGACATTCTCACCGCGCAAACGGCAGCTTCGAAGAGTGCACTGGCTCGATCGTAAAGAGAGGAATTGACGGCTTCAAAGCCAGTGAGTTGGGCGAGAGTCGACTGATAAATCCAATGAGTAATGAGCGTGCCTTGAGAACGTTCGGGCTGGTAGGGGGTGTAGGAAGTGGTGAGATTTCGGATGGAGCAAACGTGCCCAACGATTTCATGGGTTTGATAAACTTGCAGACCATCACCGATGAAACTGGTTTTAATCTGATTTTTTTCAGCCAAGTCCGCCATGCGTTGAGCCAAGGCTTGGTATTCGAGTTCAGCTGGCAAATCGAGTGGTCCAGAAAACTTCACCTCGGATGCAATGTGTTGATACATTTCCGAGAAATTTTTGGCGCCAATGGCGTTAAACATGCTCTGAATATCTTGGTCACTGGCAGGAATGTAGTGACGAGAAAGTTCGCGGCTGATTTTCGCTGGGTCGTAGGGTAGTTGAACCATAAAGAAAGTGTTAAAAGCAAGTCGCTGTATCGCAACTTTGCACCCCTAGATAGAAGGGTTATAAGAGAAAAACCCTCAACGCATAAGGGCTTTAAGTTACTCACAAAGGGTCGGCAACATCGGCATTGGCACTTATTCACATTGGGGTTTATCTAAAGTCATGACCCGTCAGGAACGTGCCAACTTTATCGCCAAAAAACTGGCCCAATTGTACCCCGAGACGCCCGTTCCGCTCGATCATGTCGATGCCTTTACTTTGCTTGTGGCTGTGGTGCTTTCCGCCCAGTGCACCGATAAAAAAGTGAATGAAGTGACTCCCGCGCTTTTTGCGGTTGCGGGCAGTCCGTCGCAAATGGCTCGAATGCCGGTGGAGCGGGTTTATCACTTGATTCGCTCACTGGGTTTGGCTCCGCAAAAATCCAAAGCCTTGGTGGGTTTGGCTCAACAAATTATGGATCAACACCAAGGCAAAGTTCCACGAACTTTTGCAGAGCTAGAAGATTTACCTGGCGTGGGTCACAAAACAGCTTCTGTGGTTATGGCACAGGCTTTTGGAGTGCCTGCTTTCCCTGTCGACACACATATTCATCGCTTGGCGAAACGCTGGAAATTGAGCCAAGGCAAATCAGTCGAACAAGTTGAGCGCGATTGCAAAAAGCTTTTTCCAGAGTCTGCTTGGAATCAATTACACCTGAGAATTATCTTTTACGGCCGAGAGTATTGTACAGCCCGAGGCTGCGATGGCAAAACCTGCCCGCTTTGTCTTGCTTTAGCTGGAAAAACTAGCCGATGAGTTTTTCATGCTTTTCTCGAAACTCCTCTGTCCAAGGACAGGGTTGATGGGAAGTTCCATCTAAACGACAAACGGTTCGACTCCCTCTCGCATAAAGGACGGAATGATCCGTTGAGCGAAATTCAAAATCGACCGTGAGGCCTGCCGCACGAACTTTTTTAACTTTTAAAATAACATCTACTTCACATTCGGGCCGGATAGGGGAATGGTAGTGCAATTGTAAGTCGCGCACGACGACGTAAACATCTGGAGCAATCGCAGGATCGAGAGTATCTTTACCCATCACTTCAACAAAAAAGGTTTTTTGAGCACGCTCCATTAAGAGCACGTAATGCGAGTGATGCAGAATGCCCAGACCGTCGGTTTGATCAAACCATGTCTTCATTCGGACGACGAATGAATGGTTTGGTTGCCATCCTAGTTTAGTCATAAGTTACGGTGTTTGGATTACGTGTGGGAGGCAAGTAGGGGCTTTAAATTTTTTCCCGAAATGTCTGTGCTAGTTTATCGAGAGCTTGCCAAGTATCATGCTGTGGTTGGAAACCGAGGTCTTTTTGGGCCGCTCGAATATCAAACCAATGGTCTTTGGCTAATTCCACCGCGACGAAACGAGTCATCGGCGGTTCACCCTTTAAGCGAAAAATAGTCCAGATGCCTTCGAGAATGGCGCCGAGTAAATAAGCCCTTCGCAGGGAGATTTTTTGGGTGACGGGGGGAAGGCCAGCACCCGATAGGAGTCGATTCACAAATTCCCAAAGTTTGACGGGCTGTCCTTGCGAAATAAAATAAGCTTTCCCGTGACCGCGGCCAGCGAGCAGAGCATCGAGGGCATTAAGGTGAGCCACCGCAGCGCTATCAACATGGGTGACATCGACTTTGTTTTCTCCGTCACCGACGATGCGAAGCTTACCCTGGCGTGCTCGCTCGAGAATGCGGGGGAAAATGTGATGATCTCCAGGTCCCCAGATAAGGTGCGGACGCAGGGCACACGTTGGCATCTCAGGTGTATGGCTTTTGAGAACATCCTGCTCGGCACTGGCTTTGGTTTCAGCATAGGCACAAAGCCAATTTCGCCCATAGGGCAACGATTCGTCGGCACCTTGAAAAGCTTCTCCTGTAAAAACAACGCTCGGCGTGCTGGTATAAACAAAGGCCTTGATTCCGGTGGCACGTGCGACTTCGAGGCAATAGCGTGTTCCGATAATATTATTTTTTACATAATCTTCCCAGCGACCCCAGATCCCCGCTTGGGCAGCAACGTGAAAGACGTAATGACAACCTTGCATCGCTTTCTCGACGCTGTCTCGGTTTGCGAGATCTCCACAGAAATAATCTACTTCGGGAGGGCAGTCTTGGCTGCGTTGTTTCCGCCCCATGATACGAACGTGATAGCCACGAGCCAAACAAAGTTTGACGATAGCTTGGCCAAGAAAGCCACCTCCGCCAGTGATGAGAACGCGAGGAGATTCCATTATCGTGAGATTAGGTGGCCAAGTTTCTGCGTCCATTCGCGGGCTAATTGTAGGCGATGAATCTTGGCATTATGTCGAACATCGACCGGTAATTTTTCCTGAAAGACAATTTCCTTAATATGTATCGATAAGGGATGATTGCTTGCTTTTTGTCTTAGCGAGCGGAGGAGAGATTCTTTTTCTTCACCATTAAGGGGAGTGTGCTCGGGCTTAAGTTCGACAACGAGGACGGGGGTTTGTTGAGGGGCTTTGCCGATACCAATGAGAGCACAGCGCTCCACTGCTTCGTGGTCACGAAAAAGAGGCTCAATCGATTCAGTGGTGATGGCTCCTAAGGGTGTTTCTACTTTTTCAACACAACGTCCATGAAACCAAAGACGACCTAAAGTATCGAGCCGTCCGAGATCTCCCATCCGATGCCAAATTTTTTCTCCGTCTCTTATCTTAGCACGGGCAGTGGCCTCGGGTAAATGGTCATAGCTCGAGGTGACACTGGGTCCAGTAACAATAATTTCTCCAATCATTCCGGCGGGGCAAATTTCCGCTTCCTGCATTGAATGAATAACCCCCTTTTTTTCCTGAATAACTTTGATTTCTACTCCTGCCACTGGACGCCCCACACAGGTTCCTAATCCGAGTAAACTCGAAGCATAAGTTTCAGATAAAATTTCCGAAGATTCAATCGATGAAACGGGTAAACATTCAGTTGCTCCATAAGGAGTGAAAATCTGACAATGAGGAGCTATTCGGCGGAGTTGCTCAAGTAGTCGAGGGGGGACAGGAGCACCAGCGATGAGCAATCGTCGCAAGGACGGTAGCGACTTTTGTTGTTCGAGACAATAATGCGCAATACGTGACCAGATGGCGGGAGACCCAAAAGAATTGGTTACTTTCTCCGATTGGATGGCTGAGACGAGTGGCGCAGGATCGCCTGCGGTTGGACGCGAAGGGTCGAGCAAAGGCGTGACCGTAGTCATACCTAATGCTGGATTAAACAGAGCAAAAACGGGTAACATCGCCATATCTACTTCGCCCGGCTCAATGCGGTAAGTTTCTTTGATCAGTCGAATTTGAGCATCGAAAATACCATGCGTGTAGCAAACTCCTTTAGGCGCACCCGTAGAACCAGAAGTAAAGAGAATGGCGGCGAGAGAGTTGGGTTGAACTTCTGCTAGTGGAAGAGGTGAAGAAGAGATGCCTTCTTCAATGACTTTTTGCCAAGAAGCATTTCCGACTGCGAGGCGATGCTTGATGGTAGAAAAGGCTGAGAGTGGGAGATAACTTAACCAGTAAGCTTTCGGTATAGCAACGAGGGCGATGGGCTTCGACTGTTGAATACAGGCTAACATTTTTTTCCAACCCATACCTGGGTCGATGGCGATGGGGACGGCCCCAATCTTTAACAGCCCAAACATACTGATGATAAGGTCATGACCAGGTTTGACGGCGATTAGTGTGCGAGTGCCTTGGGTGATGCCTTGAGCATGAAAGGCTCGTGCGGCCGCATCGCTTTCTTGGTCGAGGCGTGCAAAAGAGCAACGGGTGTGTACTACTTTTCCTTCGGTGTCTAATGACAAAGGAGTTAGCGTGGCCGTGTGATGAGGAGTGCGTTGAGCTGCCTCGCGTAGGTGTCGTGCAACATTACATCCAAGGACATTCATTTTCTCTAAATGAAGAAGCCCCGAAATCGGGGCTTCTGCAAGGACACTTCTGAGGAAGTTTAGTAGTCGGTCAGGGTGATGGCACCCCAGAGAAGGGTGACTCGGTCTCCCGTCACAGCACGACGTGAGTAGAGTTCGGTGGTGCTTAGGTTAATCGAGGAATTACGCGGAGCACCAAAGGAATTGGGCTCGGTTTTAACAATACCGAGGAAATTATGGGCGGGTTCTAAAGATACCGCTTTACCATGATTAGTGGTGTCATAGCTGTTGCAGCCAACTAAGCCTGCAGAAGCGATGATTGAGGCGAGGACAATTTGCTTCATGGGAAGGTCAGTCATTTGACCTAAATGGCATTGGTGTGACAAGCCAGAAAGCTTAGTAGCCAACCCATTCAAACCAAGCGGAGACAAGTGCCGGACCTTTAAAGAACCAAAGTGTGGCAGCTATGGCCATACTGGGAACAAAAGGCACACTTTCGCTGACTTTTTGGGGTCCAAAAAGCCTCAGGAGGGAGGGTAACTTTAGAATCACACCAATGACGGCACCGCCAAAAAGGCAAAAGAGAGCCCCCTGCCAGCCACAAAAAGCACCGACTCCAGCGCATAAAATGATGTCCGCTTCTCCCATGGCTTCTTGACCCATGACGGCCGTCGCCAGAGTTCTTATCCACCAGACGGTAGCGGTACCTACTGCAATCCCGAGGAGAGAATGGCCGATGGCATTGAGTCGTTGAGTGAGTTCAACAATATCACTTTTCTCGCCATGAAGGGATGGTACAAGGATAGAGAAAACGATTCCTAGGCCAACCAAGGTAAAATTAGGAGCATCGGGAACGAGCATCTCTTCTAGATCACAAGCCGAGAGGAGAATTAAGAGAGAGAGAAAAACCCAGCCGACAAGAGCTTTGGCGGTGGGTAAATAGAGAATGGCAAAAGCAAAAGCGAGGGCAGTCAAAAGTTCGATGACTGGATAACGAACGGAAATTCGCGTTCCGCAGCAGGCTGCTTTCCCGCGAAGTAAAACCCAACCTAAAAGGGGCAAATTGAGCCAAAAGGGTATGGGTTTGCCACAAGCACAGTGTGAGCTCGGGGTGACAACCGACTGGCCCTTGGGTAAACGATGAATGCAAACATTAAGAAAACTACCGACGCAGGCCCCAATCGCTCCCGCACAAATGGCGACAACGCCAGGATGCAGTGCGGTCGTTAAGGTGAGAATAGAAAGAGCGTCTTCGAGTGACATAGAGAGGTTATATTTCGCCGATGGCTTGGCGCATTGGTTCAGTTGGAGGAATCATTCCGGTCCACAGTTGAAAAGCGAGCGCACCTTGCCAGCGAAGCATCGATCTGCCATCGCAGTTTTTAATTCCTAAGTCTTCGGCCGTTTTTAGTAAGCGCGAACGATGCTTTCCGTAAGTTGTATCGAAAACAAATTGATGTGAATTTAAAACTTCGCGTGGTAAGGGAAGTTCATCGGAAGGATTTAATCCTAAAGTCGTACAATTGACGATGATAGCGTCTTTCTCTACTTTAGTTAAGTTTGCTAAAGCGCTGGTTTTTACGCGTGGGTCATTAAAGTTTTTCGCTAAGACTTCCGCTTTGCTTTCATCTCGGCTGGCGATGAGTAAAGAGCCACAACCTGCGGTGAGACAAGCGTGGGCAATGGCACGGGCTGCACCGCCCGCTCCTAAAATGACCACCGATTTACCCTGAATACTCTGACCACTTTTTTCTTCGAGAGCAGAGAGAAATCCTCCTCCATCGGTGGTGTGACCAGCCCAGCCTTGGCTGGTGCGAGTCAGTGTATTTACCGAACCAGCAGCCTTGGCTTCAGGTGACAAACTTGCCACCAACTTGAGGGCGGCAATTTTGTGAGGTACGGTCAGATTCAGCCCCAGAAATCCATGCTTAAAAAGTAAATCGAGTGCTTCCGCCAATTCCTCGGCTTTAATATGCAGTCTAAGGTATTTGAGTGATTTTAAACCGGGGTGTTTGTCCTGCAGGGCGTCGATGGCAGCCTGATGCATCACGGGACTGAGAGAATGGGCGATAGGATCTCCCAAGACGCCTAAACAAGGATTCTTCCATTCAAGTCGCTGTAAATCAGCCAATGTTAACGTTTCATGCACGGTCAGTGAATTTTTCTAGAGCTTGGTGAATGCGGACAAAAAGTCGACTGTGCTCAGAGTCGCCTTGGGCTTCAAATTGCGCCACGAGATTTCGACAATAACGAGCGAGAGTTTGCGAAATGGAAGTGGGTAAAAGAAAAGCTTCATCAGCTGGTAAGTGATTTTGTCTTAAAAGCAATTGTACCTCGGCTCGAGTCCGAAAAGTGCCTCCTTCATAACAATCGATATAAAAAGGCTCTTTTCCTTTAAAAACTCCCACCATAAATCGGCCTGGTAATCCGACTGGTTCGACGGGCAACCCTAGTCGTTGAGCGACGAGGAGAAAAATCAGGCATAGGGAGAGGGGGATGCCTCTTTTAGAATGAAGTATCTTGGATAGCAGTGAAGCCTCGGGTGTGGCAAAGGATTGCTGAGCACCGCGAAACCCCTCCTCGCCAAAAAGTACTCGGCACAAAAGATGACATTTCGTTTTCACGTCGGCTGGTTCTGCCATGAGCTCTCGCGTTCGTTCGGCGAAACGATCTAACTTATCGGCGTAATCATTTTCCGTTAATGGTGGGTTAATGGCTCGCTCCAAAAGAAGACAGGCCTTTTCGAGCTCGATTTTACCACCGTCGATATACTGCAAAAAAATCTGGGTGGCCGATTCAGAGGTTCTTAACTGAGTCAGTAAGGATTTGGCGTGGACACCTAATTTTCTGTTGGTGGTTAAATTTTCCAACCAGAGAACGCCCTCGGTTCCAGCGGCTTTTACGCCATCGAAAACCGCTTTTCTAACCACGGGAGAGGGGTCATCTAATAAACGTTTTAGGGCCGAAAGTGGCGCAGATTGCGTCATCTAATCATCATAGCTTATTTATCAGTCGGAGCAATAAGGGATTAAAGTCATGGGCATTGTCTGCGACAACTCGTCGCGACCGCGACGACCTGTCACGTTGCTGGCAAATTCAAATAAGATTTTCCATCGATATCCCATTGCTTTGACCCTATTTCAAAGCAAAATACTTAAAGAGTTTGGAATGATTCTTGCAGGGTAATTGTATCATGAGTTCGCCATTTGGAAATCTTACTGATAAAACAACAGAGGCCTTGCAACTTTCACATAGTGAAGCAATTCAGCGACACCATGGACAGATTGAGCCCGCCCATATTCTCTATGCGCTGATGCATCAAGAGGGTGGGGTTATTCCTTCACTCCTTCGTCGTGCGGGTAAGGATGAAAAAGTTTTAGTCTCTGCTGTCGTTAAACTTTTTTCCCGCCAGCCTCGCTTGGCTCAAGTCACCGATTCACCGGGACTCTCGGCTGAATCACACCAAGTTTTGTTACAGGCGAAAGAGGAAGCTTCGCTGATGAAAGACGACTATGTCTCAGCCGAACACGTGCTTCTGGCGCTTTCCGAAAGCCCATCCCTAAAAGCGGCTTTTGCTAGTATCGGTTTTGGGCGATCGCAAATTATGGCGGCCTTAAAATCCGTTCGTGGGTCGCAACGCGTAACCACGGCTAACCCTGAATCAACCTACGAAGCCCTGTCGAAGTATGGAATGGATTTAACTGCTCGTGCTCGCACCGGTAAAATGGATCCCGTGATTGGACGCGACGAGGAGATTCGTCGAGTCATCCGTATTTTGTCCAGACGAACCAAGAATAACCCCGTGCTCATCGGCGAGCCAGGAGTTGGTAAAACGGCTGTGGTCGAAGGATTGGCTCAACGCATCGTCAATGGCGATGTCCCTGAAGGACTCCGTGATAAAGTCATTTATTCTCTCGATATGGGTGCCTTGTTGGCTGGTGCTAAATATCGTGGTGAGTTTGAAGAGCGTCTCAAAGCGGTTTTAGCGGAAGTGAAATCTGCGGAAGGAAATATTCTCCTTTTTATTGATGAAATGCATACCTTGGTGGGGGCTGGTAAAGCGGATGGAGCGATGGATGCCTCTAATCTTTTAAAGCCCATGCTCGCACGTGGTGAATTACACTGTATCGGAGCAACGACTCTGGATGAGTTCCGTCAACATGTGGAAAAAGATGCTGCCTTGGAACGACGCTTCCAACAGGTGTTGGTTGACCCACCGAGTGTGACGGATACCATTTCGATTCTTCGTGGTTTGCGCGAGCGTTTTGAAGTGCACCACGGTGTACGCATTGAAGACGCTGCTTTAGTGGAAGCGGCCGTGCTCTCGGATCGCTATATCACCGCTCGATTCCTTCCCGATAAGGCTATTGATTTAGTGGATGAAGCTTGTGCTCAAATTCGCACGGAAATCGACAGTGTCCCTTCCGAGTTAGACGTTCTCAATCGACGTGTTCTTCAATTAGAAGTCGAAGAATCGGCTCTGAAAAATGAAAAAGATGAAGCCTCGAAAGCTCGTTTAGAAATTTTGCGTAAAGAATTAGCCGAGGCTCGTGAATCGCAACGTGTGGTTCGTACTCGTTGGGAGACGGATAAAGCACTGGTTACGAAAGTTCGCCAAGCTCGCGAGCAACTCGATGCCGCTCGTCGAGAGATGGAAGTCGCTGAGCGAAAGAACGACCTTAACGCCATGGCGGCCTTGCGACATGGTCGTATTCCTCAATTAGAAAAAGATTTATCGACCTTAGAAAAGACGGCCCAAGCTGCCACGAGTCTTTTCCGTGAGACGGTGTCGCCCGAAGAAATCGCCGAAGTGGTTTCACGTTGGACGGGCGTTCCAGTAACTCGTTTGCTTTCCAGTGAGCGGGAAAAACTTTTACAACTGACGCAACATTTAGAAGCACGAGTGGTTGGCCAAAACGAAGCGGTCCAAGCGGTGGCCGAAGCCGTGCAGCGTTCGCGAGCGGGGGTACAGGATCCTCGCCGTCCCGTTGGCTCTTTTCTATTCCTTGGACCAACCGGAGTGGGTAAGACTGAACTGGCTAAAGCTTTAGCTTTAGAACTTTTCGATAACGAGAAATCAATGATTCGTATCGATATGTCGGAGTATATGGAAAAGCATGCCGTCTCGCGTTTAGTAGGAGCTCCTCCTGGCTACATCGGTCACGAGGAAGGAGGTCAACTTACCGAGGCTTTGCGACGTCACCCCTACAGCGTTGTCTTGTTGGATGAAGTCGAAAAGGCACATCCCGATGTTTTTAACATCCTCTTGCAAGTTCTCGATGACGGGCGCTTAACCGATTCACAGGGTCGGACGGTGGACTGTCGTAATGCTATTTTCATTATGACTTCTAATATTGGAAGTCGCCATATTGCTCATGCCGCTGGTCTGGGTGAGATGAGTGAAAGCGTTCGTGAATCCGTCATGACCGATCTCCGTCAGCACTTCCGTCCGGAATTTCTGAATCGCATTGATGAAGTCGTTCTCTTCCGAGCTTTAGGCCTAGAGGAAGTAGAAGCGATTGCTGGTCTACTTATCCAAGCCCTTAATGCTCGTCTCGCCTCCAAGCGTATTCGTCTTGAGTTAGATAAAAAAGTGTATGGTTGGTTGGCCGATCGTGGACTCGATCCTGTTTATGGGGCTCGTCCGCTTCGTCGATTTATCCAACGGGAGATTGAAACACCGCTAGCCAAAGAAATCTTAGCGGGTAAAATCTTGGATGGGTCATTGGTTAAAGTGACCCTAAATAAGAACCAAGTCGCTTTTGAGTCTAAAGCGGGCGGGTTTTCGGGTTGAAGCCAAGCACATCTCGGTGAATCTTTCCTCTATGACAGCAACGCGCATACGTTGTGGGGTGGCGGGGACAGGTTCTCTTGGCCAACATCACGCCCGCATTTATTCAACTCTCGAAGGTGCCGAATTGGCCGGCATCTATGAGCCCGATGATCAGCGTGCCGCCGAAATCTGCTCTCGTCATGCCTGTCGACGTTTTAAGACTTTAGATGAAATGGCTCAGGCCTGTGATGCGGTGAGTGTGGTTGTTCCCACAAATTTCCATGCGGCCATTGCGATTCCTTTGTTAGAGAAAGGGGTCCACCTTCTCGTGGAAAAACCTCTCTGTGTTACTCTCGAAGAAGCTTCTTTGATTTTAGCTGCGGCTCGTCAATCCGAGCGAATTGTCCAAGTGGGACACATCGAACATTACAATCCGGTCATGTCCTATTTAGAAAAAGCGGTTACCGATGCGCGTTATATTACCGCTGAACGTTTGGCTCCTTTTACTCCTCGCGGAACCGAAGTGGGAGTTGTGCTAGATTTAATGATTCACGACATTGGTATCGTCTTGCAGTTAGCGAATTCACCCGTTGAACGCATTGACGCGGTTGGCGTATCGGTTGTCACCAAGACAGAAGATATCGCTAATGCTCGTATTCTTTTTAAAAATGGGTGTGTCGCGAATTTGAGTGCCAGTCGTGTTTCATTGAAAAAGAATCGTGAAATCCGAGTCTTTCAAACAGGTGGTTACCTCTCCATCGATTTTATGGGTCAGAAAGGTCATACCGTGCGCGTTGACCTATCGGTCGAGGGCGGTTTTGTGAAAGAAGATATTCCTATCGAAAAAGCTGAACCTTTGGCGGTCGAGCTTGGTTCTTTTGTCAGTTGTGTGCGCGAGCGTAAAAGCCCGAAAGTATCGGGTGAATTAGGTCGATCGGCTTTAGAGGTGGCTTTAAAAATTACCGAACAAATTCGTGCGGGGATGAAGCGGGCATGAGTCAGTTCCCCGCCATTCCTAAAGAGTTTGATCGTCCGCTCGCGGGTGAGGTCGATGTCTTGGTAATCGCGGGAGAGCACTCAGGCGATCAACATGCCGCCAAAGCGGTGGCTGATTTGCTGACTAAGAATCCCCGACTTCGGGTTGCTGCTTTTGGTGGTCCCTGTTTAAAGGCAGCGGGAGCTCAGTTGCTTTTTGATATGACCACTTTTTCTGCGGTGGGCATTGTGGAAGTTTTATCGGCTTACCCGTTTTATCGGAAACTTTTTCGGGGCATGACCGATTGGGCCAAATGTTGGAAACCTAAATTAGTGGTTTGCGTTGATTATCCAGGTCTCAATTTGCGTTTTGCCCAAGCGATGCGACAAGCCGGCCTCTCAGTGGCTGGGGGAGGGAAAATGAGTATTATTCAGTATATCAGTCCTCAACTCTGGGCTTGGAAACCTCAGCGACGTTTTGCCATGGCCCAGTCGCTTAACTCAGTCGGAACGATTTTTCCGTTCGAGCCAGAAGTCTATGCCGATACATCTCTGCCAGCGCAGTTCGTTGGACATCCTTTTGCAGACTCTCGTAACGAATCTCATTTGCGCTACGATCCTGAAGGCGCCGTTTTATTGTTACCTGGTAGTCGCCCGAAGCCCGTCCGAAAAATTTTTCCTTCACTCATTGAGGCTTTTGCACTTTTCCGCAAAACTCATCCGAAGCGTCGGGCAATCGTTCTACACACTGGCGGTGCAGTCCACGCTGAGCTTTATCGTCTCTGCGCAGAATATGGTGCCCAAGCGAAGGGTATTGATTTGCGTCCTGTGCAAGACGGGCCTGTCTCGGCCTGTGCGGCCTTAGTCAGTTCGGGCACAATGTCTTTAACGGTTGCTTTAGCCGGTATTCCTGGTGCCGTGGTGTATCGAGCGAATCCACTCACATGGCTTTTGGGTCGCCGATTAATAGCGGGTAAGGTGGATTATCTCGGTATCGCTAATATTTTATTAAAACGGCAAGCTTGGCCTGAGTATCTTCAAGAGAACTGTGAACCCGAGGCCTTGGCTAATCGCCTCAACCAATGTGTCAGCAGTGCCGAAGTGCATCAGCAGGCGGAGGCTGATGCCCGCGAGTTATTAAAAATGTTGTCCACTCATGCGGGGCTGACTCCTGCTGAATGGATGGCCAGTTTTTTACCGAAGTGAGTCAGCCTGGTAAAATAATCATTTTGGGCTGCGGTTATATCGGAACGGCTTTTGCTCGATTGGCCCAAGCTCAGGGATACGTGGTTTGTGGTATTGTCCGCTCGGAGGTTTCGCGTGAGCGATTAGAGTCTCAAGGGGTTACTGCTCTCGTTTTCGATATTCATCGCGATGATTGGCAGAAGTTGCCCCAAGATTTTACATCCGTGATTTATTGTGCGAGCACGGGAGGCGGGGGAAGTGAATCCTACCGCTTGGCTTATGACAGCGGAGTAAAGCGAGCCTGTGCTTGGGCGGAAAAAATCGGAGCGCAGCATTTTGTTTTCACCAGCTCCACGGGAGTTTACCGTCAAGACGATGGATCACGCGTCGATGAAAATTCACCTGTGGGAGGAACGCAAAACGCCGATGCTCTTTGTGCCGGTGAGCAATCCGTTCTCTCTTCGTCTATTCCCGTTCGTCGAGTTTTGCGACTTGGTGGACTCTATGGACCTGGTCGCCACTACTTAGTTGATCAAATTAAACGTGGGGAATTGCGCATGGGTGGACGCACCAATCATTTTATTAATTATCTTCACCAAGAAGATGCGGCACGTGCTTTGTTATCCTCTATTACTCACGGACCAATGGGGGCACGTATTTATAATGTGTGCGATGGTTCTCCTGTTAAAAAATCAGATTTGGCTTTGTGGATTGCACAACAAACGGGTGCAGGGAATATTGTCTTTGATGAGCAAGCCCCTGGAGGTCCTCGTCAGCAACGAGGTGCACTTCCACAGCCTAGTCGCATCGT